>NZ_JBIVXA010000005.1:57866-499184 GCF_044768965.1 Streptomyces sp. NPDC090798
CGCCCCACGCCCCCGGGCCCCGCCCCCCCGCCCCGCCGCCCCCCCCGCCCCCCTCCGGGTTCCCCCCCCCGCGGGGGGGGGCCCCCCCCCCGGGGCCCCCCCCCCCCCGACGTCGTATCGGAGCTTGCTAGTGCCGCGGCAGGCAACGTTTGCCCGTCAAGGAGCGGACGTTGCCTGTTGCGGCACTAGCTCGTCGCGTCGTCGCGGCGGACCGAGAGCAGGTCCTCGAGCTGTTCCTCGCGGGCCTGGGCGGCGACGAAGAGGAGTTCGTCGCCCGCCTCCAGGGAGTCCTCCTGGGAGGGCGTGAGGACGCGGGTGCCGCGAATGATCGTGACCAGGGAGGTGTCCTCGGGCCACTCCACGTCGCCGACCTGCGTGCCGGCCAGGGCCGACTCCGGCGGGAGGGTCAGCTCGACCAGGTTCGCGTCGCCGTGGCTGAAGCGCAGCAGCCGGACCAGGTCGCCGACGCTCACGGCCTCCTCGACCAGGGCCGACATCAGACGCGGGGTGGAGACCGCCACGTCCACGCCCCAGGCCTCGTTGAACAGCCACTCGTTCTTGGGGTTGTTCACACGGGCGACGACGCGGGGGACGCCGTACTCGGTCTTCGCGAGCAGTGAGACGACCAGGTTGACCTTGTCGTCACCGGTGGCCGCGATGACCACGTTGCAGCGCTGCAGCGCCGCCTCGTCCAGCGAGGTGATCTCGCAGGCGTCGGCGAGCAGCCACTCCGCCTGCGGGACGCGCTCGACCGAGATGGCGGTCGGCGCCTTGTCGATCAGCAGAATCTCGTGCCCGTTCTCCAGGAGCTCGCCCGCGATGGAGCGACCGACGGCACCGGCACCGGCAATGGCGACCCTCATCAGTGACCGCTCTCCTCTTCGGGGCCCTCGGCGAACGACGCCTCGACCTTCTCGACGTCGTCCGTGCGCATCATCACGTGCACGAGGTCGCCCTCCTGCAGCACCGTCTGAGAGGTGGGCAGGATCGCCTCGCCCAGCCGCGTGAGGAAGGCCACACGCACCCCGGTCTCGTCCTGGAGGCGGCTGATCTTGTGGCCGACCCAGGCGGCGGAGGCGTGCACCTCGGCGAGCTGCACCCCGCCGGTGGGGTCGCGCCACAGCGGCTCGGCACCCGAGGGGAGCAGCCGCCGCAGCATCTGGTCGGCCGTCCAGCGGACGGTGGCGACGGTCGGGATGCCCAGGCGCTGGTAGACCTCGGCGCGGCGCGGGTCGTAGATGCGCGCCGCGACGTTCTCGATGCCGAACATCTCGCGGGCCACCCGGGCGGCGATGATGTTCGAGTTGTCGCCGCTGGAGACGGCGGCGAAGGCCCCGGCCTCCTCGATGCCCGCTTCGCGCAGGGTGTCCTGGTCGAAGCCGACTCCGGTGACTCGACGGCCGCCGAAGCCGGAACCCAGTCGTCGGAAGGCGGTGGGGTCCTGATCGATCACAGCGACCGTATGCCCCTGTTGCTCCAGGGTCTGGGCCAGAGCGGAACCCACTCTTCCGCAGCCCATGATGACGATGTGCACGACCGTCCTTCCGAATGTGAATGGTTACGGCTCAGGCTAAACAGGGTCTCAGACCGCCGCCCAAGCTACACACGCGCGGTCGATCAGGGGCACCCCTGTGCACGTTCGCCTGCGCGTCCTCGGCGATCAGCGGCGATTGAAGCTGCGCACGCTGAGAAGAGTCAGGATTCCGAGGCCGACGAGTCCTGCGGTGGCGCCGATGAGCTCAGCGGTCGCGTGCATGGAACCTCCATAGTGGGATAAACAGGGGCTTTGTCATATAGACATGCGGAAGTGCGCGGCCGCGGAATCCGCAACGGGGCCCCTCCCCGTTTTCACTCGGAGAGCAGATGTCGAGCGGCGGGTGGGCGACCCCCCGTTCGAACGCTTACGATCCTCTGCGTGTCCAAACTGACCGACGTGCCCAAACGGATCTTGATCGGGCGCGCACTGCGCAGTGATCGGCTCGGGGAAACCCTCCTGCCGAAGCGCATCGCACTCCCCGTCTTCGCATCCGATCCGCTCTCCTCCGTGGCCTACGCACCTGGGGAAGTGCTTCTGGTCCTCTCCATCGCGGGCGTGTCGGCCTACCACTTCAGCCCCTGGATCGCGCTCGCGGTCGTCGTGCTGATGTTCACGGTGGTCGCTTCCTACCGGCAGAACGTGCACGCCTACCCCAGTGGTGGCGGCGACTACGAGGTGGCCAACACCAACCTCGGCCCCAGGGCCGGCCTCACCGTCGCCAGCGCGCTGCTCGTCGACTACGTCCTCACCGTCGCCGTGTCGATCTCGTCCGGCATCGAGAACCTCGGCTCCGCCATCCCCTTCGTCGTCGAGCACAAGGTGCTGTGCGCCGTCGTCGTCATCGTGCTGCTCACGCTGATGAACCTGCGCGGAGTCAAGGAGTCCGGAAAGCTCTTCGCGATTCCGACCTACGTCTTCGTCGCGGGCGTCTTCATCATGATCGCGTGGGGCGCCTTCCGCGGGCTCGTCCTGAACGACACCATGCGCGCGCCGACCTCCGACTACCACATCAAGGCCGAGCACCAGGGGCTCGCGGGCTTCGCGCTCGTCTTCCTGCTGCTGCGCGCCTTCTCGTCCGGCTGCGCGGCGCTCACCGGCGTCGAGGCCATCTCCAACGGCGTCCCCGCCTTCCGCAAGCCCAAGTCGAAGAACGCCGCGAGCACTCTCGCGGCGATGGGCCTGCTGGCCGTCACCATGTTCTGCGGCATCATCGCGCTGGCCATGTCGACCAAGGTCCGGATGGCCGAGAACCCGGCCACCGACCTGATCCACAACGGCGTCCCGATCGGCTCCGGCTACGTCCAGAACCCGGTGATCTCGCAGGTCGCCGAGGCGGTCTTCGGCAAGGGCAGCTTCCTGTTCATCGTGCTCGCCGCCGCCACCGCGCTGGTGCTGTTCCTCGCGGCCAACACCGCGTACAACGGTTTCCCGCTGCTCGGCTCGATCCTCGCCCAGGACCGCTATCTGCCGCGCCAGCTGCACACCCGCGGCGACCGCCTCGCCTTCTCCAACGGCATCGTCCTGCTCGCGGGCGCCGCCACACTCCTGGTCGTCATCTACGGCGCCGACTCGACCCGGCTGATCCAGCTCTACATCGTCGGCGTCTTCGTCTCCTTCACGCTCAGCCAGACCGGCATGGTCCGGCACTGGAACCGCCACCTGCGCACCGAGAAGGACCCGGCCCAGCGCAGCCACATGATCCGCTCCCGCGCGATCAACGCCTTCGGCGCCTTCTTCACCGGCCTGGTGCTGGTCGTCGTCCTCGTCACCAAGTTCACGCACGGCGCCTGGGTCGCCCTGCTCGGCATGGTGATCTTCTACGCGACGATGAGCGCGATCCGTAAGCACTACGACCGCGTCGCCGAGGAGATCGCCGCCCCCGAGGGGCCCTCCGACGACAGCGTCCGCCCCTCCCGGGTCCACTCGGTGGTCCTGATCTCCAAGATCCACCGCCCGACCCTGCGGGCCCTCGCCTACGCCAAACTGATGCGCTCCGACACCCTCGAAGCGCTCAGCGTCAACGTCGACCCGGCCGAGACCAAGGCCCTGCGCGAGGAGTGGGAGCGGCGCGGCATCGACGTACCGCTGAAGGTCCTCGACTCGCCGTACCGCGAGATCACCCGGCCCGTCATCGAGTACGTGAAGGGTCTGCGCCGGGAGTCCCCGCGCGACGCGGTCTCGGTCATCATCCCCGAGTACGTGGTCGGCCACTGGTACGAGCATCTGCTGCACAACCAGAGCGCGCTGCGGCTCAAGGGCCGGCTGCTGTTCACGCCCGGTGTGATGGTCACCTCCGTGCCCTACCAGCTGGAGTCCTCGGAGGTCGCGAGGAACCGGGCCCGCAAGCGGCAGGAGTGGAACGCGCCGGGTGCGGTGCGCCGGGGTCCGGCGGAGGAGCGCCCGAAGGAGTCCTCGAACACCAAGAGCTGACGGCTCTGCGATCGCGGGGGCTGACGGCCTTGCGACCGCGGGGGCTGACGGGCTTGTGGTGAGCGGCCGGGCAACGTCCACGTAGACTGGTGGGCTGTTGTCCGGCCGCTCGCGGTTCCGCGACCCCTTCCTCATCCCCTTTCGCATCTGGAGTCACCCCGCCATGCAGGCAGAACCGAAGAAATCGCTGGTGGGGGAGGAGTACGAGGTCGAGATCGGCCCCGTGGCCCATGGCGGGCACTGCATCGCCCGTACGGCCGAGGGCCAGGTCCTCTTCGTCCGGCACGCCCTGCCCGGCGAGCGCGTCGTCGCGCGTGTCACGGAGGGCGAGGAGGGCACGCGCTTCCTGCGCGCGGACGCGGTGACGATTCTCTCGGCGTCCAAGGACCGCGTCGAAGCCCCCTGCCCCTACGCCGGCCCCGGCCGCTGCGGCGGCTGCGACTGGCAGCACGCCAAGCCGGGCGCGCAGCGCCGCCTCAAGGGTGAGGTCATCGCCGAGCAGCTGCAGCGGCTCGCAGGCCTCACGCCCGAGGAAGCGGGCTGGGACGGCACGGTGATGCCCGCCGAGGGCGACAAGCTGCCCGCCGGCGAGGTCCCGGCCTGGCGCACGCGCGTCCAGTACGCCGTGGACGCCGACGGCAACGCCGGACTGCGCCGCCACCGCTCGCACGAGGTCGAGCCGATCGAGCGCTGCATGATCGCGGCGCCGGGCGTGAGTGAACTCGGCATCGAGGAGCGCGACTGGTCCGGCATGGCCTCGGTCGACGCGATCGCCGCGACCGGCTCCCAGGACCGCATGGTCATCCTGGAGCCCCGCCCCGGCGCCCGCCTGCCCCTCGTGGAGCTCGACAAGCCCGTCTCCGTGATGCGCGTCGAGGAGCACGACGGCGGAATCCACCGCGTCCACGGCCGCGCGTTCGTGCGCGAGCGGGCCGACGGCCGTACGTACCGCGTCGGCAGCGGCGGCTTCTGGCAGGTCCACCCGATGGCGGCCGACACCCTGGTCAAGGCCGTCATGCAGGGCCTGATGCCGCGCAAGGGTGAGATGGCACTCGACCTGTACTGCGGCGTCGGCCTCTTCGCGGGCGCCCTCGCGGACCGCCTCGGCGACAAGGGCGCGGTCCTCGGCATCGAGTCCGGCAAGCGCGCGGTCGAGGACGCCCGGCACAATCTCACCGCCTTCGACCGGGTCCGCATCGAACAGGGCAAGGTCGAGGCGGTCCTTCCGCGCACCGGCATCACCGAGGTCGACCTGATCGTCCTCGACCCGCCCCGCGCCGGCGCAGGCAAGAAGACGGTCGAGCACCTCTCCTCCCTGGGCGCCCGCCGCATCGCGTACGTGGCCTGCGACCCGGCGGCGCTGGCCCGCGACCTCGGGTACTTCCGCGACGGCGGGTACAAGGTGCGGACGCTGCGGGCGTTCGATCTCTTTCCGATGACTCATCATGTGGAGTGCGTTGCCATCCTTGAACCGGTCGCAAAGGGTGCCTGACCTGCGGTTTCGTGCGTGCGCATGATGTGCGGTGTGGGCGTTACGGTCAGGCCCTGTCGGGTGGCGTATATCGATGGGGCGCCGAGGGCGGGCGACGTTCTGCGCGGAGCTGCTGGTTCCTGATGATCACTTGTCCCGGAAGAGACCAGCCAACGCCGTGACCTGCGATGTCTGGCCGTCGCAGGTCGTTGACCTGTATGAATGCCCTTTCGGTTGTTTCACGCTCGTACTGGCTGATGCGGCCGGAAGTCCCAGGAAAGTCGGAACGGCTCGAAGCCGGTGATGAGCATCCCGCAGCCTGGGCGCCGGGGGACTGGCGGTCGGCTTATGCCTTGCGTGATCGAGCGGGCGAACGTCAGCAGCGGAAACCCGTGGGTCGTGCCCCGGGGCTCGACGTCGGTGTAGGGCTACACCACGATCCTGCTGTGGATCTCCCTGTCCGTACGCCACACAGCACCCCTGGCGCTGGCCCTTGCGGGCGCCGGCCTTGCTTACGGCGGCATCGGTCTTCTGCTCGGCTCTCTGGTCCGCGGCGGGCTGGAGGATGTGGCGGGCGTGTCCGCGCTTCCTCTGTACGGCGTGAACCAGCTGGCGCTGAGCTCAGCCCTCACCCCGCACATCCCCTGGTCCCACGGCCTGCTCTCCCTCACCTGGTCCGCGGCGACCGGTGCCCTGGCGCTGCTCGTCCTCCACACGCACCGCCCTTCCCGCCTCCCGTGGTCCCGCAGAACGAGAGTCCAGACAGGGCGATCACGGTGAGGGCGGTCTTCCTCCCGGGCCCTCGTTGCCGGCCAGGAGGCTGTCCCATCATCGGTGTGCGTCAGGTGGTTGAGGCGAATGCCGTGCTGTGCCGGGTCCGCCGTCGAAGGTGCTCGATCTGACTCACGCGCGGGTCAGGCGGGTCCTACGGGAGGGGGTGTGCGCAGCGCGATCATGGCGACGTCGTCATCGTTGTCGCTGGGGCGGACCTGGTCCAGCAGCAAGTCGCAGAAGGAGTCGAGGGGGCGGTGGGCGAGCGAGGCCGCGTGGCGGCGCAGCCGGTCAAGCCCGTGATCGATGGAGTGGTGCGGGGATTCGACCAGTCCGTCGGTGTAGAGCAGGAGCGTGGCCTGGGGCGGCAGGACGGTGACGGCGTCGGGGCGAGGTCTGGTGACTCCGGTTCCGAGGAGTATGCCGTGAGCCTCGTCGAGGTAGCGGGTCTGACCGTCGTGGGTGATGAGCAGGGGCGGCGGGTGGCCGGCGTTCGTCCAGCGTAGGCGCCACAGTGTGTCATCCCCGAGGGTGAGCCTGGCGAGGATCATGGTGGCCATGGGTACCTCGGCTATGTGCATCACGGCATCGTCGAGCCGTGTGACGACGGCGCTGGGCGCGGCCTCGGGGTGGGACCAGGCGAAGGCGCGCAGCATGTTGCGGACCTGCGCCATGCCGGCTGCGGCGTCGAGATCGTGTCCGACGACGTCGCCGATGGCCAGTGCGTGGGCGTGGGTGGCCAGAGCGAAGGCGTCGTACCAGTCACCGCCCACGGATGAGGCGTCCGGAGCGGGTACGTAGCGCGCGGTCATCTCCAGCCCGGGCAGGACGGGCAGCTGGGGCAGCAGGTGGCGTTGCATGGTCTCGGCGACTTTGCGCTGGCGCTGGTACAGGCGCGCGTTGTCCAGCGCCAGGCCCGCCCGGCGGGTGAGGTCCTCCAGCAGCGGCAGGTCGGCAGGGGTGAAGGCGTCATGACGCTGGGCGCGGCCCAGGGTCAGGGCGCCGAGGACGTCCCGCAGTCCGCGAATGGGTGCGATGACGGCGGAGTGCATACCTGTCGCGGTGAACAGACGCTGCTGCTCGACCGCTATGCCGGAGTCGGGCGGACCTTGGTAGGTGGCGGGGCCGGCGAGGGAGGAGGCGGCGCCGCGCAGGGCCCGTGACAGGGGCATCGGTGACTCTGCCGGCACGGGAGGCATCGGGCCCTGCAGGTCGTCCCGCTCGACGAGAATGCCGTCCTTGTGCTCCATCACGAGAACGCGTCGTACTTCGTCACGTTCGGTGAGCAGGTCGAACACGGCCCAGTCCGCGAGCCGGGGCACGGTCAGGGCCGCCAGTCGGTGCAGCGCCTCGTCCGCGTCCAGGGTGGACGTGAGCTGCGTGGTCGTCTCCGCCAGCAGGGACAGGCGGTCCAGTTCCGTCAGCGGCGCGGAGTGCCCGCCGTCGGTGTGGCGCACGTCCCCTGGCCTCGGCTCGTACAGCATCGCCAGCGCACCTGTCCCGCCCGGACCGGGTGAGTAGGGCGTGACCAGCCAGGACAACTGGACGAGAGTGCCGTCCCCGCAGGCGAACCACTCGGCGTCGCCATGTCTGGTGTCCCCCGTGAGGATGGCCTTCCTCATCAGGCAGCGCGTGCGCGGCACCGAGTGCCCGTATCTGTCCCGGTGCAGCAGGTCGTGGAAGTCCTGACCGACGAGTTCTGAGGCTTCCCTGCCCAGCAGGCTTTGGGCCGCGCTGTTGACCGCGACGATGAGGCCATCGTCATCGATCGCGATGGCGGAAGCCCGCAGGTTTTCCAGCGTTCCGTCGAGCAGGGCGCCGGAACGCGCCTGATGCCCGGACAGGGGGACGCTTTCCCTGCCGGGAGCGGCGACGTCGTCCATGTTCCTCCTCTGTTTCAAGCCCGAATCGAGGCGAATACCCCAATTGGATTCGGGCATGCGTCGAAGGCTCGTCTTCCCTGCTGCGACTGCTCGAGCACATTCTGGTGGTGCAGGAAGAAGCTGTCCTTTACGTCACGAATGCCGGTCGTGAGTGATGAGGAGGAGGGGACTGTTGGTCTTGGCGCTCGTTTGACGCTCTCGGCGCACGCACGCGGAGCAATGAGCCGGAGAACGGTCCCTGAGCTGGTGTTCTTCGTGACTCGTCCGGGACGACCTCTTTTCGATGACGCATCATGTGGAGTGCTTCGCCATCCTCGAACCGGTCCGGCAGGCCGTCTGACCTGCGATTTCTCGGGAATCGGCATAGGTTCGGCCTGGTGGTGGGCTGCGTGCCGGGGGCACTGGGCCGCTTGACGCACGGATGGCGTTCGTTCTGAGTGGCCGTCAAAGCGATCCAGAACCAAAATTCGCGGAGTGTCGACACCCAGACTTTCCGACGGCGGTTTGCCGTGACCGCGTTGTTGGTTAGGGTGACAAATGGACGACGGGGTCTCGTTGGTGGGGAGTTGGCACCAGTGGAGGCCGAAGGCCACGTCGACCAGCGACAGTGGCGTTGGACCGCTTGGCCGGAAAAGCGGGCCTGGAAGTCGGCCCGGCTCAGTTCACGCTTGACGTGTTTGCAGTCTTGCCCGGTCCAGCCGTGCGCAGCCCGTACCTCTGACGATCCCGGCCATGTCGGCGGGCGGCAGCGGCAGTTCTCGGGGGCGCGGTATCGCGGTAGCGGCAGGTGACATGGCGTCGGCCCCGACGGGAGGGGGAGGTGCATCGCATCTGCCGGATGGTCTGCGACGGTGTGCGGGCTTTTCCCCGTCTCGGTCATGAGCCGGGTGTTCGGCTCGACCGCCATCAAAGAGGGGGTCGCGGCGCGGGCCCCGACCACCAGGTGGGCGCTGATCAATGGCTGCCCGCCGGTCGGATGAAGGGCCGCATCCTCACCCTGTCTCAAGGAGTCAAGATCCGGAACACCATCTGCCGATCACGGCAGAGCACCGCAGGTCGACCGGACGCGGTGGGCGTGTGACCGGCCGGTCGGCGCCCGCGGTGCTGCCCCCGTCGCTGCGCGTGTGGCTCGGGCCGATCGCGGCCCTCGCCGCGCTGGTGGTCGTCGCGCTCGGGGTCCTGTACGCCGGCCACAGCGAGCCCGGCATGGTGGACGCGCGGATTTGGGCGCCGACGGCGGACAGCGTGCGGCCGCCGTGGCGGTACGTCGCTCTGGCCATGGACTTCTTGGGGGAGCCCGCAGGATCGGTGATGCTGGTCGTGGCCGCCGTGACGGGCTGCCTGCTGCTTCGGCGTCCTCGCGCGGCGGTGCTCGTCGTGGCCGGCGTCGGCATGACCGTGGCGACGACGACGCTGCTCAAGTCCTTGGTGGGGCGCACCATCCACGGCGACAACCTGTCCTATCCGAGCGGGCACACCGCCTTCGTCACCGCGCTCGCTCTCGTGGTGGCGCTGCCGGCGACCGGCCGGCTCGGCCTCGGCAGGACGGCCGGCACGTTACTCGTGCTCGCCGCGGCGCTGGTCGCCGGCGCCGTCATGGGCTGGGCGCAGGTCGCCCTGGGCGCGCACTACCCGACCGACGTCCTGGGCGGCTGGTGCACCGCGCTGGCTGTGATACCGGCGACCGCGTGGCTGGTCGACCGGACGGCTGACCGGCTGGCCGATCGGACGGCCGACGCCGGTCGGCGGGAGCGTCGCTGACGTCAACGTCACGCCAAGCGGCGGAATACGGGCTTCACCGGTCGTCCGCCCAGCCAGGGGGTGGGGTCAGCGGCGTCTAGGGCCTTCCGGTACACCGCACATGCCTGAGCCACCACCTCGACGGTGTGATCGATGTCGGCGTCGCCGAGCGCGCTGCTCACCACGAACGACGGGGCCAGCACCCCGCCCGCGAGGAGCCGGCGCAGGAACAGGGTCCGGTACTGCTGCGAGGGCTGCCGGTTCTCGTCGAGGGTGGCGAAGACCAGGTTGCTGGCGCGGCCCCGGACGACGATGTGGTCGCCGACGCCCATGCCGGCCGCGGCCTCCCGGACACCGGCGGCCAGCCGCTCGCCGAGGGCGTGCAGCCGCGCGGTGACGCCCTCTTCGACGTAGGTGGCCTGCACGGCCATCGCGGCCGCCAGGGAGTGCGTTTCCGCACCGTGCGTGGTGGACAGCAGGAACACCCGGTCGCCGGAGTGACGCAGGCCGCCCAGCTCCATCAGATCGCGGCGCCCGGCCAGCGCGGAGACGGCGAATCCGTTGCCCAGCGCCTTGCCGAACGTGGAGAGGTCGGGGACGACGCCGTACAGGCCCTGGGCGCCCGCCTCGGACCAGCGGAAGCCGGTGATCATCTCATCGAAGATCAGTACGCAGCCGTGCCGGTCGGCCAGCTCGCGCAGGCCGGCGAGGTACCCGGGCGGCGGCTCGGTGTGGGTGGCGGGTTCGAGGATCAGGCAGGCGACCTCGTCCTGGTACCGGGTGAGCAGTTCCTCCGTGGCGGCCAGGTCCCCGTAAGGGAACGCCACGGTGAGCTCGTTGGTCGCCGCCGGGACACCGGCGGACATCGGCGTGGTGCCGATGAACCAGTCGTCGACGGAGAAGAACGGATGGTCGGCGCAGAGGGCCACCCGCGGGCGTCCGGTGGCGGCGCGGGCGAGGCGCACCGCGGCGGTGGTGGCGTCGGAGCCGTTCTTGGCGAACTTCACCATCTCGGCGGTCGGCACCGTGGCCAGGAAGCGTTCCGCGGCTTCGACCTCCACGATGGACGGCCGGACGAAGTTGCTGCCGCGGTCGAGTTCCCGCCGCACCGCCTCGATCACGCGTGGGTGGGCGTGGCCGAGGCTGACCGACCGCAGGCCGGAGCCGTACTCGATGTAGCGGTTGCCGTCGATGTCCCACACGTGGGAACCGCGGCCGTGGCTGATGACCGGGGCCAGGTCGTCGGGGTACTGGTCGTCGCCCTTGGCGTAGGTGTGCGCGCCCCCGGGGATCAGGGCGTGCAGCCGCTCGTTGGCCAGCCGCGAGCGGGGCAGGAGGAACTCTCCGGTGTCTTCGGTGTGCACGCCGACCTCAACCTTCTTGGTGCTTGAGGACCTCGGCGAGGCTCGGCGCCTCCCGGTCCCGCTGGGACATCGATGCGGCCGGCAGCGGCCAGGGGATGGCGAGCTCGGGGTCGTCGAAGGCGATCGTCACGTCCTCGGCCGGATCGTGTGGGCGGTCGATCCGGTACGAGGTGTCGGCGGTCTCGGTCAGCGCCTGGAATCCGTGCGCGCACCCCGCCGGGATGTACAAGGTCACCTGCGTCTCGCCGGACAGCTCGAAGAAGGCCCGGTTCCGGTACGTCGGCGAGTCCGGCCGCAGGTCCACGACGACGTCGAAGATCCTCCCGTACGAGCACCGCACCAGCTTGGCCTCGCCCGCGCCGGAGCGCAGGTGCAGGCCGCGCAGCACGCCCCGGACCGAGCGGGACAGGCTGTCCTGGACGAAGGCCTCCGGGTCGAGGCCCACCGAGCGGACCACGTCGGCGTCGAAGGTCCGGCAGAAGAAGCCGCGTTCGTCGGTGTACGGCGTCGGCTCGAAGAGGTACGCGCCGGTGATCTCCGGGACTTCGGTCGCTTTCATGGAGACTCCTGCCGAGCGTGGGCGTGGGTGTGGTCGGTCGCCGGGAACAGGGCCGCGGTCAAGGCCGTGAACTGGTGCTCGAGTTGCCGGGCGGCGGCCAGGTTCCGCTCGACGAGGGTCTGCCGCAGCTCGGCCGAACGCTTCTCCAGCGCACGGAACTGCTCCAGCAGCCGGTCGGCGTCGACCTCGCGCGCCGGGTGGCAGTACGCGCCGAGGCCCATCTCCGCCATGAGCGCGTCGCTTTTCGCCGCGTAGCAGAGAGCGAGCACCGGCGTACCGGTCTTCAGCGCGCAGATCAGGTTGTGGTACCGGATCGCCACCACGGTGTCGGCAGCCGCCATCTCCTTCATCAGGTCGGCCAGTGAGGACGGCTCGGCAGCGGTGACCAGCGGCGAGTCCACCGCGGCGAGGATCGCGGCGACGACCGACGCGTCGCACTCGTCACCGGTGAGCAGCCGGACGGCCCTGTCCTCCTCGACCAGCGCGCGGACGAACCGGATCGTCCCGTCGAGGTAGCGCCGGTATATCTCGTCGGCCCGGGCGCGGTCGTCGTTGCCGCCGTGGAAGTCCATGACGCCGACGCAGACGGGGCCCGGCGGGTCCGACGGGTCCGAGGGCGTGCTCGCCCGTGGCGTCGGCAGGGCGAACGCGAGGTCCGGGTAGACCTCGTCGCGCGCGGTGTCCACGCCCATCGCCCGCATCGCGTCGCGGGACTGCGCGTCCCGGTACGACCGGTACGCGGCCAGCCGCGCCGACCGGCGCACCAGGGCCCGGGTCGGCCGGTTGCCGATCGTCGCGGCGCCGACGCTGACCAGCGCCACCCGGGTGCGCAGCAGCCGGCCGCTCGCGCAGAGCAGGAACAGCGAGTAGGGGAAGCCCCACGGCCGCAGCGGCAGTGTCGCCTCCAGGACGCCCATGCCCGGCACGATCACCGCGTCGTGCCGGCGCACCCAGGCAGCGGTGCGGAAGACGTCGACGAGTTTGCCCAGCCCCTTCGCCGCGATCGCGCCCGCGCGCGACGCGGTCCGGTACTCCCCGCGGTACCAGTGCAGCCGCGTCGCGGGGATCCCGAACCGGGTCGTCACGGCCTCGGGTCCGCCGCACAGCGCGTCCACGACCGCCTCCGGGTGTTCGGCGCGGAGGTACCCGAGCACGGCTTCGAGTGATCCGTCGTTGCCGAGGTTGCCGGAGCCGAGCAGGCCGAACACCCCGACGCGCACCGGGGTTTCGTCCGCGGACGTCATGCCTGCCTCCCCTCACGGCCGGCGACGAGGGCGTCGACGGAGACCGTGAGCAGGCCCGGATCGACCGGGGCGCGGTCCTCGACCCGCTCACCGGCGCCCGGCCGGACCCGGCTGGTCAGCCACGCGGCCAGGTGGCGGTAGCACGCGCGCCGGTCGGCCGGGGACAACGGCGCCCGCCGGATCGCGGAGGCGAAGCCCCAGATGTACTCGGCGAGCAGCCGGGGCGTCGGGTGCAGCGGGCCTGCCCGGCGCGGGTCCAGGTTGACGCACCGGGAGCGCTTGGAAGGGTTCGCCCGCTCGGCGCGGGTGGGGTGGTCGCGGCGGAAGTACAGCAGCTCCGGCACCTGGTGGAAGGGACCGTGCAGGGTGATCTCGGCGACGAACGTGCGGTCCGCGTGGTGGTAGCTGTCCATCGGTTTCACCCGGCGCAGCATGTCGGCCCGCATCACCCCGTAGAAGTCGTCGCCGCCCGGCTCGAACAGCAGGCTGCGGAAGCGCTCCGGCGCCCGCGGAGAGTCGGTGGCCAGCGTGTACTCGTAGGGGACCGTCACCTGGCCGTCGCCGTCGATGACCGCCTGGCCGGTGTGCGCGAGGATGATGTCCGGCCGCTCGTCCAGCGCCTCCACGCAGCGCCGCAGCAGGTCCCGGCCGTACAGGTCGTCGTGCGAGGCCCACTTGAACAGCTCGCCGCGGGACTCGGCGAACACATGGTTGTGGTTCGGCGTGGCGCCGATGTTCCTGGGCAGCCGGAGATACCGGATGCGCGAGTCCCGTGCGGCGTACTTGCGGCAGATCTCCTGGGTCCCGTCGGTCGAGGCGTTGTCGGAGATGACCAGCTCGAAGTCCTCGTAGGTCTGGCCGAGCAGGGCGTCGAGCGACTCGGCCAGGTACTCCTCGCCGTTGTACACGGGCAGGCCGATGCTCAGCCTCGGTCGGTCGGTCATGAGGTCCTCACTTCGGGGATGGGATCGCGGTGGCGCTCGCGCAGGGCGGACCGCAGTTGCAGCCACCACACGGCCGAGCCGCTGACAGTCGCGGCGGCGACGCCCCAGGCCGAGCCGGCCGTACCGGCGAGGGCCGCCCCGCCGAGCCCGCCGCCGACATAGCAGGCGGAGGCGAACAGCTGGCAGCGCAGGCTGCGCCGGGCCGCGCCGAGCGCGCGCAGCCCGGCCGCCGCGCCGGTGCCGAGGCCCGCGCCCGCGACGCTGAGGGTGATCTGCACGACGAGCTGCGAGGAGGAGTGCCAGACGTCGCCGAGCACCAGCTCGCCGAGCCGGCCGGGCATCAGCAGCAGCGCCGAGCCCCAGAGCAGCGCTCCGGTGGCCTGCCCCCCGCCGAGGAGGAGGCAGAACCTGCCCAGTTGATGCGGGGCCTGCCGCAGCACCCGCGCCGCCTCCGGGACGGTGACCAGCGAAAGCCCCATCAGCACGGCGAGGAACGGGCCCATCAGGAGCTCGGCGCCCCGCACCGCGCCCACCGCGCTCACCCCGACGATCGCGCCGAGCCCGTACGCCCGCAACTGGCTCGCGCCACTGAGGCTGACGTTCTCGACCAGGTACCGGTAGCCGAGATCGCGCTGCTCGCGAAGCCAGCCGCGCGCCTCGGTCATCCGGGGCCGGATGCCGGACTGGAGGTAGCCGTACCCCCCGGCCACCGTGGCGGACGCGCCCCAGGCGAGCACGAAGGCGGCCACGCTGCCCACATGGGCCGCCAGCACCATGGCCGGGACGAGCGCGACGCCCCACACGACGTCGTTGAGGAACGCCTTCCGCCCGGCGCCCGCGGCGAAGAACGTGAACCGCCAGGCGTCCTGGAGCAGCAGCCCCGGCAACATGACGCCGAGGGCGGCGAACGCGGGCCCCACGCGGCCGCCGAGACCGAGCCCGGCCACCAGACACACCACGCCGAGGGCCGTACCGACGCCGAGTGCGGTACCCGTCGAGCGGGCCACCGCCCCGCGCCAGGACGCGTCCGGCACGCCGCTGAAGCGCACCACGAGCGGGTCGGTGGCAAGGCCGCGGGAGACGTTGAGCACCACGCCGTACGTCACCCAGGCGAGGCTGAACACGCCGAACGCGGTCACCCCCAGCGAGCGGGCCACGTAGATGCCCACCGCGAAGTTGCTGATGCTGGAGGCCGCCTGGTCGGCCAGTCCCCAGGACAGCCGGCCGACGAGGGCCCGCCTGGCGGACCCGGCCGGTGGCGCCGTTGTCTGCGGATTCTCCCCCTGGGTGGTCATCGGCGTCATGCCTTGATCAGTTCGGCGCCGCACAGGGCGCCGGCCGCGGCGGCGACGGTGTCGAACGGGAGCCCGGACCGCTCGGCGACGTCCAGCAGACTGTGCTCGCCGTCGGACAGGCTGAGCACCCAGAGCATGGCCATCTGGGCCTGCTTGGCGTCGCTGCGGCCGCCGAGCGAGTCGTACAACCCGCGCCGGCCCAGTTGCGGTTCGCCGTAGGGGCTGAGGTTGACGTACTGCCGGTTGCGGTCGAGGACGGCGAACGCCTCGCGGCAGACGGCGAGGGTGTCCGCCATCGCCTCCGGGGAGACGAAGTCCGGGTTGTCCGCCGAGGTGTGGTACTCGGGGTACCCGGCGTACGGGGTCCGGCTGAGCGAGCCCACGCCCAGGTCGAACCCGGGCGAGCAGAACTGCCGCTCGTCGTAGCCGTACGGAGTGAACTCGGCGACGCGGTGCGGGCGTTCGGACGCGGCCAGCACATGCCGCAACACCCGGTCGATCTCCGCGTCGCCGCGCCTGCTCTGTTTGTACGTCAGATGGCCCGGGTCGCCGGCGCAGGCCAGCACCAGCCCGTGCTTGACCCGTTCGATCCGCTCCGCGTTGCGGGCCAGCCAGGTGATCGCCCCGATGGTGCCGGGCGCGTAGATGAACCGGTAGGTGTAGTGCGGCGTCTCCTGCGCCAGCGCGCGGGCCAGGAACGTCGCCACCGCGATACCGGCCAGGTTGTCGTTGGCCAGCGACGGGTGGCAGACGTGGCAGGAGACGATCACCTCGTCGGCGACCTGCCCGGGGACCACGTGCTCGGCGTAGGTGAGGTGGCCGTCGGCGAGCGTGGAGTCGATGCGCACCTCGTACTCGCCGTCCGGCAGCTCGTCCAAGGTCTCCTGGGCCAGGCAGAATCCCCATTCCGGGGTGTAGTAGCTGGTGCGGTACGGCACCCAGGCCGGGTGGTCCGGCAGGGTGTGCAGGTGTTCGCGCAGCTCGGCCAGCGGCATGGTCGCCGACACCGGCACGCTGTAGCCGAGCACGTGCAGGCTGGACGCGGCGAAGTCGACGACCCGGTGGCCGGCGCTGTCGGCGATGTACGCGTCCCGGATGTTCCACTCCTGCGGCACCGTCCAGTCGAGCACCCGCGTCCCGGTCGGCACCTCGTGCACCTGTAGGGGGACGTATTCGCCGACGATCTCCAGGGTGGCGCGCACACCGTCGCCGGTGATGCTCCGGCACAGCGGGTACAACCGCTCCACCAGCGCGTGCATCTCCTCGCCGGCCGCGGTCATCGGCGCCACCGCAGAGTGTCGTCGACGTTGCCGGCGTCGGACGCCGCGCGCAGCACGGCAAGCCGGGTGAAGCGCTGCTCGAAGTCCTCCCGGGTCAGCCCGTGTTTCCGGTAGGCGTCGGCGAGTTCGAGCGCGCCCTGCTGCACCGTCCACTCGCAGTCGAAGCCGGGGATCGCGGCGCGGAACCGGGAGAAGTCCACCCGGTACGACCGCGGATCGGCACCGGTCTCGCCGGTGATCACCACCTTCGAGCCGGACACCGCCTCGGCTACCTGCTCGGCGATCTCGGCGACCGTGACGTTGTTGACCTCGCTGCCGATGTTGAACGCCCGGTCGTGCACGGCTTCGCGCGGCGCGGTCAGCGCGGCCGTGAAGGCCCGTGCGATGTCGGCGGCGTGCACCAGCGGGCGCCAGGGGGTGCCGTCGGAGAGCACGAGGACCTCGCCGGACAGGAGCGCGTGCCCCACCAGGTTGTTCAGCACGATGTCGGCGCGCAGCCGGGGCGAGTAGCCGAAGGCGGTGGCGTTGCGCATGAACACCGGAGTGAAGTCGCCGTCGGCCAGCGCGTGCAGGTCGTCCTCCACCCGCACCTTGGACTCCGCGTACGGCGTCACCGGGCGCAGCGGGGCGTCCTCGGTCACCAGGTCGTCCCCGCCGGCGGCGCCGTAGACCGAGCAGGTGGACGCGTACAGGAAGCGCCGCACTCCGGCCTCGCGGGCCAGCCGGGCCAGCCGCACGGACGCGTGGTGGTTGATGTCGTAGGTGAGGTCCGGCGCCAGCGATCCCAGCGGGTCGTTGGACAGCGCGGCCAGGTGGATCACGGCGTCCACCCCGGCCACGTGTTCGGCCGTGACGTCGCGCAGGTCCACCCGTCGCCCCGGAGGGTCTGCGGGCTGCGGGCCCAGGACGCAGTCGGCGAAGAGCCCGGCATCGAGACCGACGACCTCGTGCCCGGCGGCCGCGAGGACCGGGGCCATCACGGTGCCCAGATAGCCCTGGTGTCCGGTCAGCAGTACGCGCAAGGTTCATTCCCCCAGGTTGAGAGTGAGTTTGGTGACGGCGAACGCCTCGGCGTAGCGGGCGTGGCATTCGATGCCGCGGATCCGCGCGAGGCCGAGGAAGGCTTCCCGGTCGTACCAGGGCCGGTGCCGTTGCGAGGGGTAGTGCTCCTGCAACAGCCGCACCTTCTGTTCGGCGATCTCCGGCGTCAGCGGCTGGTACGCCGCCGGCCGGCCGAGATCGCCGTCCCACTTGACGATCTCGTAGCCGAGTACGAGGTGGTCGCGGAACGCGGTGGGCAGCAGCTGTGCCAGGCCGCGGTGATCCTGGTGCGCGTCATCGGTACGCGGGGCGAGGACCAGATCCGGCTCGGTCCGCTCGCGCAGCTCCTCGACCGCGGCCTTGGCCTCCTCCCAGTGCGCGGGCATCCGGCCGTCCGGCAGCTTGAGCACGGTCAGCCGCAGGTCGGCGCCCGGGCAGAAGGCGGCGAGCGCGGCCTGCTCCTCCTGCTCCCGTTCGCTGCCGCCGCCGGAGAGCACCAGCGCGTCGACGCGGACACCCGGCCGCGCGAGGCACAGCGTCAGCAGCGTGCCGCCGGCGCCGATGGCGATGTCGTCGCAGTGCGCCCCCACCGCGACGATCCGGTCCAGGCGCCCCGCCCCGAGCCGGATCACGCTCTCGCTCCGGAGCCGTCCCTGCTGCCGGTCGCGCTCGCCCCCGCGCCGTCCCGTTCCCACACGGCCCACGGGCGGTCGCCCCGGGCGTAGGCGTCGTCGAGCGCGGCCCGCTCCTTCACGGTGTCGGTCGGCTTCCAGAAGCCCCGGTGCTGGTGCGCCACCAGCCGGCCGCGCTTGGCCAGTTGGGCGCATCCGTCGGCGACCAGGTCCCCGTTCTCCGGGATGTGGTCGAAGACCTCCTGGCGGAGCACGAAATAGCCGCCGTTCTCCCACAGCGGCATGTCGCTCACCGCGGTGATGCCCCCCACCAGGCCGTCCTCGCCCAGGTCCACGCAGTGGAACGACGACTGCGGCGGCACCACCATCATCGACGCACCGGCGTCGCGCCGGGCGAACCGGTCGATCATGTCCGGCAGTGGGGCGTCGGTGAGCACGTCGGCGTAGTTGGCGAGGAACATCTCGTCGCCGTCCAGGTGATGCCGCACCCGGCGCAGCCGCTCCCCGATCGGTGACTCGATGCCGGTCTGCGCGAACGTGATCGTCCAGTCGGCGATGTCGGTGGACAGCAGCTCGGTCCGCCCGCCCCGCAGCACGAAGTCGTTGGACGTCGTCTCCTCGTAGTTGAGGAAGAAGTCCTTGATGTGGTGGGCCCCGTACCCGAGGCACAGGATGAACTCCGTGTGCCCGAAGTACGCGTAGTAGCGCATCACGTGCCAGATCAGCGGCCGCGGGCCGACCATCGCCATCGGCTTGGGCACGTCGTCGGAAGCTCCGTTGCGCATACGCAGCCCGTAACCGCCGCAGAACAGGACGACCTTCATGACTTGGCCTCGACAATGCTCAGTTCCGGGATGGGGAAGACCAGCCGGCCGCCCCACTCGTGCACGAAGGACAGCTGCTCGACCAGCTCGGCCCGCAGGTTCCACGGCAGGACGAGGACGTAGTCCGGTCTGTCGGCGGCTATCCGCTCGGGCGGCAGGATCGGGATGCGGGTGCCCGGGGTGAACCTGCCGTGCTTGTAGGGGTTGCGGTCGACCGTGTACGGGAGCAGGTCGGGCCGGATGCCGCAGTGGTTGAGCAGGGTGTTGCCCTTGCCCGGGGCGCCGTAGCCGGCGACCGTCTCACCGCGCTCGGCCGCCTCGATGAGGAACCGCAGCAGGTCCCGGCGCACCTTGGCCACCCGGGCGGAGAACTCGGTGTACCCGGACAACTCCTGCAGCCCGGCGGCCTTCTCCCGGTCCAGCACGTCGGCCACCCGCCGGGTCGGCTCGCCGGCCACCTCGGCCGGCCGGGCCCACAGCCGGATGGAGCCGCCGTGCGTGGGCAGCAGCTCGACGTCCACGAGCGCGAGTCCGCCACTCGCCAGCGCCCGGGTCGCGGAGGCGACCGTGTAGTACTGGAAGTGCTCGTGGTAGATCGTGTCGTACTGGTTCTCCTCGATCAGGGTCAGCAGGTGCTGCACCTCGATGGAGACCCAGCCGTCGTCGGCGACCAGGGCGCGCAGCCCCCGGGTGAACCCGACCACGTCGGGGATGTGCGCGTACACGTTGTTGGCCACGACCAGGTCCGCCGGGCCGTGCTCGGCGCGGACGGCCGAGCCGGTGTCGGGGCTCAGGAACGCCGTGTGCGTGGGCACCCCCGCCTCCCGCGCAGCGGCGCCGACGTTCACCGACGGCTCGATGCCGAGGCAGCGGATCCCGCGGTCGACCACGTGTCGCAGCAGGTACCCGTCGTTGCTCGCCACCTCGACCACGAAGGCGTCGGTGCCGAGACCCAGCCGCTGTACGGCGTCGGCGACGAACGTGCGCGCGTGTTCCACCCAGGAGGTCGAGTAGGAGGAGAAGTACGCGTACTCCTTGAACGTCTCCTCCGGCGTGATCAGCGGAGGGATCTGCGCGAGCCAGCATTCGGTGCAGACCCGCAGGTGCAGCGGGTACGCCGGCTCCGGCTGGTCCAGTTGGTCCGCGGCGAGAAAGCTCTCACACGGTGGCGTCGCCCCAAGATCGACGACGCTCGTCATCGCTTCCGAGCCGCAGAGTCGGCATCGTGTCATCTGCTGTCCCCATCCCCCCTGCTCGCGCGGGTGTCCCCACCGCGAGCCAGTGCTGACCGACCCGCGATCGCGGTGCGGTACTCCTCGACCAGCCGCTCAAGGCCTACGGCCGGGCTGAATCCCTGCTCGTAGCGGCGCCGGGCCGCCTGGCCCATCTCCTGGTTGCGGGCCGACTCGGCCGTGATCCGGCGCAGGCAGGACGCGAGCGAGGCGGGCTCGCCCGGCCGGTGCAGCAGCCCGGTGACGCCGTCCTCGACGAGTTCGACGAAGGCGCCGTGACCTGCGGCGACGGTCGGGACCCCGGCCGCCATCGCCTCCACGACCACCAGGCCGAACGCCTCCAGCCACGTCGAGGGAGCCACCACGGCGACCGACCGCGCGATGGCCTGCCGGCACTCCGCCGTGTCATAAAGGCCGACGTACCGCACGTCGTCCCGGCCCGCCGCCCAGGCGGTCACCTCCGGCTCCAGCGGCCCCGTACCGGCGATCACGAGCGGGACGCCCACACCGCCGCTCGCCTCTGCCTCGTCCCACGCGGCCATGAGAAGCCGTACGCCCTTGGCCTCCGCGAGCCGGCCGAGATAGAGCAGATGATCGCCTGCGCCATCCCGGCGGGCGCCCGGTTCGGGCACGAAGTTGTGCTTCACCGCCAGTCGCTCGGCCGGCATGCCGGCCCGCACCAGGACATCGCGCTGCGCCGCGGAGATGCAGAAGAACCGCTCCACGCCGGACCACCACCGCCGTCGGTTGACCGACATGCTGACGGCGAGCGGCACCGTCGCGAGGCGGGAGCCGCGGTAGCAGCCGTGCCGGACGGCGGGCAGCGGCGCGGACCCGACGCACTCGGTGCACGGCCGGCCGTCCCGCTGGAGCGTGCCGGGCGGGCAGACCTGGGTGTAGTTGTGCAGCGTGGCGACGGCGGGCACACCGGCGTCGGCGCAGGCGGCGAGCACCGCGGGCGACAGGAGCGGGAAGACGTTGTGGACGTGCACCACGTCCGGCCGCTCGGTGCGCAGCCGGGCGGCGAGCTCCGCGCGCACCGCCGGGTTCCACGGCACGAGGAGCGGCACCGCGACCTTGCCGAGGAGGGAGCGGGCGGCGATGTCGTCGCTGCGCCGCTCGAACACCTCGACCCGGTGGCCGGCCGCGCGCAGCAGTGCCACCTCCTGGTCGACGACCTTGTTCTCCCCGCTCGGCTGCGCCGAGGCGTAGCGGTTGTGCACCACGAGGACGTGCATGCTCAGGTCACCTCCGATCTCTGGGCCCATCGCGGGACGCGTCGTCGAGGGACTTCGGGCGCCGCGAGGGGAGTGGCCGCGGCAGGTGCCGTCAGCAGCGAGGCGGCCACGGCCAGATGCAGCAGATAGGGCGAGGCGTCGCCAAGACCGGCCTCGGTGTACGACGCGATCGCGCAGTAGCTGATCAGGAAGATCGCGCAGGCCCTGGACAGTGACGGTGGCCGCAGCAACGCGACGCCGCCCAGCACGGTGATGACCGCCGCCACCAGGGTGACGCCGATCACGCCCTGCTCGTTGTAGACGGCCAGCCAGCTGTTGTCGATCGGCAGCCCGTTGAACGACTTGTCGCCCAGGCCCACGCCGAACAGGTACTCCGAGGTCGTCCGGGGTGCTGTCAGCAGGGCGTGCCAGACCTTGGCCCTGCCGGTGAGACTGGAGAAGTTCTCCTGGCTCTGTCCGCGCAGAAACCACGTCTGCAGCGCGGAGGCGAACCCCACCGCGGCCACCGCGCCGATCACCACCGCCCAGGTGAAGAACCGGCGGGCGGCGGCGCTGGTCAGGATGAGCGAGCCGATCGCCAGCGCCAGCCCGATGAGCAGGCCGAGCGTGGCCGTGCGGGTGTGGGTCAGGGCGAGCAGGACGAGCGACGGCACGATGACCACGGCCGCGCTGGTCCTGTCGGTCCGGCGGCCCAGCAGGAGCAGCACGGTGAGCCCGATGATCACCGCGGCGTACTGTCCGATCTGGGGCGGGGTGAGCGGCCACAACGCGCCGACCAGCCGGCCGCCGTAGAGGTCGGGCAGGGCCGCGCCCGGCGAGGCGACCAAGCCGGCGGCCACCGTCCCGAGCACCGCCAGGTACATCCGGATGTGGTGCCGGACGAACGTCGGGCCGCCGTCCCACCAGCGGCTGAGCAGCCACAGCGTGCTGACGAAGAGAGCCAGCCGGAAGCAGCGGAACAGCGCGCCGAACCCGGATTCCAGGTGCACGCTGGAGATCACGCTCTCCACCAGCAGCAGGGTGAGCAGGAACAGGAAGGCGCTGGCTCGGATGCGCAGCCGCAGATTGACCGCGAGCGCCAGCGCGAACGCGGCGACCAGCGCGCCCATGGTGACCATCTGGATGAGGGAGCGGGGCAGCGGGATGATGGTCTTCGCCCCGGCGGAGCCGAGCGTGTTGAGGACCAGCAGCCCCCAGACTGTCCCGACGATCTTCGGCGTGTGGTCCGCGCCCATCTCAACCACCGTCCCCTGCGCGGAAGGTGCTGCCCGCGTCCTGCTGGTACGGCGTGCCCTGCCACTGCCCGGAGTCGAGTATTCGGCTCGGGTCGTGGGCGACGAATTTCCATGGTCCGACGTAGACGTTGTCGTGCCAGCGGTTGTGCTGCTTGCCGGTGATCGCCTCGGCCACCCGCTCGCCCTGGTACGGCGACCAGTCCGGATAGGTGCCGTAGTTGGCCAGCACCGCCATGCGGTCGCACCTCACCGTGCAGTCGACGACGGACTTGTCCAGCACGAAGCGGTTGCCGTGGATGTCCACCCGCTGGGTCTTCCACCGGCAGTCGGCGTAGAGCGGCGCGGTGGCGATCGCCGGCTGTGCGCAGCGGTGGGTGTTCTTCACCAGCAACGTGCAGTCACCGGACGAGGTGTTGGCGGGGCTGTTGCAGAACCGGTCGGCGTTTTCCCACAGGGTGATCCCGGACCAGTTGTTCTCCAGCACGTTCCGATAGATGTCGATCTTGTCCGTGCGGGCTCGGATCCGTGGTTCGCCGCCTGACTCGGACAGGTAGATGGTCGCGAACGGGAAGTTGTCGCCGCTGTCGGCGTACCTGCGGCCCTCGACCCAGTTGTTCCGCCGGATCGTGTTCTTCCGGATGACCGCGTTGTAGCTGGTCTCGTAGATCAGCGCGGCACCGTCGTTGGCCTCGAGCACGTTGCCCTCGATGAGGAAGTCGTTGTTGTTGGTGTCCGCCCACAGGCCGGCTCCGCGGTTGTCGTGCACCCAGTTGCCGCGTACGTCGGCGCCGTTGACGGCCCAGAACTTGATGCCTCCGGTACAGCCGCAGCCCTTTTGCCGCCGCTCCCAGTCGCCGGTGTTGTTGCCCACGATCTCGTTGCCCTCGACCACCAGGCCGCTGATACGGCCGGTGCCCTTGTACGCGTTCATGCCGTACTGGCCGTTGTCCCGCAGGCAACTGGCGCGGACCCGCTGGCGGGCACCGGCCATCAGACCGGCGCCGGAGTTGTTCTGGATCGTCGCGTGCTCGATCACCCACCCGTCGGACGAGTCGTGGTTGACCACGCCCTCGTCGCGCGGCGCGACGAAACCCTGCACCGTCAGGTAGCGGATGGTGACGTCGCGGGCGGTGCCGCCGAACGCGTACTGGTTGGTCTTGCGGCCGTCGAGCACCGCGCCCGGCGCACCGAGGTAGCTGTCCCCCTTCTTGGGGATGACCTGGGCGTAGCGGTCCGGCTCGAGCCTGTGCTTGCCCGGTCGAAGCCAGAACGTGGTGTTCGGGGGGCTGCTCTTGGTCTTCGCCGCCAGGTCACCGACCACCGCGGGGTCGACGGTCACCGCGCCCGCCGGCGCCTTCGCCGGGCCGGCCGCGGGCTTGGCGCACACCCCGGCCACGGGCGTGGATGGCGTAGCGGCCGGCTTCGCCCGGGCGCCGGGCGTGCTCTCACAGCCGGTCGCCGCCAGCAGGGACAGCGCCAGCGGTGCCGCCGCCAACGCCCAGTGCCGCCTCTTGATCCCCACGCGCCCCCCTAGCCGCGGAACCTGAGTACGGTGGTGAAGCCCTCCGCGCCGTCGGCGAAGCCGGTACCGACCAGGGTTGTGGTGGGTTCCTTGCGCCCGAAACCGGCGGAGTACCAGCCCAGCGGCGGGTCGGTCTCGCCGCGATGCGCCCGCCAGCGCAGCTGCCCGGGCAGGTCGAGCACCGCGGAGCGGTCCTCGCCGTTCCGAGTCCAGGTGAGCACTGCGCGGTTGCCCGCCAGGTCCGCGGCGATCGCCGGCCCGAGGTGGAAGGCCAGGTGCACGGTCCGGCGCGGGCCGCGCACCTCGTCGACCACCCTCAGCTCCTGGCTCGCGCCGGTCAGCTCCACCCGGCGGCGGTGCACGGAGCGCTGGTAACCGTCGTGCTCGGCGCACCAGCGGGCCGTCCCCCCGTCGGAGGCGTCGGATGTCTCGGCGACCAGGACGCGGCTGCGGGCCTGCCGGGTCCACAGGAACGGCCCGCCGGAGACGGACTGGTCACCGCCATCCAGTTGCAGGGTGTTGTGGCCGAGGGTCGACCGGAAGTACCGCCGCCACTCGGGCTGCCCGTGGTAGCAGTACGTCCCCGGGTCGGCGAGCACGTCGACCCCGTCGTGCCGGACCTCCACGGACAGCGCGTCCGCGTGGGCATGCGCGGCGATGGACAGGAAGCCGTGCGGACCACCGTCGCAACGGCACCAGATCCCTGCCGGATCACGCAGGATGGTCATGCCCGCGTCGGCGAAATGGGCCGGCCGGCTTGCCGGGCGGGACGCGGCCGGTGCGGTTTCCTCCTTCGAGTACGGCCGGATGAGCGCGGCCAGCAGCGGGGTGCGCACATCGGTGCCGGTCACCGCCGGCCACCAGGCGAGCCGGCCGAACACGGCGTCCCCGGTGGCCAGCAGCGAGGCCCAGCGGTCGGTTCCCGCGCCGTCCACGACCAGACCGTGCCCGTCGTCCGCGTCCCCCTGGCGCGGTGGCCGTAACCGGCTGTCCACGATGGCCGCGAGCGCGTCGGTCATCCGCAGCAGTACCTGCCGGATCGACGCGGGGACCGGCACACCGGCGGCATCCGCCTCGGCCACCGCGGCCAGGCCGAGCTCCAGCACGAGCCCGTGATACTCGGTGGCCAGTTCGCGGTTGAGGCCGGAGTCGAAGGTGTTGCCGCGCAGCTGCCGCTCCAGCGACCGCAGCGCGCCGGCTCGCCAGCGCGCCGAAGAGGGGAACCACCCGAACGCGCAGGCCCCGGCGAACTGCCCGGCGGCCTCGGCGATGACGTGGTTGTTCGCCGAGGACCCCCGGCTGGGGAAGGCGGCCAGCCAGCGCTGGTGGTGCCAGATCTGGTTCAGCGCCACCGGGTTGTCCTCGAACAGCCCGGCCGCGCCCGGCCAGCCGTCGAGCAGCCGGCGGATCCACACCCAGGACAGCAGCCGGATGCCCAGCTCGATGCCGCTGATCCAGTGCACGCCGCGCAGCGGTGGGTTGGCCGCCCACCACGACCGCAGGTGCTCGGCCACGCGCTCGGCGTACCGCTCGTTCCCGGTGATCGCGTAGGCGGCGGCGAGCACGCTGAGGTACTGATGCCGGGACAGCTCCCAGATCTGCTTGATGTCCCCGACCGCGTCCTCGTTGCGGTACGGCACGTCGAAGGCGTAGCCCCACGGAGCCCGGCGCCCGGTCTTCGGGTCGCACCACCAGTCCGGGTCGGTCAGGTCGTCGCGGACCACCCCGAAATACTCGACGTGCCCGTACATCAGCCGGTCCGCCTCGGCGATGAGACGTTTCGCGGCGTCCGGAGGTATCGCGGCGATCGTCCCGGCGGGCAGCACCGCGGTGAACCGGGCGCCGGTCACGCTCGGGCAGTCGGGCCGCGCCGACCGCCACCGCCGCCTGCGCACCGCGTCGCCCACCCGGCCGCCGACCTCCCGTGGTCCCATCCGGGACAGCCGCCGCAGGTACCAGCCCGGACTCCCCGAGCTCACAGTCATCGCGCGCTCGCCAGCGTCACCGGCGCGCCGCCGACCAGGCCGGCCTGCACCGCGAGGGTGGCCGACGTGGTGGCGACCAGCGACTCCAGCGGCACCGGCATCGGCCCGCCGGTCCGCACGGCCTTGATGAACGCGGCCAGCTCGGCGGACTGGCCCTTGTCCCGGGCCTTGGGCAGCCGCGAGCTGACCCACCGCTTGCGGCTGTACACCGAGGCACGGACGAAGTCGTCGAGCCGCAGCACCTTGCCGTCCGCGACAAGGTCCAGCGTCTCCTTGGGGAAGCCGGCCGCGCCGGTGGTGACGTAGCTGATGGTGGCGGTGGACCCGTCCGGGTAGCGCAGCACGACCTGCAGGTCCTCGTTGCCGGACGTGGCGACCGCGTACACCGATACCGGGTCGGCCTCGAGCAGCCAGCTCGCCGTGTCGATGAAGTGTCCGCCCTCCCCGGCGAACCGCGAGCCCTCGGTGCCCTGTTGGAGGTACCAGCTGCCGTGCTGCAGCCGGCCCGCGTTGACCAGGTAGCGCAGGCTCGCCGGACCGGTCCGGGCGCCGAACCGCCTCCTGGCCTCCTGGAGCAGCGGCGCGAACCGGCGGTTGAAGCCCACCTGCAGCCGGTCGTTGCCGGACTCCTCCACCGCCGCGAGTACGCCGGCCAGCTCGTCCTCGGTGAGGGCCAGGGGCTTCTCCACGAACACCGTCTTGCCGGCCAGCAGCGCTTTCCGGGTCAGTTCGGCGTGCGAGCTGTGCCGGGTGACGACGAACACCGCGTCGATGGACGTGTCGCCGAGCACGGCGTCGAGATCGGTGGTCGCCTCGGCGAAGCCGAACTTCCGCTGCGCGTTGGCCGCGGACAGCGCCGTCGTGGTGACGACCGTGGACAACTCGACGCCGTCGCGCTGGGCCAGGTGCGGCAACAGCATCGACGTCGCGTAGTTTCCCGCGCCGAGGAACGCAAGGCGCACCGGCGCCTTGGCGGACCGGGCCGGAGTGGACGTTCCGCCGCCGCGTCGCACCGCGGGCACGGCCACCGCCGGGGCCTCCGCTTCCCCCGCTTCCGCTTCCTCTTCCTGCTCGGGGTACCGGAACAGCACGGCCACGGCCTTCAGGTCGCCGTCCTTCAGGCGCTGGTACGTCTCGACGGCGTCATCGAAGTCGGCGATATGGGAGACCAGGGGCTCCACGTCGACGCCGCCGCGGGCGAGGAGATCGAGGAAGCACGCCAGGTTGCGGCGCTCGGTCCAGCGCACGTAGCCGATCGGGTAGTCCCGCCCCTCGAGTTCGTACTCCGGGTCGTAGCGCCCGGGGCCGTACGAGCGCGAGAAGCGGACGTCGAGCTCTTTCTCGTAGTACGCGTTCCACGGCAGGTCCAGGCGGCACTTGCCGATGTCGACGACCCGGCCGCGGTCCCGGCAGAGCCGCGCGGCCAGCTCGACGGGCTGGTTGCTGCCGCCGCCGGCGGCCAGGTACACCTGGTCCACGCCATGACCGCCGGTGAGTTCGGCGACGGCGACTTCCACGGCCGCGGACGCGGGATCGCCGCAGGCCGCGGCGCCCAGGCGCTCGGCGAGCTCGCAGCGCACCGGGTCGGGGTCGACCCCGACGACGCGGACCCCCGAGGCGGTGAGGAGCTGCGCCACCAGCTGCCCGATCAGCCCGAGGCCGATGACCAGCGCCACCTCGCCGAGCTGCGGCTCGCCCTGGCGCACGCCCTGCATCGCGATCGACCCGACGGTGCCGAAGGCCGCGTGCCGCGGCGCGAGGCCGTCCGGCACCGGGGCGTAGAGGTTCTTCGGCACCCAGTTCAGCTCGGCGTGCAGCGCGTGCTCATTGCCGGCGCAGGCCACGAGGTCGCCGACCTTCACGTCGTCGATGCCGGCGCCGACCTGCTCGACCACCCCGCACAGTGAGTAGCCCAGCGGGGTGTAGGAGTCCAGCTTGCCCATCACCTTGCGGTAGGTGGCGGGCACCCCGTTGGTGGCCACGCTCTGCATGACCTTGGCCACCTGGTCCGGCCGGGAACGGGCCTTGCCCAGCATCGACATGCCGGCCTCGGACACCTTCATGAGCTCGGTCCCGGTGGATATCAGCGAGTAGGCGCTGCGGACCAGCACACCACCCGGTTTGCACCCCGGCACCGGCACGTCGAGCACCGCCAGCTCGCCGCTCTTGTAGTTCTGAACAACCTGTTTCACCCGAGCTCCTCATGTTTCAACGCCGTCAAGCCGCTTGGCTCTGGCCGGAGCCAGAGGTCGCGCCGCGATACCAGTACTCGAGGGTCAGCACATGCCACAGATGCTTGGAGAAGTCCCGCTGCCCGGCGGCGTCCTCGGCGACCATGCGCGCCAGGGCGTCGCGGCGCAGGAGCCCTGAACTGACGAGCACGCCGTCGTTGACCACCTCGCGCACCAGCGGGGCCAGGTCCCGGCTCATCCAGGCCCGCAGCGGGGCGCTGAACAGGCCCTTGGGCCGGTACACGATCTCCCGGGGCAGGACCGAGGCGGCCGCCTCCTTGAGGACGGCCTTGCCCTGCCGTCCGACGATCTTGCGATCGCCGGGCACGGCGAACGCCGCCTTGACCACCTCGACGTCCACATACGGCACCCGCACCTCGGTCGACGCGGCCATGCTCGACCGGTCCGTGTAGGCGAGGTTCAGGCCCGGCAGGAACATCCGGGCGTCGCCCAGGCACATGCGGTTGACGAAGTCGTCGAGGTCGTTGTCCTCGTAGATGTCCGCATGCTCGGTCAGCACGTCCTCGACCGTCCCGGCCAGGTCCGGATCGACCAGGGCGAGCAGCTCGTCCTGGTCGTACATGGTGTAGCTGCGCCGGAACGCGGTCTCCTCCGGCAGATCGGCGAAGGACAGGAACCGCTTCGCGAAGCGCACCGACCGGTACCCCCGGCGGGCGGTGGCGACCGGCAGCCGGTCCACGGCCCTGGACAGGCCGCGCCGCAGAGGCCGCGGGACGCGCTGGTAGCGCAGCGCGATCAGGTTGGCCAGGTGCTTGCGGTAACCGGCGAACAGTTCGTCGGCACCCATCCCCGAGAGCATCACCTTGACCCCGGCCTCCCGGGCGGCCTGGCAGATCAGGAACGTGTTGATCGCGGCGGGGTCGCCGATCGGCTCGTCCAGGTGGTACGTCATCTGCGGCAGCAGGTCGAGCACGTTCGGAGCGATCTCGATCTCATGCAGGTCGACGCCGAACCGCTCGGCCACCTGCCGGGCATAGCGCAGGTCGTCCGGCATCGCCTCGAACCTGGCGTCCTGCGCGCGGAACCCGATCGTGTAAGCCGAGATCCCGGGCCGGTCGCGGGCCGCCAGTGCGGTCAGGTAGCTGGAGTCAAGACCGCCGGAGAGAAAGGTCGCCACGGGGACGTCGGAGAGCAGGTGGCGCCGAGTCGACTCCTCGACGATGGCGGCGACATCCGGCTGCTCGCCGTCCCGGGCCCGCTCCTGGGCCTCGGCGGCGACGTCCCGCAGGTGCCAGAACCGGCCGCGCTCCACCCGGCCGTCGGGCCGGCACCGCAGCCAGCTCCCCGGCGGCAGCTTCTCCGCTTCGCGGAACGCGCACCGCGAGTCCGGCACCCAGTAGTACAGCAGCGAGGCCACCAGCGCCGCATGGTCCACCTGCAGCGAACCACCGGTCACGGCCGCGAGCGCCTTGAGCTCGGAGGCGAACACCAGACCCTCGCCGCGCCGGAGCAGGAACAGCGGCTTGATGCCGAGCTGGTCGCGGGCGAGCACCAGTTCACCGGTTCGCTCGTCGAAGATCCCGAACGCGAACATGCCGCGCAGCCGGGGCAGGCAGTCCGTGCCCCAGCGCCGCCAGGCTTCCAGCAGCACCTCGGTGTCGGAGGTACCGCGGAAGCGCACCCCGGCGGCCGCCAGCTCGGCACGCAGCTCGGGTGCGTTGTACAGCTCGCCGTTGTACGTCAGGACGAGGCCGCCCGAGACCATCGGCTGGGCGCCGGTCTCGGACAGGTCGACGATGGCCAGCCGGCGGTGGCCGAGGTGCACTTCGCCGTCGCCGACGGGGTGGCTGTAACGGCCCGCCCCGTCCGGACCGCGGTGGGCGAGGATGTCGGTGAGCCGGTCGGCCACGGCCTTCCCGTCCGGCCATCGATAAGTGCCTGCGACGCCACACATGTCTACCGCGCCTCCTGGTCGCTGTCCGGGACGCGTGCCGCCCACATCGGCTGCCGCTCCGTCCGCCGCGGGCCCGTCCCGTTCTGCCGGGCCAGCCGCTCGTTCTGGCCGCGCAGCGCGGTGTGCAGCCCGTCCCACAGCGTGCCGTCGGTCCGGTCACGCGGATCGGGGTCGATCAGCACCACACCGATCACCGGAATGCGCTGGTCCGCGAGCTGCCGCGCCACGGTGTGCAGCCATGCGGCGCTGCCGTGCCCGGCACGCACGACGAGCACGGTCTGAGTGCCGAGGTACTGGAGGTCGGTCCACGCCGTGCCGGGCGCCACCGAGCCGACGCCGAGCCGGCGCTCCTGATGCGACACAGCGGCGGCACGCTCGCCGCTGACCACGGTCGGGTCTCCCGGCTTCGGGCGGCGCTTGGCGAGCTGCGGGCCGGGCAGCCCATCGATGATGACCACCGGCCCCTCCGCCGCCAGTGCCCCGGCGAGGTCCAGGGCGATCACGCTCGCGCCGCGCGCACAGCCCAGTTCCAGCAGCGACACCGGCTCCGGGGAGCCGCGCACGGTGCGGGCCAGGGACGCGGTGAGCCGTTCGCGTGCCGCCCGGATCCGTCGGCGTCTCCTGAACCCGCCCGGCCTGCGGGGCAGCTCCGCGATGACCGAGGCGCCGAGGTTCGCCGCGATGTCCCGGCGCAGCACGGGGCGGTCCGCCACCACCGTGCCGACCGCGGCCACCGCGAGCCCGAGGACGAGCCCGAGGACGAGCCCGATCGCGGCGTTGGTGGCAGCGGTTCTGGGCAGGGAGTGCCGCACCGCGCGCGGGGCGTCCACGACCTGTGTGCCGGCGATGAGCTGGGGCGTGCCGATGCGCGCCTCCGCGGCGCGCTGGCTGAAATCGGTGATCCGCGAGGTGAGTTCGGCCCGGCTGGCGAAGAGCGACTCCAGGTTCGCCGACGCCTTCGGCCCGCTCTGCGACGATCCGTCTCCGATCGCCTTGTTGACCTGGGCGAGTTCGCCCTGCATCCGGTCACGCTGGTCGAGCAGGGCCTTGGCCTCGGCGTCGGCGGCGTCCTTGATCCGCGTCACATGGTCCGCGACGAACGCGTCGGCCAGCGCCTTGGCGCGGGCCACCGCCTGCGCGTCGCTGTCACCTGTCACAGTGATCTGCAACAGGTTGTTGGTCAGGCCGACAGCACCGTAGTGCTGCATGAAGTCCTCCGGTTTTTCCGGGGACCCGAGGGACCGCAGGGCTTTGGCGGCGATCCGCGTGGTCTGCAGCAGTCCGACGTCGGTGCGGATCAGCGTTCCGGGGTCGTTCGGCTGGTCCTCCTGATGCGCGACCAGCACCTTCGCCACGGCGGTCGGCGGCGACGGCAGCAGCACGGACACCGCCGCGCCGACGAGCAGCCCCAGCAGCGCCATGGAGCACCAGAGGCGGCGCCGCCTCCGCACCGCCACCACCAGAGACTGCAGGTCGAGCAGCGGAGCGGCGGCCGACGACTCCGAAGTCGTACTCGTCGTCACCCTGAACTTCCCTTCGCGTCGTCGCCCACCGCGAGTAGCGGCGTGGCGGCATCCCGGGGACGGCCGGCGGATTGCGTCGCACGGGCCCGGACCGGGCCGGCGAGGACGACGCCGACGACCTCGTGCTTGGCGTCCGCACACGCCTCGGCGATGCCGGCGAGCTCAACTGCGGTCCAGGCGCCCGCACTGAGCACGACCAGGGCACCGGACTCGTTCTCGCGGTCCGGCACCAACGGCTGGGACATCGAGACCCTCACCACCCGCAGCATCGGATCGCTCTCGGCCTCGGCGACGAGCTGCCCGGCGGCCCGGTGGGCGATCTCGTCGCCGTCCGGGACGACGACCAGCAGCCGCCGGGGGGCCGGCAGCTGGTCCCGGAGGCGAGCGCACACCCGCCGGTAGCGGATCTGCCGGCCGGCCTCGTCGCCGTACGTCTGCGGGGTCGGTATGTCCCACCGGATGTCGACGCCCAGCAGCCGGCGGAGGAGGGCTCGCGGGCCACGGCCTTCCGGCCGGTACGCGGACCGTGCACCGGGTACGTCGACGGTGCCCAGCAGCGTCGAGCCCAGCGCCGCGGCGATCTCCGGTTCGGTGCGCAGCCGGCGGCTCATCCGTGCGGCGGTGAGATGGCCGATGACCGCGAGCAGGAAGAAGAGCAGCGCCCCGCCGACGATGAGCTGCATCCTCGTCGGCGGTGCCTCGCCGGTCGGCCGGGGCGCCGGCCCCATGACGACCATGTTGGCCTTGTTGGCGGCCGGGCCGGCCTGGTCCAGCTTGGTGATGGCCTCCTGCAGCGAGGTGCGCAGCTTCTCGAGCTCGGTGCGGGTCTGCACGCTCTCCACGGTCCGGCCCGGATCGGCCGCGTCGGCCAGGTCGGTGATGCGACGGTTGGTCTGCACCACCATCTGCCGCAGTGCCTCGAGCTGATCGGCCGCTTCGGGGTCGGTGTTGCCGTCCACGACCCGCGCGGCGAAGGTGACGAACTGCTGGGCCACCTGGTCGCAGAGTTGCTGTGCGCGCTTCGGGGTGTCGGCGGTGCCCGAGATCTTGATGATGTTCCCGTCGGCGGCCGTGGCGCTCACCTGATCCCGCAGCTCGTTGCCGCCGACCCCGGGCCAGTGGAGCGTGGTGGCCGCGCGGTCGACCACCGCCGAACTGGTCGCGATCTCCGCCTGAGTCAGCAGCTCACGCTCCTCCCACGCACCCGGCAGCAGTACCGATGCCGACGTCGTGTAGCGCGGCGGAAACAGCAGGGAGGTGCCGTAGCCGACGAGCGCACCCACCATGGCGAGGAGGGTGAGGAGCCGCCAGCGCCGGCGGATAATCCGCCCGATCGTGACCAGGCGTATCGTGTCATCGCTCAACTGCGCGGCCTCCGCCCTGCACGGTCCTGGTCGCCCGCCGAGACCGGAGCATGGTCACGGCAGGCGGCGGCGTAGGCGGCGAGCAGCGCTCGCTGGGAGTTCCGCCAGGAGAGCGGTCCGCTGATCCGCTCCTGGCCGATCTTGCCCATCAGGGCCCGCTTCTCCGGGTCGTCCAGCAGCAGCGCGATGAGCTCGGCGAATGCGGCCTCGTCGTTGGCGGGCGCGTAGAGGGCGGCGTCACCTGCGGAGACCCGTGCCTCCCGGAGGTCGAACGAGACGACCGGCCGGCCCATCACCATGTACTCCAGGACCTTGTTCATGGTCGACACGTCGTTGAGCGGGTTGTGCGGGTCGGGGGAGAGGCACACGTCCGCGGTGGACAGGTAGCGCACCAGATCGGCGTCCGGAATGCGCCCGGTGAACTGCACCTGCTCCGAGAGCCCGAGCCGCCGGGACAGCTCGACCATCGCGTCGAAGGTGTCGCCGGCGCCGACGAACACCGCATGCCAGTCGGTCCGCCCGAGCTCGTCGCGCAGCTTCGCCAGGGCCCGCAAGGCGTAGTCGACGCCGTCCTGCGGGCCCATGACGCCGAGGTAGCACAGCAGATGAGGCTTGCCGCTCTTCAGCTCCGGCTCGGGCGGTACGGGGTGGAACCGGTCGATGTCGGGCGCGCTGCGCACCACGAAGACGTCCTCCGGCCGCCGGCCGCCACGGCGCACCGCGACGTCCCGGTAGCTCTCGTTCGTGGCGAGCACGACGTCCGCGGCCCGGTAGGTCCGCCGCTCCAGGGCGCACACGGCGCGGTAGAGCAGATCTTTGCCGCGGTCGAACCGGGAGAGGTACAGCTCGGGTACCAGGTCGTGCTGGTCGAAGACGAACCGGGCCCCGCGTCGCTTCATCCACAACGCGGGCAGGAAGAGCAGGTCGGGCGGGTTGCAGGCGTGGACCACGTCGACCGGCCCGACCTTCCGGGCCAGCCGGACCGTATGCCACAACGCCGATCCGTACTCCCGCAGGTAGCCGGCCGGCCCTCCGGTGGCCGCGCGCAACGGGTAGCGATGGATCCGCACCCCGTCGATCTCGGCCTCCGGCTCCGTGTCCCGCTTACTGCCCTGGGGGCAGATGACGTGCACCTCCCAGCCCGCGTCGCGCAGGGTCGTGCACTCCTGCCACACTCGCCGGTCGAACGGCACCGACAGGTTCTCCACCAGGATCAGCGCACGCCGGCCCGGCCGTCCGCCCCTGGTCGTGTTACCAAGCAAGGCCCATGTACCCCGGTTCGGTCCGTCGCGCGTCGGCATCGGGAAGGTGGATGAGGTCGATGATCACCGGTCCGTCGCCGCCATGAGGCAGCGCCGACAGCACGGCAGGATCCCTGGTCCCGGCCAGACACACCTCGGAGTGTTCGAGCACCTCGTCGACGGAGTCCGCGAGGAGCTGCGCGAGGTGCGGCAGCCGGGTCTCGATGTACTCGCGGTTCGCGCCGAGCAGCCGGGAGAGGCTCACGTTGGCGTCGTAGATCCGCAGGTCGTAGCCCTTTCCGAAGAGCCTCTCCGCCAGCTCGACGAGCGGGCTCTCGCGCAGGTCGTCGGTGCCGGGCTTGAAGGACAGCCCGAACAGGCCCACCCGGCGCTTGCCGGTGCGCTCGACCAGCTCCACCGCGCGCTGCAGATGGTCGGAGTTGGAGGGGAGCACGTGGGCGAGGATGGGCACCGAGACGTCGGCCCGCTGCGCCGCGTGGACCAGGCTGCGCAGGTCCTTGGGCAGGCAGGAGCCGCCGAAGGCGAAGCCGGGCCGCAGGTAGGCGGGGCTGATGTTCAGCTTGTGGTCGGCCAGGAACACGTCCATCACCTGGTGCGAGTCCACCCCGAGCGCCTGGCACACCGCGCCCAGCTCGTTCGCGAAGCCGATCTTGAGGCCGTGGAACGCGTTGTCCGCGTATTTGATCGCCTCGGCCGTCGGGATCGGCACCCGGAACACCTCGCCGGGCAAGCCGTCGTACAGCGCCGACACCGCGTCGCCGCTTGCCGGGTCGAGCTCGCCGATGACGGTCTTGGGCGGGTCGAAGAAGTCCCGCACACTCGTGCCCTCGCGCAGGAACTCCGGGTTGACCGCGACCCCGATGTCCACGCCGGCCATGCCGCCGACGTACTTCTCCAGGATCGGCACCAGCAGGTTCAGGCAGGTGCCCGGGAGCATGGTGCTGCGGAACACGACGGTGTGCCGGCCCCCCTGCTTGGCCCCCTCGGCCAGCGCGGCGCCGATCTGCTCGGTGACCCGCTCCAAGTACGTGGTGCACAGACTGCCGTTGGGCTCCGACGGCGTGCCCACGCAGACCAGCGACACCTCGCTGCCCATGATCGCCTCGTGGACGTCGCCGGTGGCGCGTAATGCTCCGGTCCGCACGACGTCGGCGATGAGCTCGCCGATACGCTCCTCGACCACCGGGGCCTTGCCGTCGTTGACCAGGTCGACCTTCACCTGGTTCACGTCCACCCCGATGACCTCGTGACCCATGCTGGCCAGGCACGCGGCAGACACGCAGCCCACGTAGCCGAGACCGAAAACGCTGACCTTCATGACCCGTTCCTCCCCCCAGGCAGGCACTCCCGGCCTGCGGTCCGCGCGCCGGCCGGACGACGACTCCCGCGCATCAGTAGGCCCCCTGCCCATAGACCACCGCACGCAGCGTCTTCCACAAGATCACTGTGTCCAGGGCGAGCGACCAGTCCTCCACGTACCGCAGGTCCAGCCGGACCGCCTCCTCCCACGACAGGTCGCTGCGTCCGCTGATCTGCCACAAGCCGGTGAGTCCGGGCTTGACCAGCAGACGCCGCCGGATGTCCGGGCCGTACGCGGCGGACTCCTCCGGTAACGGAGGCCGCGGACCGACGAGTGACATCGATCCGGTGAGCACGTTGAAAAGCTGCGGGAGCTCGTCGATCGAGTACCGGCGCAGCACTGATCCCACCCGGGTCACCCGCGGATCCCGGCGGAGCTTGAACAGCAGGCCGGCGCCCTCGTTGCGGTCGGCCAGCTCGGCACGTGCCCCGTCAGCCCCGGCGACCATGGTGCGGAACTTGAGAATGGTGAACTCGCGGCCGTCCTTGCCGACCCTGCGCTGGCGGTAGAACGCCCCGCCCCGGCTGTCCACCAGCACGAGCAGCCCGACCAACACCATCAGCGGCGCGAACAGCATCAGCAGGATCGCCGCGCCCATCCGGTCGACGACCCCCTTGACCGCGCGGCGGCCCCCGGTGAAGGTCGGCATGCTGACCCGCAGCAGCGGGATCCCGAGCACCGCGTCGATGTGCAGCCGCGGGCCGGCCACCTCCATCAGCACGGGGGCCACGACCATTTCGGCGTCGCTGCCTTCGAGGTTCCAGGCCAGCCGCTGCAGCCGGTCCGGTGACCAGTGCGGGTCCGGTGTGACCGCGACGACACGGTAGCCGTCGCGGTGGACGTGGCCCGCGACGTCCGTCAGTCGGCCGACGACCCGCACTCCGTCCAGTTGGTCACCGTCGAAGCCGAGACCGTCCGTCGTGCACACCGCGTCCACCCGCCAGCCGAGGTGCGGGAACTTGCGGGTGCGGGTGATCAGGTCGCGCACGGTGGCCAGGCTCCCGGCAGCGAGCACGGGTCGCAGGCACCGTCCTTCCTTCCGCTGTTTGTGCAGCCAGAGGCGCAGCAGATACCGCGCGGGCATGGTGACGAGCGCGATCGCGGGGATCGCGACGAAGATCCAGAGCTTGATGTTGCGCGAGGTGAGAGCGATCCCGCCGAGCGCCAGTACGACGGTCGCCGTGAACAACGAGCGTCCGAGCCGGCGGAATTCCTCGGCGCCCTGGCCGAGCACGGCCGGAGCCCACGACCGGCTCACCGCGAGCGTCCCCAGCACCAGCAGCTCGGTGCCGAATGCGAGAATCCCCCACTTCTCATGCCAGTTGGCCGCGTCCCGGGCCCCGAAGAAGTTGCCGATCGCCGCCACCACGAAGGCGGTGGCCACGGTATCGCTGGTGATCACGGCACGGCGGTACCGCTGCTCCCATTCGATCGCGGGCTGTCTGATTGCGCCGTTCGCCAGACGCTCGCGCGCCGACGGAAACGGTCTGACTAGTCCCCCTTGCCGCACAGAACCCCCCAGGTCCCCAGTGTTTCGACGTGTTCGCCTCGCACCGTTCCTCGCCCCGGGAGGCCCCCCGCCCCCCGCCCCCCGCACCGCGCTGTTCCTCCCCGCGGGCGGCCCCCGCCCCCCGCATGACATCCCGGCAATTTCAGAGCTACTTCGACAACCCACCCTGGCGGCAGCAGACTTGCATGCCCTGCCGGACTCCCGAGGCGCACGGGAACCCGTCGAAACCTCGGGCGCTCCCCGCGCCCAAGGCCCCTCTCGGGCCCCAAGAACTGATCACCCCCACGTCTGGCGCCGGGGACGTGACTGCTGGCTTTCCGTAGCGCCGGACCTATAGATCATTAATGGTCGCCTCGTGTCCGAACAGCTGAAGCATGGTCAATCTAGACCATCGGGGCCAGTATGAAGAGAGGGATGTATGTAATTTGTGCTCGATCTGTGAGGCTGGATTCACGATTGGTGACCGCCTACGGATCCCTTGACGCCACGGTCGGCGAGGACGGCTGGTCCCCGGCGGACGAGGTGATGCGGTCGCGCGGGGGCGGACGCTTCCGATGACGCATTCCGTGGAGTGCGTGGCGATTCCGGAGCCGGTGAAGGCGGACTCCTGACCTGAAGGTCCTCGCGCAGCGGCCTCGGTCACGCCCCCGTCGTTGTCAGTGGTGACCACTAGTTTGGAGTCACTGGAAGACGGCCGAACCGGCCGACCGGGCCTTTGGGGAGGGGTGTGCTGTGTCCGCTGCGCAGGCACGACAGTCGGGGAACACGACGTATCTGGAGCTGTCCCAGGAATGCGGCGGTGCCCACAAGTTCTACGAGGTGACGGTCGAGGGGACCACCGTCTCCGTGCGGTACGGACGGATCGGTGTGGACGGGCAGCGTCAGGCCTCCGCGTTCGCGACCGTCGAGAAGGCGAACGCGGCGGCGGCGAAGAAGATAGCGGAGAAGGTGCGCAAGGGGTACGCGCCCGCCGTTCAAGGGCAGCGCGCGGCCCGGCCCGTGACGCGTCGTCAGGTGACGTCCGCCCCGTCCACGGCGCGGGCGACGGCCCCGGTGCTGTGGCGGTTCCGCACGGGCGCCTCGGCGTTCGGCATCCATGTGGACGAGGACCGCTGCTGGGTCGGCAACCAGCACGGCAGCGTCTACAACCTGAGCCACGACGGTGAGGTGTTGGCTCACTACTCCCTGCCGGACGGTGTGAAGTGCCTGGTGGCGGACGACTTCTGGATCTACGCGGGCTGTGACGACGGCCGGGTGTACGACCTCTCCTCGAAGGTGCCGTTCGCGGCCTACGAGATAGCGGCCGAGGTGGACATCTTCTGGCTGGACATTCACGCGGGCGTGCTGAACGTCTCCGACCGCAACGGCGGTCTGACGGTCATCGACCACGAGGACGAGCTCCAGTGGTCGCGCAACTCGTCCGGGGACAACGCGTGGATGGTGCGGGCCGACGACCACGCCGTGTACCACGGGCACAGCCGCGGTGTGACGGCCTACGCGGCGGACGGCACCAGCCAGCTCTGGCACACCGCGACCAACGGCAATGTGCTCTTCGGATGGCAGGAGGAGAGCGCGGTCTACGCCGGGACGGGACGGCGGGTCGTCCAGCGGCTCGCCAAGTCCGACGGGCGGATCGAGGCCTCCTACGCGTGCGACGCCGCGGTGTACTCGTGTGCCACGTCACCCGGCGGGCGGTACGTCTTCGCCGGTGACTCCGCCTCCTCCGTCTACTGCTTCACCGCCGACGGCACCCGGCTGTGGAAGCTCGGCACGGGCGGCGGCTCGGCGCTGTCCATGCAGTACCACGACGAAAGGCTCTACCTCGTCTCCACGGACGGCTCGCTCGCCTGCATCGACGCGAGCGAGGCCGCGATCAACGCCGCCCAGTCGGGCACCGTCCCGGTCGCCGCGGACATCAAACTGGCGGCCGCCCTGCCGACGTACGCACCGCTGACCACCGCCGCCTCCGTGGCCACGGTCAGCGCCGTCCCCGCACCGGGGAGCGGGGTCGTCGTGGAGTGCACTCAGGAAGGAGGCCGAGTGCGCGTGCACGTGGTCTCCGAGGGCTATGAGCCCAGTTGGAACGTCCAGTTCCCGCGTGCGATACGCCAGCCCGGCGCCCGCTATGTGGTGGACGCGCTGCACTCCTCATCGGGTGGCTTCTATCGCGTGCGCGGAGAGATCCGGCGTCTGGTGTGACAGACGGTCGTGTGTTGTGCGATCCGGCGCCGATGGCATGAGCGTGAGGACGAGGCCGAGGGAAGGGCCATGGCGAAAGAGCGAGTGACCGTGTGCGTCCCCCGGTGTGCCCCGGGGGACGTCCTCCGGGCCGTCGGTGCGGCCATGGCGCCGTACGACTACAACCGCGACGCCGAGCCCGGTGTACCGGACGTCGAGACCTGGTGGGACTACTGGCGGATCGACGGCCGTGGCTGCGAGTTCCCGGTCGTCCAGGGGGACGAAGACGACCCGCGCCTCATCCGTGGGTCCAAAGCCCTCTCCGGAGAGCCGCGCAACGTTGCGCCCTCGCTCTGCGACGGCGGGCCGCGTGCGCTGCTGGACCTCGAATGGCCCCGCGCGCAGGCGGCCGGCAAGGCGCGCCGGGCCTTCGAAGCCTGGCAGGCGTTCGCCTCCGCCTACCCGCCCGCGCGCGCCGCGAGCGACTTCTGGGGCCGGCACTTCGCCGATCCCGAGGGCTACCCGCAGCCACAGGTCCGGGAGGACTTCCGCACGCAGCCGGTCATCGCGGCGCTTCGGGACCACCCGGAACTGCGGGACCTCGTCGGCGGCGACCCGGTCGCCCGCTTCGGCGACGACCTCGAGACCCTGGTACGCGAAGCCGCGGACGACGTCCTGTCCACGAACGCCTGGCTGACCCTGGACGGACGCTGGCTCACCATCGCGGGCACCGAGCGACGCCGCTACTTCAACGAGTACCTCGACGCACTCCCGCCCGACGCGTACGTCGTCCGTGTGCTGTATCACGGGTGAGTGAACTGGCGAGGCGCGTAGGGCAGTTGTGCCCGAGGGGGATGGTCCCTGGCGAGCCGCTGCCGGACGGTCAGATGCGGGCCGGTTCCTGTGTGGCTGGGGCGTCGTGCACGGGGGCGACGGCGGTCTGGTGGACGAGACCCTCGCCTTCGACGTCGACCTTGGGCAGGATCCGGTCCAGCCGGCGCGGCATCCACCAGGCGGCGTTGCCGAGCAGGGCGAGGACCGCTGGGACGAAGGCCATGCGGACGATGAACGCGTCGAACAGGACGGCGATCGCGAGGCCGAAGCCGATCATCTTGATCATGGACTCGCTCGCGCCGATGAATCCGGAGAACACGGCCATCATGATCAGCGCGGCGGCGACGACGACGCGGGCGCTGTGGCGGAAGCCGCTGCGGACGGCCTGGCTGGGGCTGTCGCCGTGGACGTAGGCCTCTCGCATCCGGGCGACGAGGAACACCTCGTAGTCCATCGCGAGGCCGAAGACGATGCCCACCAGGAAGATCGGCATCATGCTCATGATCGGGCCGGTGGTCTCGACGCCGAGGAGCGAGGCCAGCCAGCCCCACTGGAAGACCGCGACGACGGAGCCGAGGGCGGCGAGTACCGAGAGGAGGAAGCCGACGGCCGCCTTGATCGGGACCAGGATCGAGCGGAAGACCACCATCAGGAGCAGGACGGCCAGGCCGACGACCACGATCAGGTAGGGGATCAGGGCGTTCTGGGTCTTCTGGGCGATGTCGATGTTGAGGGCGGTGGTGCCGGTGACCTCGAACTCGGCGTGGGTCGAGGTTTCGGTGGCGGGGCGTTCGTCGCGGATGGTCCTGACGAGGTCCTGGGTCTTGGCGTCGGTGGGCGCGCTGGAGGGGACGGCGGAGAAGATGGCGGTGTCGCCCGCGGGGTTGAAGCGTGCGGGTGAGACGGACACGACTCCGTCGGTGGTCTTGATCTTCTTCTGGATGGTCGTGACCGCGGTCTTGGGGTTCGGGGCGCCCTTGGCGTCGACGACGATGGTCAGGGGGCCGTTGAAGCCGGGGCCGAAGCCTTCGGCGAGGTCGTCGTAGGCGCGGCGCTCGGTGGTGGAGGTGGGCTTGGCCTCGTCTCCGGGCATGCCCAGCTGGAGGTCCATGACGGGTATGGCGAGCGTTCCCAGGCCCACGACCGACAGCAGGAGTACCGGGAGGGGGCGGCGCAGGACGAAGCGAGCCCAGCGGCTGCCGCCGTTGTTCTCCCCGCTTTCCTTGATCTCTCCGGTCTTGCGGGAGTGACGGGAGAGTACGGCGTTGGGCCAGAAGCCGAGAAGGGCCGGGACCAGCGTCAGGGCGATGAAGACGCCGACGACGACGGCTCCGGCGGCGGCGAGGCCCATTTTGCTGAGCATGGGAATGCCGACGACGGAGAGGCCGGCGAGGGCGATGACGACGGTGAGGCCGGCGAAGACGACGGCGGATCCGGCGGTGCCGGTGGCGAGGCCCGCGGCTTCCTGCGGGGTGCGGCCCTTGGCGCGTTCCTCGCGGTAGCGGGAGACGATGAAGACGGCGTAGTCGATGCCGCAGGCGAGGCCGAGCATGGTGGCGAGCGTGCCGGTGGTGGAGGACAGGCCGAACGCGCTGGACAGGGCCATGATCGCGGCCATCGAGACGCCCACACCGATGATCGCGGTGAGCAGCGGGAGCCCGGCGGCGGTCAGTGAACCGAAGGTGATCAGCAGGACGAGTGCGGCGATGGCGATACCGATCGCCTCGGCCGAGCCGCCCGCGGAGGGCTGGGTCGCCAGCGCGGTGCCGCCGACCTCGACCGTCAGGCCGGACTTCCTGGCCTGCGCGATGGCGTCCTCGAGGTGGTTCTTGCCGGCGTCGGTGAGGTCGTCGGCCTTCACCTTGTAGGTGATGGTGGCGTACGCCGTCGTCGCGTCCTTGCTGATCGCCTTCGCCTGGAAGGGGCTGACCGCGCTCGCGACCTGCGCGCCGTCGTCGGCCTCGTCCACCAGCTTGTTGATCGTCTTCTTGTTCTCGGCGGCGGTGATCTTCTGCCCGTCGGGGGCCACGAAGACGATCCGGGCGTTCGCCCCGTCGGCCTTCGCCCCGGGGAAGCGCTGCTCCATGAGGTCGAACGCCTTCTGGGACTCGATCCCCGGCATGGAGTTCGAGTCGTCGGGGGCGGCGGGCGCCTTGGCCGCACCGAAGCCGACCGCGCCGAGCACCGCCACCCAGATCAAGGCGACGTACCAACGTCGCCGGAAGGCCGTACGGCCCAGTCGATAAAGGAAAGTAGCCACGGGCTGAGGTCTCCACTCGTCCGATCTCGGGAACCCCATCAGGTTCCCCGTGGCAGCCCCCTCCCGTCGTCGTGCGCGTGCCGACATCTCCGGCTACTGAGAACGCAGTACGCCGCTTGCGGATCATCCTCCTGACGTCTACCGCCGGCCGCGGAGAACCGCGACCGGCGGCGTACGCCAGGGGACCTAACGGCTGCTTGCCGGGGCCTTCAGATGGAGATCCGTGCTGGACAGCGTCATCGGCGTGCCCGAGACGGCCCGCAGCCGGATGCGTACTCCGGCGCCGGGGAGGGTGAACCTGCCGGAGGGCGGCAGGAGCTCGTAGCTGGCCGAGGCGTGCCGGCCGAGTGTGGCGGGGCCGGACCTGATGGACCAGTAGCGGCCCATGCCCTGGCCCGTGGTCAGGGTGAAGTGCGGGGCGAGGGCCGTGTCGCCGAGGTTGGTGACGCGGACGGTGAGCGCGGTCACGGCCTTGGCGGTGGTGGTCCGCCTCTCGCCGACCAGTCGCATCCTCAGGGGCGGTGAGCCCGTCACCGCCAGGGTCGACGCGACCAGGGCGGGGGCGATCAGCAGTACACCCGCGGCGATGCGCGCCCGCTGCCGGTGCGGGCCGCGCAGGAAGGCGGGCCGGGGCTGCCACGCCGTGGTGAAGGCCGACGGCGGCGCGGTCACGGCAGCGGCCAGCCACAGCGGCGTCATCATCAGGTAGTAGCCGTCCTGCGAACGCGTCGCCAGGAAGAACGCGCACCACGGCAGGACCACCGCGGCCGGCCCCAGCCGCCGCACGAACAGCACGAAGAGCCCGAGCAGCCCCGCGGCCAGCAGCATGCTCGCGTGCGAGTACCAGGACAGCCGGTCGCTGCCGTCGGTGAAGTACAGCGAGATGCCGACCAGGCCCTGGCCGTGCAGGTTCGCCTTCTGGGTGAGCGGGAGCGCGATCCCGGAGAGCCAGCTGCGTGGCTCGCTCACGATGAAGTACGCGTTGATCAGCAGCCAGGTCAGGGCGGCCACCCCCACGATCCGGCCCACGGCGGCCGCCGCCGCGCGCGCTCCGAGGTCGCCGCGGCGCAGGGCGTAGACCCCGGCCAGCAGGAACGGCGTGAGGAACCACGGCAGCTGCTGCGAGGCGCAGGCCGCGCCCAGACACGCGGCCCGCGCCCAGTCGCTCCACCCGCCGTAGCCCATCCGCGGCCAGCCCACCACCACCGGGATGAGGAAGGCGCAGGCGACGATCGCCGGATAGCCGAGCCGGGCGTACGCGGTCAGCAGGCCGAGGCCGAGGCAGACCAGCGTGGCCGCGGACCGCCACTGCGTCGGCAGCATCCGCCACATCACGATCGTGCCCACGATCAGGGCGCCGGTGGCGGCGAGGACCGCGGGGGCCGCCCCGTGTCCGACCCACAGCAGCGGCGCGGTGAGCAGCAGGGGCAGCGGCGGATAGCCGTACGTGTAGTCGTAGCCGCCGGTCATCGTCGGGGTGAGGGCGACACCGTGCTGCCCGAAGAGCCAGGGCCACGGCTGGTCGTAGACCTGGTGCCCGGCGACGAACTCACGGGCGGCCTGCGCGGTGAGGACGGACTCGTCGCCGCCGCCGTGGTAGATGGCGAACCCGCACACCGCGAGCGTCACGGCCGTCACCAGGACCACCAGGTCGAGGCGGGCCAGCGAGCGACTCCGGCGCACGGTCAGCGTCAGGACGCCCGTCACCAGGATCGAGGCGTAGCAGACCGAGATCACCGCCGCGACGGCGAGCCGGTGGCTTGCGGCCGCCGTCCACATCGGGCGCGTACCGATGAAGAGGCTGATGTCGGCGAGCAGGGTCAGGACGCGGTGCCACTGCGCGGGCGTCTCGTCGGGCGACGCCTTCGTGAGGGCCTTCTGGCCGGTGGTCGACGGCCTCATTTCTGCCAAGTACACGGGATTGGACGGTAATTCCCGCAGATGAAGGCCGTGATGCCGGACGTGAAGAGTCCGGTATGAGGGCGGTAAGAAGAGTGTTTACGGCCGATGTGGGTGCGTGTCGTGCGGGAGCATCTCATATAAGGGCGTCTCATGCTTTGACGGGACATGCCAGGGTGTCTCAGGCGTTGGAGAGGGACACCTCGGTGGACTTGATGAGCGCCACGACCGTGGATCCGGCCGCCAGGCCCAGCTCCGCCACCGCGTCCTTGGTGATCGCGGAGGTCAGCTCGCCGCCCGGGACCTCGACCTTGACGCGGGCCATGGCCCCGCCCGTGGAGACCTCCGTCACCGTGCCCGGGAACTGGTTGCGGATGCTGACCCCGTCGACCGGCCCGGTGGCCAGGGACACCTCCGTCGACTTGACCAGGGCGCGGACCGTGGAACCCGCGGCGAGACCCAGGTCCTCGACCGCCTCCGCGGTGATGGCCGCGGTGAGATCCTGGCCGCCGTCGAGACGGACCTTCACCGTCGCCATCACCTCGCCCGGGGTGACGGAGGTGACGGTTCCGGGGAGCTGGTTGCGGATGCTCAGGCTCATGGGTACGCCTCAATGTGCGGTGCGGAGGGACAACGGATGCCGTGCGGTGGCAATCGTCGAGTTTCACCAATTATGTGCAACTCGCGGCCCTCGGTGGGCTCACCACACCCCGTGTCTCCCATGTCTCAGTACACGTCCCGTACGTACCGCTTCTCCGCCGCCAGCTGTTTGACGTACGCGGTGGCCTCCGCCTCGCCCAGACCGCCGTGCGCGACAGCGATGTCCCGCAGCGCCCGGTCGACGTCCTTGGCCATCCGTGAGGCGTCCCCGCACACATAGAAGCGGGCGCCGTCCTGGAGCCAGTGCCACAGCTCGGGCCCATGCTCACGCATCCGGTCCTGGACGTAGACCTTGGCGCGCTGGTCGCGCGAGAACGCCGTGTCGAGCCGGGTGAGGGTGCCGTCGTCGAGCAGTCCGCCCAGCTCGTCCTCGTAGTAGAAGTCGGTGGCACGGTGCTGCTCGCCGAAGAACAGCCAGTTCGGTGCCCGGTGGCCGAGCGCCCGGCGCTCCTCGAGGAATCCGACGAACGGCGCGACTCCGGTACCGGGCCCCACCATCACCATGGGTGTCGTCCCGTCGGCCGGGGGCCTGAAGTGCGGCGACCGCTGTACGAAGACCGGGACCTGCGCCCGCGGCTCGGCATCGGCGAGGAAGGGCGAACACACCCCGCCCCTCGGCCTGCCGCCCGGATTCTCGTAGCGCACGACGGAGACGGTCAGCGAGACGAGGTACGGGTCGACGAGCGGACTCGACGAGATCGAGTACAGGCGGGGCCGCAACCGCTTGAACACCTCGGTCCACTCCGCCGCCGACGCGCGCACCGGATGCTCGGCCACCACGTCCACGGCCTGCCGGCCCCACGACCAGCGCGCCAGCTCTCCCTTGTTGTCCGGACGCAGCAGCTTCCTCAACTCGCGCCCGTCACGTGTCCGTTCACCGACGAAGCGCAGCAGGTCCGGCGTGATCCGTGTGATGTCGAAATGCCGAAGCAGGGCCTCACCGAAGGTGACCTCACCAACACCCGTCACATCGACGGCTGTTGAGCCGCCGACCCCGACCGTCTCCAGCCATTCGGCAACCAGACCGGGCGAGTTGACGGGCCGTACGCCGAGCGCGTCCCCCGCCTCGTACGGCAGCGGGCTCTCGCTGTCCCGGGTGTCGAAGGTGAACCGGCGCACTTCCTTGCCGGCGCCGGGCAGGCTGAGCAGCCGGTTGCCGGTGAGGCGGGCGGTGGCCGGCGCGGGCTTGGCGGGCTTGGTGGTCCGGGGCGCCTCGGGTGTCCCGGGTGTCTCGGGTGTCCCGGGCCGCCCGCCGAGCGCGGTGAGGATCAGCTCCAGCCAGGCGCCCGCGTTCGGCTCGTAGTCCGGTTCGCAGTCCGTACGGGGAGCCAGGCGTACGGCGCCCAACTCGTCCAGGCGCGCGTCCAGCCGACGCCCGTGCCCGCAGAAGTCGCCGTACGAGGAGTCTCCGAAGGCCAGCACGGCATAGCGCACGCCGTCCAGCCGCGGGGCCTCCCGTCCGGACAGGGTGTCCCACAGGCCGGACCCGTTGTCGGGCGCGTCTCCGTCTCCGAAGGTGCTGGTGATGAAGAGCAGATCGGCGCCGCGGGCGAGCGCGCCGACGTCCGCCTCGTCCATGCCGACCAGTCGCGCCCGGTGCCCGGTGGCGGCGAGCCGCTCGGCGGTGGCCGTCGCGAACTCCTCCGCGTTCCCGGTCTGCGAGGCCCACAGCACCACCACCTCACGGCCCGCGGACTCGGCGGACTTGGGCGCGGCAGCCGCCGGGGGCGCGGAGCGCGAGTACATCCCGGCGAGCACGCCGTTCACCCAGAGGGCGTGCCCGGGGTCGAAGGGGGCGTCCGGGGGGAGGACGGGCACGCCCGGGAGCCCGGAGGAGAGCCCGGCGAGAAAGCCGCTGAGGTACTGCCGCTCGACGGAGGAGAGCACGGGCGGGGGAGCGGGCTCCAGGCCGAAGCCTCCGGGTGACGTGCCGAAGCCTCCGGGCGTCGTTTCGACTCGGTCGGGCGCCCTCCGCCCGTCCGGCGTCTCCGGAAGAGCCCTTCGGGCGGCAACGCGCGCCAACGACACCGCACACACCTTGAACTCGGGCTGGAACGACACCGGATCCACCGCGTCACTGGTCACCGCGTTGATGCTCAGGTACTCCCCGAACAGGTCGTTCCAGTGAAAGGGCGCGAACACGCACCCCACCCGCACCCGGTCCGTCACCACCGCCGGCAACACGGCCCGCCCCCGCCGGGAGGCGACCTCCACCGAGTCCCCCTCCACGACCCCGAGCGTGGCCGCGTCCTGCGGATGCAGCTCCACGAACGGCCCCGGATCGAGCTTGTTGAGCTTCGCCACCTTCCCCGTCTTGGTCAGGGTGTGCCACTGGTGCTGCAGACGCCCGGTGTTGAGCACGAACGGGAAGTCGTCGTCGGGCATCTCGGCGGGCGGCAGATGGGGCCGTGGATGGAAGACGGCCCGCCCGCTCGGGGTGGGAAACGACAGCTCGCCGTCGCCCCCCTTCACCACGTACCGGATCGGATTCCGCGCGGGCCCGTCCTCCCGCGCGACGGGCCACTGCACGGGCCCGCCCCGCAGCCGCTCATAGGAGGCACCCCGAAGATCCCACCCGGTCTTCGGGTTCCACGCCTGCTTGATCTCCTCGAAGATCTGCTCGGCACTGTCGTACGAGAACTCCTTCTCGTACCCCATGGCGCGGGCGACGGCCGCGATGATCCGCCAGTCCGCCCGCGCCTCCCCGGGCGGGTCGACGACGGACCGTGCCAGGGTCAGCGTCCGCTCGCTGTTGACCAGGACGCCCTCGGCCTCCGTCCACAGCGCGCCGGGGAGTACGACATCGGCGTACGCGTTGGTCTCGGTCTCGGCGAAGACGTCCTGGGTGACGACGAACTCGGCGGCTTCGAGCCCTTCGATGACGGTCCGGCGGTTGGCGACCGAGGCGACGGGGTTGGTGCAGATGATCCAGCAGGCCTTGATGTCCCCCTCGGCCATCTTCCGGAACATCTCGACGGTGCCCTGCCCCACCCCGTCCTTGCGGATGCTCCCGGCCGGCAGCCCCCACAACTCCTCGGCGAAGGCGCGCTCCTCGTCCACCAGCACCGACCGCTGTCCGGGCAGCCCGGGACCCATGTACCCCATCTCGCGCCCGCCCATGGCGTTGGGCTGCCCGGTGAGGGAGAAGGGCCCGCTGCCGGGCCGGCAGATGGCGCCCGTGGCGAGATGAAGATTGACGAGCGCATTGGTGTTCCAGGTGCCGTGCGTGGACTGGTTGAGCCCCATGGTCCAGCAACTCGTCCACTCCCCGGCCTCACCGATCAGCCGTGCCGCCGCCCGGATGTCGTCCTCCGGGATGCCGGTGATCTCGGCGACGGCCGTGGGCGGGTAGCCGGTGAGGAACGCGGGCATCGCCTCCCAGCCCTCGGTGTGCCGGGCGATGAACTCCGGGTCCGTGCGGCCGCCCTCGTGCAGCAGGTGCAGCAGCCCGTTGAGCAGGGCGAGGTCGGTCCCGGGCCTGATCTGCAGAAACAGATCGGCCTTCGCCGCCGTCGCGGTGCGCCGCGGATCCACGACGATCAGCTTGGCCCCCGCCTTCACGCGCTCCATGAGCCGCAGGAAGAGGATCGGATGGCAGTCGGCCATATTGGAGCCGATGACGAGGAACACGTCCGCGCGGTCGAGATCGTCGTACGACCCCGGCGGTCCGTCGGCGCCGAGCGACAGCTTGTAGCCGGTGCCCGCGCTCGCCATGCACAGCCGTGAGTTCGACTCGATCTGGTTCGTGCGTACGAAGCCCTTGGCCAGCTTGTTGGCGAGGTACTGCGCTTCGAGGGTCATCTGCCCGGAGACGTAGAAGGCGACGGCGTCCGGGCCGTGCTCGTCGATGATCGCGCGCAGCCGCCGGGCGGTCTCGGCGAGGGCCGCGTCGACGGGAACGGGCCGCGGCTCCTCGCCGCGGTCCTCCCGCACGAGCGCGGTGGTCAGCCGGCCGGGCGCGGCGAGCATGTCGGCCGTGGTCGCGCCCTTGGTGCACAGCCGGCCGGAGTTGGCGGGGTGCCGCTTGTCCCCGGACGCCTTCAGGACCGTACGCCGTCCGTCCGGTCCCCGGCCGATGTCGAGGACCATGCCGCAGCCCACACCGCAGTACGAGCAGACGGTCCGGACCTGCTCCGGGCGGGGGGTCTTGGTCATGCCGACGACAGTACGAATTGCCCGTTACGCGGAGGTCACACGGTCCGATCTTGGCGGGTTACGCCCGCTGCACAACAGGCCGACGGGCGATGTGAGGGTGTCGCGGACCGTGTCGCTGTTGAGCCGAACGGGTGACCATGCGTAAGAATTGGCCGGTGCAGACAATGAGTGCGAGCCAGGACGGGGTGGGCCAGTGAACAGCCACGACGTCACCGACGAGCAGTGGGAAGGGCTCGCCCAGGTCGTTCCGCTGCGGGGCCGGGACGCCTGGCCCTCGGCGGTGAATCACCGGTCGATACCCGAGGCCGTGACCGAGGCGCGGCGCCGCTTCGTGGTCCTGCGGGTCAATGTGTTCGCGGACGCCCGCGATGTCGCCGAGACGCTGATGTCGGGCATCCCGGTCCTGCTCGACCTGACCAGCGCGGAGACCGAGGTCGCCAAGCGGGTGCTGGATTTCAGCACGGGGGTGGTCTTCGGTCTGGCGAGCGGCATGCACCGGGTCGACCGCAACGTGTTCCTGCTGACACCGCGCGGGACCGAGGTGCGAGGGCTGATGGAAGGGGCGGGGGTTCCCGGGATCTGATCAGGGGCGACCAGGACCGGCGCCCGCGCGCGGGCGCGCGCCGGTCCCCCGATCGTAGGAAGGCCACCAGGCTGTAACGGTTCGCCTGCGGTTCGCCCGGCGGGGGGCGCTTACCGTCCACATATGACCGTGTCATCTCTGGCGGCCCCCGCCCAGGCCGGGGCGCGCCCCGACCGGCCCGGCGCCACCGAACTCAGGCTCGCAGCCTTCGCGGCACACCGGCGCGCCCGGTTCCCGCTCGGCCCCCTCACCCTCTTCACCGGGCCCAGCGGCAGCGGCAAGACCGGTGCCCTGCGGGCGTACGAGGCGCTGGCGCGGCTCGGCGGCGGCGTCGCGCTGGGTGAGGTGTTCCCGGACCCGGTCGCCTGTGTTCCCGAACGCGCCCGGCCCGATGCCCAGCGCCGGCGCGGCTTCCGCATCGGCTGCACGGTCGACGGCCCCGAAGGACCCGTACGGCTCGATGTCGCCGTACAGGCCGAGCCCGAACTGCGCATCGTCGGTGAGCGGTTGACCGCGGGCGGCCTGACCCTCCTGGAGACCGCGCTACGGGACCCGGGCCGCCGTGTCGTCCAGGCGGCGTGGCACACGGCGGGCTCGTCGGCGGTGACCCGGGGCCCGCTTCCCGACGACCGCCTCGGCACCGCGCTGCTGCCCCTGCGCGTCGCAGGCCGGACGGAGGGCGAACGGCGGGTCCTCGCCGCGGCCGAGCAGATGGTGGTCGCCCTGCGGTCCGTGTACGCCTGCGACCCGAGCCCCCGACGGATGCGCGCCGCCACCCCGCTGGGCGCGGGGCGGCTGCTCCGGGGCTGCGACAACCTCGCCGAGGTGCTGTGGCGTACCCGATCGGAGTGCGGCCACCGCTACGCGCACCTGGTGACGGCGGTACGGGCCGGCTGCGCGGGCCCCGTCACGGACGTCCTGGCCGAGCCGCTCGGCGACGGCACGGTCCGCGCGCTCCTCGACCGCGGGGACGGCGTCCGTACGCATCTGGGGCTGCTCGGGGACGGCGAGTTGAGGTATCTGGCGCTGGCCCTGGTACTGCTCACCGGGCCCGGCGTGCTGGAGGTCGACCCGGCGGGGGAGGTGCCGGCCGCGCTGCAGACGCTGACGGTGCTGGCCGACGGCCTCGACCGGGGACTGGACGTGCGGCAGGCCGGGGAGTTGGTGGAGCTGGCGGCGCGGATGTGCGAGCGGGGGCACATCCGGCTGGTGGGTGCGGTGGGCGATGCCGTCCGGGTGCGCGAGGTGCCGGGGGTCACGGTGGTAGACCTGACGCCGTGAGTGAAAGTGAACTGGACGTGGCGAAGTTGCAGCGCAGGCTGGCCGAGTTCGCGGCCGCGCGCAACTGGCAGCAGTACCACACGCCGAAGAACCTGGTCGCCGCGCTCAGCGTGGAGGCGTCCGAACTGGTCGAGATCTTCCAGTGGCTGACGCCCGAGGAGTCGGCGCGGGTCATGGACGACGCGGACACCGCGCACCGCGTCACGGACGAGGTGGCGGACGTGCTGGCGTATCTGCTCCAGCTGTGCGAGGTGCTCGGCATCGACGCGCTGGCGGCGCTCGACGCGAAGATCGACCGGAATGAGCGGAGGTTTCCGGTGGGGGAGGGGGCGTAGGGGGGGGAGGTGCGCGGTGCCGTTGTGGAGTGCCCGGGGTGGGGGTGTGCGGTGCTTCGCGGAGGGGCCGTGGTGAGGGTGCCGGGGAAGCGGCGGATCCGATTGTCACTCTCCGAAGTCGTTGAGTTGTCCACATTCAACTCCGTGTCCACAGATTTCGGTCTTCCTCTGGCTTTTCGTCTCGCGGGCTCTCACTCTGGGTAGTGGACAGGGGAGTTCGGGCGGACGTGCGACGAGCGCGTCGGGACAGACGGGGGCAGCGCATGGACGCGGTGCGGCTCATTGGGGCGAGCAGGCGCGCCCTCGCGGGGAGCGGGGACACGGTCGAGGTGATCGCGGAGGCGTGGCAGGCGCAGGCCCTGGCCCAGGCCATAGGGAGTCGCTTCGCCGTCTCGGGACCGCCGGAGCTCCGGGGCGAGGCGCTCGGACTGACGGAGCTCGCGGGTCGGGGCTGCGGTGTGCTGGACGCGCCGCCGCTCGACGTGGCCGACCTACGCGCCGCTCAGCTCACCGAGCTGGGTGATGCGCGAGAGTCCCTGCTGTGCCTCGGGGGTCTCCTCGGCGAGGTCGGTATCGCTCTCGTCGGTATCGCCTGCGCGGCGGACGAACAGGGGACGTACTGGCAGTGCATGGAGGCGATCGACGCGGCGGACGAGTCCCGGGACCGGGTCCTGGAGATGCTGAGACGGTTGGCGGCGCGGGATCAGGGGGTGGTGGAGCGGGGGCGGGCTGCCGGGTAGACGGGGGCCTTCTCTCGCCCCCGCCGCCCCCACCCCGTCCCATCCTCCTGGGGCTCCGCCCCAGACCCCGCGGGTGTGGTGGTTGCCCGCGGGTGGGTGGGGGCTGGTCGCGCAGATCCCCGCGCCCCCCAGGTGGGGATGGGACGCCCGAGGAACGCGATCTCAGCCGAGCTGCGGCATGACCTCCGCGGCGATCAACTCCAGGTGGTCCAGGTCATCGAGGTCCAGCATCTGCACGTACATGCGCTGCGACCCGACGGCCTGATACTGGGCGATCCTCTCGACGACCTCCGCCGGAGAGCCCGCGAGCCCGTTCGCCTTGAGCTCGTCGACGTCCCGCCCGATGGCGTCCGCGCGCCGCTTCACCTCGCTGTCGTTCCTGCCGACACAGGCGACGAGCGCGTTCGAGTACACAAGGTCGTCACCCTTGCGCCCGGCCCGCTCGGCCGCCGCCCGCACCCGCTGGAACTGCTGCTCCGTGTCCGCGAGGGAGGCGAAGGGAATGTTGAACTCGTCGGCGTACCGCGCCGTCAGCTCGGGCGTCCGCTTGGCACCGTGGCCGCCGATCAGGACCGGCACCTTCGACTGCGCGGGCTTGGGAAGCGCGGGGGAGTCCTTGAGCTGGTAGTACTTCCCCTCGTAATGGAACCGTTCACCGACGGGCGTCTCCCACAGGCCCGTGACGATGGCGAGTTGTTCCTCGAGCCGCCCGAACTTCTCCTTGGGGAACGGAATCCCGTACGCCTCGTGCTCGGCCTCGTACCAGCCGGAGCCCAGACCGAGTTCCACCCGCCCGCCCGACATCTGGTCGACCTGCGCGACCTGGATGGCCAGGACGCCGGGCAGGCGGAAGGTACCGGCCGTCATGAGCGTGCCGAGGCGGATCCGGCTCGTCTCGCGGGCGAGGCCGGCCAGTGTGATCCAGGCGTCGGTGGGCCCGGGCAGCCCGTCGACGGATCCCATGTGCAGGTAGTGGTCAGAACGGAAGAAGGCTCCGTAGTTGAGGTCTTCGGCGGCCTTGGCGACGCGGAGCAGCGTCTCGTAGGTCGCTCCCTGCTGCGGTTCTGTGAAGACTCGAAGATCCATGCATCCATCATGCACCGGTCACATCGGCCGACCCAGCCGGAACCGCTGTCCACCCGGAAACCACGGCCCCATCTGGCACAGGCCGCTCTCCCGGCCGCGCAGGACCTGGCCCCTTCGCGAGGACCGGTGAGGAAAAATTTCCGGGCCTGCCAGGGGCGTTCGCTATACGTTGGGGGCGGGCGCGCCGACGACAGGCCGGGAGTAGTGATCCCCGGCGCGCTCTCCCCCCGCTGTGGTTCACCGGCGCTCGGCGCATGTGAGGTATGCACAGCTCAGAAGATGTTTCGAGGCAGATTTCAGTGTTCCTGACGATCAGTACCACCGGTACCCCAGAGCGCCCCGCCACCGACCTCGGCTTCTTGCTGCACAAGCATCCCGACAACGCGCAGGTGTTCTCGACCTCCTACGGCACGGCGCACGTCCTCTACCCCGAGGCGTCCGTCGAGCGGTGCACGGCCGCGCTGTTGCTGGAGGTCGACGCGGTGGCGCTGGTCCGGCGCGGCAAGGGCAAGGGCAAGGGCCGCGGCGGCGCACCCGACGCCGCGCTCGCGCAGTACGTCAACGACCGCCCTTACGCCGCCTCGTCCCTGCTCGCCGTGGCGCTGAGCGCGGTGTTCTCCAGCGCGATGAAGGGCCGGTGCGCGGCGAAGCCGGACCTGCCCGCGCGCCCGCTGCCGCTCCGGATCGAGGTGCCCGCGCTTCCCGCCAGGGGCGGCGCCGACCTCGTACGCAAGCTGTTCGAGCCGCTCGGGTGGACGGTGACGGCCGAGGCCGTGGCGCTGGACGCGAAGTTCCCCGAGTGGGGCGACTCCCGCTACGTACGCCTGGAACTGGAGGCGTCGGGCCTGACGCTCGCCGAAGCCCTGCGCCACCTCTACGTGCTGCTTCCGGTGCTCGACGACGCCAAGCACTACTGGGTGTCGTCCGACGAGGTCGACAAGCTGCTGCGGGCGGGCGAGGGCTGGCTGCCGGACCACCCCGAGCAGCGGCTGATCGCCGACCGGTACCTCTCGCGCCGCTGGTCGCTGACGCGGGAGGCGATGGAGCGGCTGGAGCTCGTACGGCTCGCGGAGGCCGACGACACCGAGGTCGAGGAGATCGACAACGCGGTCGACGAGGAGGCGGACACGGAGGAGAAGCCGATCCCGCTCGCCGTCCAGCGCCGGGACGCCATCCTCGCCGCGCTGCACGCGTCCGGCGCCGCCCGCGTGCTCGACCTCGGGTGCGGGCAGGGACAGCTGGTGCAGGCGCTGCTCAAGGACGTGCGGTTCACCGAGATCGTCGGTGTCGATGTGTCGATACGCGCGCTCACCATCGCCTCACGGCGGCTCAAGCTGGACCGGATGGGCGAGCGGCAGGCCGCGCGCGTGCGGCTCTTCCAGGGTTCGCTCGCGTACACCGACAACCGCCTCAAGGGGTACGACGCCGCCGTGCTCAGCGAGGTCGTCGAGCACCTCGACCTGCCCCGGCTGCCCGCCCTGGAGTACGCCGTCTTCGGTTCGGCCCGGCCGCGTACGGTCCTGGTGACGACGCCGAACGTCGAGTACAACGTCCGCTGGGAGAGCCTCCCGGCCGGACACTCCCGCCATGGCGACCACCGGTTCGAGTGGACCCGGGCGGAGTTTTGGACCTGGGCCCACCAGGTGGCCGGGCGGCACGGATACGAGGTCGAGTTCACGCCCGTCGGCCCCGACGACCCGGAGGTCGGTCCGCCGACCCAGATGGCCGTCTTCACCCTCGCCACCGCCCCGACCACCACGAAGGAGGAGAAGGCCGCATGACCGGCGACGACACCAACCAGGGGCGCACCCTGCCCGTCACCGACCTCTCCCTCGTCGTCCTGATCGGCGCGTCCGGCTCCGGCAAGTCCACCTTCGCCCGCCGGCACTTCAGGCCGACCGAGGTCATCTCCAGCGACTTCTGCCGCGGCCTGGTCGCCGACGACGAGAACGACCAGAGCGCCAGCGGCGACGCCTTCGACGTCCTCCACTACATCGCGGGCAAGCGGCTCGCGGCCGGCCGGCGCACCGTCGTGGACGCCACGAACGTCCAGCAGGAGAGCCGCCGCCAGCTGATCGAACTCGCCAAGAAGCACGATGTGCTGCCCATCGCGATCGTGCTCGACGTGCCGGAGGAGGTATGCGCCGAACGCAACGCCTCCCGCACCGACCGTGCCGACATGCCGCGCCGCGTCATCCAGCGTCACACCCGTGAACTCCGCCGTTCGCTACGGCACTTGGAGCGTGAGGGATTCCGCAAGGTGCACGTCCTGCGGGGCGTGGCGGAGATCGAGAGCGCCGAGGTGCGGACGGAGAAGCGGTTCAACGACCTGACCCACCTCACCGGCCCCTTCGACATCATCGGCGACATCCACGGCTGTGCCTCGGAGTTGGAGACCCTGCTCGGCAAGCTCGGTTACGTCGACGGCGCGCACCCGCAGGGCCGTACGGCCGTCTTCGTCGGCGACCTCGTCGACCGCGGCCCGGACACGCCCGGAGTTCTGCGTCGCGTGATGTCCATGGTCGCGGCCGGCGACGCGCTGTGCGTGCCGGGCAACCACGAGAACAAGTTCGGCCGTTATCTCAAGGGCCGCAAGGTCCAGCACTCCCACGGGCTGGCCGAGACCATCGAGCAGATGGACGGCGAGAGCGGGGAGTTCCGCGCGCTGGTGCGGGAGTTCGTCGACGGGCTGGTCAGCCACTACGTCCTGGACGGCGGGCGGCTCGTCGTCTGCCACGCCGGACTGCCCGAGAAGTACCACGGCCGCACGTCGGGCCGGGTGCGCTCGCACGCGCTGTACGGCGACACGACCGGGGAGACGGACGAGTTCGGGCTGCCGGTGCGCTATCCGTGGGCGGAGGACTACCGGGGCCGGGCGGCCGTCGTCTACGGTCACACCCCGGTCCCCACGGCCACCTGGCTGAACAACACCATCTGCCTCGACACCGGTGCCGTGTTCGGCGGCAAGCTCACCGCGTTGCGCTGGCCGGAGCGCGAGCTCGTCGACGTACCGGCCGAACGGGTCTGGTACGAGCCGGCGAGGCCGCTGGCCTCCGAGGCACCCGGCGGACACGAGGGGCGGCCGCTCGACCTCGCCGACGTGCACGGACGGCGGGTCGTCGAGACGCGGTACGCCGGGCGGGTGTCGGTGCGTGAGGAGAACGCGGCGGCGGCCCTCGAGGTCATGAGCCGGTTCGCGGTCGACCCGCGCCTGCTGCCCTACCTCCCGCCGACGATGGCTCCCACGGCGACCTCCCAGGTGGAGGGCTACCTCGAACACCCCGCCGAGGCCTTCGCCCAGTACAAGGAGGACGGCGTCGCCCGCGTCGTGTGCGAGGAGAAGCACATGGGGTCGCGGGCGGTGGCGCTGGTCTGCCGGGACGCGGGGGTGGCGCGGGAGCGGTTCGGCGTCGCGGAGGGGCCCACGGGGGCGCTGTACACCCGTACCGGCCGGCCCTTCTTCGACGACTCCGCCGTCACCGAGGAGATCCTCGGGCGACTGCGGGAAGCCGTGACAGCGGCCGGTCTGTGGGAGGAACTGCGCACGGACTGGCTGCTGCTCGACGCCGAGTTGATGCCGTGGTCGCTCAAGGCGTCCGGGTTGCTGCGCAGCCAGTACGCGGCGGTCGGTGCCGCGGCCGGGGCAGCGTTCCCGGGGGCGCTGGCCGCGCTCGAAGGGGCCGCGGAGCGTGGGGTCGACGTCCGGGAGCTGCTCGGCAAGCAGCGGGAGCGGGCCGCCGACGCGGCGGCGTTCACCGAGGCGTACCGGAGGTACTGCTGGCCGACGGACGGGCTGGAGGGGGTGCGGCTCGCTCCCTTCCAGATCCTCGCCGTCCAGGGCCGCGCTCTCGCCGCGTTGCCGCACGACGAGCAGCTCGCGCTCATCGACCGGCTGGTCGAGCACGACGGGAGTGGGTTGCTGCAGACGACTCGGCGGTTGTTCGTGGACACCGGGGACGCGGAGTCCGTGCGGGGCGGGGTGGACTGGTGGCTGGAGATGACCGGGCGTGGGGGTGAGGGCATGGTCGTCAAGCCGGTCGGGGCGGTGGTGCAGGGCGGACAGGGACGTCTTGTCCAGCCCGGCGTCAAGTGCCGGGGCCGGGAGTATCTGCGGATCATCTACGGTCCGGAGTACACGCGTCCTGAGAACCTCGCCCGGCTGCGGGGGCGGTTCCTGAACCACAAGCGGTCGCTTGCGCTTCGGGAGTACGCGCTGGGGCTGGAGGCGTTGGATCGGCTGGCGGAGGGGGAGCCGTTGTGGCGGGTGCATGAGGCTGTGTTCGGGGTGTTGGCGCTGGAGTCGGAGCCGGTGGACCCACGTCTGTAGCCGTTCTTCGGCTGCGGGGCGGTGGGGGCTGGGCGCGCAGTTCCCCGCGCCCCTAAAAGCATGGAGTCGTCCGGCGTTTGTCAGCTCACCAGGCGCAACCTCACCCCCGCCACCCCCACCCGTACCGTCTGCCCCCATACCAACTCCACCGCATCGGCCTCCATGCCGTCCCCGAACGCGATGAGGCGGTCGGACTCGACGGTGAGGGAGAGGCGGGCGGAGGCGGTGAGGGTGCCGGAGACGAGGGACGTGCCGGTGGCCGGCGACGGCCAGGCCTCGCGGACGAACCAGAGAAGGCGTTCCTCCGCGGGCCCTGGCAGCGGCAGCTCACCGCCCCGCTCCTGCCACACCGAGCGGAGCCAGCCGCTGGCGCCCGTCCCGGTGCCGACCAGGACCCCGGAGGAGGCCTGGGGCTCGACGGCACCCCCGTACTCGTCGAGCCCCAGCCGATAGCGGGCCGTCTGATGGCTCGCGGTTCCGAGATAGATCTCATTGAGGGCGAGGAGCCGCTGCGTGTCGTCCGCGACCGCCTCGACCATGGTCAGCTCGTCGGCCCGGCCCCCGCGCGCCGCGGCGAGCAGCGCGCCCGCGTCGCGCGGCCGGTGCCGCACGAGCACCCCCGGGTTCCGCCCGGGGTCGGTGTCGATCCCCACCACCGGCTGTCCGGACAGGTACTTGGCCACGTTCGCCACCAGGCCGTCCTGCCCGACCACGACCACCACGTCCTCCGGGGCGAAGAGAAAACGGTCCAGGTCGCCCCGCTCGACGCGCGCTTGACGCCAGGTCAGCGGCACCGCCGACACCACCTCCGTCAGCGCCTCCCGCGCCCTCCGGTGCCGCTGTGCCACCTCCTCGATGTCCCGCCCCCGGGAGGAGAGGAAGAACGCCGCCTGCCCGTGCGTCCCGTGCCGGGCCACCAACTCCTCGTACTCCGTGGTGCGATGGACGAGGACGACCCGGGGCGCGAGACTCACAGCTTCGGCCCCCCGGCGGCCCCGTTGCCCAGCCGCGCGAGCAGGCCCGTCAGGACGTCCGGCGACACCGTGACACTGTCGATACGGGGCAGGTTCTCCGCGAGCCGCGTGCCCGTCAGGGCGTGCAGCGTGGCGACGTCCACGTCCCCGTGGACCCTCAGCCAGGCGGCCTGCGCCGCGGCGCGCGCCTCGCCGACCTCCCGCGCGGCCGTGGCCTCGGCCTTGGCGAGCTGTACCGTCCGGATGCCCTCCGCCTCCGCGAGCCGCACGGTCCGCGCCGCCTCCGCCCCGGCCCGCACCGCGTCCGCCGCCGCGTGCTCCTCCGCCTCGCGCCGCGCGTTGGTGCCGCGCTGGTCGACCAACTGCTCCTCGCGCCGGGCGAGTTCGATCTGGCTGGCGAGCTCGTTCTCGGCGATCGCCCGCTCCCGCTCGACGGCGACGGCCCGGCGTTCGTACGTCGCCTTGTCCGCCTCCTGCTGGATCTGCTCGCGGGCGGGAGTGCGCAGGGCCCGCTCCACCTCGGGTTCCGGGCGCAGCGCGACGACCCGTACGGCCACCACCTCGATCCCCGTCGCGGGCAGCCGGGGTTCGGCGGCGAGCCCGCCCGCGATCCGCTCCCGTACCGACGCGACGCCGTCCACCAGGGCCGCCGCCAGCGGCGTACGGGCCAGTACGTCCAGCGCGTGCTGCTGGGCTGTCTCGGTCAGCAGCGAACCCAGCTGTTCGAGGGGCGCGCCGCGCCAGGAGCCGGTGTCGGGGTCGATGGAGAAGTCGAGCCGCGCGGCCGCGACCCCGGGATCGACGATCCGGTAGGTGACGGTCGCCTGCACCGCGACGTCCTGGAAGTCGGACGTGCGGGCGTGGAAGGTCATCGCCAACTCGCGGTCGTCGACCGGGACTTCGGAGAGCGTGGCGGTCAGGGAGCGGTACCAGAAGCTGAGCCCGGGGCCGTCGTGCACCAGCCGGCCCGACCGGTGGTGCCGGACATGGGCGGTCGGCGCCCCGCGCAGATGGCGCCAGCCGAGACGCCGGGTGATGTCGGCCATGGGTACCCCCCTCGTCGCCGGGCGATCCCGGCGACCCGCTGTGATGCGCTTTTGTCGTCGTAGTGACGATAACGAAGAGGGGCCCTTATCGTCAAGGGGACGAAATCAACTCGCCCGTCTCCCGTCGATCCGCGGGTGAACAGGCGTCCGGATGGTCAGGATGGAGGCATGGGATTCCACGTCGACTCCGAGGCCGGGCGGCTGCGCCGCGTCATCCTGCACAGACCCGACCTCGAGCTCAAGAGGCTCACCCCCAGCAACAAGGACGCGCTGCTCTTCGACGATGTGCTGTGGGTGCGCCGGGCCCGGGCGGAGCACGACGGGTTCGCGGACGTGTTGCGCGACCGCGGGGTCACCGTCCATCTCTTCGGCGACCTGCTCACCGAGGCCCTGGAGATCCCGGCGGCCAGATCGCTCGTCCTGGACCGGGTCTTCGACGAGAAGGAGTACGGGCCGCTCGCCACCGACCACCTCCGGGCGGCCTTCGAGACCCTGCCCGCTCCGGAACTGGCGGCCGCGCTGGTCGGCGGGATGACCAAGCGGGAGTTCCTGGACGCGCACCTGGAGCCGACCTCCGTGCGCTTCCACGTCATGGACCTCGACGACTTCCTCCTCGGCCCGCTCCCCAATCACCTCTTCACCCGGGACACCTCCGCCTGGATCTACGACGGGGTCTCCATCAACGCCATGCGCTGGCCCGCGCGGCAGCGGGAGACCGTGCACTTCGAGGCGATCTACCGGCATCATCCGCTCTTCCGGGACGAGGGCTTCAACCTCTGGTCGGAGGGGCAGGCGGACTATCCGTCCACCATCGAGGGCGGGGACGTGCTCGTCATCGGCAACGGCGCGGTGCTCATCGGCATGAGTGAGCGGACGACGCCGCAGGCCGTCGAGATGCTCGCGCACAAGCTGTTCGCCGCCGGGTCGGCCCGTACGATCGTGGCGCTCGACATGCCCAAGCGGCGGGCCCTCATGCACCTCGACACCGTGATGACGATGGTCGACGGTGACACCTTCACCCAGTACGCGGGGCTCGGCATGCTCCGCTCGTACACCATCGAACCGGGCTCGGAGGACAAGGAGCTGAAGGTCACCGACCATCCGCCGGAGCACATGCACCGGGCGATCGCGGCGGCGCTGGGGTTGAGCGAGATCCGGGTGCTGACCGCGACGCAGGATGTGCATGCGGCGGAGCGGGAGCAGTGGGACGACGGGTGCAATGTCCTCGCGGTGGAGCCTGGGGTCGTCGTCGCTTACGAGCGGAACGTGACCACCAACACGCATCTGCGCAAGCAGGGGATTGAGGTGATCGAGATTCCGGGGAGTGAGCTGGGGCGGGGGCGGGGTGGGCCTCGGTGCATGAGCTGTCCGGTGGAGAGGGACGGGGTGGGGGTTTGATGCCGGGTGCGGGGTGGTGTGTGGCTGGGCGCGCAGTTCCCCACGCCCCTGAAGGGGCGCCGATCGCAAGGGCGCCCAAGAAGTCACGTATAGAAATGTCGGCGATCGTATAGACTTGCATTCGTTCCCTTGTTCGCCCCCGTCCCCGTACCTCTGGAGCGCCCCCATGGCGACAGTCCCGACCGCCCTCGCCGGACGCCACTTCCTCAAGGAGCTGGACTTCACCGAGGAGGAGTTCCGCGGTCTGGTCGAGCTGGCCGCCGAGCTCAAGGCGGCCAAGAAGGCCGGGGCCGAGACGCAGTACCTGCGGGGCAGGAACATCGCGCTGATCTTCGAGAAGACCTCGACCCGCACGCGCTGCGCGTTCGAGGTCGCCGCCGCGGACCAGGGCGCGTCGACGACGTATCTGGACCCGTCCGGTTCGCAGATGGGCCACAAGGAGTCCGTGAAGGACACCGCGCGTGTGCTCGGCCGGATGTTCGACGCGATCGAGTACCGGGGTGACAGCCAGGCCTCCGTCGAGGAGCTGGCCGCGTACGCCGGAGTGCCCGTCTACAACGGCCTGACCGACGACTGGCACCCCACCCAGATGCTCGCCGACGTGCTCACCATGACCGAGCACTGCGACAAGCCGCTCGGTGAGATCGCCTTCGCCTACCTGGGTGACGCCCGTTTCAACATGGGCAACTCCTACCTGGTCACCGGCGCGCTCCTCGGCATGGACGTCCGGATCGTCGCCCCACAGGCCTACTGGCCCGCCGAGGAGATCGTCGCCGGGGCCCGCAAGCTGGCCGAGGGCAACGGCGGGCGCATCACCCTCACCGAGCACCTCGGCGAGGGCGTCCAGGGCGCAGACTTCGTCGCCACCGACGTCTGGGTCTCGATGGGCGAGCCCAAGGAGGTGTGGGACGAGCGCATCACCGCGCTGTCCCCGTACGCCGTGACCATGGACGTGCTGCGCGCCACCGGCAACCCGGACGTGAAGTTCCTGCACTGCCTGCCGGCCTTCCACGACCTGGGCACCAAGGTCGGCCGGGAGATCCACGAGACCCACGGCCTCGACTCGCTGGAGGTCACCGACGAGGTGTTCGAGTCGGCGCACTCGGTCGTCTTCGACGAGGCCGAGAACCGGCTGCACACCATCAAGGCGATCATGGTCGCCACGCTGGGCCGACCGGGAATCCCCGAGGTCCTGGCCTGACGGACGTCTCCGCAGGCCTTATCCTGACCGGCGGTCCGGAGCCACCCCGTCCGTGACCGCCGCGCGACCGACCCCGTCGCACCCCGCACCACCGGAAATGAGCACCACCCGCATGTCCGCTCCACGCATCAAGTCCCCCCAGCTGCTGATGGCCGAATCAGGCGCCGACCGTGAAGGTCACGGCCTCAAGCGGACCATGGGCCTCTTCCAGCTCATCTGCTTCGGCGTCGGCGCGATCGTCGGCACCGGGATCTTCGTCGGACTCTCCGACTCGGTCGCGCAGGCCGGACCCGCCGTGGTCGTGTCGTTCATCCTCGCGGCGGTCACCTGCGTCTTCACCGCGTTCTCCTTCGCCGAGCTCGGCGGCGCGATCCCGGTCTCCGGGTCCTCGTACTCCTTCGCCTACGCGGGACTGGGCGAGGGTACGGCCTTCCTCGTCGGCTGGTGCCTGCTCCTGGAGTACGGCGTCTCCGTGTCGGCCGTGGCGGTCGGCTGGAGCCAGTACGTCAACGAACTGCTGCACAGCCTCACGGGCGTGCAGCTGCCCGCCGCGCTCTCGGCCGGCCCGTCCGACGGCGGGATCGTCAACCTTCCCGCGATCATCGTGATCGCGCTGGCCTCGGTCCTGCTGATCCGCGGGGTGCGCGAGAGCGCCCGGGCGACCGCGGCCATGGCCGTGCTGAAGCTCGTCGTGCTCGTCGCCTTCTGCGCGATCGGGTTCAGCGCCTTCAAGCACGGCAACCTCACGCCGTTCTCCCCGGCCGGGCTCGGCGGCATCGGCGCGGGCACCACGGCGGCCTTCTTCTCGTACATCGGCTTCGACGCGATCACCACGGCCGGCGAGGAGGCCAAGGACCCCCGCCGCAACATCCCGATCGCCATTCTGGTCTGCATCGGTCTGGTCACCCTGCTGTACTGCGCGGTGGCCCTCGCGGCGATCGGTGCCGTCGGCGGCGACGCGGTCGCCGGGCGGCCCGCGGCGCTGTCCTACGTCGTCAACGTGGTCACCGGCTCCACGGTCGGCGCCGGGGTCGTCGCGTTCGGAGCGGTCGTCGCCATCGCCTCGGTCGTGCTCGCGGTGATGTACGGACAGACCCGCATCCTCATGTCCATGTCCCGCGACGGGCTCGTGCCGCGCGTCTTCGAGAAGATCTCGCCGAGGACCTCGACACCGGTCGCGGGAACCCTGATCGTCGCGATCGTCTTCGCCGTCCCGGCGGCCTTCGCCCCGCTCGACGCCGTCGTCAACCTGACGACGATCGGCACGCTCGCCACCATGGCCGCCGTCAATGTCGCGGTGATCGCGCTGCGGCGCCGGGAACCGGGTCTCGCCAGGACGTTCCGGGTGCCGCTCTACCCCGTGGTGCCGCTGCTCGGCATCGGCTTCTGTCTGTATCTGATGTACGAGACGGGCTGGACGACCTGGATCCAGTTCGTGTGCTTCCTGGCGGCCGGCTTCCTCGTGTACGTGCTCTACGGGCGCCGCAACTCCCGGCTGGCCGCAGCCGCAGCCGCAGCCGCAGCCGCAGCGGCAGCCGGGGTCGTTCCCGGCGCCGGGGTCACGCCGGACGCCGCTGAGCGGGCACCACAGGCAGTCTGAACCAGACCGCCTTGCCGGAGCCGGCGGGGCGGTGACCGCAGGAGGAGCTGAGGGTGCGGATCAGGAGGAGGCCGCGCCCGTGCTCCTGCCAGGGGTCGGGCTCACCGGGCGGCTCCGGGACCGTGAGGTTGTCGGGCGGCGCGGGGTCCGGGTCGTGCACCTCGACCTGACAGCCGGTCGGCATCAGCTCCACGACCAGCTCTATGGGGCCGTCGCCCGCGGTGTGCTCCACGGCGTTGGCGACCAGTTCCGCGGTGAGCAGTTCCGCGGTGTCGCTGTCGGCCGCGTGCTTCAGCTCGGCCAGCGCGGTGCGGACCAGGGCACGGGCGACCGGCACGGCCGCGGAGGTGTGCGGCAGCGCGATGCGCCAGGAGGCGGGGGCGGGGGTGTCGTGCAAGGTGGGTCCGTTCATGGAGCAGGCTGTCCTGCTTTCAACGTGAGGAATGGTACGGCGCGACCGGACAGAGGCGTCCGGCGGGCACTTTTCCAGGACATTCGGTGGGCGCCCTCCCAGGGCGTTCGGCTCGGCATGAGGCTGCGTACCCAGCTCAACTCCCCGCCTCCCGCGAGGTGCGCCTGTCGTTACGGGGCTATCGAGAACCCGTGACCCGGTGACGGGAAACGGTCACTTCACGACCGGGTTATTGCGTGGTCGTGACGACAGTCACAGACTGGTGATAACTTCGTGGAGTAACGACGACCGCTGTCCAGCGCCCTGGGGCGCGGACCGCCGCCCCCGTCCGAGGAGGCCGCCCGTCATGAGTCCCTTCACCGGCTCCGCCGCCCGCACCTCCGACTGGCAGCATCTGAGGTGCGAGGTCGCCGACGGAGTCGCCACGGTCACCCTGGCCCGCCCCGAGAAACTCAACGCCCTCACCTTCGGCGCCTACGCCGACCTGCGTGATCTGCTCGCCGAGCTCTCCCGTGAGCGGGCGGTACGGGCGCTGGTGCTGGCGGGGGAGGGACGCGGCTTCTGCTCCGGCGGCGACGTCGACGAGATCATCGGCGCGACCCTGTCCATGGACACCGCCCAGCTCCTGGACTTCAACCGGATGACCGGACAGGTCGTGCGGGCCGTACGGGAGTGCCCGTTCCCGGTGATCGCGGCGGTGCACGGGGTCGCGGCGGGCGCCGGAGCCGTCCTTGCCCTGGCCGCCGACTTCCGGGTGGCCGACCCGAGCGCCCGGTTCGCCTTCCTCTTCACCCGCGTCGGACTGTCCGGCGGCGACATGGGCGCCGCCTATCTGCTGCCCAGGGTCGTCGGGCTCGGCCACGCGACCCGGCTGCTGATGCTCGGCGAACCGGTGCGCGCGCCCGAGGCCGAGCGGATCGGCCTGATCAGCGAGCTGGCCGACGAGGGCAGCGCGGACGAGGCCGCCCAGCGGCTGGCCCGCCGCCTGGCCGAGGGCCCGGCCCTCGCGTACGCCCAGACCAAGGGCCTGCTCACCGCCGAACTGGACATGCCACTCGCCGCCTCCGTCGAGCTCGACGCCTCGACCCAGGCCCTCCTGATGACCGGCGAGGACTACGCCGAGTTCCATGCGGCGTTCACGGAGAAGCGCGCGCCGAAGTGGCGGGGGCGATAGCCGTGCCGGCCCGGCCGTGCGCGTCCGTGCGCGTCGCCGTCATCGGCGGCGGTCCCGGCGGGCTGTACGCCGCCGCGCTTCTCAAGCGCCTCGATCCGGACCGCGAGGTCACCGTCTGGGAGCGCAACGCCCCCGACGACACCTTCGGCTTCGGTGTCGTGCTCTCCGACGAGACGCTCGGCGGGATCGAGCACGCCGACCCGGTCGTGTACGCGGCGCTCCAGGACGAGTTCGTGCGCTGGGACGACATCGACGTCGTGCACCGGGGCGTGCGCAACACCTCCGGAGGCCACGGCTTCGCGGCGCTCGGCCGGCGCCGGCTCCTGGAGATCCTGCACGAGCGCTGCCGCTCGCTCGGCGTCGAGCTGCGCTTCCGGGCCGAGGCCCCGCCGGTCGCCGAACTGATGGCGGCGTACGACCTGGTCGTCGCCGCCGACGGGGTGCACAGCCCGACCCGGGCGGCGTACGCGGAGGTGTTCGGACCGTCGGTCGAGGAGCACCGGTGCCGCTACATCTGGCTCGCGGCCGACTTCGCCTTCGACTCCTTCCGCTTCGAGATCGCCGAGACCGAGCACGGCGTGATGCAGCTGCACGGCTATCCCTACGCGGCCGACGCCTCCACCGTCATCGTCGAGATGCGCGAAGAGGTGTGGCGGGCGGCCGGTTTCGCGGACCTCGACGAACAGGAGTCCGTCGAGGCCTGCGGCAAGATCTTCACCGACGCGCTCGGCGGGCGGCAGCTGCGGTCCAACAAGTCGACGTGGACCACCTTCCGTACGGTGGTCAACGAACGCTGGTCGCACGGCAACCTGGTCCTCCTCGGCGACGCCGCGCACACCGCCCACTTCTCCATCGGCTCCGGCACCAAGCTCGCCGTCGAGGACGCGCTCGCGCTGGCCGCCTGCCTGGAGGAGCGGCCCACCCTCGACGAGGCGCTCGCCGCGTACGAGGAGGAGCGGCGCCCCGTCGTCGCGTCCACCCAGCGGGCCGCGCGGGCCAGCCTGGAGTGGTTCGAGAACCTGGGGCTGTATCTCCACCAGCCCGCCCGCCAGTTCGCCTTCAACCTCCTCACCCGCAGCCGCCGCGTCACGCACGACAACCTGCGGCTGCGCGACGCGCACTTCACGGCGGCGGTCGAGCGCGAGTTCGGCTGCCCGCCCGGCACACCGCCGATGTTCACCCCGTTCCGGCTGCGCGGTCTGACCCTGCGCAACCGGGTCGTGGTCTCACCGATGGACATGTACTCGGCCGTGGACGGCGTCCCCGGCGACTTCCATCTCGTCCACCTGGGCGCACGGGCGCTGGGCGGCGCGGGCCTGGTGATGACCGAGATGGTGTGCGTGAGCGCCGAGGGCCGCATCACACCCGGCTGCGCGGGCCTCTACTCCCACCGGCAGGCCGAGTCCTGGCGGCGGATCATCCGCTTCGTGCACGCCCAGGCACCCGGCACCGCGATCGGCCTCCAGCTCGGCCACTCCGGCCGCAAGGGCTCCACGAAGCTGATGTGGGAGGGCATCGACGAGCCCCTGGAGGAGGGCAACTGGCCGCTCGTGGCCGCCTCCCCGATCCCGTACGGACCGCGCAGCCAGACCCCCCGGCAGCTGTCCCGCGCCCAACTCACGGACATCCGCGAGCAGTTCGCGGCCGCCGCCTGGCGTGCCGCCCGCTGCGGCTTCGACCTCCTCGAACTGCACTGCGCCCACGGCTACCTGCTCTCCGGCTTCCTCTCACCGCTCACCAACCGGCGCACCGACGCCTACGGCGGCTCGCTGGAACGCAGACTGCGCTTCCCGCTGGAGGTCTTCGACGCCGTACGGGCCGTGTGGCCGGAGGAGCGGCCCATGACCGTCCGCATCTCCGCCACCGACTGGGCCGAGGGCGGCAACACCGGGGACGAGGGCGTGGCGATCGCCCGGGCCTTCGCGGCGCACGGCGCCGACGCGGTCGATGTGTCGACCGGGCAGGTGGTCGCCGACGAACAGCCCGAGTACGGCCGCTCGTACCAGACCCCGTTCGCCGACCGGATCCGCCACGAGACCGGCCTCCCCGTGATCGCCGTCGGCGCGATCTCCTCGTGGGACGACGTCAACTCCCTGATCCTGGCCGGGCGTACGGACCTGTGCGCACTCGCCCGCCCGCATCTCTACGACCCGCACTGGACGCTGCACGCGGCGGCCGAGCAGGGGTACGAGGGTCCGGGCGCCGCCTGGCCGGGGCCCTACCGCGCGGGCAGCCGCCGCCCGCAGACCGGACGCACCGACGCCCCCAAACCCCGCCTCTCACTGGGGTCTTGAGAGCGGCCGAAGGGCGGTCCTGTGCGTCTTGGGCTGCTTGGGCGTCCTGGGCGCTCACACGTCGGTGGGTTCGGTGAAGGTCGCCCCCGTGTCCCGCAGCCGCTCGTGCAGCGCCCGGAACACGGCGGCCGAGCGGGCGCCCGGCCAGTCCTCGGGCAGCAGCGCGGCGGGCAGCCCCGGGTCGGCGTACGGGAGGTGGCGCCAGGTGTCCAGGGCGAGCAGATAGTCGCGGTACGCCTCCTCGGGAGGGGTGTCCGCGCGCCGCCGCCAGTCGCGCAGCACGGTCGCGTGCTGGTCGAGGAAGGCCTCGTGCTGCTTGGCGATCGCCGCCAGGTCCCACCAGCGCGCGACCGCGTCCGCCGTCGCCGCGAAGCCCAGGTGTTCCCCGCGGAACAGCTCCACGTAAGGGTCGAGCCGCAGCCGCGCCAAGGTGTGCCGGGTCTCCTCGTAGAGCCGCGCGGGGGCGAGCCAGACGCCGGGGGCCGCCGTCCCGAAGCCGAGACCGGCGAGGCGTGAGCGCAGTACGTGCCGCTTCTGCCGCTCGGACTCCGGCACGGAGAAGACGGCGAGCACCCAGCCCTCGTCCTCGGGAGGCGCCGTCGCGTACACCCGCCGGTCGCCGTCCTCCAGCAGCTGACGGGCGTCCGGCGACAGCGCGTACCCCGCGCCGCCCACCGCCGTACGGGCCGGTTCGAGCAGTCCGCGGCGCTTGAGACGGGACACCGACGAGCGTACGGAGGGCGCGTCGACGCCGACCGCGGCGAGGAGCCGGATCAACTCGGCCACCGGCACGGGGCCGGACATGAAACGGCCGTACGCGCCGTAGAACGTGACGATGAGGGACCGGGGGGCGTGCTGCTCTGACACGTTGATCACTCTAGTGCGCGAAGATCACTTGGGACCGCTGCCGGCGGACAACTCACCCTCCGGCGCGGGCGCCGACGGGGTCTCCCCGCTCGCCGACGGGACGTCCGTACGCAGCCGGAAGCGTTGCAGCTTTCCCGTCGCCGTGCGCGGCAGCGCGTCGAGGAAGACGAACTCGCGGGGGCATTTGTACGGCGCCAGCTCGGACCTGAGGAAGGCGCGCAGCGCCTCGGTGTCCTTGCGCGCCCCCTCCCTGAGGACCGCGTACGCCACCACGACCTGCCCGCGTGCCTCGTCGGGCCGCCCCACGACGGCCGTCTCGACCACGTCCGGGTGGCGCAGCAGGGCGTCCTCGACCTCGGGCCCGGCGATGTTGTACCCCGCCGAGACGATCATGTCGTCGGCGCGGGCGACATACCGGAAGTAGCCGTCGGGGTCGCGCACATAGGTGTCGCCGGTGATGTTCCAGCCGCCGCGCACGTACTCCCGCTGCCGGGGGTCGGCGAGATAGCGGCAGCCGACCGGGCCGCGCACCGCGAGCAGTCCGGGCTCGCCGTCCGGCACCGGCGCCCCCTCGGCGTCGACCACCCGCGCCTGCCAGCCCGGTACGGGGACGCCCGTCGTCCCGGGGCGGATGTGCTCGTCGGCCGCGGAGATGAAGATGTGCAGCAGTTCGGTGGCGCCGATGCCGTTGATGATGCGCAGCCCGGTGCGGCTGTGCCAGGCCCGCCAGGTCGCGGCGGGCAGGTTCTCGCCCGCGGAGACACAGCGCCGCAGCGAGGTCGTGTCGTGCTCGTCCAGCTCCGCCAGCATCGCCCGGTAGGCGGTCGGCGCGGTGAACAGCACGGAGACGCGGTGCTCGGTGATCGCGGGCAACAGCTGCTTGGGGCCTGCCTGTTCGAGCAGCAGGGAGCAGGCGCCTGCGCGCATCGGGAAGACGACGAGGCCGCCGAGCCCGAACGTGAAGCCCAGCGGGGGACTGCCGGTGAAGACGTCGTCCTCGTGCGGCCGCAGCACATGCTTCGAGAAGGTGTCCGCTATGGCCAGCACATCGCGGTGGAAGTGCGCACAGCCCTTGGGGCGGCCGGTGGTGCCGGAGGTGAACGCGATCAGCGCGACATCGTCGGCGGCCGTGTCGACCGCCGTGAACGGCTCGTCCGGGGCGCCCGTGATGCGCAGCAGCAGGTCGTCGGGCGCGTCCCCGCCGTACGTCGTGATCCGCAGCCCCGGGATCTCCGCCTTCGCCAGGTCGTCGACCGACCGTACGTCGCACAGCGCGTGGGTGACGTGGGCGATGGCGCACATGGTGGTCAGCTCGTGCGGGCGCTGCTGGGCGAGCACCGTGACGGCGACCGCTCCCGCCTTCAGGACCGCCAGCCAGCACGCGGCGAGCCAGGGCGTGGTGGGCCCGCGCAGCAGCACCCGGTTGCCGGGCACGACGCCCAGCTCGGTGGTCAGGACGTGGGCGATCCGGTCCACCCGGGCGAGGAGGTGCCCGTACGTCCACAGGTCGCCGGAGGGCGTGCGGAAGGCGGGGCGCTGCGGTGGCTTGTCGCCGAGGAGTTCGGCGGCGCAGTTCAGCCGTTCGGGGTAGTGCAGCTCGGGCTGGTCGAAGAGGAACTCGGGCCACTGCTCGGGGGGCGGGAGGTGGTCGCGGGCGAAGGTGTCGACGTGGGCCGAGGTCGTCGGCTCCAGGGTGTCGCCGTCCATGGAGGATCGCCCCCTTGTCGTGGTGGGCTCGCAGCGCTCGGCTCGCAGCTCGTGGCTCTCGGTGCTCAGCTCTCAGTGCTCTCGGCTCGCACAAGGAGCGTATCGTGTTGGTGACGACAGTCAACGTCCCGCGATAGCCTGGGGTTCCGCAGTCCGACGGCGGAGAGGGAACCGGCAATGACCGCATTCTCGCTCGATCCGGCACAGACCGCCTGGTGTGCCGAGCTGCGCGCGCTGGCCGAGGAGCGGTTGCGCCCGCTGGCGGAGAAGGGCGAGCCGGGTCACGTCAACCGTGAACTTGTCGCCGAGTTGGGCCGGCTCGGGCTGCTCGCCCGCCTGTTCACCTCGGGCGCGCTGGATCTGTGCCTGATGCGGGAGTCTTTGGCGCACGGCTGCACCGAGGCCGAGACCGCGCTCGCCCTGCAGGGCCTCGGCGCGCATCCGGTGCACGCGTACGGCACCCGGGCGCAGCGCGAGCGCTGGCTGCCCCGGGTCGCGGACGGGAGCGCGGTGGCCGCGTTCGCGCTCAGCGAGCCGGGCGCGGGCTCGGACGCGGCGGCGCTGGCGCTCCGCGCGGACCGGGACGGCCCGCGGGCGTCCGGTTCCTCATCGGCGCGCCCCGGAGCCTCGCCCGCGGCCCGTGAAGCCTCATCCGCAGCCCCTGGAGCCGCGCCCGCGGAGCCCGGTTCCCCGCACGTGGCCCAGCCTCGAGTCCGGCCGGCTGCCGAGCGCCGGGCATCGCCCGGCGCCGAGCCGCAGGACTCACCCGTCGCCGAACGTGACGGCTGGGGGCGCTGGCGGCTCAGTGGGGAGAAGTGCTGGATCTCCAACGCGCCCGAGGCCGACTTCTACACCGTGTTCGCGCGGACCACCCCGGGCGCCGGAGCCCGTGGCGTCACCGCCTTCCTGGTGCCCGCCGACCGGCCGGGCCTCACCGGCACCCCGCTCGACATGCTCTCCCCGCACCCCATCGGCGCCCTCGCCTTCGACGCCGTACCGGTGACGGCGGACGACGTGCTCGGTGAGCCCGACCGCGGTTTCCGGGTCGCGATGCACACCCTCAACCTCTTCCGTCCGAGCGTGGGCGCCTTCGCGGTCGGCATGGCGGGGGCGGCCCTCGCGGCGACGCTCACGCACACGGCCGCGCGTGAGGCGTTCGGCGGCAGGCTGAAGGACCTGCAGACGGTGGCCCACCAGGTCGCCGAGATGGCGCTGCGTACGGAGGCGGCCCGCCTGATGGTCTACGCGGCGGCGGCGGCGTACGACGAAGGGGCCCCGGACGTGCCACGGCGCGCGGCGATGGCGAAGCTACTGGCGACCGAGACGGCCCAGTACGTGGTCGACGCGGCGGTCCAGCTGCACGGCGCCCGTGCCCTGCGCCGCGGCCATCTCCTCGAACACCTCTACCGGGAGGTCCGCGCGCCCCGTATCTACGAAGGCGCCAGCGAGGTCCAGCGGGCGGTCATCGCCAAGGAGCTGTACGCGTCGGTGGAGGCCCCGTGAGCGTCGAGAGCCTGGAGGTCCCGTGAGCACCGAGCGCGTCAACCCGCCCGAGCTCTCCCCGCCCACCGGCTTCTCGCACGCCGTCGTCGCCACCGGCTCCCGCGTGGTCTTCCTGGCGGGCCAGACCGCGCTGGACACGGACGGGAAGGTGGTCGGCGAGACCCTCCCGGAGCAGTTCGAGAAGGCGCTGACCAATCTGCTGACGGCCTTGCGGGCCGCGGGGGGAACCCCGGCCGACCTCGCGCGGGTCACGGTCTACGCCACCGATGTCGCGGACTACCGTGCCCGGGCCCCCGAACTCGGCCGCGTCTGGCGGCGGTTGGCGGGCCGGGACTATCCCGCGATGGCCGTCGTCGGCGCCGCCCGCCTCTGGGACGAACAGGCGCTGGTCGAACTCGACGGTTTCGCGGTGCTGCCGTAGCACCCCGCCCTAGGCGGCGACGGCCAGCCGCTCGGCGAACACCCGGTGCGGAGCGACCACGCTGCCGTCGGGGAGCAGTTCACCGCTGTCGTCGAAGACGATCGCGCCGTTGCACAGCAGGCTCCAGCCCTGCTCGGGGTGGGCCGACACGATGTGCGGAGCGTTGGAGTCCGCGGACGGGCACAGAGTTTGGTGGGAACACATGACGCACCTCCACGTCGGATGCGATGAGTGTCGACGGCACTGTGGCCGCCTCGCATACGTAAGACCATGCTCCCGTGGCGAACTCATCGGAACCGCCGGTCGAGAAGCGTGACAACACGCGGACAACTCTCGAACGTTCCCATGACGCACGGACCCGACCCACGACGGACCGGACCCGCCGCGTACCGGACTCGCCGCGTACCGGACTCGCCACCAAAGGGGTGAGGATCACTGCCTTGGGCCCGTGCGCCCGGTACCTGTGGAGCCCCCCACGTTCCGGGAGGTACCTCATGCCCTTGCGCCAGGTCATCGGTGCGGCCACCGGCGCCGCACTCCTGCTGCTGTTCGCCCCGTCCGCCGTCGCCGTGTCCGTCGGCACCCTGTCGGCCCCGTCCGAGACGGTCACCGTCGACCCGACCGGGCACCTCGCCGCCGACGGGACCGTCACCCTCTCCGGCACCTACCGCTGTCTGAGCGGTACGGGGCCGGTGCTCGTCTCCTCGTCGGTGTCGCAGCGCGACCCCCACATCCGCCACGGCATCGGCGGCACCGCGGCGGTCTGCGACGGCGCGGAGCACCGCTGGACCAACTCGGAGAAGCGCACACCCGGCACCCTCGCACCGGGCGCCGCCCATGTCGAGGCCACCCTGATGGAACTGAGCCCCGCCCTGGGCGGTCTGCCGCTGCCGCTGTTCCACGCGATGCGGCAGCAGGACATCACCCTCATGGAGGGCTGAACCGTCCACGTTCCAGCCGTCCACGTTCCAGCAGACTTAGATGTCCCGGAACGTCTCGATCTGCGCCCCGATCGAGTTGAGCCGCTCGGCCAGGTCCTCGTAGCCGCGGTTGATGACGTACACGTTGCGCAGCACGGACGTGCCGTCGGCCGCCATCATCGCCAGCAGCACGACCACGGCGGGCCGCAGTGCGGGCGGGCACATCATCTCGGCGGCGCGCCAGCGGGTCGGGCCCTCGACCAGGACGCGGTGCGGGTCGAGCAGTTGCAGCCGGCCGCCGAGCCGGTTGAGGTCGGTCAGGTAGATGGCCCGGTTGTCGTAGACCCAGTCGTGGATGAGGGTCTTGCCCTGCGCGGAGGCCGCGATGGCCGCGAAGAACGGCACGTTGTCGATGTTCAGGCCCGGGAACGGCATCGGGTGGATCTTGTCGATCGGCGCCTCCAGCTTGGAGGGCCGTACGGTCAGGTCCACCAGCCGCGTACGGCCGTTGTCGGCGAAGTACTCCGGCGTGCGGTCGTGGTCGAGGCCCATCTCCTCCAGTACCGCGAGCTCGATCTCCAGGAACTCGATCGGCACCCGGCGCACCGTCAGCTCCGACTCGGTGACCACCGCGGCGGCGAGCAGGCTCATCGCCTCGACCGGGTCCTCGGAGGGCGAGTAGTCCACGTCCACGTCGATGTTCGGCACGCCGTGCACGGTGAGCGTGGTCGTGCCGATGCCCTCCACCCGTACGCCGAGTGCCTCCAGGAAGAAGCACAGGTCCTGGACCATGTAGTTGGAGGAGGCGTTGCGGATCACGGTCACGCCGTCGTGGCGGGCGGCGGCGAGCAGCGCGTTCTCGGTGACGGTGTCCCCGCGCTCGGTCAGCACGATGGGGCGGCCGGGGGAGACGGCGCGGTCGACCTGGGCGTGGTAGAGCCCCTCGGTGGCGGCGATGTCGAGCCCGAACCGCCGCAGCGCGATCATGTGCGGTTCGATGGTCCTGGTGCCGAGGTCGCAACCGCCCGCGTACGGCAGCCTGAAGGTGTCCATACGGTGCAGCAGCGGACCGAGGAACATGATGATGGACCGCGTCCGGCGGGCGGCCTCGGCGTCGATCGCCTCCATGTCCAGCTCACTCGGGGGCACGATCTCGAGGTCGACCCCGTCGTTGATCCAGCGGGTGCGGACGCCGATCGAACCGAGTACCTCCAGAAGGCGGTAGACCTCTTCGATCCGGGCCACCCGGCGCAGCACCGTGCGTCCCTTGTTCAGGAGCGTCGCGCACAGCAGCGCGACACACGCGTTCTTACTGGTCTTGACATCGATCGAGCCGGACAGACGACGTCCGCCGACCACGCGCAGATGCATCGGACCCGCGTAGCCCAGGGAGACGATTTCGCTGTCCAGGGCTTCACCGATTCGGGCGATCATCTCAAGGCTGATGTTTTGGTTGCCGCGTTCGATGCGATTGACGGCGCTCTGACTTGTGCCGAGCGCCTCGGCGAGCTGCGACTGTGTCCAGCCTCGGTGCTGCCGGGCGTCACGGATGAGCTTGCCGATGCGTACGAGGTAGTCGTCTGCCATGGCGCGACCGTATATCTGATGTGAGATAAAGAGAAACGGAGCGCACCCGTCCGAGTAGTGGGCTACGGCACACCGCACCCACAGGGGAGTTCGGGTGCGGTGCCGTGGCGGCTCGGCGACCTCGGTCAGCGCTCCCGCCGACGCGTCGTGCGCCGCCAGCCGAAGGGGCCCGGCAGATCCATCGACGTGGTGCGGCGTCCGGTGCTGCTGCGGGTGTGGTGCGGCCCGTGCCGTCCGCCCGTGGTGATCGACCACGAGCGCCGGTTGATGTTCAGCCGCACCCCGGGAAGGATGCGGAAGCTCTTGCGGAACGTGAGAGGCATGGCTGGTCCCCCTTGGGGCAGTTCACGGCATTCCGGTCGTTTCGCGGCGCCGACTGCGGCGCGTCCCGTTCCCAGTACCCCGAAGCGGGCGATGGTTGCCTGTGAACTCCCGGCGCGTTCAGCCTCGTTCGGCCGCCCCGCGCTCCACGAGCGTCTGGGTGCCGATGACCCCGAGGAGGGCGACCTGATCGGCGTCCCGCGTCCCCGGCTCCGCCGTGTAGACCATGATGCGCAGGTCGCTGCCCGCGACGCTGAGCACGTCGCAGTCGAGGGTCAGGGGACCCAGCTGTGGATGGTCTACGGTCTTGCGCGAGGTTTCGTGGTGGCCCACGGCCTCGGACTCCCACAGCTCGGCGAACCGGTCGCTGTTCGCGCGCAACTCCTCGACCAGGCGCCGCAGCCGCTGGTCCGCCGGATACCTGCGCGCGGTCGCGCGCAGGTCGGCGACGACGGTGGTCTCGAACTCGCGCCGGGCCTCGGGGGTGTGGCGGACGTGGGTGCCCGGGCCCACGAGGTTGCGCCACACCGCGTTGCGCTCGTTGCCGCGCCACCCGGACGGGTCACCCATCAGGGCCGCGTATAGCGGGTTGGCCAGCAGCAGGTTCCACGCCGCGTCGAAGACCGCGACGGGCGTTCCGGTCAGCCGGTCCAGCATCCGGTGCACGCCGGGAGTGATGTGGGCGGGCACCGTGCCGCGTCCCGGCGGGACCAGCCCGGCGAGATGGAAGAGGTGTTCGCGCTCGGCGCCGGACAGCCGCAGCGCCCGGCCGAGCGCCTCGACGATCTGCTCCGAGGGGTTGCTCGCCCGGCCCTGTTCGAGGCGGGTGACGTAGTCGACCGAGATCCCGGCCAGCAGCGCCAGCTCCTCGCGGCGCAGTCCGGCCGCGCGGCGGTGTCCACCGACGGGGAGCCCGGCCGCCTCGGGGGAGACCCGCTCCCGCCAGCGCCGGACCCTCCGCCCGAACTCCGTACTCGCCATCTCCCCACTGTGCACCGGTCCGCCCGTCCGTGCCTGGTACTGGCAGTGCCAGGAAGGCGCACCTCACGGGCGCGGCGAAGGGGCCGACGGCAGGCCGACAGCATGCCGGGCATGACCAGTGGGCGCCCATGTACTAGAGTTATCTCGACATCGAGATATCTGCCGAGGCGCACCGGCGCCGCACGCCGTCATCGGATCTGGCGGTAAGGGCTACCTAACTTAGCCTTACCTTAGCGGATCGGCCAGGACGTCGTGGCGGCAGGATGCGGTGGGAACGCGCACATCAATGAAGGAGACTGTCGTGTCGGCGAACAGCTTCGACGCCCGCAGCACGCTGCAGGTGGGCGACGAGTCGTACGAGATCTTCCGGCTGGACAAGGTGGAAGGCTCGGCTCGCCTTCCGTACAGCCTGAAGGTGCTGCTGGAGAACCTGCTCCGCACCGAGGACGGCGCGAACATCACCGCCGACCACATCCGGTCCATCGGCAACTGGGACTCCCAGGCGCAGCCCAGCCAGGAGATCCAGTTCACGCCCGCCCGCGTGATCATGCAGGACTTCACCGGCGTGCCCTGTGTCGTCGACCTCGCCACCATGCGTGAGGCCGTCAAGGAGCTCGGCGGCGACCCGGCGAAGATCAACCCGCTGGCCCCGGCCGAGCTGGTCATCGACCACTCCGTCATCGCCGACAAGTTCGGCACGAACGACGCGTTCGCGCAGAACGTCGAGCTGGAGTACGGCCGCAACAAGGAGCGCTACCAGTTCCTGCGCTGGGGCCAGACCGCCTTCGACGAGTTCAAGGTCGTCCCGCCGGGCACCGGCATCGTCCACCAGGTGAACATCGAGCACCTGGCGCGCACGGTCATGGTCCGCAACGGCCAGGCGTACCCCGACACGCTCGTCGGCACCGACTCGCACACCACCATGGTCAACGGCCTCGGTGTGCTCGGCTGGGGCGTCGGCGGCATCGAGGCCGAGGCCGCGATGCTCGGCCAGCCGGTCTCCATGCTCATCCCGCGCGTCGTCGGCTTCAAGCTGACCGGTGAGCTCACCCCGGGCACCACCGCCACCGACCTCGTGCTCACGATCACCGAGATGCTGCGCAAGCACGGCGTCGTCGGCAAGTTCGTCGAGTTCTACGGCGAGGGCGTCGCCGCCACCTCGCTGGCCAACCGCGCCACCATCGGCAACATGTCGCCGGAGTTCGGCTCGACGGCCGCGATCTTCCCGATCGACGCAGAAACGATCAAGTACCTCAAGCTGACCGGCCGCAGCGAGCAGCAGCTCGCGCTCGTCGAGGCGTACGCCAAGGAGCAGGGCCTCTGGCTCGACCCGGCCGCCGAGCCCGACTTCTCCGAGAAGCTGGAGCTGGACCTCTCGACGGTCGTCCCGTCGATCGCCGGCCCGAAGCGCCCGCAGGACCGGATCGTCCTGGCCAACGCCGCGCAGCAGTTCGCGCAGGACGTGCGCAACTACGTCGACGAGGACGACGAGGCGGGCAAGGAGTCCTTCCCGGCCTCCGACTCCCCGGCCACCGCCAACGGCGTACCGACCCGTCCGACCACGGTCACCGCCCCCGACGGCTCGACCTACGAGATCGACCACGGTGCGGTGACGGTCGCGGCCATCACCTCCTGCACCAACACCTCGAACCCGTACGTCATGGTCGCCGCCGCGCTGGTGGCCAAGAAGGCGGTCGAGAAGGGCCTGACCCGCAAGCCGTGGGTCAAGACCACCCTCGCCCCGGGCTCCAAGGTCGTCACCGACTACTTCGACAAGGCGGGGCTCACCCCCTACCTCGACAAGGTCGGCTTCAACCTCGTCGGCTACGGCTGCACCACCTGCATCGGCAACTCCGGCCCGCTGCCGGAGGAGGTCTCCAAGGCCGTCAACGACCACGACCTCGCCGTCACCTCGGTCCTCTCCGGCAACCGGAACTTCGAGGGCCGCATCAACCCCGACGTCAAGATGAACTACCTGGCCTCCCCGCCGCTGGTCGTCGCGTACGCCCTCGCGGGTTCCATGAAGGTGGACATCACCAAGGACGCGCTGGGCATCGACCAGGACGGCAAGCCGGTCTACCTGGCCGACATCTGGCCCTCCGAGGCCGAGGTCAACGACGTCGTGGCGAACGCCATCGGCGAGGACATGTTCAACAAGTCCTACCAGGACGTCTTCGCGGGTGACGCCCAGTGGCAGGCGCTGCCGATCCCGACCGGCAACACCTTCGAGTGGGACCCGCAGTCCACCTACGTCCGCAAGCCCCCGTACTTCGAGGGCATGGCGCACGAGCCGTCCCCGGTCACCGACATCGCCGGTGCCCGTGTGCTCGCCAAGCTGGGCGACTCCGTCACCACCGACCACATCTCCCCGGCCGGCGCCATCAAGGCCGACACCCCGGCCGGCAAGTACCTCACCGAGCACGGTGTGGAGCGTCGTGACTTCAACTCCTACGGCTCGCGCCGAGGCAACCACGAGGTCATGATCCGCGGCACGTTCGCCAACATCCGCCTGCGCAACCAGATCGCGCCGGGCACCGAGGGCGGCTACACCCGCGACTTCACCGTCGAGGGCGCGCCCGTCGCGTTCATCTACGACGCCTCGCGCAACTACATCGAGCAGGGCACCCCGCTGGTCATCCTGGCCGGCAAGGAGTACGGCTCCGGCTCGTCCCGCGACTGGGCCGCCAAGGGCACCGCGCTCCTCGGTGTCAAGGCCGTCATCGCCGAGTCGTACGAGCGCATCCACCGCTCGAACCTCATCGGCATGGGCGTCCTGCCGCTCCAGTTCCCGGAGGGCGCCACCGCCGAGACTCTCGGCCTCACCGGCGAGGAGACCTTCTCCTTCACCGGCGTCGAGGAGCTCAACAACGGCACCACCCCGCGCACGGTGAAGGTCACCACCGACACCGGCGTCGAGTTCGACGCGGTCGTCCGCATCGACACCCCCGGCGAGGCGGACTACTACCGCAACGGCGGCATCATGCAGTACGTGCTGCGCAACCTGATCCGCAAGTAGGCGATCCGGTACGGCGGCCGGGCCGCACTCCTCTTCGGAGGGGTGCGGCCCTTCGCATGCGGGGCTCAAGTCTTCGGAGGGGTGCGGCCCTTCGCATGCGGGGCTCAAGGGATTCCTGTGGCCGGGGCGTGTCAATGCCCCTTCGGTCACGGGGGTTGAGGACCGCCGGGTCCTCCCGCGCGGGCCCTTCGCACGGCTGCGGCAAAGTCGGAGCACAGGGTTCTCCCAGCGAACGGGGACAGGATCGTCATATGTCTGGCACCCGAAGCGAACGTCTCCGCGCCACACGCGTCTCCGGCGAGCCCGTCCCCGGCGAGCGTGCCCTCGGTGACGGCGCCCGCCCCGAGCGCGCTCGCGGCGCCCGCGAGCGTGACGGTGGCGAGTACGTTCGCGGGGACCGCCTCCGTGGCGAGCGCTCCCGTGTCGGACGGGACAGTGGCGAATACGCCCTCGGGGACCGCCTCCGTGGCGAGCGGATCCGTGGGGACCGCCTCCGTGGCGAGCGGATCCGTGGGGACCGCCTCCGTGGCGAGCGGACCCCCGGCGACCGTGTTCGCGTGCTGATCGTCGACGACGAACCCGCACCCACCGAACCGCTGTCCGTGGCCGTCACCGAGGCGGGCCGGGGGCCCTGCCCGGTCGCCGACGGGCACAGCGCGCCGCGCGCCGCCCGGAGCTGCGCCCCGCACGCGGTCGTGCTCGACGGGATGCTGCCCGACCTCGACCAAATCCAGGTGCTGCGCCGGCTGCGCTACGAGAATCCGAGACTGCCCGTCCTCATGCTGACGGCGCGCGACGCGCCGGAGCACCGCGTCGACGGCCTGTCCGCGGGCGCCGACGACCACGTGACCAAGCCCTTCTCACCGGAGGAGGACGTCCTGGAGTTCGATCTGATCCACACCGTGCGCGGGGTGGGGTACGCGATCCGCCCCGTGGAGGACGGGAGATGAGCCTGCGACGGACCCGGCTCCCCGCACGCTCCCGACGCACGGCGCGGGCCGGGTGTTCGCTGCGCACGCGGCTGCTGCTCTTCATCGGCGCCACCATCGTCGCCGTCTGCGCCGCGATGGCCCTCACCACCGTCTTCGCCCAACGCTCCTACCTGCTCGGCAACTTGGACCAGCGCGTCACCGACGCCGCCGAGCGCGGCCAGGACGGCCTCCAGCGCCGCAGCGGCGACGACACGGACCTGGGGTTCCTCAACGAACGGGGACAGGCCGTCGGCACGCTCGCCGCCCGGTCCGACGAGGACGGGGACATCCTCGCCGCCGCGGTCGTCACCCACGACGGCGGCCGGCAGACCCTCACCGCCGTCCAGCGCGCCGCCCTCGACGGCATCACCACCGACGGCTCCCTGCACACCCGTACCGTCCCGGGTCTCGGCAGCTACCGTGTGACCGCCCTCGGCGGCGACGGCGTCCCCGTGCTCACCGGGCTCCCCATGGGTGACGTACAGGACATGATCGGTCGGCTGGTCGCGGTCGAGGGCGTGGTGACCGCCGTCGGCCTCACCGCCGCGGGCTGCGTCTGCGCGGTCGTCATACGGCGCCAACTGCGCCCCCTGGGACGGGTCGTCGCCGCCGCCGTCGAGGTCTCCCGCTCCCCGCTGGGGCACGGCGAGGTCACCGCCCTGACCCGCGTCCCCGAACGCGACACGGACCCCGCCAGCGAGGCCGGCCAGGTCGGTGCCGCCCTCAACCGCATGATCGACCACGTGGAGTCCTCGCTCGCCGAACGCCGGCGCGGCGAGGAGGAGACGCGCCGCAGCGAGGAGCGCATGCGCCGCTTCCTCGCCGACGCCAGCCATGAACTGCGTACGCCTCTCGCGTCCATCTCCGGGTACGCGGAACTGATGAACCGTGGCTCCGAGCGGATCGAACCGACCCTGGCCTGGCGCCGGGTCTCCGCCGAGTCGGCCCGGATGACCGGCCTCGTCGAGGACCTGCTGCTGCTCGCGCGGCTGGACGAGGGCCGGCCGCTGCACGCGGCCGAGGTGGATCTCGCGGCACTGGTCGCCGAGGCGGTGTGGGACGCGCGGGCCGCCGGGGACACCCACAACTGGCAGCTGGCGCTGCTGCTGGACACCCCGGCCCTGGTCGTCGGCGACGAGGCACGGCTGCGGCAGGTGGTGGCCAACCTGTTGGCCAACGCCCGTGTGCACACACCCGTTGGCACGACCGTGGTCGCCTCGGTGGAGGCCACGGAAGCGGCCTGCGTGATCCGCGTCCGCGACGACGGTCCCGGCATCCCGCAGCAACTGCTCCCGTCGGTCTTCGAACGCTTCACACGCGGCGATGTCTCGCGCGCCCGCGGCGGCCCCGCGGAGGGCGGCTCCGGCCTCGGACTCGCCATCGTCGAGGCGGTCACCGTCGCCCACGGCGGTCGCATCCGCGTGGAAAGCGCCCCGGGCCGTACGGAGTTCACGCTCGAACTGCCCCCGGCCGAAGGCGCCAGGACCCCGGACCCGGCGTCCGCTCCGGTACCCGCTCCCGCACCCGCGTCGGCCTGAGCCGCAGCGACCTGCTTCCCGGCGCCCTGCGCGCCCGCCCTGACGGTCAACCGAATGGTTGACACGATCTTCGGCCACGTCGTCTCGGGCTCCGGCGGTGATCCCGCGACCGCCCTTCCCTGTCAGGTCGGCCGACCGGCTCTGGGCGGACCGGGTGGGTGGTGTGGAACTCACCCGGTCCGCGAGCCCGGGCGGGCGAGGGGGGGTGCTGCCCGGGATGGTGCGTGGCTTGTGACGACCGAGGCGTGCGACAACGTTGTCGGATGGTCTGTACATGACTCTACCGCCTCAACCGACAACGATGTCAAGCGAGTTGAGAGGCCAGTGGGGGGCGCGTTGCGCCATAGGGGTGTGCGCCGAGCGCGTCAGCGGGGCGGCACGCGGTCTTCCGTGGTACCCGTGGCGCACGTTACTGTCCCTGCGGCTTGTGCGACCTGTGGTGCGCGACCCGTCCGAAGGAGGAGGGGCCGCGTCATGCGTTTCCGTCCGTCATCCGTCCTGCTCGCCGTCGTCCTGGCGGCCGCCGGGATCACCCCCGCCGTCACCCCCGCGGCAGCCGCCACCGCCGCACCACCGGACCCGGGCCGCCCTGGGGATGTTCAGGCACGCCCCCAGGGCCGCGTCGTCCAGGACCCCACCACCTACGTCGACCCGCTCATCGGCACCAAGAACGGCGGCAACGTCTTCCCCGGCGCCGTCGTGCCCTTCGGCATGCTCTCCTGGAGCCCCGAGAACACCCGCGGCGACGCGACCCGTACGGCCGCGCCCGGCGGTTACCAGTACGACGCCACCCGCATCAGGGGCTTCAGCCTCACCCACATGTCCGGCACGGGCTGCGCGGGCGGCAGTGGTGACATCCCCTTCTTCCCGTACGCCGGTGAGGTCACGTCCTCCCCGGCGAGCGACACCAAGGACGCGGTGTACGCGGCCGACTTCGCGCACACCGACGAGACCGCCGAGCCCGGCCACTACAAGGTCGGCCTCGCCTCCGGCGTCACCGCCGACCTCACCGCGACCGCGCGCACCGGCTCGGGCCGCTTCACCTTCCCCGCCGACAAGCCCGCCTCACTGCTGGTCCGCAGCTCCGGCTCCGAGGTCGGGTCGACGGATTCGACCCTGAAGATCGACCCGGCGACCCGTACGGTCTCCGGCTCCGTCACCTCCGGGAACTTCTGCGGCTACCTCGACCCCGAGGGCCAACGCGCCTACTACACGCTCTACTTCACCGCCCGCTTCGACCGCGACTTCAAGTCGACCGGCACCTGGCAGGACGACAGGCTGAGCCCCGGGTCCACGGAGGCGAGCGGCGGCACCGGTGGTTTCGCGAGCGGTGGCCGTCCCGTCGCGGGCAAGGGCGCGGGCGGCTACGTGGAGTTCGAGCCCGGCGCCGACCCCGTGAACGTCAAGGTCGGCATCTCGTACGTCAGCCAGGCGGGGGCCGCCGCCAACCTCGCGGCCGAGAACCCGCCGTCCCGCTCCTTCGCCTCGGTCCAGGACGCCGCCCACCGGGCCTGGCGCGACCAGCTCGGCGCGATCAGGGTCGGCGGCGGCAGCGACACCGACCGCACCACCTTCTACACCGCCCTCTACCACGCCCTCCTGCACCCGAACGTCATCAGTGACGCCGACCGCAGATACCGGGGCTCCGACGACAAGGTCCATGTCGTCAGCCGCGGTCACCGGGCCCAGTACGGCACCTTCTCCGGCTGGGACGTCTACCGCTCCCAGGTCCAGCTGCTGACCCTGCTCAGCCCGGACACCGGCTCCGACATCGCGCAGTCGCTGCTCGAACTAGCCCGGCAGAACGGCGGCGTCTGGGACCGCTGGCTGCACGGCGCGAGCGGCACCCATGTCATGAACGGCGACCCGTCCCCGACCGCGCTCGCCGGCATCCGGGCCTTCGGGGGCACCGACTTCGACCTGCGCGGCGCGCTGGACTCGCTGGTCAAGGCGGCGACGGTACCGACCGAGGGTGACCTCTCCTCCTCGGGCAAGCCGGTCCTGTCCGTCGGGCAGCGGCCGTCGCTGGACAAGTACCTCAAGCAGCACTACATGCCGTCCGTGTCCAACGCCTGGGGCGGCGCCGCCGAGACCCTCGAGATGTCCGGCGCGGACTTCGCGCTCTCCCAACTCGCCACGGCGGCGGGCAAGAAGCAGACGGCCGCCGACTTCGCCCAGCGCTCCCAGTGGTGGCAGAACAACTTCAACATCGCCGCCGACCCGAGCGGTGGCTACGTCGCCAACCGGAAGGCGGACGGCAGCTGGGTCACCGGCTTCACCCCGGCGACCGGCAACGGATTCGTGGAGGGTACGGCCGCCCAGTACACCTGGATGGTGCAGCACAACCCGGCCGGGCTCTTCGCCGCGATGGGCGGCCGGGACAAGGCACTCGACCGCCTCGACACCTTCTTCCACAACGCCGACGGCAGCTGGGCCTTCTCGGGCAGTGGCGGCGACAAGTCGGAGCTGGACAACGAGCCGTCGATCAACGTGCCCTACCTGTACGCCTACGCGGGCGCGCCCTACAAGACGCAGGAGACCGTCCGCGCCGCGATGAACGGACTGTGGTCCACCCAGCCGGGTGGCATCCCCGGGAACGACGACCTCGGGGAGATGTCGTCCTGGTACGTCTTCTCCGCGCTCGGCATGTATCCGCAGGTTCCCTCCCGCGCCGAACTCGTCCTCGCCTCGCCGCTGTTCACACGGGTGGAGATCAACCGGCCCGACGGCAACGACATCGAGATCCGGGCGAACGGCGCCGCCGCCGACGCCCCGTACGTGCAGTCACTGAAGGTCAACGGCCGCACCAGCGACCGCCCTTGGCTGCCCGCCTCCTTCGTCCGCGACGGCGGCACGCTCGACTACACCCTCTCCGGTACCCCGAACCGCGCCTGGGGCAGTGACCCGGCGGCGGCCCCGCCGTCCTTCCGCGAGGGCGAGCAGCCGTACCAGATCGGTGTCGGCCCGACCACGGCGACGCTCGCACCCGGCGGCAGCACGAAGCTCGACATCCGTGCCCTCGCGCTGAGCGGCGGCACCGGCCCCGAGGTCCGCTTCAAGGTGGACACCCCGGCCGGTGTGACCGCGACCCCCGCCGAGGGCACCGTGACCGACGGCTCCCAGCAGATCACCCTGTCCGCCGGTGACACCGCACAGCAGGGCTTCTACGACGTCAAGGTCACCGTGACGTCGGCCGCCACCTCGTACGAGCAGCCGGTCGCCCTGACCGTCGCGGCGCCCGGCTCCCTCCTGGCCGCCTACAACAACACCGGCGTCTCCGACGACACCGGCGACCACGACGAGGCCGACTACGACGGCGGCGGCTGGAGCTACTCCCGTCAGGCCCTCGCCGCCGGAGGCCTGACCCCCGGCGCCCAGGGCACCGTGGACGGCCTCACCTACACCTGGCCCGACTCGCCCGCCGGCCGTCCCGACAACGCCTCGGCGACCGCCCAGACCATCGAACTCGCCCACCCTGCCGACCGGTTGTCCTTCATCGGCAGCGCGGTCAACGGCAACCAGCAGACCCACGCGACCGTCACCTACACCGACGGCAGCACGGACTCCGTCGACCTCTCCTTCACCGACTGGACCGTCGGCGGCGGAGGCGGCACCGTCCAGTACGGCAACGAGATCGTCGCCAGGACCGCGTACCGCAATGTCGCGGGCGCCGACAAGGACCCGGTGGCGACGTACGTCTTCGCCACCAAGCCCTTCCAGGCCCCGTCCGGCAAGACCGTCAGGAGCGTGAAGCTGCCGGACGACGCCGACCTGCACGTGTTCACCCTCGCGGTGAGCTGAGACCTTCGCAGGAGGGCCGGTCCTGTCGCTCGTCAGCGGAGGCAGGGCCGGCCCGCACGGGCGGACGCGTCGGCCAGGGTGATGATGCCGTCGAGCTTGTCCCGGGTCCGGGCGAGGCCGTCGACCTCCCCGGTGTGGAGGTGCTGCGGCTGGACATCACCGACCCGGCGTCGGTCTCAGCCGCGGCGCCGCGAAGGCCGCCGACTGGAGTCTGACCAACGCCGTCCGCCTCGAACTGTACGGCCAGGGGACCCAGGTCACCGGCCTGCACCTGGAGTCCGCGGACACCGACATGATGGCGCACTACGACGGCGAGAAGACCGACCCCGCTGACGTCGTCCGTGCCGCCCTCGACGGTGTCGAGGCAGGCCGTTTCGAGGTCCTGGCCGACGAGTGGAGCGCCGGCGTCAAGGCTTCCCTCGCAGGCGACCCGAGTGAGTTCCACACGCTGCCCGAGGCCGGCCGAGCCCCGGCCGCACAGCAGGGCGGGCGCGGAGAGTGACCTCCGCGCCCGCCCCGCTCAGGTGAGGGTGTCAGCCCAGCAGTTCCACCTCCGCGAGCGTCGCCTCGTTGTCGAGGACCAGGCGGTAGTGCGCGTACGAGCCCGGATGCGCGACCGAGAACACCCGGGTCTGCTTGTCCCAGGTGAAGGACTCGCCGGAGCGCTTGTCGAGGTCGGTCCACGTGGTGCCGTCGGAGGAGCCCTGCAGGACCCAGCCGCCCGGAGCCTTGGTGTGGTCCGAGGACGAGGTCAGGGTGTACTGAACCCCCTTGGCCGCGGCGGACGTCGGCAGGTCGACCGAGGTCACCGTGGCGTCCGTCGCCGAGGTGTTGTCGAAGAGCGCGCCGTCACCCTTGAGCACGTCCGCGCGGGGCGTGGGCACCTTGTCGTCCTCGGTGATCGACACGGGCGCCGCGTCCTTGCCCGTGCCCCACGACGACGGCTTGGAACCCATGTCGAACTCCAGCACGCCACCACGGGAGATGAGCGAGTGGGGAAGTGAAGTCGACGTCCAGCGCTTGCCGTTGAACCTCACGCCCTGCACGTACACGTTCTTCGCGCTGTTCTTCGGCGCCTTGACGACCAGGTCCTCGCCGTTCTCCAGGTGCACGGTCGCCTTGGTGAACAGCGGGGAGCCGATGGCGTATTCGCCGCTGCCCATCACCAGAGGGTAGAAGCCGAGCGAGGAGAACAGGTACCAGGCGGACTGCTCGCCGTTGTCCTCGTCGCCGTGGTAGCCCTGTCCGATCTCGCTGCCGGTGTAGAGGCGGGAGAGGACCTCGCGGACGTTCTTCTGCGTCTTCCAGGGCTGACCCGCCGCGTCGTACATGTAGTTCACGTGGTGGGCCACCTGGTTGGAGTGCCCGTACATGCCCATCCGTACGTCGCGCGCCTCGGTCATCTCGTGGATGACCCCGCCGTAGGAGCCCACGAAGTCCGGCGAGGCCGTCTCGGGGGTGGCGAAGTACGCGTCGAGCTTCTGCGCCAGCCCGCTCCGGCCGCCGTACAGGTTGGCGAGGCCCCGCGAGTCCTGCGGCGCGGTGAAGGCGTACCCCCAGCCGTTCGTCTCGGTGTAGTCGTAGCCCCACACACGCGGGTCGTACTTCGAGGAGTCGAGGCGCCAGTCGCCCTTCGCGTCGCGGCCCTGGAAGAACCCGGCCTTCGAGTCGAAGAGGTTCACATAGTCCTGGGCCCGGTTGAGGAAGTACGCGGACTCCTCCTTGTAGCGCTTCTTGCCGGTCTTCTTGTAGAGGGCCTGGCCCATCTCGGCGATGCCGTAGTCGTTGACGTATCCCTCCATGGCCCACGACAGGCCCTCGCCGGTGTCGGTGCTGGTGTAGCCGAGGAAGGGGGACGTCGACATGCCCTTGCGGCCCACGCCGGAGGCCGGCGGGACGACGGTCGCGTTCTTGAGGGCGGCGTCGTACGCCGCCTCCGCGTCGAAGTTCACACCCTTGACGTACGCGTCCGCGAACGCCACGTCCGAGGAGGTGCCGGTCATCAGGTCGGCGTACCCGGGGGAGGACCAGCGTGAGGTCCAGCCACCGTCCTTGTACTGCTGAACGAACCCGTCGACCATCTCGCCCGCCTGAGAGGGTGTCAGGAAGGAGTACGCCGGCCAGGTCGTCCGATAGGTGTCCCAGAAGCCGTTGTTGACGTACACCTTGCCGTCGACGATCTTCGCGCCGGTGTGGGTGGGGGTGTCAGGACCGGGCATCGCGGAGAACGGCGAGGCGTACTGGTACTTCGAACCGACCTTCTCGAAGCCGGAGTTGGGGTACAGGTACAGCCGGTACATGCTGGAGTACAGCGTGGTCAGCTGGTCCGGCGTGGCGCCCTCGACCTCGACCTTGCCGAACAGCTTGTCCCACGTCTTGCGCGCCCGCTCCTTGACCGTCCCGAACGACGTGCCGTCGGGGATCTCCTGGCGCAGGTTGTCCTTGGCCTGGTCGATGCTGATGAGGGAGGTCGCCAGGCGCAGGGTGACGGTGTGGTCGGCGCCGGGCTTGAACTTCAGGTACCCCTTGACGCCGGACGAGCCGCCGTCCGTCACCGGCGCGTCGAACACCCCGTAGACGAAGAGCCGGGTCGCACCCGTCGACAGCCCGGACTTCACGTCCGAGAACCCGGTGACGATCCCGTTGTCCTTGTCCAGCGTGAGACCCGCCTGCTCGGTCACGTTGTCGAAGAGCACGCTCGCGTCCTCACCCGGATAGGTGAAGCGCAGGGCCGCGGCATGGTCGGTGGGCGCCATCTCCGCCTTGAGACCGTTCTCGAAGGTCACCCCGTAGTAGTACGGGCGCGCGGTCTCGTTCTCGTGCCGGAACGCGAGCGCGCGGGCGGTGCGGCCGGTGTCCGGGGTGCCCGAGGCGGCCGAGGGCATCACCTGGAAGGTCTGCCGGTCACCCATCCAGGGGCTCGGCTCGTGGCTCGCGCTGAACGCCTCGATGGTCGGCAGGTTGTCCGCGTTGTTCGCGCGCGCGTAGTCGTACAGCCAGCTCAATGAGCCCGCGTTGGTCACCGGCGTCCAGAAGTTGAAGCCGTGGGGGAGGGCCGTCGCCGGGAAGTTGTTGCCGCGCGAGAAGCCCCCGCTGGAGTTGGTGCCGCGGGTCGTCAGCGCGTAGTCGGCCAGATGCGCCTTGGGCTTCTCGGGAGCCACGGTCTTCAGTGCCACGTCGTCCAGCCAGCCGCGGAACTTCGCCGGGCCCTTGGGGGAGTCGTACGCGAGGAGTATCCGGTCGACGGTCTTCCCGGCCGCGACCGAACCGATCCGCGAGGCGACGTTGTTCCACTGGTTGACGTACAGCACCTTGGCCGCGCCCTGCCCCTGCGGCGTCAGCGCGAACCCGTGCTGGTCGACCGCGTTCAGGTCACTCAGATAGGTGCCGTCCGTGAACGCCAGGTCCACCGACACGTTCGTGGCGTCGTAGTCCCGGTCGCCGTCCGCCATCGACGGGAAGATCCGGTACGACAGCTCGGTGTCGCGCCCGACGCCCACGTTCACGTCGAAGACCTTGTTGTACGAGTACGCCCGGCCGTCCGCCTTGTGCGTACCGGCGTAGCGCAGGGCCCGCTTGCCCGTGAAGCCCGCGCCGGCCTTCGCGGTGGGGGAGCCGCTCGGGCCCCGGTCCACCAGCGAGAGCATGTCCTTGGGCGTCGGGTCGTCGCTCTGGCCCGTCGAGAACTGGACGTCGGCGAGCTGGAGGATGTCGCCGCCGTTGTTCTTGGTGACGTCGAGCCGGAAGTGCTGGTACTCGACGGGGCTCGCGATGTCGTACGACTTCGTCTGGAACCGTTCGCCGAAGGACTCGCCGGAACGGGTGTCGAGGGTCTTCCAGTCCTTGCCGTCCGTGGAGCCCTGGAGGGTCCAGTCCCGGGGGTCACGCTCGTCGTGGTCGTTGGCCGACGTCAGCGCGTACGTGACCACCTTGACCGGGGCGTCGAAGTCGAACTCCGCCCAGCCGGTCGGCTCGAAGGTCAGCCACTTGGTGCTCGACTCACCGTCGACGAGGTTCTCCTTCACCTCGCCCGCACCGGTGTTCTCGCCGCTCGCGCCGACGTCCGTGACGTGGTCGGTGACATTGCCGGGAATTCCGGTGCTGTAGCCGCCGTCGACACCCGACGCGCGCTTTGCCCCGTCTGCTCCGGTGTCCACCGTGTTGAGCCAGGTCGGTGCCGGATCGCCTGATTCGAACGAGGAGGCGAACTCGCGATCGGTGGACGCCGTTTGGGCCGGAAGGGCAATCGCGGTGCCCTGCGAGGCAACTACCAGAGAAAGCGCTACCACCCCCATTATCGTCGACGAACTCCATCTGAGCCGAGCCGAAGAACTCCGTCTGTACCGAGCTCTGTCCTGCATGCGCAAGCACCCTCCCTGGCCCTGGACAACGTTGTCAGATTTGCTGCGCAAGGACCAGTAGGGAGTCAAGTTGTCAGTGGTGTCAAGGGTGTTGGATGTGGCGCTCGAGGTAATACCGTGCGACGAGCTGCGCATTACTCCCATGGTGGGAGATTGACGCCCTGTCGATCTTCCCCCGGGGAAGTCGCGGACGCCCCATATTTCCGCGAGGTCTCAACTCGGAAAAGACCCGCGGGCAAACCCGCTTTCGATCTTGCTCCGCTGGCGGGAAGTGGACTATACCTGTCGGCACCCGCCCAGCCGTTCGACGGCCGCGGGCAGGCACGTCCCGGGGGGAATCGGGCGTCGGCGGCCAGTGTGACGGGCAGGGATCGCCGCGTTGACCGACTGAATCCCTCACGCACGACCCCAGCTTGACCTAACCGCGGTGCCGGGGAGGATCCGGTTCACCGCCTGAGTCCTGGAGAAGGCGAGGACTTGAGCATGGGATCCACTTCCGCCGAGAACAGCAACACCGAGGGTGTCGGCCGCCGTGACCTGATCAAGCGGTCCGCGGCGCTCGGCCTGATTTCCGTACCGACGATGAGCTTTTTGTCCGCTTGTGCGAGCAGCGACAGCGGTTCCGGTGACAAGGCCAAGGCCGGCAAGAAGACCACGAAGAATCCGCTGGGCGTCAACGAGACGGCCCCGCTCGCCGTCGTCATCTTCGACGGCGGATTCGGTACGAAGTACGCGACCGACGCCAACGCCCAGTACAAGACGGCGTACCCCAAGGCCAAGGTCAACTTCCATGCGACCCAGAAGATCCAGTCCGAACTGCAGCCCAAGTTCAACGGCGGCACCCCGCCGGACCTGATCGACAACTCCGGCGCCCAGCAGATGGACATGGGCGTGCTCGTCGGCAAGAAGCAGCTCACCGACCTGACCCCGCTCCTCGACGCGCCGTCCGTCGACGACCCGTCGAAGAAGGTCCGCGACACGCTGCGCCCCGGCATCGTCGAGATGGGCCAGTTCGACGGCGCGCCGGTCTGGATCATGTACTACGCCTACACCGTCTACGGAGTCTGGTACTCGCAGACCGCCCTCGACAAGCTCGACGCGACGTACCCCGAGACCTGGGACGCGATGCTCGCGCTGTGCGAGAAGGCGAAGAAGAAGGGCATCGCCGGCTGGACGTACGCGGGCAAGTACCCGTACTACCTGCCGTTCTCGCTCTACCCCTTCATCGCCAAGATCGGTGGCCGGGAGGTTCTCGACAAGATCGACAACCTGGAGCCCAACGCCTGGAAGGACCCGGCCGTCAAGTCGGCGTTCGAGGCGTACTACGAGCTCTACAAGAAGGGCTACATCCTTCAGGGCACCCCGGGCATCGACCACATCCAGTCGCAGACCGCCTGGGCCAAGGGCAAGGCGCTCTTCATCCCGAACGGTTCCTGGGTGGAGAACGAGTCCGCGAACGTCATCCCGAAGGACTTCAACCTGGCCGTCAGCGGCCCGACCGGCCTGGACAGCTCCGACAAGATGCCGTTCGGCACCATCTGGGCTTCCGGCGGCGAGCCGTTCATCGTGCCCGCCAAGGCGAACAACCCCGAGGGAGGCATGGAGCAGCTGCGCATCATGCTCAGTGAGGCCTCCTCGAAGAACTTCACCAGCCAGGTGAAGTCGCTGACCGCCTTCAACGGCGGCACCGACGGCATCACCCTGACCCCGGGCCTCAAGTCCGGTGTCGCGGCCCTGGAGAAGGCCGGGACCAACGTGGTCAACCCGCGGCTGCAGGACTGGTACGTGAAGCTGCAGAAGGAGCAGATCGGTGTCGCCGGTCTCGGCGAGATGATGGCAGGGCGGCTGACCCCGGCCGAGGCCATCAAGAAGATCCAGGGCTACGCGGACGCGGCGGCCAAGGACCAGTCCATCAAGCACTACAAGCACCAGTAGCGGCGCGTGTCCACGCGTCGCCGGCGGTGGCATCCGCGAAACGATCGGGGTCGGTAACCATGCAACACGGCAAGTACCGGTTCATTGTGGGGTTCTTGGTGGCCCCCTTGGCGTTGTACGCGATCTTCGTGATCTGGCCCTTCGTCCAGGCCATCTACTACTCGTTCACGGACTGGACCGGTCTGAGCCCCGACTTCAAGATGGTCGGTTTCGCCAACTACACCAGAATGCTGCACGACGACATCTTCTGGAAGTCGTTGCAGCACAGCCTGGTGTTCGCGTTGCTGCTGCCGCTGGTGACGCTGGGCCTCGCGCTCTTCTTCGCCTTCATGCTCAATGTCGGTGGGCGGCGCCGAAAGGGCGCCGCCATCACCGGAGTGCGCGGTTCGGGTTTCTACAAAATCGCCTACTTCTTCCCGCAGGTGCTGTCGATCGCGATCGTCTCCCTGCTTTTCCAATTCGCCTACAACCCCAACGACGGTGTGATCAACGGGACGTTGAAGGCCATCGGTCTCGGCAGTGTCCAGCCGGACTGGCTGGGCGACCCGAGCCTCGCCCTGTGGTGTGTGATGGCGGTGCTGCTGTGGAGCACGGTCGGGTTCTTCGTCGTGCTGTTCTCGGCGGGCATGGCGTCGATTCCGAAGGACTTCTACGAGGCCGCGCTGCTCGACGGCGCGAGCCGCGCCACCACCTTCTTCAAGATCACCCTTCCGCTGCTCTGGGACACCGTGCAGTCCGGCTGGGTGTACATGGGGATCCTGGCGCTCGGCGCCGAGGCGTTCGCCGCCGTGCAGATCATGACCGTGGGTCCCGGCGGCCCCGACTACTCGACCACGGTCCTTCCGCTGTACGTGTACCAATCGGCGTTCCGCGACGCGAACGCCGCCTACGCCACCACGATCGGTGTCGCGCTCCTCATCGTCACGCTGCTGTTCGCGGCGATCGTGATGCGACTGGGCCGGCGCGAGCGGTTGGAGTTCTAGCATGAAGACCACTGACACCCCGCCGCCCGTGGAACCGGTCGAGGACCGTCCTCAGGTGGCGAAGGAGAAGGCGCCGCCGCAGAAGGCGAAGAGCAGTGAGGGCGGCGTCCTCAACGCCTTCTCGCACGGCATTCTCATCATCTGGGCGATCATGGTCGTACTGCCCCTGCTGTGGGCGGTGATGACGTCTTTCAAGGACGACGACTCCATTTTCAGCTCGCCCTGGTCGCTGCCGGACAAACTGCACTTCGACAACTGGTCGCGCGCGTGGTCGCAGGCGCACATGAGCGACTACTTCGGCAACACGCTCATCGTGGTGGGATTCTCGCTGGTCGGTACGCTCGTGCTCGGCTCGATGGCGGCGTACGTCCTCGCCCGATTCGAGTTCCCGGGCAACCGTTTCATTTACTTCCTCTTCGTCGGAGGAATGAGTTTCCCGATCATGCTGGCCCTGGTGCCGTTGTTCTACGTCCTGAACAACATGAGTCTGCTGAACACGCTGCCGGGTCTGATCCTCGTCTACATCGCCTACTCGCTGCCGTTCACGGTCTTCTTCCTGACCTCGTTCTTCAGGACGCTGCCGACCTCGATCGCCGAGGCGGCGTTCGTCGACGGCGCCTCGCACACCCGGACCTTCTTCCAGATCATGCTGCCGATGGCCAAGCCGGGTCTGATCAGCGTCGGGATCTTCAACTTCCTGGGCCAGTGGAACCAGTACATGCTCCCGACGGTGCTGAACACCGATCCGGACAAGAAGGTCCTCTCCCAAGGCCTCGTCGAGCTGGCGACCAGCCAGGGCTACAAGGGCGACTGGTCGGGCCTCTTCGCGGGCCTGGTGATGGCCATGCTCCCCGTGCTGGCCGCGTACATCATCTTCCAGCGACAGGTGGTCCAGGGGCTGACGGCGGGGGCTCTCAAGTAGGCCGGGGGAGGTAACGGCCGAAGCCGTCGACGCCGAGAACTCCCCGGAGCACGTGATCTCTTCCGAATGGCACGTGATCCCCTCCGAAGGCACGTGATCCCCTCCGAATCCGCGGAGGGGATCGCACGTACCCGGTCCCGCGCATTCGGCTCCACATATCCGATCCAGCCCACCGGGTCCCGCCCATTCGGTCCCGCATTCCCCGGTCCCCGATAAACGGCTCCACCCGCCCGAAGGGATTCCGCGGGAGCCGCGCCCGGCGGGGCGGCGCCGTGGTCTTGATCTTGTAGGTCCGGGGGACGGCGACAACTTGTAATCAGTCTGGGTGTGACCTGGGCCATAGAAGGATCTACGGCCCAGTCTGTCCCGCACACGTGTGCTCATCCGCGCCGGATGCAGCTCAACCTCTTGACGGGAGGTAACCCAAACAGCTCAGCTTAGAGTTCACTAGTTGGACATAGGCGGGGCCTCATCGTGGCGGCCTCGTACGCGGGAGGTCGTCGTGGAGACTCCGGGGTCGCAGTCGTCGCTGCACCGAGCCAATCTGGAGCGCGTCGTACGTGCGGTGCGCCTTGCCGGTTCGCTCACGCAGGCGGAGATCGCGAGGACGACGGGCCTCTCCGCCGCGACCGTTTCCAATATCGTCCGAGAGCTCAAGGACGGCGGAACGGTCGAGGTCACCCCCACTTCGGCGGGTGGCCGCAGGGCTCGCAGCGTGTCCCTGAGCGGTGACGCCGGCATCGTCATCGGCGTCGACTTCGGCCATACGCATCTGCGCGTCGCGGTCGGGAACCTCGCCCACCAGGTGCTGGCCGAGGAGTCCGAGCCGCTGGACGTGGACGCGAGCGCCGCACAGGGCTTCGACCGGGCGGAAGAGCTGGTCAGCCGCCTGATCGCGGCGACCGGGGTGGATCGGTCCAAGATCGCGGGCGTGGGGCTCGGCGTGCCCGGCCCCATCGACGTGGAATCCGGGACCCTGGGGTCCACCGCGATCCTGCCGGGCTGGACCGGCGCGAAGCCCGCCGAGGAGCTGCGGGGGCGGCTCGGCGTGCCCGTGTACGTGGACAACGACGCCAACCTGGGCGCGCTCGGCGAGCTGGTCTGGGGCAGTGGGCGCGGGGTCAAGGATCTGGCCTACATCAAGGTCGCGAGCGGTGTCGGCGCCGGGCTGGTGATCGACGGCAAGATCTACCGCGGGCCTGGCGGCACCGCGGGTGAGATCGGGCATATCACTCTCGATGAATCCGGCCCCGTCTGCCGCTGTGGCAATCGGGGCTGCCTGGAGACCTTCGCGGCGGCGCGCTATGTGCTGCCGCTTCTGCAGTCCAGTCATGGCACGGACCTGACCATGGAAGGCGTCGTCAGGCTGGCCCGGGAGGGCGATCCGGGCTGTCGTCGGGTGATCGCCGATGTCGGGCGTCACATCGGAAGCGGGGTTGCCAATCTCTGCAACCTGCTCAACCCGAGTCGGGTGGTCCTCGGCGGCGACCTCGCCGAGGCCGGTGAGCTCGTTCTCGGGCCCATCAGGGAGTCGGTCGGCCGGTACGCGATTCCCAGTGCCGCACGGCAACTCTCGGTGCTGCCAGGGGCACTTGGCGGCCGTGCGGAGGTGCTCGGAGCCCTTGCTCTCGCGCTCAGCGAGATGGGCGATTCGACCCTTTTGGACGGATCGCTGTCTACAGCCACCCCTGCCTTCACTTAGAGAACGCATGGCACCGTTGCCATCTCGTTAAGTATTTACTTCTTGACGTCGCTCGCGTGGCCGAGTTGACTTCCAGCCACCTCGGCCGCAACGACGCGGCCTCGTCAGGGAGGTTTCAAGAGTGAACACGCGTATGCGTCGTGCCGCGTTTGCCGTTGCCGCTGGTGCGATGGCCGTTTCGCTGGCTGCTTGTGGCAGTGCCAAGGAGTCCGGTGGCAAGAGCGACAGCTCCAGCTCCGCCAAGAAGGGCGACGCGATCAAGGTCGGCCTGCTCCTTCCCGAGAACCAGACCGCGCGTTACGAGAAGTTCGACAAGCCTCTGATCGAGAAGAAGGTCAAGGAGCTTACGAACAACAAGGGCGAGGTCGTCTACGCCAACGCCAAGCAGGACGCCAGCACGCAGAACCAGCAGGTCGACACGATGATCACCAACAAGGTGGACGTCCTCATCGTCGACGCTGTGGACTCCGCGGCCATCAAGAACTCGGTCCAGAAGGCCAAGGACGCCGGCATCCCCGTCGTCGCCTACGACCGTCTCGCGCAGGGTCCGATCAGCGGCTACACGTCGTTCGACAACACGACCGTCGGCAAGACCCAGGGTCAGGCCCTTCTCACCGCGCTCGGCTCCAAGGCCAAGTCCGGCAAGATCGTGATGATGAACGGGTCCTCCACCGACCCGAACGCCGCCCAGTTCAAGGCCGGTGCCCACTCCGTTCTCGACGGCAAGGTGAACGTCGGCAAGGAGTACGACACCAAGGACTGGAAGCCGGAGAACGCCAACGCCAACATGGAGGGCGCCATCTCCGCCCTCGGCAAGAAGAACATCGTCGGCGTCTACTCCGCCAACGACGGCATGGCCGGCGGTATCATCACCGCCCTGAAGGCCGCGGGCATCTCCGTCCCGGTCACCGGCCAGGACGCCGAGCTCGCGGGTGTGCAGCGCATCATCGCCGGTGAGCAGTTCATGAGCGTCTACAAGCCGTACGCCCCCGAGGCCGACGCCGCCGCCGAGATGGCTGTCGCGCTCGCCCAGGGCAAGTCGCTCGACACCGTCGCCAAGGACAAGGTCGACAGCCCGACCGACAAGGCGATCCCCTCGGTCATCGTCCCGGTCGTCTCGCTGACCAAGGCCAACATCAACGACACCGTCATCAAGGACGGCGTCTACACGGTCAGCGACATCTGCACGAGCGCCTACAAGGCCAAGTGCGACGCGCTCGGCATCAAGTAGTCCGAGCAACTGAAGTAGCCGCCGCAAGTCTCTATCCACGTACGGGAATTCGTTCTTGAATTTCCGTACGGGACTTGCGTCATCGAAACCCCTCCGGCGCCCCGCATCCATCAGCCCCGCAAAGCTAGGGCGGGGCGCCGGACGGAACACCCCTCCACAAACTTCTGCACAACCTCCCGCCGGGTCAGGCGGCGAAGGAGATGGTTCACGTGTCCGCTACGCCTGTCCTGGCGTTGCGCGGGGTCTCCAAGCGATTCGGTGCCGTCCAGGCGCTCACCGATGTCGAGCTTGAGGTCCACGCCGGTGAAGTGGTCGCCCTGGTGGGCGACAACGGCGCCGGAAAGTCCACGCTGGTGAAGACGATCGCCGGCGTGCACCCCATCGATGAGGGCGCCATCGAGTGGGACGGCAAGGCCGTCCACATCAACAAGCCGCAGGACGCCCAGGGTCTCGGTATCGCGACCGTGTACCAGGACCTGGCGCTGTGCGACAACATCGACGTCGTCGGCAACCTCTACCTGGGCCGGGAGCTGAAGAAGCGCGGCATCCTGGACGAGGTCGAGATGGAGCGCCGCTCCCGCGAGCTGCTGGACACGCTGTCCATCCGTATCCCCAGCGTCCGCATCCCGATCGCCTCGCTCTCCGGCGGTCAGCGCCAGACCGTGGCGATCGCCCGATCGATGCTCGGCGAGCCCAAGCTCGTCATCCTCGACGAGCCCACCGCGGCCCTCGGTGTCGAGCAGACCGCCCAGGTGCTCGACCTGGTCGAGCGGCTGCGCGAGCGCGGTCACGCGGTCATCCTCATCAGCCACAACATGGCCGATGTGAAGGCCGTGGCCGACAAGGTCGCCGTCCTGCGCCTCGGGCGCAACAACGGCATCTTCGAGGTCAAGTCGACCTCGCAGGAAGAGATCATCTCCGCCATCACGGGCGCCACGGAGAACGCCGTGACCCGTCGTGCGGCGCGCAGCAATGGGGAGGCTCAGAAGTGAGCATCGACAAGACCTCCGAGACCCCCGAGGACCACGTCGTGGAGAACCCCGAGGCGGCCGCCGCGGCGGTCACCGCGGTCGACCCCCGGCTCCTCGTGCGCGAGCAGGGCTTCGCGGGCTACGCCTCGGAGTTCAAGCGCAAGATGAAGGCCGGTGACCTGGGTTCCATCCCGGTCGTCCTCGGCCTGGTCATCATCTGGATCATCTTCCAGAGCCTGAACTCCAACTTCCTCACCGCGGGCAACCTGTCCGACATCTCCGTCGCCATGGTCGGCACGGGCATGATCGCCGTCGGCATCGTCTTCGTGCTGCTGCTCGGTGAGATCGACCTGTCGGTCGGTTCGGTCTCCGGCGTCGCCGGCGCCGCGTTCGCGGTGCTGAACGTCACGCACGGGATGAACGAGTATCTGGCCTTCGTGCTGGCCATCCTCACGGGCACGGTCGCGGGCGCGATCCATGGCTTCGTGTTCGCGCGCATCGGTGTGCCGGCCTTCGCCGTCACCCTGGCGGGTCTGCTGTTCTGGAACGGCTTCATGCTCCAGATCCTGGGCAGCAACGGCACCATCAACCTGGACAGCAACGGCCTCGTCGCCAAGCTGACCAGCTACTACTTCACCGATGTCGCCGCCGCCTACGTGCTCGCCATCGGTGTCACCGCGGTGTTCTTCCTCAGCTCCTTCTACGGCAACAAGCGCCGCGAGGCCGCGGGTGTGCCGTCCCGGCCGCTGAGCGAGACCATCCTGCGCACCGCGCTGCTGGCGATCCTCGCCTTCGCCGTGGCGATCACCTACAACCAGTACAAGGGCCTTCCGCTGGCCGTGGTGATCTTCATCGCGGTGCTGCTGATCACGGACTTCGTGCTGCGCCGGACCGCGTACGGCCGGAAGATCTTCGCGCTCGGTGGCAGTGTCGAGGCCTCCCGGCGTGCCGGTATCAACGTGGAGATGGTCCGGATCTCGGTCTTCGCGATCTCCGGTACGTTCGCCGCCATCGGTGGTCTGTTCATCGCCTCGAAGATCGCCTCCGCCAACCAGGGCGCGGGCGCGGGTGACCTCCTGATGAACGCGATCGCCGCGGCGGTCATCGGTGGCACCAGCCTCTTCGGTGGTCGCGGTCGTACGTGGAACGCGCTGCTGGGTGTGCTGGTGATCGTGTCCATCCAGTACGGTCTGGCGCTGCAGGGCATCGCCTCGCCGATCCAGTACATGATCACCGGTGGTGTGCTTCTCGCCACGGTCGTCATCGACGCCGTCACCCGCAAGACGCAGAAGACGGCCGGTCGCGCGTAGCGGTCGCCGGGGCGCTGCCCCACCCCCTTTGAACCTGTGCCCGGTGCCAATGGCGGTGCCGGGCACAGTCATGTCCGGGCGGAACATTAGACTCGACAGGCCCGGCAAAGCTCGAACAGCTCTACTGCAAGGAGGCACGGGTGCCGCTGCTGACCCGCATCAGGGGACCGCGCGATCTGGACCGGCTCAGCCTGGAGCAGCTGGACCAGCTGGCCGGGGAGATCAGGACCTTTCTCGTCGACGCGGTCTCCAAGACAGGCGGCCACCTCGGCCCCAATCTCGGTGTCGTGGAGCTCACCATCGCCCTGCACCGCGTCTTCGAGTCGCCGAAGGACAGGGTGCTGTGGGACACCGGTCACCAGTCCTACGTCCACAAGCTGCTCACCGGCCGTCAGGACTTCTCGAAGCTGAAGATGAAGGGCGGCCTGTCCGGCTACCCCTCGCAGGCCGAGTCCGAGCACGACGTGATCGAGAACTCGCACGCCTCCACGGTCCTCGGCTGGGCCGACGGTCTGGCGAAGGCCAACGAGGTGCTCGACAGGAACGACCACGTGGTCGCCGTCATCGGTGACGGCGCGCTCACCGGCGGCATGGCCTGGGAGGCGCTCAACAACATCGCGGACGCCAAGGACCGCCACCTGGTCATCGTCGTCAACGACAACGAGCGTTCGTACGCCCCCACGATCGGCGGCCTCGCGAACCACCTGGCGACCCTGCGCACCACGGACGGCTACGAGCGCTTCCTCGCCCGTGGGAAGGACCTCCTGGAGCGCACGCCGGTCGTCGGCAGGCCGCTCTACGAGACCCTGCACGGCGCCAAGAAGGGCCTCAAGGACTTCATCGCCCCCCAGGGCATGTTCGAGGACCTGGGCCTGAAGTACGTCGGCCCGATCGACGGTCACGACATCGAGGCCCTGGAGTCGGCGCTGGCCCGCGCCAAGCGCTTCGGCGGCCCGGTCATCGTGCACTGCCTCACCGAGAAGGGCCGCGGCTACCAGCCCGCCCTGCAGGACGAGGCGGACCGCTTCCACGCCGTCGGCAAGATCCATCCCGACACGGGTCTGCCGATCGCCTCGTCCGGCGCCGACTGGACCTCCGTCTTCGGCGAGGAGATGGTCAAGCTCGGCCAGGAGCGCAAGGACGTGGTCGCCATCACGGCCGCGATGCTCCAGCCGGTCGGCCTCGACAAGTTCGCCAAGGCCTTCCCCAAACGGGTGTACGACGTCGGCATCGCGGAGCAGCACGGAGCCGTGTCGGCGGCGGGCCTGGCGACCGGCGGACTGCACCCCGTCTTCGCCGTCTACGCGACCTTCCTCAACCGTGCCTTCGACCAGGTCCTGATGGACGTGGCCCTGCACAAGTGCGGTGTGACGTTCGTGCTGGACCGCGCGGGCGTCACCGGTACCGACGGCGCCTCGCACAACGGCATGTGGGACATGTCGATCCTTCAGGTCGTGCCGGGCCTCAGGCTCGCCGCACCGCGTGACGCCGACCAGGTCCGCGCCCAGCTGCGCGAGGCCGTCGACGTGACCGACGCGCCGACCGTGGTCCGCTTCTCCAAGGGTGCGGTCGGCCCGGCCGTGCCCGCGGTGGGCCGGATCGGCGGCATGGACGTGCTGCGCGAGCCGGGCACCGACGCGCCCGACGTGCTCCTCGTCTCCGTCGGCGCCCTCGCGCCGATGTGCCTGGAGATCGCCGGCCTCCTCGACCAGCAGGGCATCTCCACGACGGTCGTCGACCCGCGCTGGGTCAAGCCGGTCGACGAGGCCATGGCCCCGCTCGCCGAGCAGCACCGCGTGGTCGTCACCGTCGAGGACAACTCCCGGGTCGGCGGCGTCGGCTCGACGATCGCGCAGGCCCTGCGCGACGCGGGCGTCGACGTCCCGCTGCGCGACTTCGGCATCCCGCCGCGCTTCCTCGACCACGCCTCGCGCGCCGAGGTCATGGCGGAGATCGGTCTGACCGCACCGGACATCGCCCGTCAGGTCACCGGCCTCGTCTCCAAGCTCGACGGCCGCTTCCCCGGGGCCGCCGCGCAGGCGGTGGACTCCGTGGAGCCCGCCCGCGACTGACGTACCACGATCGAACGCAGGTCCATTGGGCCGGTTTGGCCACCCCGCACGGGTGGCGAAACCGGCCCATTTGCGTGAACTCGACCGCACCCGGGCATGCGCGGTACACGCCCCCTCGATCATGTCGAGGACACCAAGCGTGGAGGTAGGCCAGTGAGCAGCAGCCTCTTCAGGACGAAGAAGGTCGAACAGTCGATCTTGGACACTGAGGAGCCGGAGCACGCACTCAAGAAGTCGCTGTCGGCTCTGGATCTCACCGTCTTCGGCGTCGGTGTCATCATCGGCACCGGCATCTTCGTCCTCACCGGCAAGGTCGCCAAGGAGAACGCGGGCCCCGCGGTCTCGCTGGCGTTCGTCGTCGCGGGTGTCGTCTGCGCCCTGGCGGCGCTCTGCTACGCGGAGTTCGCGTCCACGGTCCCGGTGGCGGGGTCCGCCTACACCTTCGCGTACGCCTCGCTCGGTGAGCTGCCCGCCTGGATCATCGGCTGGGACCTGGTGCTGGAGTTCGCGCTCGGTACGGCGGTGGTGGCCGTCGGCTGGTCGGGGTACGTGCGCTCGCTCCTGGACAACGTGGGCTGGCATCTGCCGGACTATCTCAGCGGGCGTGAGGGGTCTTCCGGGTTCGGCTTCGACATCCTCGCCGCGGCGCTGGTGCTGGTGCTCACGGCCATCCTGGTCGTCGGGGTGAAGCTCTCCGCCCGCGTCACCACGGTCGTCGTCGCCATCAAGGTCACCGTCGTGATGATCGTGATCATCGCGGGCGCCTTCTTCATCGTGGGCGACAACTACAAGCCCTTCATCCCCAAGGAGCAGGCCCAGGAGGCGGGCAGCAATCTCAAGGCCCCGCTCGTCCAGCTCATGTTCGGCTACACACCCACCAACTTCGGCGTGATGGGCATCTTCACCGCCGCCTCCGTCGTCTTCTTCGCCTTCATCGGCTTCGACGTGGTGGCGACGGCCGCCGAGGAGACCAAGAACCCGCAGCGGGACATGCCGCGCGGCATCCTGGGCTCGCTCTTCATCTGCACCGCTCTCTACGTGGCCGTGTCGATCGTCGTCACGGGCATGGAGAGGTACGACCGGCTGTCCATCGACGCCCCGCTCGCCGACGCCTTCAAGGCGACCGGGCACCCCTGGTACGCGGGCGTCATCAGCTTCGGCGCCGCCATCGGTCTGACCACGGTCTGCATGATCCTGCTGCTCGGCCAGACCCGGGTCTTCTTCGCGATGAGCCGGGACGGACTGCTGCCGCGGTTCTTCTCCCGGGTCCACCCGAGGTTCCGCACCCCGCACCGGCCGACCATCCTGCTCGGCGTGATCATCGCGATCGTCGCGGGTTTCACCAGCCTCAGCGAACTGGCCGAACTGGTCAACATCGGTACGCTCTTCGCCTTCGTCGTCGTCGCGATCGGCGTCGTCATCCTCCGCCACACCCGCCCCGACCTGAACCGCTCCTTCCGCACCCCGCTGGTCCCGTTCGTCCCGATCGTCTCCGTCCTCGCCTCGCTCTGGCTGATGCTCAACCTGCCCGCCGAGACCTGGCTGCGGTTCGCGATCTGGATGGTGATCGGCTTCGTCGTCTACTTCCTGTACGGCCGCTCGCACAGCCGTCTCGTGCGGCGCGAGGAGACGGCCGAGGCCGCGGTGCACCCGCCGCGCCCCAACACCCGGTGATCGGCCTCTATTGATGCCCCGGCCCCGTATGTCCCGCTTCGGACCGCTGGGCCGGATAGCGTGCACCGTATGCTCGCCGGGCTCCTGGAAACACCACGCTCCGTAGCCGCGTCACGGATGCCGGGCCCCGGCTACTGGAGACGCCTGCTGCCCGTCCTCGGGGTGCTCGTCTGTCTCACCCGGGCCCCCTCCTTCGTACGGCCGCTGTGGAACCCCGACGAGGGCTATCTCGCCGTACAGGCGCGGATACTGGCGGGCGGGGGAGAGCTGTACGAGACCGTCGTGGACCGCAAGCCGCCGCTCGTGCCGTGGCTGTACGAGGCCGCGTTCGCGGTGTTCGGCTCCGGTTCGCTGACGTCGGTGCGGGCCCTCGCGATCGTGGCCCAGCTGTCGACCGCCGTGCTGCTCGCCTCGCTGGCCCGGCGTCGCTGGGGCGATCCGGCCGGGCGCACGGCCGGGGTGCTGTACGTGCTGGTCTCGATCGGGCTCAACCCCGAGGACGCGCAGGCGGCGACCTTCGAGATCTTCATACTGCCCTGCACGACCGCCGCGATGTGGTGCGCCGACCGGCGCCGCTGGGGCGCCGCGGGGGCGGCCGTGGCCTGCTCCTTCCTGACCAAGCAGACCGGCGGGGTGGTGCTCGTGCCGGTGCTCTGGATGCTGTGGCGACAGGAGACGACGGCCCGAAGGGGCCTGCTGCGGCTCGGAGTCGGCGCGGTCGCCCCGGTCCTCGGCGCGGCGCTGCTCACCTCCCCGGCGGGCTTCCTGTTCTGGACGGTCACCGGTTCGGGCTCCTACGTCTCCTTCACCGGCTCCGAACTCCACGTCCTGTCACGCGGGTTGACCAACACGGGGATCCTCGCGGCGGCCTGCGCGGGCCTGATCCCGCCGATCCTGCGGGCGCTGCGCGTGGCCCGCACCGGCGCGGGCGAACTCTGGCTGTGGTTCGGCTCGTCGGCGGTGGCGGTCCTGGTCGGCTTCCACTTCTTCGGCCACTACTACCTGCAACTCATCCCGTCCGTGGCCCTGTTGGCGACGGCCGCACTCCAGGTCCTGCCCCGCGACCGCCTGGTGACCGCCGTCCTCGTCTCGGTCTGCTGCTGCGCGCTGTTCCTGGCCTGGGGCCTGCTCGCGCCACGCCCCGAACTCGGGCACGCCCAGCGCCTCGCCGCCGCCCTGGACCACCGTACGGATCCCGGGGACCGCGTTCTCGTCTGGGGCATACACCCGGAGACGTACTGGCTGGCGAACCGGACCCCCGCCAGCCGCTATCTGACCGCCGGGCTCCTCACCAACTACAGCGGGGGCCGCGACGGTCCCCAGGTCGGCGAGAAGTACGCCGTCGAGGGCGCCTGGCCGGTGTTCCGCGCTGAGCTGGCGGCCCACCCACCTGCCCTCGTCGTCGACGACTCCCGGGGCAAGCCGTACGCCCCCGACCGGGTCCGCTCGCTGCGCCGGCTGCTGGCCGCGGGGTACGAGGAGGCGGGCACGGTGGACGGGGCGGTGCTGTACGCCCGTACGGGGCCGCCGGACTGACCCCGGGGCCGGTGCCGCACACCTGGGCTCGCCCCACCCGCGCACCTGCTCACCCGCCGGCCTGCCCCGGCCCACGAGTCGCGCGCCCGCTCAGGACGGCCCCCGTACCGTCCGCGGGCCCGCCACCTCCGCGCCCAACTCGGCCACCCTGCGCCGCAGTTCACGGTCCGCGGTGACGACCAGCACGGGGCGGTCACCCGCCTCGGCCACCAGCTCCACGATGCGGTCGTCGCCGCTGCCGGGTGCCTCCACGACCCTTACACCGGGGACGGACTCCACGCCCTTGGCCGCGCCCTCCACCACGAGGACCAGCTCCACCGGACCCTCGTGCCCGGGCAGTCCGTCCCGGGCGAGCCGGTCCCGCAGCCGCTCCGCGGCACCCCGGCGGTCGCGCCACCAGCCGTCGGGGACGGAGCCGACGACGTTGGCGGCGTCGATGATCACGAGCAGAGGCTGGTCGGTCATCCGACCAGCGTCGCATGAACAGCCGTGTGAGCATCCGATTGAACACGAGACGTCCACCCTGTGACGGGGCAGCGTGCCGCGCCCGGGCGCCCTCCTCGTGGCCCACCGGGGCACCCGTGGCCGCCCCGTCGTGTCGCTGCGGGCAGCCCCCTGGGCCCCTGGCGATGACGGCCGGGCCCCGGATTAGAGTGAACCGGTGAACGGCGAATGGCTCAGACGCGGTCGCGACGGCAGGCTCAGTGTGTACCTGCTGTCGGGCACCGCCGTGCACTGCCGGGCGGAGCGCGGACCCGGCGGCCCCTGGGACCCACCGCGCACGATCGGCGGCGACCAGCGCCTGCACCCCGTCCTCGCCGTCGGCCAGGGCGCCGACGGCTACGCCCATCTCGTCTCCTGGCGCCCCACCGTGCCCGGCGAGTCCGGGCTCGTCCACACCACGCACTTCCGGCCGCGGCTCGCCGCGCTCGACTGGCACTCGATCGGGCACCCCGACAAGACGGGTGACCGAACCGGTACGCCGGCCGTCGCGGTCGACGCGCAGGGGCGTGCCCACGTCTTTGTGCGCAACAAGGGCGGCGGGGTCAGCATGGTCGCCCAGAAGGAGAAGGGCGGCTGGGATCCGTGGCGCGACCTCAAGGGCAGTGACGTACGGGAGGATCTGGCGGCCGTGACGGGGGAGTCAGGGCTCGTGGAGCTGTACGCGGCCGTGCCCGACGGGATCGCGCACTGGCGCCAGGAGGAGCCGGGCAAGCAGCCGGTGCTCCAGGAGTCCCTCGAGACACCGGTACGCCCCGGCACCCTTCGTGCCCTCGCCACCTCCCCCTCCTCCACCACCCTCTTCTTCACCGACGAGGCGGGTGACGTGTGCGCGTGGCGCCCGGGCACCAAGCCCGCGTCCCTGCTCGCCTCGGCCGGACCCGGGCCCGTCTCCGCCGTCCGCTGCGAACTCGACGGCTTCGACTGCACGTTGCTCGCCCAGCGGTCGGCGAGTGGTCGCGTCGTCTTCGCCGCGTATCCCACCGAGCAGGAGTCGGCGGGGGCGTGGTGGACCGAGTCGGGTCCTGGGCTTCCCGTCGGGGCCGAGGTGTCTCTTGCCGAGGACGAGGACGGGCGTGTGGTGGCGGTGACCCTGGCCCCGGGCGGCGGGGAGCTTCTCCTCACCCGACGCAAGGATGAACCGGGCTTGGCGTTGGAGGCGTGGCGCCCGGTGTGACGGCCGGTTTCTCGCCCCCGCCGCCCCTACCCGTCCCCTCCCGAACCCGGTGGCTCCGCCCCCGGACCCCCAGGTGGGTTCCTTGGCTGCGGGCCGGTGGGGGCTGATCGCGCAGTTCCTCGCGCCCCTGGACGGGGCTTCGCCCCGATTCCCCGCCCACCTCTGGTCGCTTGGCTGCGGGCGGGTGGGGGTTGGTCGCGCAGTTCCTCGCGCCCCTGGGTGGGGCTTCGCCCCGATTCCCCGCCTGCCTCTGGTCGCTTGGCTGCGGGCCGGTGGGGGTTGGTCGCGCAGTTCCTCGCGCCCCTGGGTGGGGCTTCGCCCCGATTTTCCGCCTGCCTCTGGGCGCTTGGCTGCGGGCCGGTGGGGGCTGGTTGCGCAGTTCCTCGCGCCCCTTGGGTGGGGCTTCGCCCCGATTCCCCGCCTGCCTCTGGTCTTGTCGGTGACGGTTTGCGTTTTTAGCCTGTCCGGCGTTTGAGGACGAGGCTGTTCAGGCCGATGGGGGGCTGGGGGCGGAGCCCTCAGGTTGAGGATGGGACGGGGGTAGGGGCGGCGGGGGCGAGAGACGTCGGGGCAAGCAAACGCCGGGTGCCCCGTACGCCACGTCGGCATACAGGGCACCCGGGAGACAGAGCGGAGCGCCTACGCGGGGACGGAGGCCACCCCAACCTCCAGGAACCGCTTGCCGGTCACTCGCTCGGAGACGCCCTCACGGTCCAGGTACGGAGTGATACCGCCCAGGTGGAAGGGCCAGCCGGCACCGGTGATCAGGCAGAGGTCGATGTCCTGGGCCTCGGCGACGACACCCTCGTCGAGCATCAGACCGATCTCCTGGGCGACCGCGTCCAGGACACGGGCGCGCACCTGCTCCTCGGAGAGGACGACAGCGCCCTGCTTCAGGAGCGCGGCGACCTCGGGGTCCAGCTCCGGCTTCCCGGAGTCGTACACGTAGAAGCCGCGCTTGCCCGCCTTGACGACGGCCGCGAGGTTCGGGGAGACCGTGAAGCGGTCCGGGAAGGCCCGGTTGAGGGTCTCCGAGACGTGCAGACCGATCGCGGGGCCGACCAGTTCGAGCAGGACCAGCGGAGACATCGGCAGACCCAGCGGCTCCACCGCCTTCTCCGCGACCTCGACCGGCGTGCCCTCGTCGATGACGTTCTGGATCTCGCCCATGAAGCGGGTGAGGATGCGGTTGACGACGAACGCCGGGGCGTCCTTCACCAGCACCGCGGTCTTCTTCAGCTTCTTGGCGACGGCGAACGCCGTGGCGAGCGAGGCGTCGTCCGTCTGCTCACCGCGCACGATCTCAAGGAGCGGCAGGATCGCGACCGGGTTGAAGAAGTGGAAGCCCACGACCCGCTCGGGGTTCTTCAGCTTCGACGCCATCTCCGTCACCGACAGCGAGGACGTGTTCGTCGCGAGGATCGCGTGCGCCGGGGCGACCGCCTCGACCTCCGCGAACACCTGCTGCTTGACGCCGATCTCCTCGAAGACGGCCTCGATGATGAAGTCGGCGTCGGCGAAGCCCTCGGCCTTGTCCAGGACACCGGTGACCAGGGCCTTCAGCCGGTTGGCCTTGTCCTGGTTGACGCGGCGCTTGCTCAGCAGCTTGTCGATCTCGGCGTGGACGTAGCCCACACCCTTGTCGACGCGCTCCTGGTCGATGTCCGTCAGCACGACGGGCACTTCGAGGCGGCGCAGGAACAGGAGCGCGAGCTGCGAGGCCATCAGGCCCGCGCCCACGACGCCCACCTTGGTGACCGGACGGGCCAGGTTCTTGTCCGGGGCGCCCGCGGGGCGCTTGCCGCGCTTCTGGACCAGGTTGAAGGCGTAGATTCCGGAACGCAGTTCGCCGCCCATGATCAGGTCGGCGAGGGCGATGTCCTCGGCGTCGTAGCCCTTCTGGAGGTCGCCGTCCTTGGCCGCCTCGATGATGTCGAGGGCGCGGTACGCGGCCGGAGCCGCCCCGTGCACCTTGCTGTCGGCGATGAACCGGCCCTTGGCGACGGCCTGGTCCCAGGCCTCGCCGCGGTCGATCTCGGGACGCTCGACCGCGATGTCGCCCTTGAGGACGGACGCGGTCCAGAGCAGCGACTGCTCCAGGAAGTCGGCGCCTTCGAAGATGGCGTCGGCGATGCCGAGGTCGAAGACCTGCTTGCCCTTGAGCTGCTTGTTCTGGTTCAGCGAGTTCTCGATGATGACCGAGACGGCCTTGTCGGCGCCGATCAGGTTCGGGAGCAGCGTGCAGCCGCCCCAGCCCGGGACCAGACCGAGGAAGACCTCGGGGAGGGAGAAGGCCGCGATGGCCTTCGACACCGTGCGGTACTGGCAGTGCAGACCGACCTCGACGCCACCGCCCATCGCCGCGCCGTTGTAGTACGCGAAGGTCGGGACCGCGATGCCCGCGAGGCGCTTGAACACCTCGTGGCCGCCCTTGCCGATGGCGAGCGCGTCGTCGTGCTTCTTCAGCAGCTCGACGCCCTTGAGGTCGGCGCCGACCGCGAAGATGAACGGCTTGCCGGTGACGCCGACACCGACGATCTGGCCGGCCGCGGCCTCCGCCTCCACCTGGTCGATGGCGGTGTTGAGGTTCGCCAGCGACGCCGGGCCGAAGGTCGTCGGCTTGGTGTGGTCGAAGCCGTTGTCCAGCGTGATGAGCGCGAAGCGCCCGGCGCCGAACGGCAGGTCGAGGTGGCGTACGTGCGCGGACGTCACGACCTCGTCGGGGAACAGCTCGGCCGCACCCTTCAGGAGTTCAGCGGTGCTCACTTGTTGCCTCCGGCGTCCTTGTGGTGCGGGTTCTCCCAGATCACCGTGGCGCCCATGCCGAAGCCGACGCACATGGTGGTGAGGCCGTAACGGACCTCCGGCTGCTCCTCGAACTGGCGGGCCAGCTGCGTCATCAGACGGACGCCGGAGGAGGCCAGCGGGTGGCCGAAGGCGATCGCGCCGCCGTACTGGTTGACGCGCGCGTCGTCGTCCGCGATGCCGTAGTGGTCCAGGAACGCAAGGACCTGGACGGCGAAGGCCTCGTTGACCTCGAAGAGGTTGATGTCCTCGATCGACAGACCGGCCTTGGCGAGGGCCTTCTCGGTCGCCGGGATCGGGCCGTAGCCCATCACCTCGGGCTCGACGCCCGCGAAGGCGTACGAGACGAGCCGCATCTTCACCGGCAGGTTGTTCTCGCGGGCGAAGTCCTCGCTCGCGATGATCGACGCGGTCGCACCGTCGTTCAGACCGGCGGCGTTACCGGCGGTGACCCGGCCGTGGACGCGGAACGGCGTCTTGAGTCCGGCCAGGTTCTCCAGCGTGGTGCCCGGACGCATCGGCTCGTCGGCGGTGACCAGGCCCCAGCCGGTCTCACCGACCTCCGCGTTGGTGTTGCGCACCGAGATCGGCACCAGGTCCTGCTGGATCTTGCCGTCGGCGTACGCCTTGGCGGCCTTCTCCTGCGAACGCACGGCGTACTCGTCGGCGCGCTGCTTGGTGATGTGCGGGTAGCGGTCGTGCAGGTTCTCGGCGGTCATGCCCATGAACAGGGCGGACTCGTCGACCAGCTTCTCGCTGACGAACCGCGGGTTCGGGTCCACGCCCTCGCCCATCGGGTGGCGGCCCATGTGCTCGACACCACCGGCGATGACCGCGTCGTACGCACCGAAGGCGATGGAGCCCGCGGTGGTGGTGACGGCGGTCAGCGCGCCCGCGCACATGCGGTCGATGGAGTAGCCGGGGACCGACTGGGGGAGACCGGCGAGGATGCCCGCCGTGCGGCCCAGCGTCAGACCCTGGTCGCCGATCTGCGTGGTCGCGGCGATGGCGACCTCGTCGATCTTCTTCGGGTCGAGGCCCGGGTTGCGGCGCAGCAGCTCCCGGATGGCCTTCACGACGAGGTCGTCGGCGCGGGTCTCGTGGTAGATGCCCTTCGGGCCCGCCTTGCCGAACGGGGTGCGGACGCCGTCGACGAAGACGACGTCCCTGACGGTACGAGGCACGATGGCTCTCCTCCAGATGCGGGATGGCACTGCTGCGCGACGCACACGCCCTGAGCGCGCGCTCACCCCTCATGCTACTTGCGAGTAACCAACCTGCCCACCCCCGACGACGGGAGCGGCGAACGTCACACAGGAACGAGGCTGTGCAGGAGCGCCCGGCCCCTCACTCCTTGGGTCCCATTCCTCCCCATGCCGTCCGCGGATCTTGGCGTGATCTCGACGTCGCCCTTTCGCTTCAAGGGCCCCTTCGGAGCGCACGGGAGACGAAACCGCGCCCCGAAAGGGGCGCGGGGAACTGCGCGAGCAACCCAGAACAACCCGCGGTCGCCGTACGTCGGAACCTCGTACGGCGACTAGGCGCCCTTGACGGCCAGCGCCTCCACCAGGACCGGTGTGACCAGCTCCACCTGCCACGCCCGAGCCCCGTACCCCGCGAGGGCAGCCGAAACCGACTGGGTGTCGGCACCGGCCGGCGGCTCCCAGCACACCCGCCGCACCGTGTCCGGAGTGATCAGGTTCTCCTGCGGCATGTTGAGCTGCTCGGCCAGCGCCGACACGGCGGCCCGCGCCGCGGAGAGCCGGGCGGCGGCGGCCGGGTCCTTGTCGGCCCAGGCGCGCGGGGGCGGAGGCCCGGTGACGGGCTGCCCCGGCTGCGGCAGCTCGGCGTCCGGCACCGCCTTCGCGCGGTCCACGGCGGCCTGCCACTGCTCCAGCTGGCGCCGCCCCATCCGGTGCCCGAACCCGTTCAGCGCGGCAAGCGCGTGCACGTTGGCCGGAAGGGAGAGCGCGGCCTCCACGATGGCCCCGTCCCCCAGTACCTTGCCCGGCGAGATGTCCCGGCGCTGGGCGATCCGGTCCCGGGTCTCCCACAGCTCCCGTACGACCGCCATCTGCCGACGGCGGCGCACCTTGTGCATCCCGGACGTACGGCGCCAGGGGTCCTTGCGCGGCGGCGCGGGCTCGGCCTGCGCGATCGCGTCGAACTCCTGCCGGGCCCAGTCCAGCTTGCCCTGCCGGTCGAGCTCCTTCTCCAGGGCGTCGCGCAGGTCGACGAGCAGTTCCACGTCGAGCGCGGCGTAGCGCAGCCACGGCTCCGGGAGAGGGCGCGTGGACCAGTCGACCGCGGAGTGCCCCTTCTCCAGGACGAAGCCGAGCACGCTCTCGACCATCGCGCCCAGGCCCACTCGGGGGAACCCGGCCAGGCGTCCGGCCAGCTCGGTGTCGAAGAGCCGCGTCGGCACCATGCCTATCTCCCGCAGACACGGCAGGTCCTGGGTGGCGGCGTGCAGCACCCACTCGACGCCGGAGATGGCCTCGCCGAGCCCGGAGAGGTCGGGACAGGCGACGGGGTCGATCAGCGCGCTGCCGGCACCCTCGCGGCGCAGCTGCACCAGATAGGCGCGCTGGCCGTATCGGTACCCGGACGCGCGTTCGGCGTCCACGGCCACGGGGCCGGAGCCGGCGGCGAAGGCCGCGATCACCTCGGCGAGCGAGGTCTCGTCGGCGACGACGGGCGGAATGCCCTCTCGGGGCTCAAGCAAAGGGATCGGCGCCGATTCGACGTCGTCCGGAGGGCCGCCTCCGGTGGTTCGCAGTGAGCTGTCTGCTGCGGTCTCTTGGGCGTCGGTCACCTGTCAAGGGTATCTGTGTATGGACTACGCCCGCCGACGGAACGTTCCGTCGACGGGCGCAGGAGGGTCGTAAACCAGTCAGGTCGGTGAAAGTTCCGGTCCGGTGGGGGTGTGCCCCCGTTTCAGTGGATGATCCCCGTCCGCAGGGCGACCGCCACCATCCCGGCGCGGTCGCCCGTGCCGAGCTTGCGGGCGATGCGGGCGAGGTGGCTCTTGACGGTCAGCGCGGACAGGCCCATGGAGACGCCGATGGCCTTGTTCGACTGGCCCTCGGCGACGAGCCGGAGCACCTCGACCTCACGGCCGGAGAGCTCGCGGTAGCCGCCCGGGTGGCTCGGGGCACCCGGGGGGCGGCGGTGCATACGGGCGGCGGCCGAGCCGATGGGCGCGACACCGGGTCGGGTGGGGAGCCCGACGTTCGTACGGGTGCCGGTGACGACATAGCCCTTGACGCCGCCCGCGAGGGCGTTGCGCACGGCGCCGATGTCGTCGGCGGCGGAGAGGGCGAGGCCGTTGGGCCAGCCCGCGGCTCGGGTCTCGGACAGCAGGGTGAGCCCGCTGCCGTCGGGCAGGTGGACGTCGGCGACACAGATGTCGCGCGGGTTGCCGATTCGGGGACGGGCCTCCGCGACGGACGACGCCTCGATGACGTCGCGCACTCCGAGCGCCCAGAGGTGGCGGGTGACGGTGGATCGGACCCGTGGGTCGGCCACGACCACCATGGCGGTCGGCTTGTTCGGGCGGTAGGCGACCAGGCTTGCGGGCTGCTCGAGGAGAACGGACACCAGGCCTCCTGGGGGTGCGGGACGGGGACCGGCTGTGGGGATGAAGCCGGGGCGAACCGTGCTTTCAAGGTCACAGACGTCTTCGGCATCAAACCCGTCCGCCTTTAGAGAATGATCACGATTTGGTGAGTAACAATCCGTGCAATTCGGACACGCGATCGATCATCCGAAGATCGAACCGAGTCGTTCCATGTCGCGACACGGCTGAAAGTGGCCGTATCGACAAAACCTCGGCAAGGAACTCGGCAAAGGGCGCGGCGTTCCGCGAGCTCGAAAAGGGCGCCCGTTCGACAGGACACGGGCGCCCCGGAAGACGGAGAAACGCAAGAAGGGCGTTCAGCGGGACTGCGGCCCCCGGCGCTGCGGGAGGGTCACCACCGAGCCGTCGCCCGGCCCCGCCGGGGGCAGGCCCGCGATCTGGCAGAGCAGATCGCACCAGGCGGCGAGGTGCGTGGCCGTGTCCGGTACGCCGCCCAGGCCCTCACGAGGCGTCCAGGAGGCCCGGATCTCGATCTGGGACGCGGAGGGGCGCTCGGACAGCCCCCCGAAGTAGTGCGAGCTCGCCCGGGTGACGGTGCCGCTCGGTTCGCCGTACGACAGACCGCGGGCCTGCAGCGCGCCGGTCAGCCACGACCAGGAGACGTCGGGGAGCAGCGGATCGGCCGCCATCTCCGGCTCCAGCTCCGCGCGGACCAGCGTCACCAGCCGGAAGGAGCCCTGCCAGGCGTCGTGCCCCGCCGGGTCGTGCAGCAGGATGAGCCGGCCGTCCGCCAGGTCCTCGTCGTCGGCGACGACCGCGGCCTCCAGCGCGTAGGCGTAGGGGGCAAGGCGCTGTGGCGGGCGCGTCGGATCGATCTCGATCTCGGGCCGCAGCCGCGCGGCCCTCAATGCGTCGACGGCAGCCCGGAAGGGCGGCGGAGCCGTCTCCCTCGCATCCCGGTCCCCCTCCTTGGCATCGTCCATTTCGCCAGCGCCGTCCGACAGTCGTCCCTGAGCCGCAGCCATGCGGGGAAGATTAAGGGGAACGGAGCCCGCGCGCAGGGAGAGACACCCGTGCGCCGGACCACTGTCCGGATCGCGCCGCGTGAACGCGCAGGCGGGAGCGCTCCACTCCGGGCGCCGGAGCCCGGCACCTGTGCGTCGGCGGGGCGTGCGAGACTTTCCGTCGTGAGTGCCAATGACCGCCCCGCCACGGGCCAGCCGCCGACAGCCACGTACGAGTCCGCCTTCCTGAAGGCGTGTAGGCGCGAGCCCGTGCCGCACACGCCGGTGTGGTTCATGCGGCAGGCCGGTCGCTCGCTGCCCGAGTACCTCAAGGTGCGCGAGGGCATCGCCATGCTGGACTCCTGCATGCGGCCCGAGCTGGTCGCCGAGATCACCCTCCAGCCCGTACGCCGGCACAACGTGGACGCGGCGATCTACTACAGCGACATCGTCGTCCCGCTGAAGGCCATCGGCATCGACCTCGACATCAAGCCGGGCGTCGGCCCGGTCGTCGAGAACCCGATCCGCACCCGTGCCGACCTGGCCCAGCTGCGCGATCTGACCCCTGAGGACGTCTGGTACGTCACCGAGGCGATCAAGCTCCTGACGGCCGAGCTCGGCGAGACCCCGCTCATCGGTTTCGCGGGCGCGCCTTTCACCCTCGCGAGTTACCTCGTGGAGGGCGGTCCGTCCAAGAACCACGAGCACACCAAGGCGCTCATGTACGGCGACCCGCAGCTGTGGGCCGACCTGCTCGACCGTCTCGCCGAGATCACCTCCGCCTTCCTGAAGGTGCAGATCGAGGCGGGCGCGAGCGCCGTTCAGCTCTTCGACTCCTGGGTCGGCGCCCTGGCACCCGCCGACTACCGGCGCTCGGTGATGCCCGCGTCCACCAAGGTCTTCGAGTCCGTGGCCGGGTACGGCGTGCCGCGCATCCACTTCGGCGTCGGCACCGGCGAGCTGCTCGGCCTCATCGGCGAGGCGGGCGCGGACGTCGTCGGCGTCGACTGGCGCGTCCCGCTCGACGAGGCCGCACGCCGTGTCGGCCCCGGCAAGGCGCTCCAGGGCAACCTCGACCCCGCCGTCCTCTTCTCCACCACCGAGGCCGTGGAGGCCAAGACCCGCGAGGTGCTGGACGCCGCCGCCGGTCTCGAGGGCCACGTCTTCAACCTGGGCCACGGCGTCCTGCCGAGCACCGACCCGGACGCGCTGACCCGCCTCGTGGAGCACGTCCACCAGCAGACCGCGCGCTGACCTCGTACGGGGGCCGCCGCACCGCTCAGCGCCGCGCGCCTCACCAGCTGTGCCGCGCCTGTCTGCCGAACAGCAGGCTGCGCGGTTCCGGCGGCGGCGGGGTGCCCGGGCGCAGCGGCCAGGCCAGCAGCATCCCCACGAGGAAGCCGACCACGTGGGCCTCGTACGCCACGGTTCCGGCGGTGGAGACGCCGCCGCCGGACGAGTACACCGCCTGCAACCCGAACCAGAAGCCCAGCACCAGCCATGCGGGCAGCCGCAGCGGCAGGAAGACCAGGAACGGGACGAGCACCCAGACCCTGGCCTTCGGATAGAGCACCAGATAGGCGCCGAGGACTCCGGCGATCGCTCCGGAGGCGCCGATCAGCGGGTCGGTCGAGTCGGCGTTGAGGTACGCGAAGCCGTACGCCGCCGCGTAGCCGCACGCCACGTAGAACACCGCGAACCGCACATGGCCGAGGCGGTCCTCGATGTTGTTGCCGAAGATCAGCAGGAAGAGCATGTTGCCGAGCAGATGCAGCCAGCTGCCGTGCAGGAACATCGCGGTGAGGACCGAGAGCGGCGGCGACTTGTCGTACGCCGGCGGCCCGACCAGACACCCGGGGCCTCCTGCCCCGACGCCGACGTCGCCGGTCGGGACCAGGCGGGGCAACTGATGGTGGACCAACTCCTGCGGCACCGCGGCGTAGTGCTCCAGGAACGCGTGCAGATGACACAGCTGGGAGAGCCCGCTGTCACCCGCCACCGATCCCGCGAGGCCGGGCGTGTAGAGGAACACCAGAACATTGGCGGCGATCAGCGCGTACGTCACATAGGGCGTGCGGCGCACCGGGTTCACGTCATGGACGGGGATGACCACGAGGAACTAGTGCCCGGGATACGCCGGGTGAATCCGTGAACGCCCCCGCGCCCGAATCCGTATGTCTCCTCAACCGCCCGCACCGCGACGAAGACGCGACGCGAGAGACGTGAGGACACAGGCGATGAACGACCGAGTTACTCCTCCGATGCATGCCCTGCCCGACGGCGAGGCGGAAATCGCCCTGGTGCTGCACCTCCCCTGGGAGGACGTCGCCGCGCTCGGCCAGGAGGCCGGACGGCTCGCGGCGCGGATGCAGCGGCCGGTGACCCTCGACGAGGCCGTCAGCCACCGGTTGCGCTCCGCGCGGTCGGCCGCCCACGCGAAGCCGCCCACCACGCAGCCCGCGGCCGTCACCGCCTCAGCGTCGGTGTCCTCGTTGCCGGCGCGGCCGCCGGCCGAGCAGGCGCGGCAGGCGATAGACCGGATCAACGGGAACTCGGGGCACGAATCGGCGTAGGCGCGCAGCGGTCGAGTGTCGACTGCGGATGCGTCGTGGCTGGTCGCGCCCACGCGGCGGAGCCGCATATGTCACAGCCCCGCGCCCCTTTGGGGCGCTCCTCCTACGCGGAGTTCTCGCGTACCGCCGTCACCGCCTTGCGTGCCGCCACCAGGATGGGGTCCCAGACCGGTGAGAACGGGGGCGCGTAGCCCAGGTCCAGGGATGTCATCTGTTCCACCGTCATGCCCGCGGTCAGCGCCACCGCGGCGATGTCGACCCGCTTCGCCGCGCCTTCCCCGCCGACGATCTGCACGCCGAGCAGCCGCCCCGTGCGGCGCTCGGCGAGCATCTTCACCGTCATGAGGTCCGCGTCCGGGTAGTAGCCCGCGCGGCTGGTCGACTCGATGGTGACGGCCTCGAACCGCAGGCCCGCCCGGTGCGCGTCCTTCTCGCGCAGCCCGGTGCGGGCGATCTCGAGGTCGCAGACCTTGCTCACGGCCGTACCGACGACACCGGGGAAGGTCGCGTACCCGCCGCCCACGTTGGAGCCGATGACCTGCCCGTGCTTGTTGGCGTGCGTGCCCAGCGCGATGTGCCGTTCGCGTCCCGAGATCAGCTCGAGCACCTCGACGCAGTCGCCGCCGGCCCAGATGTTCTCGTGCCCGCGCACCCGCATAGCCAGGTCGGTGAGCAGCCCGCCGTGGTCGCCGAGGGGGAGTCCCGCGGCCCGTGCGAGCGTGGTCTCGGGGCGTACGCCGATGCCGAGCACGACCACGTCCGCCGGGTACTGTGCGTCCTCGGTGGCCACCGCGCGGACCCGGCCCGCGTCCCCGGTCAGGACCTTGGTGATCTCGGCGTCGTTGACCATGGTGATGCCGAGGTTCTCCATGGCCGTGTGCACCAGGCGGCCCATGTCGGGGTCGAGGGTGGACATCGGCTCCTTGCCGCGGTTGACGACCGTCACCTCGTACCCGCGGTTGATGAGCGCCTCGGCCATCTCCACGCCGATGTAGCCCGCGCCGACGACCACCGCGCGGCGGCCCTCGGTCACCGCCAGTGTGTCCAGGAGGGCCTGGCCGTCGTCCAGGGTCTGCACGCCGTGCACGCCCGGAGCGTCGACGCCCGGCAGGTCGGGGCGGATCGGACGGGCGCCGGTCGCGATCACGAGTTTGTCGTACGAGGTCCACTCCTCGGCCCCGGTCCCGAGGTCGAGCGAGCGGACGCGGCCCCCGGCGACATCGATCTCCGTGACCTCCGTGCGCATCCGCAGGTCGATCGCGCGCTCCCGGTGTTCCGCCGGGCTCCGCGCGATCAGCCGGTCCCGCTCGGGGACGTCGCCGCCCACCCAGTACGGGATGCCGCAGGCCGAGTAGGAGCTGAAGTGACCGCGTTCGAACGCCACGATCTCCAGCTCGCCGGGCCCGCGCATCCGGCGTGCCTGTGACGCGGCGGACATGCCCGCCGCGTCACCCCCGATCACGACCAGTCGCTCCGTACGGCTCATGCTCATGCGAACACGCTACGGGGGCCGGGCATTTCAGCCCTCGTCGCCACCCTCTTCGCGCACCGGCGGTGCCACCGGCAGCGAACCCGCACTCGCGGGAGCCGCCTCGGCCCCGGGCCGGCGTGGCTGCCCCGTGCGGGCGAGGCGCAGCCACAGCGCCAGGAGGAGCCCGGCGCTCAGCAGGAACGGGAGCACCGCGCCGAACACCACGGTGATCCAGCGCAGCATCGTGACGAACGCGTCCCAGCCGCCCGTGAGCGCGTCCACGAAGCCCGGCGCGTCGGACTTCTTCCCGGCGTCCTTCAGCGGGGTCTCGGAGAGGGAGAGCGTGATGGTGGCCAGGCTGGTGCGGTCCTTCAGGGACGCCTGCCGGGCGAGCAGGGCGTCGAGGTCCGACTCACGGGTGCTCAACTCGCCTTCCAGGGCGACCACATCGCTGAGCTTGGTGGCCCGGTCCATCAGCTCGCGGACCCGGGCCACGCTGACGCGCTGCGACGTGACGCGGCTCTCCACGTCGACGACCTGGTCGGTGACGTCCTCCGCCTTCGCCGTCCGCTCGACGACCTTCCCGGTGCCCTCCAGGGAGGAGAGCACCGCGTCGTAGCGGTCGGTGGGCACCCGCAGGACGGCTCGGGTGCGCTCGCGGCCCCCGCCGTCCCGGGTGGTCGTCTCGTTGCCGACGTAGCCGCCCGCGTCGACGGCCGCGGTGCGGGCGGCGTCCAGCGCCTTGGGCACATCCTTGACCCGCAGGGTCAGCGAGGCGGTGCGGATGATGTGGCTGCCGGCCGGCACGGACGGGCCGGTGGCCTTGGAGGGGGTGGTGGACTGTGCGCCACCCGCGCCCGAGGCGGCGCTGTCCGCGGCACCCGAGCGGGCGTTCTCCGCGCCCGGCGCGGCCGCCTTGTCGGCGCTGGAGGAGGAGCCACCGCCGGCGGCGCCGCAGCCCGTCACCGCGAGCGCGGCGGCGAGGAATATCCCGGCGAGGACCGGGCCGGTTCGTGCGAAACGTCGAGTGCGCATGTGGACGTACCCCCCTGGGTGGTGACTGCTGACGTTCCTTCGACGCCGGGGCCCGGCGCGACGTTGGACGGATCCGATCCCGATGCGGTCACGGTCGGGACTCGCGCAGGACACCCCGCCGTACCGGCTCACGGCACCGGGTCCCGGAGGGCCCCTCGGCGGGGTCTGAGAAGGTGGAGTCATGCGCGCACAGGACAGTCGTACGGGTACGGGACAGGTCGTCGTCATCGGGGGCGGCATCGCCGGTCTGGCCGCCGCCCACCGCCTGCTGGACCGCGGCGCGCGGGTGACCGTCCTGGAGGCGTCGGACCGCGTCGGCGGCAAGCTGCTGCCCGGCGAGATCGCGGGCGCGCGGGTCGATCTCGGCGCCGAGTCGATGCTCGCCCGCCGCCCGGAAGCGGTCGCGCTCGCCCGCGAGGTGGGCCTCGCCGACCGCCTCCGGCCGCCCGCCACCGCGACCGCATCCCTGTGGACGCGCGGCGCGCTGCGCCCCATGCCCAAGGGCCACGTCATGGGCGTGCCCGGCACGGCCGCCGCCCTCTCCGGAGTCCTCTCCGACGAGGGGCTGGCCCGCATCGGGCGCGACGACGAGCTGCCCCGCACGGAAGTCGGCGACGACGTGGCGGTGGGGGAGTTCGTGGCGGCACGCCTCGGCCGCGAGGTCGTCGACCGCCTGGTCGAGCCCCTCCTGGGCGGCGTCTACGCAGGCGACGCGTACCGCATCTCCATGCGGCTGGCCGTCCCCCAGCTGTTCGCCGCCGTCCGCACCCATGTCTCCCTGACCGAGGCGGTCCGCGAGATCCAGGCGAAGGCGGCCGCGGCCCGGCAGACCGGGCCGGTGTTCATGGGCATCGAGGGCGGGGTGGGCCAACTGCCGCTCGCGGTCGCGCGGTCGGTGCGCGCGCGGGGCGGCGAAATCGTCACCGGCGCCCCGGTGAAGGAGCTGCGCCGCGCCGAGGACGGGGGCTGGCGGGTGGTGGCCGGGGGCCGCGTCCTGCACGCGGACGGGGTCGTCGTCGCGGTGCCCGCCGGCGCGGCCGCCGCCCTGCTGAGGGCCGAGGCGCCCGCTGCGGCCACCGAGCTGGCCGGTGTGGAGTACGCCTCCATGGCGCTGGTGACGCTCGCCTACCGGCGCGCGGACATCACCCTCCCCGAAGGCAGCGGTTTCCTGGTGCCGCCGGTGGACGGCCACACCATCAAGGCATCCACCTTCGCCTCCCAGAAGTGGGGCTGGATCGCCGAGGAGAACCCCGACCTGCTCGTCCTGCGCACCTCCGTCGGGCGGTACGGCGAGACGGAGGTGCTGGGCCGCGACGACGCCGACCTCGTGGACGTCTCCCGGCACGACCTGCGCGCGGCCACCGGCCTGGCCGCCGAGCCCGTGGCGACCCGGGTGACCCGGTGGGACGACGGCCTGCCGCAGTACCCGGTCGGGCACCACGCGCGCGTGGCCCGCGTCCGCGAGCACGTGGCCAAACTCCCGGGGCTCGCCGTCTGCGGCGCGGCGTACGACGGGGTCGGCATCCCGGCCTGCGTCGCGAGCGCGTACGCCGCCGTGGACCAGCTCGGCGGCGACCGCGCCGGACTGGACGCGCTGAGGGCGAACCCGGTGCAGAGCCTGCACGGCGGAGCGGGAGAATAGACCCATGAGTGACGACGCCCCCACCACCGAGTCCGGCAGGGTCCCGAACAAGGGCAAGCTGGCCAAGGACCTCAACGAGGTCATCCGCTACACCCTGTGGTCCGTCTTCAGGCTGAAGGACGTGCTCCCCGAAGACCGCGCCGGTTACGCCGACGAGGTCCAGGAGCTGTTCGACCAGCTCGCCGCGAAGGACGTCACCGTCCGCGGCACGTACGACGTGTCGGGGCTGCGCGCCGACGCCGACCTGATGATCTGGTGGCACGCCGAGACCAGCGACCAGCTCCAGGAGGCCTACAACCTCTTCCGCCGCACCAGGCTGGGCCGCGCCCTGGAGCCGGTCTGGTCGAACATGGCGCTGCACCGCCCCGCCGAGTTCAACCGCTCGCACATCCCGGCGTTCCTCGCCGACGAGACGCCGCGCAACTACGTGAGCGTCTACCCCTTCGTGCGCTCGTACGACTGGTACCTGCTGCCCGACGAGGACCGCCGCCGCATGCTCGCCGACCACGGCAAGATGGCCCGCGGCTACCCGGACGTGCGCGCCAACACGGTCGCCTCGTTCTCCCTCGGCGACTACGAGTGGATGCTCGCGTTCGAGGCCGACGAGCTGTACCGCATCGTCGACCTCATGCGCCACCTGCGCGCCTCCGAGGCCCGCATGCACGTCCGCGAGGAGGTCCCGTTCTACACCGGCCGCCGTAAGTCCGTGGCCGAGCTGGTCGCCGGTCTCGCCTGATCAGGGAGCCTGGCGGGTCGTCTTCGCGTCCTCACGGGCCTGTGCGTCGTGCCGGGTGGTCTTGTCACCGCCCGGCGCCACCGGCTCCGGCTCCGCGTGCGGGGCGCATGCCGCGCGCCGCTCCGGGAGGCGGCCCTCCAGGAGGTAGGCGTCCAGGTAGCCGTTGACGCACTGGTTGGGGCCGCCCGCGATCCCGTGCGTCCCGGCGCCGTTCTCGGTCACCAGGACCGAGCCGGACAGCCGCCGCTGGAGCTCCACCGCCCCCTCGTAGGGCGTCGCCGCGTCCCGCTCGGCCGCCAGGATCAGGACCGGCGCCAGCGCCCCGGGCAGCGTCCGCACAGCGAGGGGCTTCTGCCGCGGCACCGGCCAGTACGCGCACGGCAGGTTCATCCACACGTTGTCCCAGGTCTCGAACGGAGCCACGCGCGCGAGCCGCGTGTTGTCCCGGTCCCAGGTACGCCAGTCCGTCGGCCAGGCCGCGTCGTTGCACTCTACGGCCGTGTACACCGCGTTGCCGTTCTCCGCCTCGGCCGACACCTCCGGATGCGGCCCGGCCTGCTGGACCAGCGGCTTCGGGTCGCCCTTCAGATAGGCGGACAGCGCCAGGGCGCGCTGCGGCCAGTAGTCGTCGAAGTACCCCGCCTCCAGGAACGCGCCCTGCAACTGACGCGGCCCCACCTTGCCGCCCGCGGGCGCCGTGGCGAGCCGTGCGCGCGCCTTCTCGTAGTTGCGCAGCACCGCTTGGGGCGTGGTGCCGAGCGCGTACTCCTTGTCGTGCTTGGCGATCCACGCGCGGAAGTCCGCCCACCGGGCCTCGAACGCGGCCGACTGGTCGAGGTTGTTCTGGTACCAGATCTGCCGGGGGTCGGGGTTCACCGCCGAGTCGAACACCATCCGGCGTACGTGCGAGGGGAAGAGCGTCGCGTACAGGGCTCCGAAGTACGTGCCGTACGACGCCCCCATGAACGTCAGCTTCCGCTCGCCCAGCGCGGCGCGCAGCACATCGAGGTCGCGGGCGTTGTTGAGCGAGGTGTAGTGCCGGATGCTTTGTCCGGAGCGCTTGAGGCAGCCGCGCGCGTACGCCTGTGCCTCCGCGATGCGCTCCTTCTTGTACGTCTCCGAGGGGTTCGTCGGCGACTGCGCGGGCCCCTTCAGGAAGTGTTTCGGGTCCTCGCAGGACAGCGGGGCCGAGCGGTCCACCCCGCGCGGGGCGTAGCCCACGAGGTCGTACGCGGCCGCGATGCGCTTCCACTCGGGGAGGAAGCCGATCAGCGGGAAGTACATGCCGGACGCGCCCGGGCCGCCCGGGTTGTAGACGAGGGAGCCCTGACGCGGCACCTTGTGCTTGGAGTTGCGCAGGTCCTTGCCGGTGGCGTGGGCGCGGCTGACGGTCAGTTTGATCTTCTTGCCGTCGGGTTGCGCGTAGTCCAGCGGCACGGTGACCGTGCCGCAGCGCATCTCGACAGGGAAGTCGTCCCCCTTGGGGCAAGTGCCCCAGTGGATGCCGGCCGTCGCGGCCCGGGCGGCGGCGACGGTGGTGCCGCGCGCCTCGAGGGAGGCCGCGGGGTCCGGCCAGGCCGCCGCACCGCCCGCGGGGGCGGCGATGAGGCCGCTCAGAAGCAAGGACCCGGTGGTCCCGTACAGGACGGCAGCTCTCATCGCGTATCCCCTTCGGCGCACGGCAGCGACAAAAGGGATGTTTGGTTCGTCAGTTGATGAAGTAAAGCACCTGGTGCCGGTGTCGGCCCCAATGACCCCTATGCGCCCCCTCGGGCGCCGTCAGCGCTGCCACTCGGGGCTTCGGTCGCGGTGCGCGAAGGCCGCGCGCAGCTCCGGCTCGCCGACCGCCCGGACGCCGCGGACGGCGACCGAGGTGAGATACGTACGGTCGTCGCCGGTGGCGTCGGGGTGCCGGGCGAGGGTGCCGAGCAGCCGCTGTCCGGCCGGGGAGGCCCAGCGCGTGTACGGGTGGACCTCGATGCGGGCGATGGCGAGGCAGCTCACGGTGAGGATGAGCGGCAGCGAGAACCACACGGCGATCGGCACGTCGTTCTCGCTCGCCCGGGACTGGGAGGGCAACAGCACGGCGACGGCGCCCAGCGTGAGGACGGCCGCGGCGGCGGCCTGGACCTGGCGGATGGCGCTCGCGACGGTGGTGCGGGCGCCGTCGGGCACGGCGAGGCCCGCGGCGACGAGACGGTCGGCGAGGCGGCGTACCGAGTCCGCGGCGGCCGTGCTCGCCCGTACGGGCGCTATCCGGGACTGCCCCTGCGGACCTATCGCCCCTATCACCGAGCGCTCCATCTCGTCGCGCCCACGCGGGTCCACGACGGTCGCCCAGCCCGTGTGCGCGAGCAGCAGCCGCCGCTGACGAGCCATCGACACCAGGGTCAGATCGGCGACCCGGGCGGGGCCGCCGGACAGGAACGCCGCCTCGTACAGCGTGAGGTGGTGTCCGCGCGCCGCGTCGGCGTCGACCGCCGCCGCGCGCACGGCGGCCAGGCACAGCCGAGTGCAGGAGATACCGGCCGCGGCCCAGGCCAGGAGCAGGAGAAGGACCCAGAACATGGCGTGTTTCTACGCGAAGAGTCCAGGTCGGCGCCACGGTATGCCCACGATATGGACGGAGCGTTGTGGCTCTGTGACGTTTCGGTGTTTGCCGAGCGGCGCCACTCCGCTAGCCCTTGGGGCGGGACGCGGCCGGGGGCAGCGGATAGGTTCCGGACGGCGTGACGGGGACGGGGCTGTCCGGGGACTGGGTGGGACCCGGCGGGGCCGGGGAAGCCGTCAGCGGGGGCGGGCTCGCGGTCGCGGCGTCCTGGGCGAGAGCGTCGAAGTCCACGTACCCGGTGGCTTCGAGGACCTTGATGTGGTCGAGCACGGTGGTGTTCGCGTCGTCGGCGAGGTCCCGTACGAGCGAGTTGCGGGTGTTCGCGCGGACCTGGGCGACGACGGAGAAGACCTTGCCGTGTGCCCGGCGCAGGATGTTCGCGAACTTCCGGTCGTAGTCCGTGCCGTGCGCGGCGTCGAGCGTGGCCAGCCAGCCGCGCTGCTGTGCGTTGGGCTGGTTCGGGAGTTCGAGTCCGAGCCGTGCGGCGACGTTCCGGACGCGCGCGTCCAGGAACGTGTGGCCCTCGACGAGGTGCGCGCCCGCCGTCTTCACGGCCTGGGTGGTGCCGCGCTCCTCGGCCTGCTGGCCGGCGGGCAGTTCCCACAGCCCGGCGAGCCGGACCTTGGCGACGAACTCCCGGTCCAGTGCGGACAGCGGACCGAACTGCGTCGACACGGACTGGGCGTTCAGGGTGTCCAGGCCGGTGCCGGCGCGGTCCGCGTACGACCAGATCGGAAAGATCAGCGCGACGAGGGTCGCGGTGAGGGCCGCGATGATGAGTCCTGTCCCACTGACCAATCCGGTGCGGTTGATGGATCGCATGGTGCCTCCTGTTGCGGCACCGCACGCTGGTGCGCTACGGGTGCGGGTTGGCATATTACTTCGGGCAGTACGCCAACTGCCGTACGAGGAGAAAGGGTTGCCGGGCGGGAGGAAGGCGTCGAATGGGGTAGTTCGACCTGAGTCCATACCGTCAGGAAACCCCGAAAAACAGACATGGAATCCGGCCGGGCGGGGCCCGGTGTTAACCCCGGCACACTCTGCCGGGGCGAGGCACTACGGCGTGCGTGGCAGTGCGCGTCGGCGCCTGACGTGCGGGCGCGGTCAGCGGCGCAGCAGTACCCGTCGGGTCGCGCGGGCCAGCCGGGCCGTGGGCCGCTGCGACGGCGGGGTCGGGCCGGACCGCTCCAGCCACCACGCACGCAGCCGCCGCCGTGTCTCCGCGTCCTCGGGGTGCCCCGCGAGCAGCATGTACTCGGCGAAGTCCAACGCGTCGCGCCGGTACCCACCGCTCATCGGATGCCCTTGCGCGTACGCGAGGAACACCGGCCGGTACGCGTCCCCGAGGATCTCCGGCAGCTCCGCCGCCACCTTCGCGACCACATCCGCCCGCTTGGCCGCGAGCGCCCGCGCCTGCACACCCAGCCGCCCCCGGTCGAACCCCTCGGGCAGGGGGGTACCCGCGACGAGCGCGGACAACAGAGCGGCTTGCCCGAGCGCGAGCCGCTGCCGGGCTCCCACGGCCACCCGGTCCGCGCGGCTCCCGGTTGCCCCGGTGGTGCCGCTCGCAGTGGCCGCGGCCTCACCGGACTGCCGGCCGGCCGGGGTTTCGGACGGCGTCACGCCCCGTGCCCGCGCCTTCGTCAGGGTGGCTCTGATCGCGCCGAGCTCCCTCTCCAGTTCGTCCGGGGCCGGGAAGTTCTCGTCGCGTTCCAGGAGGACCCCCGGAGGGGTCACTCGGGAGGCGAGGTCGGCCAGGATGTCGAGGACCTGCCGGGGGACGGGGTGGGCGTGGCTGTCGTGCCAGACGCCGTCCCGTTCGAAGCCGCCGGCGACGTGGACGTAGGCGATGGCCTCGACGGGGAGCTCGTCGAGGGCCTTCGCGGGATCCTCGGCCCGGTTGACGTGATTCGTGTGGAGGTTGGCCACGTCGATGAGGAGGCGTACGCCGGTGCGGTCCACCAGGTCGTACAGGAACTGCCCCTCGGTCATCTCCTCGCCGGGCCAGGAGATCAGCGCGGCGATGTTCTCGACCGCGAGCGGGACGGGAAGGGCCTCCTGCGCGATACGGACGTTCTCGCACAGCACGTCGAGGGCGTCCCGGGTGCGGGGGACCGGCAGCAGGTGCCCGGCCTCCAGCGACGGCGACGCGGTGAGCGCGCCCCCGGCCCGTACGAACGCGATGTGCTCCGTGACGAGCGGCGAGCCCAGCGCCTCGGCCCGCTCCGCGAGGGCGGTGAGACGGGACTCCTCGGGCCGGTCCGCGCCGCCGAGGCCGAGCGAGACCCCGTGCGGCACCACCGTGACACCCCGCTCGCGCAGCCGCAGCAGCGGCTCGGGAAGATGCCCGGGGCACAGGTTCTCCGCCACGGCCTCGACCCAGTCGATGCCGGGCATGCGCTCCACGGCCTCGGCGATCTCCGGCCGCCACCCGATTCCCGTCCCCAGCCGCCTCGGCTGCGTCATGTCGCCTCCTCCGTCACCACTCGAACCCCGGCCGCTGCGACCCTGGCCGCTGTCTCCGCACGACGGACCCGTGTTCCGGCGTGACGGAGTCATGGCCCCGGGAAGCGGGGCCGAACCCATGTCGCCGGACGTTCAGAGCAACATTTGAGGTTCCGCCGGCGCCCCGAGGCACCGGCGGCCGTACCGGTTACCGCAGCACGTTGTCCGGATCCGAGGGCTCCGGCCGGGCGGTGTTGACCTGCCCCGGCGGCGCGGGCGAGGGACTCGACGTGGCGACGACGCCGTTGCCCGGCTGCACCGGCGGCGCGGAGGGCGCCGTGACGCCGGCGGCCGGCGCCGGGGGGCCGGTGGGGCTCGCGGTCGACAGGGCGGCCGTGTCGTTGGCGATGGCGTCGAAGTCGACGGCCCCGGTCTTCTCCAGGATGGTGATGTGGTCGAGCACGGTCTGGTTGGCGTCCGAGGCCAGCTGCCGGACCAGTGAGTTGCGGGTGGAATTACGGACCGCGCCGATCGCCGGGAAGATCTTGCCGTGCGCGGCCCGCAGCAGGTTCACGAACTTCCGTTCGTACTCCGCGCCCGTCGCCGCGGTCATCTCCTGCAGCCAGCCCTGCTGCTGCGCGTTCGGCTGGTTCGGCAGCTCGACATTGAGCTGGGCCGCGATGACCCGCACCCGCTTGTCGAGGTCGGTGTGGCCGACGATCAGGTGGTCGCCCGCCTCCTTGATCGCCTTGTTGGGGGCCCGCTCGATCGCCTGCTGTCCCGCCGGCAGTTCCCAGAGTCCGGCCAGCCGCACGCGCACGATCAGGTCGCGGTCGGAGGCGGACAGGGGCCCCCACTGTGTGTTCACCGTCCCCGCCGCCAGATTCGCCTGCCCCGTGCCGGCGCGGTCGGCGTACGACCACACAGGGAACACGAGTGCGCCGACAGTGGCGGCGAGCGCCGCGATGACGAAGGCGGAACCGTTGATACGCCGCAAAATGAGCCTCCCGGGGGAAACCAACTGGTCGTTGGAAACCTGTACTTGGCCAGCGACGTGAGGTACGTGCGGGGCACCGGGAATGTTCAAGCACGGCTAAAGCCAATCCTCGGTTCAGGTCAAATCCGCTGTGAATCCGTGCCATCACCCGACAGCGGCCACTTCTCCGGTGCACGTCCGAGCAGCCGCAGCGCCTCGTCCAGCGGGTCCGCGCCCACGGGCACGTCGACCGGCGGCGCGAACGCGAACCCCGGCCCGCGACCGGCCGGATCCGTCGGTACGAGGCGGGCGACGGCCAGGGCCGCCCCGCGGACGTGGTCCGGCAGTTCGAGCCCGACGCCGAGCGTGGCGGCGACGTCCCACGCGTGCACCACGTAGTCGACGAAGTGGAAGCGGAGGGCCGTCCCGCCGGGGAACCCGCCCCCGTCCCTGATCTCCGGCAGTACGAACTCCCCCTCCGTCACGCCCGGTTCGGCGAACGCGGCCAGCACCGCCGTCGCCGCTCCCCGGTAGGTCCGGTCCGGATCGCTCATGTCCTCCGGCTCCCGCCAGTACGCCGTCTCGTGCCCCGCTCCCCGCGCGGCGGCCGCGAACCCGTGGTGCTGCGCGGCCATGTGCGCCACCAGCCGCCGCAGCGTCCACCCCGCACACGGCGTGTCCCGCTCCCAGTCCCCGCCCCGCGCCAGCCCGACGAGCCGCAACGACTCGTACACGGCGATCCGGTCGAGCTCGACGATGTCCACTCCGGTCGATGTCATACGCCAGAGCATAAAACTGAGCGAACGATCGTGCTACTTGTTTTCGGCCGTGACGGTTGCCGTGTCAAAGGCTCGGCAGGTCAGGAGAGCCCGGCGGGTCAGGAGGGCCCGGCGGGTCGGGAGAGCTCGGCCACGAGGGACGGGTCGGTCGCCGCCGCACGCAGCCGGGAAAGGATGGCGACGCGGGCCCTGCGGTAGACGTCCGTCTCGTCGCGCAGCACCGACACCGCGTTCGCCGTCTCCATCAACGCGATGAGCTCGAAGGTGAGTTGCGCGGCATCCGTGTCGGAGTGCAGCTCACCCAGGTCGCGGGCCTCGGTGATGGTGTGCTCCACATGGGCCGTCCAGTCCCGCTGGGCCTGTGCGACGGCGTCGTGCACGGGCCCCGGCCGGGCGTCGAACTCGGCGATGACCTCGTAGAAGAAACAGCCGCCGGGGAAGACCCGGCCCTGGGAGTAGTCCAGCCAGAGTTCGCACAGCCGCCAGGTCCGGGCGACACCGGCGGGGGTCTCGGACGCGGGCCGGATCACCTGCTCGACGTAGATGCGCGCGGCCTCCCGCACGGTGGCCAGCTGCAGTTCCTGCTTGGAGCCGAAGAGCGCGAAGACCCCGCTCTTGCTGAGCCGGAGCTCGGTGGCCAGACGGCCCACGGACAGTGCTTCCAGCCCTTCGACCGAGGCGATGTCGACCGTGCGGCGGAGCACCAACTGCCGTGTGCGGTTGCCGCGTTCGACCCTGCCGTCCAGCCGGGTCCCGGCCATCGCGCCTCCTCGGGTCCGTAGGTCACTCAGGGTCGGTCGGGGCGGTCAGGAGCGCAGCGCCGGATGGTCGGCCACCACCGTGCACGACCCCGGCGCGATCTCCGTGAAGCCGGCGTCGCGCACCAACGGCAGCCCGGAGGTGGTGAGTCCGCTCCAGCGGGCCGGGTCGGCGGTGCGGACGGCGAGGGGGAAACCGGCGTCGCGCCAGGCCTCCCGCTCCTCGTCCGAGAGCTCCCACCAGGCCAGCTGCGCGCCGTGCCCGGCCTGCGCCATCGTCTTGCCGGCCGACATGTCGAGATCGGGGTTGAGCCACAGCACGGGCGCCGTCGGGTCCGCGTCCACCGGCGGCTCCGGGTCGTCGAGGTCGGTGCCGGAGACCTGGAGCTTGACCAGGTCCTTCGGCCAGCCGTCCAGGGGAACCGGCGGGAAGACGCGCACCTCGGCGGACTTCCCGGTCACCGTGATGCCGGGCAGGGCCTCGGCCCGCCGCCACTCGGCGCCGCGCGCCCGTCGGACGACCTTGCGGATCCGGGCGTCCTGCCAGTCACGCACCGCCTGCGCCCACTCGCCGTCCCCGAGGGCCCGCTCATCGCTGAGGATCGTCAGCACGGCGCGGGCCGCGCTCTCCAGCGCGTCCGTGCGTGCCGGGGGAGCGGCCTTCTCGATGCGCACGACCAGCGGCAGCACGAACTGCGGGGCCTCGTCGCGCGCGGTGCGCTCGGATCGGAAGGGGCTGTCCTCGGCCGAGCCGGGTACGTCGGGTCGGCCGGGTGCGTCGGCTACGGTCGGGTCGCTGCTCACGCCCTCCAGTGTGCCAGGCGGAAGATCGGTTCTTCGGCGAGCGGTCACGCCACCGCCACCGTCACCCGGAACAGGCGGTCCGCTGTGCCTCCTGCCACTCGCAGACGGGGCACAGCGTGATCCCCTTGTACGACTCCGGGTACTCGGTCGGCTTCCGGCACAGCACGCACTCGGCGAACGGCGGCCCGGCGTCGGCCTGGTCCGGTACCGGGGCGGGGGCCGCCGGGGTGGCGCAGTAGTCGTCGCTCATGGCCCCAGCGTAGGCCGGGACCGGAGCGCGCCTACGTGGTGCCGTGCCGCTCGCCCTGCGTCGCCGAGCCGATCATCTCGGAGACCTTCACGAAGCGGAACCCCTTCTTCCGCAGCTCGGGGACGATCGTCCGCAGGGCCTGTTCGGTCACCGGTGCCGCGCTGCGCGTGCAGTGCATGACGACGACGGATCCGGGCTTCACGCCCTCCAGCACCTGCCGGGCCACGGCGTCGGAGTCGGTCGCGAAGGCGTCCCCGCTGACGACGTCCCACTGCACGACGGTCACGCCCACGGCGCTCAGCGTGCGCAGTGCCTGCTGGTCGTAGCACCCGCCGGGGAACCGGAAGTAGGGCATCGCGTGGGGCACGCCCGCCCTCTTGAAGGCGGCGTAGGCCTCCTCCACCTCGGCCCGCATCCGCTCCTGGGGCACGGTGGGCAGGCCGTAGCAGTTGTCGGTGAAGGCGTAGTGGCTGTACGAGTGGTTGGCGACCTCGAAGAGCGGGTCCCGCCCGATGTCCTTGGCCTCCTTCGGGTACTCGTCGGCCCAGCGTCCGGTCATGAACAAGGTCGCCGGCACCTTGAACGCGCGCAGCGTGGCGATCAGTTCGGGGTTGTCGAAGTGCTCCCCGGCCGCGGCGCGTGGCCCCTCGTCCGCGGTCATGTCCGCGTCGAAGGTCAGCGCGACGGTCTTGTCCTGCGTCCGCGGACCGTTGGTGAAGACGGGGGTGATACCGCTGGAGCCGGGGGCGAGTGTGGGGGGTCGCGAGGGCTGGGCGCCTGCGCTGCCCGAGGCCGACGCGGGGTGCCCTGGGCGGGCGGCGTGCGGGGTGCCGGGGGTCCCGCAGGCGGCGAGCGCGACCCCGAGCGCGCCGAGGGCGCAGGTCGCGGCGAATCGTCGTACTGGAATGATCACCCGATGAAGATATGTGGGTAATCCAGACTATTCGCCCATTGTCCACACGTGCCCGGCCGACGGGGGCGCGGAAGTCACCCGGCTGGACCCGGCGGAACGCACGCCGGTCTCGTACGCCGGTCTCGAGTGCGGTACGTCCGACGGGTCGACCGCCGGACGGGGCCGCCTTCGCACCACCGAAGCCGGGTACCCGGCCGCGGCGTCCTGGCGCGGGTCAGGTGTCCTTCAGGAGCCGCCGTCTGGCCTCCGCGACGTCGAAGTCGCCCTTCGGGTACTGCGGGTCCAGCTTCTCCAGGTGTTCCAGGAGCAGTGTGCTGATCGCCCAGTTCCGGTACCACTTGCGGTCGGCGGGGACGAGGAACCAGGGGGCCTCCGGTGTGGAACAGCGCTCGAGGACGGTCTCGTACGCCTTCTGGTACGCGGGCCACAGCTCACGGTCGTCGATGTCGTCCGGGCTGAACTTCCAGTGCTTGTCGGGGTTGTCCAGCCGCCGCAGGAGCCGGCGGCGCTGCTGGTCGTACGAGATGTGCAGGAAGCACTTCACCACGGTGACGCCGTCGTCGGCGAGGGACTTCTCGAAGCGGTTGATCTTGCCGTAGCGGTGGGCGATCTCCTTGCGGGGAGCCAGTTCGCGGACGCGGGCGACCAGGACGTCCTCGTAGTGCGAGCGGTCGAAGATGCCGATCTCGCCGGGTTCGGGCAAGGCCCGTGCGATCCGCCAGAGGAAGGAGTGCCTGCGCTCCTCTGCGGTCGGCGCCTTGAAGCCCCGGATGCGGCAGCCGGCGGGGTTGAAATGCCCGATGACGTGCTTGACCGTGCCGCCCTTGCCGCTGGTGTCCATCCCCTGAAGGACCAGCAGGACCCGTCGGCGGTCACCCGCCGTACTCGCGGCCCACAGGCGTTCCTGCAGGTCGGCGAGGCGTTCGACCATCTGGGCGATGGCGGCAAGACCGGCGGCCTTGTCGCGCGGACCGGCGGGCGTGGCCCTGGCGTCGTACGAGGAGAGGTCGACGTCCTTGCCGCCGGGGACGCGCAGCAGCCGGCGCAGCGGGGCCGGGTCCCTGCCCTTGCCCTGTTCGCCGTCCTTCGTGCCCTTGCCGTCCTTCTTGGCCACCGCGTACCCCTTCCGGCCGTGTCCCTCGATGGTGCGACGGGAGCCGGGTACCCGCGAGTCGTGCTCAGGCCTCCTGGAGGGTGACCAGGACGGCCGGTTCCGGACGGCTGTCGGGGTCGATGTTCACGATGAGGCGCAGCCCGTACGGGGTCGTCACGGTCGGCGCGAGCCGCCCGCTCGTGGTCTGCCAGTCCGAGAAGCCGTCCTCCAGGACCCCGCAGGTCGCACCGAGCGCCTCCGGACCGCCCAAGGTGTCGAAGTCGGCCGGCTTCGGCAGACGGTTGGCGGTCAGCCACCTTTGGATGTCGACGGACGTGGCGCGGAACTCCATCCTCAGGACCGTCCTGCCGGTCGTGCCCGTCGGGGTTCCGGCCCGCGGACGGAGACGGGTGGTGTCGTAGCGCAGGTCCACCGCGTGCTCGGGCAGTGCCAGCGCGGACGCGCCGGCCTGCTCCGTCAACGGCACGGTGCTGTCGGAACAGGCCCGTGCGTCCGTCCCCGGGAACACCGGGCGGAGTTGCGCGTACAGCGCCCCGCCCCCGGCCAGTGCGAAGACCGCTCCCAGCACGGTCACCGACCGCCACCGCTGTCTCAACCACCCCTGGCGTACCTGCAGTTTGTCCACGGCGCGGAAATCTAGTCGATCAGCTCGGTGCTGTGGGCGCGGACGAGACGGGTGATGCGGTCCAGCGCCTCGCTGGCCGGCCGCGGGTCGAGGCGGCGGCCGTCGCGCAGGCGCAGGGCGATCTCGTCGGCCGCGGTCTCCCGGGGACCGATCACCGCCTGGTACGGGACCAGGCGGGCGGCGCGGATCCGGGCGCCCAGGCTGCCCTGGTCAGGGGTGACGAGCCGGGCCCGGAGGCCCCGGTCCAGGCAGCGGCGTACGAGATCGGCCGCCTGTTCGACCTCGGCCCGCGCGTCGGAGACGGGCAGGGCCACCAGCTGGGTCGGGGCGAGCCACGGCGGGAAGGCGCCGCCGTGCGCCTCGATGAGGTGGGCGACGGCCCGTTCCAGGCTGCCGATGACACTGCGGTGGACCATGACCGGCCGGTGTTTCGCCCCGTCGGCGCCGATGTAGTGCAGGTCGAAGCGTTCGGGCTGGTGGAAGTCGACCTGGACGGTGGAGAGGGTGGACTCCCGGCCCGCCGGATCGGCGATCTGGACGTCGATCTTGGGGCCGTAGAACGCGGCCTCGCCCTCGACGGCCTCGTACGCCACCCCGGAGCGGTCGAGTACCTCGCGCAGCAGCGCCGCCGAACGCCGCCACAGCTCGGGGTCGGCGACGTACTTGCCGCCGGGGCCCGGCAGGGAGAGCCGGTGACGGGCCGCGCGGATGCCCATCGCCTCGTACGCCCGGTGGATCAACTCCAGTGCCGCCGCCGCCTCTTCGGCGACCTGCTCCAGGGTGCAGAAGAGGTGCGCGTCGTTGAGCTGGATGGCGCGTACGCGGGTGAGGCCACCGAGGACACCGGACGGCTCGGAGCGGTACATGCCGCCCAACTCGGCCATGCGGAGCGGGAGTTCGCGGTAACTGTGGGAGCGGGATCGGTAGATGAGCGCGTGGTGGGGACACAGGCTCGGGCGCAGCACCACCTGCTCGCCGCCGAGTTCCATCGGCGGGAACATGTCCTCGCTGTAGTGCGACCAGTGCCCGGAGGTCTCGTACAGCTCCCGTTTGCCCAGCACCGGTGAGTACACGTGCTGGTAGCCCGCGCGTCGCTCGGCGTCGCGGACGAACTCCTCCAGGGCGTGGCGCACGGCCGCGCCGTCGGGCAGCCAGTAGGGCAGGCCCGCGCCCATCAGGGGATCGGTGTCGAACAGGTCCAGTTCACGGCCGAGGCGGCGGTGGTCGGGGACGGCGGTCATGGTGGTCTCCTCGCTTCTCAAGGAGCGAGTGACCACACGGCGAAGCCCCGGGGCACTCGCCCCGGGGCTTCGGACTCGTCAGCAGTCAGCGCGCCGGGACACTCTCCGGCGTCGTCGTCTTCACAGCGGCACGCTTCATGGGAGGACGGTAGCAGGGAGTCGGCGGGCGGTCGCGGTAATTAGTCGGGGTCCGGGAGAGGGCTTGTGCCGGGGTTGTCGAGTGGGAACTCGTCGTCCTGGGCCTCGGCGCGCGTGAACTTGTCACCCTTGGGTTCATCGAGCACGAACTCGTCGTCCTTGTGCTCGGCGGGGCGCGGACGCGTCGGTAGCTGCTCCACTGTCGGCGCCCCCGGCTGGACTTGCGCCCGTTCCAGGAACCGCAGCAGTTCCACCGGGAAGGGGAGGACGAGGGTGGAGTTCTTCTCGGCGGCGACCGCCACCACGGTCTGCAGCAGCCGCAGTTGGAGCGCGGCGGGCTGTTCGGACATCACCCCGGCGGCCTCCGCCAGCTTCTTCGACGCCTGGAGCTCGGCGTCCGCGTTGATGATGCGGGCCCGCCGTTCACGGTCGGCCTCGGCCTGCCGGGCCATCGACCGCTTCATCGTCTCCGGCAGCGACACGTCCTTGATCTCGACCCGGTCGATCTGCACACCCCAGCCCATGGCAGGGCTGTCGATCATCAGCTCCAGGCCCTGGTTGAGCTTCTCCCGGTTGGAGAGCAGATCGTCCAGGTCGCTCTTGCCGATGATCGAGCGCAGCGAGGTCTGCGCCATCTGCGAGACGGCGAAGCGGTAGTCCTCGACCTGGATGACCGCGTCGGCCGCGTCGACCACCTTGAAGTAGATGACCGCGTCGACCCGGACCGTGACGTTGTCCCGCGTGATGCCGTCCTGCGCGGGGACGGGCATCGTCACGATCTGCATGTTGACCTTACGCAGCCGGTCCACGCCGGGGATGATCATGGTGAACCCGGGCGGCCTGATGCCACCCCGGAGCCGCCCGAGCCGGAGCACCACGCCCCGCTCGTACTGCTTGACGACCCGGGCCGCCGCGGCGACGTACACCACCCCCGCGGTGCCGACCACCGCGGCCGTGGCCAAGAGCTCATCGAGCATGACGACCCCCTTTCGAGCCGCCGCATACCACCACTAATCCCACGATATGCCTCACGCGGGCTCGCGGTCGAGGAGCCCCCCGACCGCGAGCCCCGGGGGGTCAGCCGGTGGTCACCTTCACCGGTTCCGTCCCCGCCTCACTGTGCCGCGCCGACCAGTTCTCCAGCGCGATGCGGCAGGCGTGATCGAGGTGGTGCAGGCCGGAGAGGTCCAGCTCGACCGGGCGGTCCTGGGGCAGTGCCTCCAGGCTGTCGAGGATCTTCGGCAGCCTCAGGAAGGTCGCGTTGCCCGACAGATACGCCTGGACGGGGCCCGCACCCTTGTCTATGACCTCCAGGCGGACGTGCGAGGCCTCCCACGCCGTCTTGGCGACCGCCAGGGCGAGCCCGATGAGCACCCCCTCGAACATACTGACGGCGACGATCGACACCGCCGTGACGACGAGGATCAGCGCCTCGCCCCGGTGCTCGCGCCACAGCGAGACGATCTCGCGCAGTGGGACCAGCTTCCAGCCCGCGTGCACCAGGATGCCGGCGAGGGCGGGCAGCGGGATGACGCCGAGCGCGGCGGGCAGCAGCGCCGCGAACAGCAGCAGCCAGACGCCGTGCAGCACGCGGGACGCCTTCGTCCGCGCGCCCGCCTGGACGTTCGCCGCGCTGCGCACGATCACCGCGGTCATCGGTAGCGCGCCGAGCAGTCCGCAGACCGTGTTGCCCGCGCCCTGCGCCATCAGTTCCCGGTCGTACTCGGTCCGGGGGCCGTCGTGCAGCCGGTCCACGGCCGCCGCGCTGAACAGCGACTCGGCGGAGGCGATCAGCGTGAAGGCGAGCACCGTGCCGAGCACGCCCACGCTCGCGAGCTCCCCGAAGGCCTCCAGGCTCGGCAGCTGGATCGAACCGGCCAGCCCCCGCACCTCGACCTTGGCCACCGGCAACCCGAACCCCGAGGCCACCAGCGTGGCCAGCACGACCGCGCCGAGCGCCCCCGGCACCGTACGCACCCGGCTCGGCAGCCGCCGCCACAGGACGAGCACGGCGATCGTGCCCGCCCCGAGTCCGACCGAGGCCAGCGCCTCGGCGCTGCGGGCCGCGTGGATGACGGCCTCGGGCAGCCCGGCGAGCTTGTCGAGTCCGGAGGCGGGGGCCTTGAGCCCGGCCATCGAGTAGAGCTGGCCGGCGATCAGCACGAGGCCGATCCCGGCGAGCATGCCCTCGACGACGGCGACCGAGATGGCCCGGAAGTAGCGCCCCAGTTTCAGGGCGCCCATGAGGAGTTGGAGCACACCCGTGGCGAGCACGACGACTCCGAGGACGGCGAGGCCGTACTCCCGTACGGCCTCGAAGACCAGCACGGTCAGTCCGGCCGCCGGACCCGACACCTGAAGGCTGCTGCCGCGCATCAGACCGGTGACGAGACCGCCCACGATGCCGGTGACCAGGCCGAGTTCCGCCGGGACACCGGAGGCGACGGCGACGCCCACACACAGCGGCAGGGCGACCAGGAACACGACGATCGAGGCGGCGAAGTCCTGCCGCGGGTGGGGGAGTTTGTTCTTGAGGCTCGACGTGTTCATGGCGCGGCTCACAGCGCCTCGAAGGTGTCGGTGTGCGCACGGTGTTCACGCACGGCTCCGGTGTGGACCTCGTAGTACCAGCCGTGCAGACGCAGCCGGCCCGTCGTCAGGGCCTTTTCCACACACGGGTATCCGCGAAGCCTGAGCAGTTGCGCGAGGACGTGGTTCTGCACCGCCTCGGCGACGGTGGGGTCGTCGCCCGCCGCGCCGGTCGGGCGCTGCGCCTGCGCGAGCCAGTCGCGCACGGCGGGTACGGCCGTGAGGTCCTCGCCGCGCACCAGCGCGCCGACGGCGCCGCAGTGCGAATGGCCGCAGACCACGATCTCGGACACGCCGAGCACGTCCACCGCGTACTCGACGGTGGCCGCCTCGGAGGTCGGCCGGCCGGGGACGTACGGCGGGACGATGTTGCCCGCGGTGCGCAGCTCGAAGAGCTCGCCCGGGCGGGCGCCGGTGATCAGGGCCGGAACGACCCGGGAGTCGGAGCAGGTGATGAACAGGACCTGCGGGGACTGGCCGTTGGCGAGCGAAGCGAATTCCTCGGCCCGTCGGCCGAAGGAGCGGGCATGGTCGATGAGGGGCTGCATGTCAGTTCCTCCTGGCGCGCCCTGAGGGCGCGTCGGCTTACAAGACGGAGCGTGGGGGGACGCGCTCCGCTCAGCAGCGGAAGACCTGAAGTGCGGCGGGGGAGTGGGCGGTCGAGGATCTCGACGTGCGCGGGTGCGCCGGGGCGAGCGCGAGCGGCGGGTACGAGGCCGCGGGGTCGCTCGCGAGCAGGGCGCGCGCGGGCGGGTCGGGGACGAGATCGTCGTCGCGGGTCCGCTGACGGGCGCCCAGAGGGGGCGCCACCTTGTGCGGATGCTCCGCTTCGGCGCAGGAGACGACTTCGCCCCTGTGCACGGACGCGAACGCCTCGGTGGGGGCGAAGAGCTGCAGGCCGATCAGGACGGCGGCGAGTACCACGTACAGGGGGCGGGCCGTCGTACCTCGTAACATGCGCCCCCCTCCCGACGTCTCGTCCTCCATGTCGATACATAGATTAACGCGGCAAGTTGTTTGCAGGGTTAACTCGACGTTTCACGGTGAAGAGGGCCGAAAACGCTGTGGAGGGGCCGAAAACTACGCCTCGACGAGTCCCTTGGCGTCGCGGGCCAGCGCGGTGAGCCGGGAGATCGCGCGGAAGTACTTCTTCCGGTAGCCGCCGTTCAGCATCTCCTCGCTGAAGAGCTGGTCGAAGGGCATCCCGGAGGCGAGGACGGGCACCTCGCGGTCGTACAGCCGGTCGGCGAGCACCACGAGCCGCAGCGCCGTCGACTGGTCCGGCACCGGCTGGACGTCGGTGAGGCAGACGGCCTTCAGGTCGTCGGTCAGGGCGCCGTAGCGGCTGGGGTGCACGCGCGCGAGGTGGTCGAGCAGATGCGGGAAGTCGTCGAGGGAGGCCCCGTCCGTGGCGTACGCGGCCTTCGTGACCTGCTCGTCGGTGAACGGCGCCGGGGCCTCGGGCAGCCCGCGGTGGCGGTAGTCCTCGCCGTCGATGCGCAGCGGCCGGAAGTGCGCCGACAGCCCCTGGATCTCGCGCAGGAAGTCGGCGGCCGCGAACCGGCCCTCGCCGAGCTTGCCCGGCAGGGTGTTCGAGGTGGCAGCGAGCGCGACCCCCGCGTCGACCAGCTTGCCGAGCAGGGTGGAGACGAGGACGGTGTCGCCCGGGTCGTCGAGTTCGAACTCGTCGATGCACAGGAGGCGGTGCCCGGAGAGCGTCTGCACGGTCTTCTGGAAGCCGAGCGCGCCGACCAGGTTCGTCAGCTCCACGAAGGTGCCGAAGGCCTTGAGCGCGGGCTCGGCCGGGGTGGCGTGCCACAGGGAGGCGAGCAGGTGGGTCTTGCCGACGCCGTAGCCGCCGTCCAGGTAGACGCCCCGGGGGCCGGCCGGGGTCTTCGGCGCCTTGGACTTGCCGAAGCCGAAGAAACCCCGCTTGCCGCTGCCGAGCGCGTGCGCCCCGCCGAGACCGGCCGCGAAACCGGCGAGGACCTGTACGGCCTCGGTCTGGCTCGGCTGGTTCGGGTCCGGAATGTACGTTTCGAAGCGCACGGAGTCGAAGCGCGGCGGCGGCACCATCTCGGCGACCAGCCGGTCCGCGGGGACGTGCGGCTCGCGGGCGCACAGGGACGTGGGGGCTGCTTCGGGTATCGGTTCGATCCCGGAAGCGGCGGAGGAGGACGACACGGTTCCCCACTCTAAGGGCCGTGCCACACTGCACGACATGCGACGCCTGTTCCCTGTGACCCACGAAACAGCAGCCCAGGCCGCCGCCGGGGCCCCCGATGCCCCTGGTGCGGCTGTGGCGGATGTGACGGATGCGACGGACCGTGAGTGGGAACTGCTGGAGCTGGCGGAGGCGTACGCCTACCCCGAACACCGCTCCGCCGGTGCCCCGGAGCCCTGGCTGCGGGCCAACATGGTCTCCACGCTCGACGGCGCCGCCCAGCACGACGGGAAGTCCCAGGGCATCTCCAGCGCCGCCGACATGCGGATCTTCGGGGTGCTGCGGGCTCTCGCGGACGTCGTGGTCGTCGGCGCGGAAACGGTACGCCAGGAGGGTTACCGTCCGGCACGCGCGCGTGCGGAGTTCGCGGGGTCCCGGGAGGCGGCCGGACAGGGCCCGGCGCCCGTGATCGCCGTCGTCACCGCGAGCCTCGACCTGGACTTCTCGCTGCCCCTGTTCACCTCGCCCCTGGTGCCCACGCTCGTCCTGACGGGCGCCGCGGCGGCCCCCGACCGGGTGGCGGCGGCCGAGAAGGCGGGCGCCGAGGTGGTGATCGCCGGGGACGGGATGGGCGTGGACCCGGTACGGGCCGTACGTGCCCTCGCCGGGCGCGGCATGACCCGGCTGCTGACGGAGGGCGGCCCGCGGCTGCTGGGCCAGATGGTCGCGGCGGGTGTCCTCGACGAACTGTGTCTGACCCTGTCCCCGACGCTCACCGCGGGAGACGCGCAGCGGATCGCCGGGGGGCCCGCGATGGCGGTCCCCCAGCGGTTCGAACTGGCGTCCCTCCTGGAGGAGGCCGGATTCCTCTTCGCCCGATACCGTCGCCCCTGACCGGCGGCCTGGCGAGGTAACGGAGTGGATCGTTCCGATTATCTTCCGCTGGGCACACTAAAAATCGCAGTACCCGTGCGATCACGGGGCAGGATGGTTTCCGCAGGGGGCCAGGGAGGCCCACGGAGGAGAAGGGCGCCTGTCGTGTTCACAAGCGTATTGATGATCGAGAAGGCCCTGACGTCCGCCGACGTGGAGTTCGTCACCACCTTGCACGGTGACGAGGCGGTCGCCTTCCATGTGCTGCTCCAGCCGCGCGGCGACCAGGCGGACCGGCTGCTGCGGGCCATCGACGACGTCGCGCTCGGGGAGCTGGACGAGGCGGCCCACGAGCGTGAGACGCCGGAGGGCGCGGACGCGGCCGGTCAGGGGCAGCAGGCCCTCGACGTGTCGCTGGTGGCGCTGCACTCGGCCGGCAGCGAGGCCGAGGGGCGGCTCATCGAGGACCACCCGCTGGACGCGCTCAAGGCGCTGGTCGACGAGATCGACGCGGACGAGGTCATCGTGCTGACCGACCCGCACTACGTGGAGGAGTTCTTCCACCGCGACTGGGCCTCGCGGGCCCGCCACAAGGTCGGCGTGCCGGTGCTGAAACTGTTCTCGCACAGCAAGGCGTAGTCGCTGCCGCCGGCCTCGGCCGTGGGGCCCCGCGCCCCTGGGGGGTTGCAGCGGGCCGCACGGAATAGGCTTGGGCGGGTTCCTGTCTGTGGGAGCGCGCTTACCGTCGTACCGGATCTTGGGAGATACACGCATGGCACCCGGCCTTCCTACCGCCATGGACCGACCGCACTTCATCGGCATCGGCGGCGCCGGAATGTCGGGCATCGCCAAGATCCTGGCGCAGCGCGGAGCGAAGGTGGCGGGCAGCGACGCGAAGGAGTCCGCCACCGCCGAGGCCCTGCGGGCGCTGGGCGCGACCGTGCACATCGGCCACGCGGCGGACCACCTGGCGTCCGACGCCACCTGTGTGGTGGTGTCCTCGGCGATCCGCGCGGACAACCCGGAGCTGGCCCGCGCGGCCGAGCTCGGCATCCCGGTGGTCCACCGTTCGGACGCCCTCGCCCGGCTGATGGACGGCCTGCGCCCGATCGCGGTCGCGGGCACGCACGGCAAGACCACGACCACGTCGATGCTCGCCGTGTCCCTCTCCGCGCTGGGACTGAACCCCTCGTACGCGATCGGCGGCGACCTGGACGCCCCCGGCTCGAACGCCCTGCACGGCGACGGCGAGATCTTTGTCGCCGAGGCCGACGAATCGGACCGCAGCTTCCACAAGTACGCCCCCGAGGTCGCGATCGTCCTCAACGTCGAGCTCGACCACCACGCCAACTACGCCTCCATCGACGAGATCTACGAGTCCTTCGAGATCTTCGCGGGCAAGATCGTGCCGGGCGGCACGCTGGTGATCTCCGCGGACCACGAGGGCGCGCGCGAACTGACCCGGCGCCTGCCGGCGGACGTACGGGTGGTGACGTACGGCGACGCGCCGGACGCGGACGTACGGGTCCTGTCCGTGGTCCCCCACGGCCTGAAGAGCGAGGTGACGGTGCTCCTCGACGGCACGGAGCTGACCTTCGCCGTCTCCGTCCCCGGCCGCCACTACGCGCACAACGCGGTGGCCGCGCTGGCGGCGGGCGCGGCGCTGGGCATTCCGGCCGCGGAGCTGGCCCCCGCGATCGCCTCCTACACGGGCGTGAAGCGGCGTCTGCAGCTGAAGGGCGAGGAGGCGGGCGTCCAGGTCGTCGACTCGTACGCGCACCACCCGACCGAGATGACGGCCGACCTGGAGGCCATGCGCGCGGGTGCCGGCGGCCGCATCCTGGTGGTCTTCCAGCCCCACCTGTTCTCCCGCACCCAGGAGCTGGCCAAGGAGATGGGCCAGTCCCTGGCCCTGGCCGACGCCTCGATCGTGCTGGACATCTACCCGGCCCGCGAGGACCCGATCCCGGGCGTCACCAGCGAGCTGATCATCGAGGCGGCGCGGGCGGCGGGCGCGGACGTGACACCGGTCCACGACAAGGCGCAGGCGCCCTCGGTCGTGGCGGGAATGGCGAAGCCCGGTGATCTCGTTCTCACCATGGGCGCGGGAGACGTGACGGACCTCGGTCCCGAGATCCTGACCCGCCTGTCGAAGTAGCCGTGACGTTTGTGAGGGGTTGAGCTTCATGTCGTACGACATCGAAAAGCCGGACGAGCAGTGGCGCGCGGAGCTGACCCCGGCTGAGTACACCGTCCTGCGCAAGGCGGGCACCGAGCCCGCCTTCACGGGCGAGTACACCGACAGCAAGACCAAGGGTGTCTACTCCTGTCGCGCCTGCGGCGCCGAACTCTTCACCTCGAACGAGAAGTTCGAGTCCCACTGCGGCTGGCCGTCCTTCTACGACCCGAAGGACTCCGACGCGGTCGAACTGATCGCGGACCGCTCCCACGGGATGGTCCGTACGGAGGTGCGGTGCGCCCGCTGCGGGTCGCACCTCGGTCATGTCTTCGAGGGCGAGGGTTACCCGACCCCGACCGATCAGCGGTACTGCATCAACAGCATCTCGCTGCGGTTGGCTCCGGACGAGGGCTGAGGCTCACAGCACCTCGCGATGGATGAGGGCCGAGAGGACCAGGGCGCCGGGGAGCAGGGGGATCCAGACGGTCAGGACGCGGTAGCCGATGACGGTTGCCGTGGCCAGGGACACCGGGGCGCCGAACGCGGCCATGGTGAAGACCATGGCCGCGTCGACCGGGCCGATGCCGCCCGGGGCGGGCACCGCGCCGACGGCGGTACTGGCGAGCAGCAGCGCGAGGACCACTTGGGCCCAGGACAGCGGCAGCCCGAGCGAGAACCCGACCGAGGCGATCACGCTCCCCTGGAGCACCGGGGCGGCGGCCGACCCGCCCCACAGGGCGAGGACGCGGCCGGGCCGGGTGTGCAGGGTCCGCGCCTCGGCCAGGGCGGTGTGTACGAAGCCGAGCGCCGGGCGGCGCAGCGGACGTACGACGGTCAGGAGCAGGGCGGCGGTGGCGAGAGCGAGCACCGCGGCCCCGGCGGCCATGAGCAACGTCCAGGTGTCCGGGGCGAGGTCGCCGAGCCGTAGGGCGTCCGGGAGGGCCACGAGGAATGCGACGAGCACCACTGTCTTCGCCAGCGGCTTGACCAGTGAGTACAGGGCGAGCGAGGCGGTGGCCCGGGCCAGGGGTATGCCGCGGCGCTGGAGGAAGCGCAGGGTGACGGCGTGGGCGCCGATGCTCGCCGGAAGGATGTGGTTGGCGGCGCCCGCGGCGAACTGCGAGGCGAGCAGCGGCCCGGGCGGCAGCCGTTCCGGCAGGGCGCCTTGCCGGACGCACGCGGCGGCCACCCAGCCCAGGCAGGTGAAGAAGACCCCGGCCAGCAGCCACCGGGGATCGGCGGCGGCCAGCCGGGCGGCGCCCTCGCTCACCGCGCGCCAGTCGACCGCCGCCCACGCTCCGATCGCCAGGAGCGGCAGCAGGGCCGGCGTCAGACGGGTGAGACGGGCCAGGCGTGCGGCGGCGGGGGACCGGACGGGGGCGGGGTGTACTACGGGGAGACCGTCGAGCGGGAGCGGGGACACGGCGCACATCGTCCTTCCACGTCACGCCCGCGGCACCGGCGGACGGACACAAGGAGAGGCAGAGCGGAGGGGGACAGTGGGAACGTTCCCGCCCGGTGTGACGGTGCGGTGTCCGGGAGGGGAAGGGGCACCAGCGGCTGGGCGACACGACCGGAGCTCCCGCACGGTGGCAACTTCCTCGGGCGGCACACCGGTGGGGGATGTCCGATCGGCCGCCCCTGCGGGGGTGGATGGCTGGATCAGCCGACGTCGGAGGCGTCCAGGCAGGACCGGCCGCGACGTCACCGCGCTCTGGATGGACCTGGCCGTGGCCGCCATGCGCCTGCCGCCCGGCGTGATCCTGGACGGCGAGGCGGTCGTGTACCTCGCCGACAACGAAGGCAACGCGCGGATCAGCTTCGAGGCGGCGAAGTCCCGCGCCCATCCCCGCCGGGCCCGGGAGCTCGCCGACCGGCCCCCCGCGATGTACGTCGCGTTCGACGTCCTGGCCCATCCTGCGGCGGGCTTCCCTGACCTTCGCCCGCGTCCGTACGTGGAACGCCGCCAGGTCCTCCTGGACGTGCTCGCCGACACCGGCCCGCCGATCGTGCCGGGTCGACCACCGACCTGGACGGAGCGTCCGGCGTTGTGCACGCACACGAACAGCACGGACGGCTTGCCGGAGACGGTCTCACACACGAGCGGCTCCTTCTTCGAGGGCAGCCGACTGGCCGGTCACCGGGGCGGGTTGAGAGAAGAAGCGGCGGGCGGCAAGGGCGACATAGACGAGCCCGATCAGCACCGGCACCTCGATGAGCGGACCGGCCACGCCCGCCAGGGCGTGGCCGGAAGTCGCGCCGAAGGTGGCGATCGCCACCGCGATGGCGAGTTCGAAGTTGTTGCCCGCGGCCGTGAAGGCCAGCGTGGTCGCCCGCGGACAGTCCAGGCCGACGGTCTTACCCAGGGCCATGGACCCGGCCCACATGAGCGCGAAGTACACCAGCAGCGGCAGCGCGATCCGCACCACGTCGAGCGGCCGGGAGGTGATCGCCTCACCCAGCAGCACGAACAGCACGACGATCGTGAAGCAGCCCGTACAGGGCGAACGGCCCGATCCTGGGGATCAGTTCGGTCTCGTACCAGGTCCGGCCCCGGGCCTTCTCGTCCAGCCGGCGGGTCAGGAACCCGGCGATGAAGATCCGACTGGACCTCGGTCAGTCGATGCCTTCGACGATGCGGAAGTCGCGCTCGACGCCGTCGGAGAGGGCGACCAGCGCCTCCTGGTAGGCCGCACTCTCGTGCGCCGCGACGGCCTGCTCGAAGCTGTCGAACTCGACCAGGACGGTGCGCTCGGCGATTCCGGCGTCATGCGCCACGACCCGACCGCCACGGACGAGGATCCGACCGCCCCCGGCCTTGACGGCCGGAGCGGCCAGTTTGTTGTAAGCAGCCAGCTTCTCAGGGTCTGAAATGGTGCGGTAGGCGCTGACCCAGTAGCCCTTGGGCATGGAACCTCCAGTGGTGGGATGAGTGCATCTGACTTACGGGTTGGTCTCGGACGAGCGTCGGCGGGCGAGAGCGAGGCTTGTCAGCGTCGTGATCGCCATGGCGCCGATGCCGACCAGCGCCGCGGTGGTGTAGGCGCTGTCGTCGGGGAAGAAGTGGCCGGGGCCGGTGCCCGCGGCGAGGATCAGGCCGCCGATGGCGCTGCCCAGGGAGTACCCGACGCTGCGGACGACGTAGTTGAAGCTCATGGCGCTCGACGTCTCGCTCTTGGGGGTGACGGCCAGGATGACGCCGGGCATCGCGGCCGAGAAGCCGCCGACGCCGAAGCCGAGCACGCCCATCGCCGCGAACAGTTCGGCCAGGTCCGACCGGGCCGCCGCGAACAGGGCGAACCCGCCGCCGACCACGACGGCGCTGCCGGCCAGGAGCAGGGGGTCGGCGATCCGCGTCCGGACCCGCGGCGTGAGCTTGCCGGCGACGAACCCCAGCACCGAGAACGGGATGAGGACCAGCCCGGCGACGAAGGTCGTCAGCCCGAAGCCGTAGCCGGCGCCGTGCGGCGTCTGCGCGTACCGGGTGATGAGCGTGAGCAGGAGGTACATGCCGATCCCGCCGACGAACATGGCGAGGTTCGCCCCGGCGACCGCCGGGTGCCGCACCGCCCGCACATCGACCAGGGGCGTCGTGCTGCGCAGTTCGATGACGGCCCAGACGCAGAGCAGCACCACCGCGACGACGGCGAGGCCCGCCGCCACGGCGAGGTGCCGGCTCCACAGATTCCGTTCGCCGGCGAGGAACAGCACCAGGAGCAGCGCGGCGGCCAGGACGACCGCGCCTGCCACGTCCACGTGGGCGGAGCGGCCTTCGGGGGCTTCGGGAACGGAGCGCCACGCGGTCAGGAGGGCGGCGGCGGTGACGACCAGGCCGAGGCCGTAGGCGGCCCGTACCCCGCCGAGCTCGGCGAGCAGTGCGGCCAGCGGGTAGCCGACGCCGGCCCCGATGATCGAGACCACCGAGATCAGGGCGATCACGGCCGCGCTGCGCTCCTCGGGGAGGTGGTCCCGGGCCACGCCCATCATCAGCGCCGTCAGCCCGAGCCCGACGCCCTGGGCCGCCCTGCCGGCCAGCAGCCACGCGAACGGCAGCGGCGGCACGGTGAGCGCGCTGCCGGCGACGACGACCGCCAGCGTGGCGAGGACCGTGGCCCGCCGGTGCGGGCCGGCTCCGAGCCGGCCCAGGACCGGCGTGGCGACGGCGCCGCTGAGCAGCGCGACGGTCAGCGTCCACTGCGCGCTGCCGAGCGAGACGTGGAACGAGGTCGCCACGCTGGTGATGAGCGGCGTGCCGAGGCTGGCGACCGCCGCCACGACCAGAGCGATGAACATCAGGGCGGGGACCAGCAGCCGCGCCTCGGAACGCGCCACCGGGAACGTCTTCACCGCGACCCCGCCGACCGGCTGCCTAGTCACTGCTTCGGCCCTTCGCGGTCCTGGCTTTCGCGCTCTGCCAGATGCTTCAGCGCCGGAAGGGCCGCCACCAGCGCCTCGACCTCGTCGCCGGTGAGTTCGCCGATCAACCGCTCGAACGCGTGGACGCCCGCCTGGCGCCGCGTCCGGACGTAGGAGGCGCCGGCCTCGGTCAGGCACACCAGCGTGACCCGCTTGTCGGACGCGTCACCTCGCCGCTCGACCAGGCCGGACTCCTCCATCACCCGGACCAGGGCGGTCATCGCGGGCTGGGTGACGCCCTCGACCGTGGCCAGATCGGTGATGCGCCGCGGGCCGGTCCGGTCCAGGGTGGCCAGGGTGGCGGCGGACGTCAGGCTCATGTCCCGGGGCAGGCGTCTCGCGGCCCTGGTGGCCAGGCCGTAGAGGGCTGCCCCGATGGCGGCGGACGCGCCAGGAGCGGTGTCTTGACGACTCACGCTCGAAGCATAGGCTTTTTATATTCATAGTTTATGGAAATGGTCGACTGGCGCGGGCGGCACCGCCTGTTGCGGACCCGAGGCCATCGAGTTCGACGACAACTTCGGCTCCACCCTGTACGCCGAAGACGAGCGCGACACCCTGCCCGCTGAGGCCCTCGCCGCCTCCCTCGGCTGCGGCAACCCGACCGCGGTGACCGACCTCTACGAAGGCGAACGCGTCCTGGACCTCGGCTCCGGCGGCGGAGTCGACGTACTGCTTTCCGCTCGCCGCGTCGGCCCCACCGGCAGCGTACGGGCTCGACATGACCGAGGAGATGCTCGCCCTCGCGCTCGAGAATCAGCAGAAGGCCGGCGCTACCGACGTCGAGTTCCTCAAGGGCACCAACGCGGCCATCCCGCTGCCCGCGAACACCATCGACGTCGTCATCTCCAACTGCGTCATCAACCTGTCCACCGACAACGAGGGCTTGCTCAGGCGGCCCTGGGCGAGCCCTCCCGCTGCCCGGAGGCTGCCAGGTCAGCTGCGCCGGCGAACGTCGCCGGCCACACGGCGACCTGATCGAGTCGATCAAGCCCGACGACGAGTCGCTCGAGGTAGCCGTCGAGGTTGTCGCGGATGATGCCGGCCCGGTAGGCCGCGAGTGGACCGGAGTTGACCATGACGGCGCCGACCGCAGACTGGCCCGAGCGGTCGACGAGCTGGCAGACGACGAACCACAGGTCGGTAATCCGTACCAGCCAGTTCGCGCGATTGTTGGTGGCGATGACGATGCCGGCCACCGACTGCACGCGAGGGCGAGCGAACGGGATGAGCGTCTGTTCGAGAGCCGCGGGAGCGAAGCAGCTGTCACTGTCGCGCGAGGCACCCAGCACAGTCCTCGCCTCCCGTCTCCTTGCCGAGGGAGCCGTACTCACCTGCTGGGATCCCATGGCGCACCCTGCCAACGTCCAACCGTGGAACCAGGCCGAACGCCGAAGCACCGTCTCCGCAGCCCTCACCGGTGCCGACGCCGCCATCATCGTCACGGAATGGCCTCAGCTCCTGGACACCGACTGGGCAGCGGCACAACAGCTCATGCGCACTGCGGTGCTCCTCGACGGACGAAACCTGCTGAACCCCCACGACATGGCCCACGCCGGCTACACGTGTCTGAGCGTGGGACGTGCCACCCACCGACCTGCTCGGTAGACCTACGCCTCACAACCCGCTGCAGCGAATCGAGCAGGCCCGTGCACAGCGCGCAGGCCGCGGCAACCAAGGCCGCCGCGCTGCGCCGGGCCCGTGCATCTCGAATGGCATACTCCGATCCTCGCAGACGCCCATGACCACCGGCCCGCGCTGGTCAGCCCCTGCGGCGGCGGGTGAACAGCACCGCTCCGACACCGAGCACGGCGAGAGCCCCGGCAGCCGCGGCGAGGGGGACGGTGGCGTTCGAGGTGCCGGTCTCGGCCATCTCCCCGTGGGTGTGTGACGGCGCGGCGGGCGGAGCGGACGTGGTGGCAGGCGGCGACGTCGGGGCGGCCGTTGCCAAGTCCGTCGGTGAAGGCGTCGAGGTCGGCGCGGTGGCGCTCGGCGTCGGCTTCGCGGTGGTGGGCTCCGGGGTCGGGCCGGTGGCTGTCCGCTGGATCCGGAAGGTGTCGTTGCCGTGGGCGACGCCCGCGCAGGCGACTTCCTTGCCGGTGTCCGGGAAGCGATAGACGTCCGCGAAGGCGCCCGTGAAGTCGAACTCGGAGCCACCGAGCGTCTTCGGCGCATCCTTGACGACGCGCACGCGCAGCTCGTACGTCCTCGTCTCGCCGGACTTCAACGCAGGCGCGTCGATCCTGCCGGAGCCGTCCAGCGGCTGCCACCCGCCGTCCGCGGTCCGTGCCTCCACCTTCACGAAGTCGCTCATATCGGCCAGCTCCGGGTCATCGGTCTCAAGCCAGGGGTCAACACTCGCCACGACCGCCGGCAGGTCCCGCTTGCCGACGTTCGTCACGGAGCCCCGGGCCGGCTGCCAGTCGCCGCCGGCCATCAGCACGGTGGCCTCCACGTCGACCGAGACCGTCACCTCGTCCTGCTCGTAGCCGCCGTAAGCGGTCGACACGTCGGTGCACTTGGGCAGAGTCCCGGGGTCCTCCACCGCCCGGGCTGCGGGCGAGCCGGCGAACAGGGCGACGGAGGCGGCGGCCGCGATCACGGCCGGACGGAACTTCATGGAAGGGGTCCTCACGGTGCGGGTGGAAGCATCGGGACGTTGCTTGCCGTACACCGAGAAGACAGCCCACAAGTGCCCAGGGTTGTAGGCTCACCCCTCGGCCAGCGCCGGTCCCCCACGGATCGACACTGTTTCCAGAAGACAACGCCTCACACCAGCAATCACCGAACCTGAACCCTGATCAACACAGATGACAGGGCCTGACCACCCAGCCCGCTAGGCTTTCGATACAGACCCAGGTGGCGATCTCGATGACGGGTACGTCAGTTGTGGCTGGACGAAGCGATCAACTCGTCGATCAGAGTGATCAGTACGTCCCGGCACGACCCGCGCTCCCGGGCGTCGCAGAGCAGCACGGGGGTCCGTTCCGGCAGGGCCAGCGCGTCGCGGATCTCCTCGGGGGTGTACGGGTGCTGTCCGTGGAAGCCGTTGACGCCGACGACGAAGGGGATGCCGCGCCGCTCGAAGAAGTCGATGGCGGCGAAGCTGGACTCCGGCCTGCGGACGTCGATGAGGACCACGGCGCCCAGGGCGCCGATGGCGAGGTCGTTCCACATGAACCAGAACCGCTGCTGGCCCGGGGTGCCGAAGAGGTACAGGACCAGTTCGGGGCTGAGGGTGATCCGCCCGAAGTCCAGGGCCACGGTGGTGGCCCCTTTCTCCTCGATGCCGTCGAGGTCGTCTACGTGCAGACCGGCGGAGGTGAGGGGTTCCTCGGTGCGCAACGGGACGATCTCGCTGACCGCCCCGACCATGGTCGTCTTGCCGACGCCGAACCCTCCGGCGATCAGGATCTTGACCGCGTCGGGAGCGGAGGGCGCGTCGGGTGCCGAAGTCCCGCGCGCGGCGGGGTCAGAGCCGGCCAAGGCCGTCCCTCACTTTCTGCAGCAGGTCCAGGTCCGGGGTACGGGAGACGAGACGCGGAGCCTGGACGGTGATCCGGCCCGCCTCCAGCAGATCGCAGAGCAGGATCACGACCACGCTCACCGGCAGGTCGAGTTCGGCGGCGAGTTCCGCCACCACGATCGTCTTCGCGCACAGCCGCAGGATCCGGGAGTGCTCGGGCTGCGGCCGGGTGGCGCCCTCGGGCGGCGGATCCACCGCGGTCACCGACGTGATGAGGGTGAAGTCGGCGCGGCTGGGCCGGGTGCGTCCTCCGGTCAGCGTGAACGGCCGTACCAGCCGGCCGGCCGCGTCGCCTTCGCTCACCTCATTCGCCGTTGTCGGCCGCGGCGGCGACGCCCGCACGAGGTGCTGCCCTGAGGTGCTCGCCGATCTTCTTCACCAGCATGTTCATCTGGTACGCCACCACACCGACGTCCGCGCCCTGGTTGGTGAGCACGGCGAGATGGGCGCCGGGGCCCGCGGCGGTGAGGATCAGATAGCTGTCGCGCATCTCGATCAGCGCCTGGCGCACCGGGCCGCCGCGGAAGTCCATGCTGACGCCCTTGCTGAGGCTCATCAGACCGGACGCGGTCGCCGCCAGCCGTTCGGCGTCGTCGCGGACGAACGCCGTGGACTTGCTGACGACCAGTCCGTCCTCGGAGAGCACGACGGCATGGTTCACATCGGCGACCCGTTCCACCAGTCCGGTGAGCAGCTGGTCGAGCTGGCTGTGTGTGGCGGTGCTGGGGCGTGTCATTTCTCTGTCCTTCACGAGCGGTCGGCGGGCGGAGTCCACGAGCGGTCTGCGGGCTGGGTCGGGGCCGGGTCCTCCCCGTGGTCGTTCGACGGTTCCTGGCCCACGTGGTCGTACGACATCTCCTCGTCGCCGCGGGCCCGGAGCGTCCCGCGCTGGAAGCCCCCGAGCGAGGAGGCGGCGCGTTCCGCGGTGAAGTCGGCGAGGTCGGTGGCGTCCTTGTCGTCGGCCTCGGAGGGTGCCGCCTCCTCCCGCAGCTCCGTGGCCAGGCTGGTCTGCGGCACCCGGCGCGGCAGCGGAGTAAGTCCGTCGCGGCGGGCGGTGCCCGGAGCGGGGGCGGAGCGGGGCGCGGCGGAGTCGGCCGTGCGGGCCCGGGCGGCGGGGTGCGCCTCCTCCGTACGTTCATGGGGTTGGCGCTCCGGTACCGCGGCGTCGTCGGCGCCCCTCGCGGCCACGACCGCCGCCGGTACCGCGGTGTCCCCGTCGGTGGCGGGGGAGTCGGAGATCTCGCGGACCACGATGTCGTGCGGGATCAGCACGATCGCGGTGGTCCCGCCGTACGGCGAGGAGCGCAGGGTGACGGCGATGCCGTGCCGGGTGGCGAGCCGCGCGATCACGAACATGCCGAGCCGCAGGTCGTCGGCGAGCGCCACCACGTCGAACTGCGGGGCCAGGGCCAACTGGGCGTTGAACGCGGCGTAGTCCTCCTCGGACAGGCCGAGCCCCCGGTCCTCGATCTCGACGGCCAGGCCCTTGGCCACCATCGCGGCCCGCACCCCGACCGGGCTGGGCGCGGGGGAGTAGGCGGTCGCGTTGTCGATGAGCTCGGCCAGCAGATGGATGACGTCGGCCACCGCGGGCGGGCTCAGGTACACCTCGTCGTCGGTGTGCACCTCCACCCGCTGGTACTGGGCGACCTCACCGACGGCGCTGCGCAGGATGTCGATCAGCGCTACCGGTTCGGTCCAGCTGCGCCGGGGCTGCTCGCCGCTGATGATGACGAGGTTCTCCTCGTAGCGGCGCAGCTGGCTGGCGGTGGAGTCGAGTTCGTACAGGCCCTTGAGGACCCTCGGGTCCTGGTGCTCGCGTTCCAGCGCGTCGAGCTTGCTGAGCTGAAGGTTGACCAGGTTCTGGCTCTGCCGGGCGATGCCCAGGATCACCTTCTGGAAGCCGCGTCTGGTGTCGGCGAGTTCCACCGCAGTGTGCACCGCCGTGCGCTGTGCGGTGTTGAACGCCTTGGCCACCTGGCCGAGTTCGTCCTCGCCGTAGTCCAGCGGCGGGGTGGCGGACTCCACGTCGACCTTCTCGCCCCGGTTCAGCCGGGCGACCACGTCGGGCAGCCGCTCCTCGGCGAGGCTGAGCGTGGCCATCCGGAGACCGCGCAGCCGCCGGGAGAGGGAGCGGGTGATGCGCCAGGACATCACGACGCACACCAGCAGGGCGACGAGTCCGCCGGCGCTCAGCGCGGCAGCCTTGATCAGCAGGCTGTGCGCGTTCTCGGCGCTGCGGTCGAGCAGTTGCGTGGTCTGCTGCTGGATCAGGTTCGAGTACTGCTCGGAGATCCTGCCGAGCGCGGTGTTCCAGCGGGCCTGCGCGTCGGGCAGCTCGACCGTCCTGGCCACCCGGCCGTGGACCGTCCGGGCCGCGACGATCTGGTCCTCGACGCTCTCCAGGGTCTTCCAGTCCTGGCTCTGGAGGACCCGTTCGACCTGGTCCTTCACGGCACCGTGCAGCGAGTCGAGGACCTGGCTCCGGAAGACCCAGCGGCGGACGTCGACCTGCTGGGCGAACTGCTGCCACGACTGCTGGTCGAGCTTTCCCGAGGGCCAGGCCAGCGCGAGCCGGGCGTCCTCCTGGGCGACCAGCTCCGCCGCGTTCCCCACCGTGATCAGCGGCCCTGCCTGCGAGGTGAGATCGCCGTCGTCGACCTGGGAGAGTTCCTGGAAGGCGTGGATCTGGTCGCCGATGATCGAGGTGTACTGGTCCAGGGCCTGCTGGGCGGTGATGTCGGTGGGGTGGTCCACCTGTCCCCGGTAGTACTCCAGGCTTCCCACCGAGGCGATGACCGAGTACATCCGGTCGCCGATCCGGGCGGGCGCGTTTCTGAAGTCCTCGGACCGGCGGACCAGTTTCGCGACCGCGACGTCCGTGCGCCCGCGCTGCCGGTCCAGAGCGGCCCGGGAACCGTGCGGCGAGGCCAGCCAGGCGGCCGACAGGCTGCGCTCCTGTTGCAGCGCGAGCGTCGCCTCGGTGCCCATGGCGCCCGTCGACCGGCTCAGCCCCGTCTGTTCGCGCAGTCGCAGCCCCTCCGAGAAGATCTGCGTCGTCGTCACACCCCACATGACGGCGAGGGTGACGCTGGGGACCAGCGCCAGCAGGATCAGGGAGAGACGTATGGAGCCGAGACGGCGCCGGGCACCGGTCCGTGGAGACATCGTCGTCCTAGAGCGATCAGCGATGAGGGGGTGCGCAGGATGCTATCCGTACAAGTGACCGTACGCACCGTGAGGGACGGAAAACCTTGGTGCCGCCGGTGTGGGCGGCAGCGGTTCAACGGGCTCCGTTCGCCGCGAACTTCGCGACCGAGGAGACGTTCTCCTTGGTGACGAACGCGGGTCCGGTGAGCACGGGAGCGGTTCCGCCGCCGCTGAAGTTGCCGTTGGAGTGGTAGAGCCAGAGCGAGTCCACGGCCAGATAGCCCTGGAGATAGGGCTGTTGATCCACCGCGAACTGCACGTCCCCGCTCTGCACGGACTTCACCACGGTGCTGTTGAGGTCGAAGGTGGCGACCTGGGCCTTGCTGCCCGCCGCCTTCACCGACTTCACCGCGGCGAGCGCGAACTGCGCTCCCAGCATGACGACTTCGTCGACGCTCGGGTCCTGGCGCAGTCTGGCCGTGACGGCGGCGCCCACCGCGTCCATGTCGGTGCCGTTCACGTAGAGCATGTCGGTCTCGCCGCCGAAGGTCTTCTTCACCCCGGCGCAGCGGGCCTCCAGGGCGATGTTGCCCTGTTCGTGGATGACACAGAGGGCGTGCTTGGCCTTGAGCTCGTCCAGTTTGTCGCCGGTGACCCGGCCCGCGACGCTCTCGTCCTGGCCGAAGTACTCCAGCAGGCCCTCCGACTTCCAGGCGTCGATCCCGGAGTTGAGACCGACCACGGGTATCCCCGCCGCCTTGGCCGCGCTGACCGCGCTCTGCATCGCCTCCGGTTTGGCCAGTGTCAGCGCGATGCCGTCCACCCGGTCGCGGATCGCGTCCCGCACCAGGCTGGCCTGGGCGGCGGCCTCGGAGTCGCTCGCGTACGTCAGGTCGATGTTGTCCTTGGTGGCCGCCGCCTGTGCGCCCTTGCGCACCAGCTCCCAGAACGCGTCTCCGCGGGCGCCGTGGGTGATCAGGGCGACCTTGATCCGGCCGGTGCCCGCCTTTCCCGCCGAGGCGTCGCTCGTGTCGTTCGATCCGCCGGAGCCGGAGCAGCCGGCGGCGAGCAGACAGGCCGTGGCGATGACGGCGATGAGGGCGGCGCGGGGCGGGGTTCCGGGGGAGTGGTGAGGTGTGGGGGACATGTTCATGGGTGCGGCACCTCGCTGTGCGGCCCAGCGGCGGGGGCGGGGAGAGTGAGATCGGTGCGATGTCGGGATGTTGTGCACCGACTGTCGTACTTTCGTTGGGCCGGAGCCAATCGTGTGTCACACTCGGCCGTCAAGTGAGCGGGCATATGCCGGAGGTGGCCGACGCGGGGGTGCCGTCGCCGCATCGTCACTAGTTGGACGCGTGATGCGTGAGTTGGGTGGTATCGCACCTTCCGCATGGGGCATGGATGTTCAATGATGGTGCGCGGGCCCGCTGTTGGCGGGCTGCCTGCGTTCACACGGGGGAGGACGAGATGACGCGTGAGGTTTCCGCTGTCCGTGCCGTGCTGCGTACGGGAGTGACGGGCGCCGCGGTCTTCGGCCTGTCGGCCATGTCGCTGGTCGCCGGGACCGCGTACGCGACTCCGTCCGGACCCGGTGTCACCGCGACGGTGCTCTACCGGACCACCGTGGGGAACACGGACTACACGCTGCGGGAGATCACCATCCCGCCCGGCCAGAGCACCGGCTGGCACTACCACGACGGTCCCCTGTACGGCCTCGTGAAGAAGGGCACCCTGAGCCACTTCGACGCCACCTGCGCGCAGGACGGCACCTACCCGGCCGGCCGCACGATCACCGAGCCCCCCGGTCCCGGCCATGTGCACATCGGCCGCAACGAGGGATCGGTCCCCGTCGTCCTGGACGTGCTGTACGTCCTGCCGCACGGCTCGCCGTACTCGGAGGACGCGCCCAACCCCGGCTGCGACTTCCAGTAGCGCCCGCCAGGGCCTGTCCGGCGGATCGGGTCGCAGGACGCGATCACTCGAACGGCAGCGCCTGTTCGGCCCAGATCGTCTTTCCGGTGCCGGTGGTGCGGGTGCCCCAGCGGTCGGTGAGCTGGGCGACGAGGAGCAGCCCGCGGCCGCCCTCGTCGAAGGTGCGGGCCCGCCGCAGATGGGGAGAGGTGCTGCTGGCGTCGGAGACCTCGCAGATGAGGGTGCGGTCGCGGATGAGCCGGAGCTGGATGGGCGCGCCGCCGTAGCGGATGGCGTTGGTGACCAGTTCGCTGACGACGAGTTCGGTGACGAACGCGACCTCGTCGAGCCCCCAGCGGGTCAGCTGCTCGGTCGCGTACGACCGGGCGGTGGCGACCTCCGCCGGATCGGCGGGCAGGTCCCACACCGCCACCTCGTCGCTGTCCAGGGTGCGGGTGCGGGCCAGCAGCAGGGCCACGTCGTCCTTGGGATGCTGCGGCAGCAGCACCTGGAGCACGTTGTCGCAGGCGTCGTCCAGATTTCCGGCGGGGACCGTCAGCGCACTGCACAGCACAGCCGTGCCCGCGTCCACGTCGAGGTGGCGGGCCTCGAAGAGACCGTCGGTGTAGAGGGCGAGGACGGAGCCTTCCGGCAGGTGCAGCTCGGTGGCCTCGAAGGGGAGCCCGCCCACGCCGAGCATCGGTCCCGCGCTCACCTCGACGACCTTCACGGTGCCGTCCGGGAACAGCACGGCGGGCGGCGGATGCCCGGCTGTGGCGACCGCGCAGTGCCCGGAGACCGGGTCGTACACCGCGTACAGACAGGTGGCGCCGATCTCCGCGCCCGTCGGGCTCTCGTCGGCCGCCAGATGTCCGACCAGGTCGTCGAGGTGGGTGAGCAGCTCGTCCGGGGGCAGGTCGACGTCGGCCAGTGTCCATACCGCCGTACGGAGCCGGCCCATCGTGACGGAGGCGTGGATGCCGTGCCCGACGACGTCGCCGACGACGAGCGCCACCCGGGTCCCGGACAGCGGGATCACATCGAACCAGTCGCCGCCGACGCCCGCCCGCGACAGCGCCGGAAGGTAGCGGGAGGCGAACTCGACCGCCGCCTGTCCCGCCATCGCCTGGGGCAGCAGGCTGCGCTGAAGGGCCAGGGCGGTCGTGCGTTCCTTGGCGTACCGGCGGGCGTTGTCCACGCAGACGGCCGTGCGGCTGGCCAGCTCCTGCGCCAGCGACACGTCGTCCTGGTCGAAGGGGTCCGGACTCTCGGCGGTGAGCAGCCTCACGAAGACCGCCACCCCCAGCGTCGTACCGCGCGCCACCAGCGGTACCGCCATCAGTGAGAAGTCCCGGCGGTCCGCCTGGTGCGGCTTGGCGGCCCGGGCGCCGTGCCGGCTGAGCCATCCGTCGACGTCAGGGTCGCCGGTCCTGGTGAGCACCGCGTGTCCGGTGACCAGGGCGCGGACCGGTGGGGAGGAGGACGGGTAGACGTCCGCCGGGCCCAGGTCGATCGCCGCTTCCTGCACCCCGGCGGTACGGGATTGGTGCGCGACCCGGCGCAGCTCCACATAGGCGTCCACCGGGCCGCCGGTGGGCTCCTCGCCCTCGACCACCGAGTCCAGCAGGTCCACGCTCACGAAGTCGGCCAGCTCGGGCACCGCCAGCCGGGCCAGCTCACGGGCGGTGTGGATCACGTCCAGCGTCGTACCGATGGCGGCTGCGGACTTGCTCAGCAGGGCGAGCCGCTGCCGGGCCCGGTACTGCTCGGTGCTGTCGTAACCGGCCAGCGAGACGCCGAGCAACTGTCCGGAGGGGGCCCGCAGCGGCCACATCTCGATGTTCCAGGCGTGCATGCGCAGCCCGGAGGGGGCCCGGGTCCAGCTCTCGTAGTGGACGGGGCGGCCGGTCTCGACCACCTGGCGCAGATGGTTGAAGAAGCCGCGGCTGTGCTCCGCGTTCTCGACGGTGTCCGGGAAGTAGCGGTACAGGACCTCGGCCTCCTGGACACCCATGATCCGGCAGGCGGTGTCGTTCATCCGCAGATAGCGTTGTTCGGTGTCGAAGACCGACATCGACACCGACGCCTGCTTGAAGGCCAGCTCTCCCAGGTCGCGGCCCTGCCCGTCCGGCACCGCGGTGATCACGTATCCGGCCGGCTCCCCCTCCTGGCCCTGGAGCGGGTACGCCCGCAGGGCCAGCTCGGTCCGCCGCCCGTCCGCACGCCGTACGGCCACCACACCGTGGCCGCCGTTCGCCCGCAGCGCCCGCCAGGCCTCGTCCGGGTCCCCGTCCAGCAGGTCCGACACCGGTCGGCCGGTGACCTCCGCCGCGGTGTACCCGGTCAGCAGCTGCGCGCCCTCGTTCCAGCCGGTCACGACTCCGTGCGCGTCGACCACCACCATGGCGTCACCGGCCGTGGTTGCCCGCCCCGCATCGCCCGGCGTTTTCACCATATGTACAAGGATGGTGCGATCCGGCAGTCACATCAACCCGGAGTGGGCCGGAATCCGCCCCTGGGAAGGGTCGCTCGCGCGGCCGCCGGCAGCCTGGGGCCGACGCCGGGTCCGCACCCCCGGCGTCGTCGGTTACCGGGTGAGCGAGGTTTTGAGGGGCGCGGGGAACTGCGCGGTCAGCCCCCGCTGGCCCGCGGTCGGAGGACTGCGGGCGGCCGGGGTCGCGGGGTGCGGTCCCGGCTGGGGGTGCTTTCGCTTGCCGGGTGGGCGGGGTTTTTGGGGGCGCGGGGAGCTGCGCGGTCAGCCCCCGCTCGCCCGCAGCCAGAAGACTCTCGGCGGCCGGGGATCCAGGACGCAGCCCCGGGGCCGGCGGAATCACGGCGTTACGGCCGCCGCCCCCCGGACCGCATCTCCCGCGGAGTCACCCCGTACCGCTGCCGAAACGCCGTACTCAGCCCGCTCGCCGAGGAGAACCCCGAGGCGAAGGCCAGATCGGTGATGGTCAGGTGCTCGCAGTCGCCACACTGGAGGCGCTCACGAACCAGCCGCAGCCGCTCCTCGCGGATGAGGTCGCGCGGAGTGGTACCGGCGCGCTGCAGGGCCAGCTGGATCTGCCGCAGGGACCAGCCGAGCGCGCGCGCCATGGACGTACCGGTGAGACCCGGGTCGGCGGCGTGTTCACGGACGTAGCGGCGGACCATCGTCTCCACGTCGGTGAGTTGGCCCGCCCCGTCGGGGCGGTCGTCGCCGAGGGTGAGCATGCACAGCAGCTCGACGACGCGGTCGGAGACGGCGTTGAAGTGCGCGTCGGTGAGATGGTCCCGCTCCGCGTGCAGGTCGCTGATCATGGAGCTCACCACCCGGCCGAGCCCCCTGCTCAGATCGAGCCCCGTGGCCAGCGGCGACTTGCGGTTCAGCGGGCCGTCCATCTCGCGCGCGGGGATGGTGAGGATGAACGCGTGCGTCGACGCGTCCTGGAGACACTCGAAGGGCGCCCCGAAGCTGACGAGGGTGCCGGTGCCCGGTGTCAGCCGGGCCTCCTGGCCGTCCTGCCGCAGTACGATCTCCCCGCTGAGCGGCAGCAGTAATCGGTAGTCCTCGTCGGGGTCCTGGCGGACCTGACGGGCGGTCCTGCTGTACGCGACCTCGTCCGAACAGAACTTGACGAGCTGATAGCGCTCGGTGCGCTGGCGGACCGTCGCGCCACGGAAGTCGTCGGTGCGCGCGTACCGGTAGCCCATTCTGGACTGGTGGGACCCGACGTGCTCGCTCCAGAAGTCGGCCCGCTCGCGCGGATCCACCTCCGCGGTCGTCCGTGTTTCCACGATGTAGCTTTCCGCGGGCAACGACACCCTCAACTCCCGTGCAGCGAGCGGTAGTTACTCCACGTCAGCCTAGTGCATACAGTCCGTGCGTCCCACGGCAACTTCCTTGCGCGCGAGGGCAAGCGTTTGTGCCGTCGGGCGGCTACGGTCGTGCGACCCGTCAACTTGCATATGCCATTGAGGACTTCATGACCGAACGGATACCGGAGGCGGCGTTCTGGTGCCTGGCCGTCGGCCTGCTCGCCGTCACCGTGCTGCTGGTGCGCCAGCGCGGGATCACCGGACGGCAGCGCGGCCGGAGCGACCAGCTCGCGGACGCGCTGCGGGCCCGGGACGAGGAGCTGCGCCACCTGGTCGCGGTCCGCCTGCCCGCGCTCGAAAGTGCCCCGCACCAGGCCGCCTCCCCGACGGGTCAGCCCCTCTCCACGCCAGGTGAGCCCCGTCCCGCGCCAGGTCAGCACCGTCCCGCAGGTCCGCCCCGTCCCGCGGCCGGCGCGGCTCTCCCCGCCGGTGAGTCCCTCCACGCACCGGCCCTCCCCGCCGCAGGCCTCCTCGACGCGCGGCTGGCCGACACCGACTTCGCGAAGTGTCTCGACGGTCTCCTGGAGCGGTTCTCCGACGCCGTGCGGCACGCACAGGCCCGCGCCGACCAGTCAGCGAAGGCCGCCCTCAAGGCGTCCATGCGCTCGATCCAGGCCCTCGCCAACGAACAGCAGGTGTCCATCTCGGAGATGCAGGACCGCCACGACCACCCCGACGTGCTGCGCGACCTGCTCGAGATCGACCACACCAACGCGCAGTTCGGCCGTCGCGCGCAGGCCATCGCCGTACTGTGCGGCTCCTGGCCCGGACGCCAACGGGCCACCTCCCCGCTCATCGAGGTGGTCCGCGGCGCGACCTCCCGCATCCGCGACTACCGGCGCATCCGCATCAACGGACAGGCCGACATCGCCGTCGAGAGCCGGGCCGTCGAACCGGTCGTCCTCGCCGTCGCCGAACTCCTGGACAACGCCGCACGCCACTCGCAGCCCAACACCACCGTCGAGGTCAGCGTCCAGGCGGTGCACAACGGCGCGGTCGTGGTCATCGACGACGCGGGCGTCGGCATGGACAGCCGCGGGTCCGAGCACGCCGCCGCGCTGCTGACCGGCCGCCGCGCGGTGGACGTCACCCGCCTCGACGACCCGCCCCAGTTCGGCTTCGCCGTCATCGGCGTCCTCGCCACCCGCTACGGGTTCAACGTCTCCGTGGACACCCGCTCCCCGTACGGCGGCGTCCGCGCCGTGGTCTTCGTGCCGGCCGCGCTGCTCACCCACGCCGACCCGGTCCAGGAACCCCCGCCGCCGCGGGAACCGGCGCGCACGCCCCGGCGTACGGCCCGGACGAGCGGGCCCGCGGAGGCGACGACGGTCGGCGGACTGCCCAAGCGGCGCCGCCGCGCGCCCGTACCCCCGCCCGCCGCCGAACAGCCCCCGGCGGTACCGGGCGAACCGGCTGAACCGGCTGAACGGGCCGCACCGGCCGAGGAGAGCTTGGGCCGGTCCGCGGCGGAGAACGCCCGTCGCATGGGCGCCTTCGCGCGCGGCACCCGCTCCGCGCGGGCCGAGCAGGACACCGCACCCCCCTCACGTACCGCGGCCGCGACCTCCGAGGGAACCCAACCCCCCGACGACACGCGAACCCCCGTCGAGACCGAAACCCCCCACGACATCGAAGTCCCCCACGACATCGAAACCCCCCACGAATCCGAAGGGAACACACAGGGATGATCGCGCCCATGACCAACGAGCTGGGGTGGATGCTCGACGAGGTCCTGAAGGTACCGGAGGCGCGGCACGCCATCCTGCTGTCCGCCGACGGCATGCTCCGGGCCCACTCGGCGGACATCGGCCGCGACGACGCCGAGCGGCTGGCCGCGGGTCTGTCCGGGGTGCAGTCCATCAGCCGCAGCACCGCCGAGTTCTGCGGCAGCGCGACCGCGCCGTGGCGGCAGACCCTGATCGAGTTCGCGCACGGATACGTCTTCCTCGTCGCCGCCGGTGAGGGCACCCACCTCGCGGTGTCCACCGGCGAGGACGTGGACATGGAGGCGGTCACCTACCGCATGCACAAGCTGGTCGACCGGCTCGGCAAGGAGCTGACCAGCCCGGCCCGGCAGGACACCGGCAGCCAGGCATGACGCCCGGGCGCCGACCGGGAGGGAGGCTGGTGCGGTCGTACGTCGTCACGGACGGCCGTGCCCACCCCTCCCGCAACACCCTCGACCTCGTCACCCTGCTGATCGCCGACGACGACCTGCCGCTGACGGGGCTGAACCCGGAGAAGCGCCGGCTGATGGAGCTGTGCCGGCCCGGAGCGCTGTCGGTCGCCGAGGTGGCCGGTCATCTGGAACTCCCGGTCAGCGTCACCAAAGTACTGATCGCGGACCTGATGGACAGCGGTCACCTCGTCACCCGGGCGCCGGTACCGGCCGCCCGCCTCTCCGACGCCCGCATCCTTCAGGAGGTACTGGATGGGCTCCGCGCCCGCCTCTGACGACGTCCACCTCGGCCCGGGTGTGCAGACCGCGGTCAAACTGCTGGTCGTGGGCCACTTCGCGGTCGGCAAGACCACGTTCGTCGGCGCGCTCTCCGAGATCCGGCCGCTGCGTACCGAGGAGGTGATGACCGAGGCGGGCGCACGCGTCGACGACCTCGCCGGTTCGAGGGAGAAGACGACCACCACCGTCGCCCTCGACTTCGGCCGACTCACCCTCAGCGACGCCCTGGTGCTCTATCTGTTCGGCACGCCCGGGCAGCACCGCTTCACCGAACTCTGGAAGGACATGACCAGCGGAGCGCTCGGCGCGCTGGTGCTGGCCGACACCCGGCGGCTGTCCGAGTCCTTCGACGTCATGGGCGTACTGGAGGAGCTGGGCCTCCCGTACGCCGTCGCCCTCAACGACTTCGACGACGCCTCCGCGGCGCACGACCTGGACGAGGTGCGCGAGGCCCTCGACCTGCTGCCCTCGACCCCGCTCGTGCGCTGCGACGCCCGTGACCGGGTCTCGTCCACCGAGGCGCTGATCGCGCTCGTCGAGTACCTCATGACCCGCAGCGGCGAACTGGAGCCCGTGTGACCTCCGAACCACCACCGCCCGTACCGCCACCGTCCCTGTCACCACCGACCGGGCCACCGCCTGGCTGCCCTGCGCACGAGTCCCTGTACGGGCCCGCGTTCGCGGCCGACCCCGCCGCCGTCTACCGCCGGCTGCGTACGGCCGGACCGACCGCACCCGTCGAGCTCGCACCCGGCGTCAGAGCCACCCTCGTCACCTCCTACGACGCCGCCCTGCACGTCCTGCGCAGCCCGGAGACCTTCTCCAAGGACCCCCGCCGCTGGCGCGACCTCGCCGACGGGACCGTCCCGCCGCACAGCCCGGTCGTGCCGATGATGATGTACCGGCCCAACGCCCTGTTCACCGACGGCGAGCAGCACGAGAGGCTGCGCGGCGCGATCACCGACAGCCTCGCGCTCGTCGATCCGAACACCCTGCGCGGCTATGTGGAGCGCAGCGCCGACACCCTCATCGACCGCTTCGCGCCGCTCGGCACGGCGGATCTGCTCGGCGAGTACGCGCAGGTCCTGCCGCTGCTGGTCTTCAATCACCTCTTCGGCTGCCCGGCCGAGTACGGGGTCCGGCTGGTCGAGGGCATGTCCGGGATCTTCGACGGGGTGGACGCGGAGAAGGCCGACGAACTGCTGACCAGCACGCTGCTCGACCTGGTCGCGCTGAAGCGGGGCCACCCCGGTCAGGACATGACGTCCTGGCTGATGGCGCACCCCGCGGGCCTCACCGACGAGGAGATGATCCACACCCTCGTGGTACTGATGGGCGCCGGCACCGAGCCCCAGCAGAACCTGATCGCGAACAGCCTGCGGCTGCTGCTGTCCGACGACCGGTTCGCGGGCGATCTGTCCGGCGGCAGCCTCCCGGTGGAGGACGCCCTCGACGAGGTGCTGTGGACCGATCCGCCGATCGCCAACTACGCCGTGCACTATCCGCTGCACGACGTGGTGTACCAGGGAGCGGTGCTGCGCGCGGGCGATCCGCTGGTCGTCAGTCTCGCCGCGGCCAACACCGATCCTCACCTGACGGCCGATCAGCGAGCGGGCAACCGGGCCCACTTGGCGTGGAGCGCGGGCCCGCACAACTGCCCGGCGCAGAGTCCGGCCCGGCTGATCGCGACAGCCGCGGTGGAGAAGCTCCTCGACCGCCTCCCCGATGTCGAACTGGGCTTGCCAGTGGAAGAGTTGGCCTGGCGGCCCGGCCCGTTCCACCGCGCGCTGGTGGCGCTGCCCGTACGTTTTCCGCCCACCGCGACGCTCCAACGGCCCGAAGGCGAGCGGCAGTCGTACGCGAGCCCCCTCCCGCCTCTGGTGACCGAGCCCCCTGCCCCGGCGCCCGACCGCCCGCGGAGCGGCTGGACCCGTCTCCTGTCCTGGTGGCGCGGGGAGTGAGCGCCGAACGACAAGGCTTAGCGGATCCGGGCGGGCAAGGTGCGGTGGCCGTTGGAGATGAAGGAGTCCACCGGCTCCAACTCCGAAGCCTTCACGGCTAGTTGGAGGTCGGGGAAGCGCTCGAAGAGGGCAGGGAGGGCGATCCGGGCCTCCAAGCGGCCCAGCGGGGCGCCGAGGCAGCGGTGTACACCGTGTCCGAAGGCGAGGTGCTCCTTGTCGGCCCGGGTGACGTCGAAGAGGTCGGCGTCCTTGCCGTAGCGCTCGGGATCGCGTCCGGCGGCGGCGTACGCGGCGAGGATCGCCTCGCCCCGGCCGATCACCGTGCCGTCCGGGCCGCCCAGTTCGGCGAGGTCGAGGTCCTCCACGGCGTAGCGCAGCGGCAGGCTCGCGACGGGCGCCTCGACCCGCAGGGTCTCCTCGATCAGGTCGTCCCAGGTGGCGCGTCCGGCGCGGAGGTGTGCGAGCTGCTCGGGGTGGGTGAGCAGGGCGTGCACGGCGTTGTCGATGAGGTTGACCGTGGTCTCGTGACCGGCGCTGACCATCAGGACCAGCGTGTCGAGCAGCTCCTGCTCGCTCAGCCTGCCGTCGCCCTCGTCGCGGGACGCGATGAGGCCGGAGGTCAGGTCGTCGCCGGGCGACTCCCGCTTCTCGGCGACCAGTTCACCCAGTACGGCGTACAGCCTGGCGTAGTTCCCCGTCACCTCCTCGGGCTGCGCGGAGGTGTGGAAGATGCTGTCCACCAGGTCCCTGAGGTCCGCCCGCTTGTCCTCCGGCAGCCCGAAGAGTTCGCTGATCACCTGGATGGGGATCGGATAGCAGAACTCCTCGCGCAGATCGACGACTTCGCCGTGCTCGCCGGCCTTGGCGATGCGGTCGAGAAGGCCGTTGGTGATCTCCTCGATCCGGGGTCGCAGCGCGGCCGTGCGGCGGGCCGTGAACGCCGTGGAGACGAGGGTCCGCAGCCGCCTGTGATCGCCGCCGTACGCGGTGAACATGTTCTGCACCGCGACCCAGGTGAACAGCGGCCAGTCGGGGGAGATCTCCCCGTTGATCCAGGCGGGCCAGTGCCGGCGCGGGTCCTTGGACACCCGTGGGTCCAGGAGCAGCCGTTTGAGCAGCTCGGGGCTGCTGACCGCCCAGGCCTCGACGCCACCGGGGAGGGCGACGCGGGTCGCCGGTCCGCGCGCCCGGATACGGGCGGCTTCCGCGTGGATGTCACGGCCCGTCGCGTCCACCACCAAGGGGCTCGGGTTGCTCGTCAAGGGACTTGGGGTTCCCATCGGGAGCCTCCCTGGCGCTCGGACGTCAGTACGGCGCGTCACGCTACGCGAGGGTGGCGTTCCCCAACGAGGCCGTCCGGCGTCCACTGCGTGCGAGGACAAATTCCCTGCGCGTACCGGCAAGTTGGAGGCTCGCCCGCCTCCTGGAGCCGTCCCGTCGCAGCTCCCGCCCCGGCCGCCCAGTGCCCTGAGCTCGGCCGGGGCGGGACCCTTCCCTGCCCTCTCTCTACGCCTCGGTCGCCATCCGCTGCCGGCGGCGCCCGCGCGGCAGACGTCGCTTGCGTGGCTCCTGGTGCGGAAGCCAGCCGAAGGCCAGGCAGCTGCCGGTCGCTCCGAGGAGGAGGCCGATGAAGAAGCCGCCCAGGTTGGAGGTGAGCCAGGTGCCGAGGGAGAGGAGGATGCCGAGCAGGGAGTAGAAGAGGCGCTGCGTCGGGTTGAAGAGGATCAGCAGACCGCACAGGATCATGACCGTCGGCAGCAGATAGCCCGCCATGCCCTGCATCCCGATGTGCATGACGACCTTCAGGGACGCCTTCTCGGTGAGGAGGATCTCCGCTCCGCCCAGGGTGAGCAGCAGCCCGCCCCAGAAGGGGCGGTCCGCACGCCACTGCCGGAAGCCGGACCGCAGATCCCGGACGGCTGTCATCAGCAGCCCGAGTCGCTGAAGCTGAGCTTGAGACCGGGGAGCTTGAACACCGCGGCCGTGGTGGCGTAGTTGGTCTGCCGCAGGTTTCCGATGTGGACGGTGTCGGCCTGCTGGCTGAAGACGCCCTTGTTCCCCTGGACCCCGGCCTTGTCGAGCGTGCTCGCGTCGTTGCCGATCTCGATGTTGTTGAAGGACGCGTCGCCCGACAGCTCGGTCGAGTCGGTCGTCAGATTGGTCGCCTGCACCTTGTCCGCGCCGCCGCCCGCCCTGATGACCAGGTTCGTACCGCCCAGGTCGACGCTCTGGCACAGCTTGGTGAGCGTCGCGTTCTTGATCGCGGAGGTGACGACGAGGACCTGGCCGCCGGTGTCGCCGGCGTTCGGGCTGCCGTCGGCCATGTTGTCGAGGTTGCCGAACTGCTCGAAGCCGGTGCCGTTGAGTTCGGTGGCCGTGACCGTGAACGGCATGCCGGAGATGGCGAATTGCACCCCCAGAGCGCCCTGGGCGGTGAGGATCATCAGTCCCGCGGCGACCGCGGTGGCAGGCACCGCCATCACCGCGGCGCGGCGCAGGCGGACCCGCCCACGTCTGCCGGAACCGCTTTCGTTCTCGGGGGTCGAATCGGGGGACGCCGTGGCGTCCGAGGACGAGGCCATGTTCTGCTCCCTGGGCATAGTCATGCAGGTGGGGCTTCAACGGGCACGTTGTCCTGGCGCGGACAGCGGCTGCCGCGCATGCCTCCTCACAACTCCCGGCGGTCGCAAGGGCTTTCTCATTACGCAGCAGTAGCCGACCTGGAAGTTACCGGGGGTTACATTCGTGGGTCAAGAGACTTGTGGAAAAGGGATGTCGGTTGTGTGTCAACTGTGGAGGCCCGGTCGCGCTGACCTCGCACTTGGGCCCGCGACGACCTCGTAGCCGCGTCCGCCGGTGCCTCGTGCCTGGAACCGTGCTGACCTTCAACTTCCTTGCTCCGCCTTGACGTTGACCACCCATCAGGTCTACAACTCTGCCTTGATTCCCTTGGGTCCGTGGCGCCGGATCCGATGCGCGGCACGTACGCCACCTCCTGGACCCCCCGCTCCTCGCGGGGCGGCCGTGGCACGTCTGAACGTGCGGTGCGCTCCAACGCTGAAACCACCTCCCCCCGCGGCACCGGCACGGCACTTTCCCCCCTGAGCCGTGTCCGGTCGCCCGGCTTCCGCTGCCGGTCCGTGACGTAAGGAGAAGGCGTCACGGACCGGCAGCGGTCCGCCGGACGGCATGTCCGCGACGGCCTCGTACCCACCCGCACCCCCGTCTGAGAAAGAGGCACCCCCATGCGCACTCGATCCCTGCTCGCCCTCCTCGGTACCGCCGCCGCGCTCTCGGTCTCCGCGATCGCCCCCGCCTCCGCGGACGACACCCCCGTGCTCACCGCAGGCGGAGCCGCCGTCGCCACCGGTGACGTCCTCACCGCCTCACTGGCGAGCGGCACCGCCGCCACGCTCTACTCCAGCGCGACCGGCACGAGCGGTGTCTCCTGTGCCGCGTCCACCTTCACCGCCTCCGTCACCGACAACCCGACGGCCCCCGGCACGGCCACCGAGTCGCTCAGCGCCCACACCTTCGGCAGTTGCACCAGCAATGTCATCGGCGTGCTCGGCGTCACCAGCGTCACGGTCAACAACCTCCCGTACACCACCACGGTCGCCTCCGCCGGCACGGTCACCGTGACCCCCGCCGCCGGCTCCACCATCCAGACCACGGTCGTGCTGCGCACCCTGCTGGGCAGCATCAACTGCGTCTACCAGGCGCCCAGCCTGACCGGTACGGCGAGCAACACCGACAACAGCATCACCTTCACCAACCAGGCGTTCGCGAAGTCCTCGGGCTCGTCGCTCTGCTTCAGCAGCGGCTACTTCACCGCGAAGTACGCGCCCGTCTCCGACACCACCCAGTCGGGCAGCCCCGCGGTCACCGTCAACTGACCGAACCCGGACGGCCGATCACCGGCGGCGTCGCAGCGTGATGGCGACGCCCGCGGTGAGCAGGAACGCGACCGCTCCCCCTGCCCCGGCGACGAGGGGGAGCGTGTTGCTGCCGCCGGACGAGCTGTCCGCGGCCGGCGCGAGATGGTCGGGCGCGGTCACCTCCGTCGTCGCCGCGGTGGTCTGCGGGGCGGGCGACGGCGACTGGCCGGTGGGGGTGGCCGTGGTGGTGGACGGCTTTTGGCTCTGCTGAGCCTTCCGGCCGGCCGTGGGTGTCGTACGCGCGGGGGACGAGGTCGTCGGCGCGGCGGCCCCGCCGCCGCCCCCGCTCGGGAAGACCACGTCCGAGCACGAGTAGTACGTGTCGGTCGTGCTCGTGTTCTGCCAGATCGTGTACAGCATCTGCCGGCCGGTCCGGTCGGCGGGCAGCGTGGCCTTGATCCGGTAGGCGCCGTTCACCAGCGCCGGATCGGTGGCCGTGGCGAACGGTTTCGTCGGCAGATCGGACCACTTGAGGGGCTTCGTCGGGTCGTACCCGGGCTTGGACAGATACAGCGTGAAGGTTCCCGTGTGCGGAATCGTCGAACTGTAGGTGAGCGTGAAGGTCGCGCCCGGTGTCATCCGTGTCGAGGGCCAGTCGGCGCGGGCCAGGTCCAGTCCCTTGTAGGCGGGCAGACCCCCGCTGCACAGCTGCCCGTTCGGGATCACCTGACGGTCCCGGCCGCCCACACCGGCGACCCGGAGGTTGTCCCAGGCGGTGAAGGGCGCGCCGTTCGCCGCGATCGCCGCCTTGCAGGCCTCCGTACCGGTGTTGCCGCCTTCCGGTGAGCAGGCCACCACCCGGCTGACCGGATCCGTCGGCGCACCGTGCGCCTGGACCGGACCCACGGCCCACGTCAGGAGAAGCAGCGGGGCCGCCACGGCGACAGCGGCCGCGGTGGCGGTGCGGTGTGCGGTCATCCGGTGGGTCTCCTCGCGGGGTGGGGGCGGCGGGTGCGGCCGTACGGCATCGCGCGCAGGCGTGGCCGCACCGTGAAGTACGGGGACACGGGGTCATGCGTTCAGATGCGCGAGCCAGGTGAAACCGGGCACTCCCGGCCAACTGGGAGTCCTTGGGGGCGGTTACCAGCCAGATCGAGGGTTTCCCCTGTATCCGTATTACCTGGGCTTTGCCTATCGTTCGGGCACAGCCGACCCACAGGCACCCCCTGACAGGTCGCTCGCTCGGCGTCGACATCACCCACACCTACCGCGGCGACCTGGTGATCGACCTGGTCGCCCCGGACGGCTCGACGTACGCCTGAAGTCCTCCAGCACCTCGGACTCCGCGGACGACGTCAACACCGCCTACACGGTCGACGCGTCCGGCGAGACCGCGAACGGCACGTGGAAACTCCGCGTCCAGGACGTGGCCGCGTCGGACACCGGCAAGCTCAACAGCTGGAAACTGACCCTCTGAGCGCGGCCCACGGGGGGAGGGGCGGCCCACGCGCGGCGTGGGCCGCCCCTTTCGGCTCGGCCGGTACCGTGAGCCACATGTCTGAACCCGTCGACGCGCCCGTGATCCTCAGCGACGAGCCGGGCTCGTTCCCCTGGAGCGTGCTGGCCGAGCGGCATCCGGCCCTCGTCCGGAAGGTCCGGGACGTCTTCCCCTACGGCCCCGAGCAGCACCGCGCGCTCGACGCCCTGCTGAAGAACGCCACCGAGGGCGTCATCGAACCGCTCGGCAAGCGGGCGGCGGACCGAGAGCAGTGGGAGCGGTGGGGCGGCGAGGAGTACGCAGGCCGCTCCTGGTTCGACGTGCCCTTCCTCTGGTCCGAGAGCTACTTCTACCGCCAACTCCTCGAAGCCGTCGGTTACTTCACCCCAGGCCCCTGGCAGGGCATCGACCCCTTCCGTCCCTTCAAGCTCGCGGAGCTCGACACCCCGGAGGCGGACGAGGAGCTCGCCGCGCTCGACCTGCTCGCCGGGCGCCCGGTCGAGGAGCGGGAGGAGGCGCTGCTGCACGGCTCGCTGTGGGGCAACCGCGCGGACCTCGGCTTCCGCCTCGCCGCCACGGACGGGGAATCGGACGCCGATGCCCAACTGGTCGCCAATGAAGGCGAGTCGCTGCGGTCCCTGTACGCGGGCGGCACCCTCTGCCTGGTCGCGGACAACTCCGGCCGGGAACTCATCCCCGATCTGCTCCTGATCGACCATCTGCTCCACCACCGCCGCGTCGGGCGGGCGCTCCTGCACGTGAAGCCGTACCCGTACTACGTGTCCGACGCCACGACCGCCGACGTGGTCGACGCCCTGCGCCACCTCACCGGGGCGAAGGGGGCGGCGGGCGAGTCCGGCCACCGGCTGTGGGCGGCGATGACCGACGGTCGCCTCACCGTCCGCGCCCACCCCTTCTCCTGCGCCCCGCTGCCGTACGCCGACATGCCCGACGACCTGCGCCGGGAGTTCGCCGGGGCCGACGTGACCATCGTGAAGGGCGACCTGAACTACCGCCGCCTGGTCGGCGACCGGCGCTACCCCGCCACCACCCCTTTCACGGAGCCCACCGCGTACTTCCCGGGCCCGGTCGCCGCCCTGCGCACCCTCAAGTCCGACGTGATCGTGGGCCTGGACGCCCGCACGGAGGCCGCCCTCGACGCGGCCGAGGGCGGGCGCTGGCGCACGAGCGGCACACACGCCCTGATCCAGGTACGAGCCTGAGGGTCAGCCGGCCTCCAGCGGCAGCGACTTGATCCCGTTGATGAAGTTCGAGACGAGGCGTCGGGGAGGGCCGGCGGCTCGCAGCACGGGCAGGGCCCGCAACGTCTCCTCGAGGAGCACGCGCAGTTGCAGGCGGGCGAAGTGCGCGCCGAGGCAGACATGCGGGCCGTCGCCGAAGGAGACATGGGGGTTGGGGGAGCGCGTCAGGTCGAGCCGCTCCGGATCGGTGAAGACGCGCTCGTCATGGTTGGCCGAGGCGTGGAAGACGACCACCTTGTCGCCCGCGCGGATGCGCTGCCCGGCCAGCTCGGTGTCCAGGGCCGCCGTACGACGGAAGCTGAGCACCGGCGGATGCAGGCGCAGCAACTCGTCGACGGACGGGCCGAGTTCGAGGCCACCGGCGCGCAGAGTGACGTAGGCGTCCGGGTGGTGGGCGAGTGTCAGGAGGCCACCGGGAGCCGCGCTGCGCACGGTGTCGTTGCCCGCGACGGTGAGGAGGAAGAAGAACATCTCCAGCTCGGCGGGCGTGAGTTCGAGGTCGGCGGCGAGGGTGGTCATGACGTCGTCGCTCGGATGGCGCTTCTTGTAGAGGGCCAGCTGGTGCGCGTACGCGAACATGTCCCGCAGCATCGCCGGGGAGCGCGGATTGACCGGGCGGCCGCGCGCGTCGAGCACGGGCTCGCCCGCCTCGTCGGGGTCCTGGTAGCCGATGACGCGCTGTGTCCAGTGCAGCAGCAGGCCACGGTCGCGCTCCGGAACGCCCAGCAGGTCGGCGAGGTTGAGCAGGGCGTACTCGTCGGTGACGGTGGCGACGAGATCGAAGACGCCGTCGCCCGCGCGGGCCTCGGCCACCGCCTTTTCGAGCAGGTCCCTGGCCCGGGCGCGGACGACCGACGCGAAGTGCTCGACCCGGCGCGGCGTGAAGGCGCGGCTGACCAGACGCCGTAACCTGCCGTGGTCCGGCGGATCCTGATTGAGCATCATGCGCCGGATGAAGGGCAGGTCGTCCGGGTCGGGATCGCGGATCTGGGTCGCCCCGAGACACGAGGAGTACGTCGTCGAGTCCTTCAGCACCCGGACCACGTCCGCGTGCCGGGTCACCGCCCAGAAGCCGGGCCCGGCCGGCCAGCCCAGCACCTCGGACTCGTCCTGCCAGGCCACGGGGTGATGGTCGCGGAGGGTGCGGTAGGCGGCGTGCGGGACCCCGTCGGCGTACCGCCGGGGGTCGAAGACGTCGGGGACGGGCGGGGCACTCTCGCGTACGCTCACGCCGGCTCGCCCCCGCCCTCGCCCGCGGCCACACCCAAGCCGCCGCTCGTGACCTCGCCCTCGTCGCCGTTCGTGACCTCGCCCTCTTCGTCTTCCGTGGTGTCCTCGTCCTCGCCGCTGCCCCAGCCCGCGTCCTGCGAGCGCAGGAAGGCCTCCACGACGCGGATCAGGTCCAGCGGGCTCTCGTCCATCGCGTAATGGCCCGCCCACGGCAGCTCGAACAGCTCCGCGTCCCGGTACCAGCACATCCAGGTCTCCCGCATCAGACCGGCGGACAGCGCGGGATCCAGCGCCCCGGTCACCGCCAGCGCGGGTACCGTCGCGCCCTCGACCTCCGTGTGGAAGTCCTCGCCGGCCCAGGAGTCCAGATAGGCGCGGAACGCCTTGGTGTCGCTGAGCTCCAGCGAGCGCGCCACCATCCGGTCGAGCCACGCGGCGGGCAGCCGGCCGCCGGTCGTGAAGTCGATGATGGCGCGCCGGTTCTCCGGCTTGTGCGCCGCGTCCGCGAACAGCTCCCACTGGTCCGCCGGCAGCGGCAGCCCGGACGCGGGCACCGGCGAGACCCCGACGAGTCGGCGCAGCCGGTCCGGGGCGAGGGCCAGCAGGCGCTGGGCGACGGCGGCACCCATCGAGTGGCCGACCACCGAGAACCGCTCCCAGCCGAGCCGGTCCGCCAGCTCGACCACATCGGCTGCGGCCTCGGCGGTGGTGTACGCGCCGACCGCGTCCTTCGCCTGCCCGTAGCCGCGCAGATCGACCAGCGCGTACTGGAACGTGGCACGGTCGAGATCCGGGACCACCGCCGCGTAGGCGGACCGGTCGGCGAACCAGCCGTGCACGGCGATCACCTTGTGGGCGCCGTCGCCGTGCACTTCATGGGGGAGTACGAAGGAGGTCATACGACCACGGTGGCCCGGCGGGTGCGGGTCGGCAAGAGCGCGCGTCGGACCGTCCCCGGGGCCCGAGCCGTTGACCGGAAAAGGGGTAAATTCACGCGATGGTGTGATCATGTCCCGCCCGGCGGATGCCTCCGGAGGGCCCTGGGTAGGGCCCGGCCATGACGCAGCCGTTCGAACTCCCGCACTTCTACATGCCGTATCCCGCGCGGCTGAACCCGCACCTCGACGAGGCGCGCGCCCACACGGTCGAATGGGCCCGTGGGATGGGCATGTTGGAGGGCTCCGGCATCTGGGAACAGTCCGACCTCGACGCGCACGACTACGGGCTGCTCTGCGCGTACACCCACCCCGACTGCGACGGCCCGGCACTCTCGCTCATCACCGACTGGTACGTGTGGGTCTTCTTCTTCGACGACCACTTCCTGGAGACCTTCAAACGCACCCAGGACCGCGACGGCGGCAAGGCCTACCTGGACCGGCTGCCCCTCTTCATGCCGCTGGACCTCTCGACCCCCGTACCGGAGCCGGAGAATCCGGTCGAGGCGGGGCTCGCCGACCTCTGGGCGCGCACGGTGCCCGCGATGTCGGTGGACTGGCGGGGGCGGTTCGCGGTGTCCACGGAGCACCTGCTCAACGAGTCGATGTGGGAGCTCTCCAACATCAACGAGGGGCGGATCTCCAACCCCGTCGAGTACATCGAGATGCGCCGCAAGGTGGGCGGCGCCCCCTGGTCGGCGGGGCTCGTGGAGTACGCGACGGCCGAGGTGCCCGCCTCCGTCGCGGGGACGCGCCCGCTGCGGGTGCTGATGGAGACGTTCTCCGACGGGGTCCATCTGCGCAACGACCTGTTCTCCTACCAGCGCGAGGTCGAGGAGGAGGGCGAGCTCAGCAACGGCGTCCTCGTGCTGGAGACCTTCTTCGGCTGCTCCACCCAGGAGGCCGCCGAGACCGTCAACGACATCCTCACCTCACGCCTGCACCAGTTCGAGCACACGGCCCTCACCGAAGTGCCCGCGCTCGCCGTGGACAAGGGGCTCACCCCGGACCAGGTCGCCGCCGTCGCCGCGTACACCCAGGGGCTCCAGGACTGGCAGTCGGGCGGCCACGAGTGGCACCTGCGCTCCAGTCGCTACATGAACGAGGGCGCGGTGGAAGACAGCCGCCCGCTCGGCCTCGCCGAGTTCGGCACCTCGGCCGTCGACGTCGGCGCCCTGCTCTCCGCGGCCGGGGCGCAGCGGCTGCGTCGCTACACCCATGTCCCGTACCAGAAGGTCGGCCCGTCCCTGCTCCCCGACTTCTACATGCCCTTCGAGCTTTCCCTCAGCTCCCACCTGGACGGCGCCCGCGACCGCCTCACCGGCTGGATGTACGAGAAGGGCATGCTCCAGGAGGGCGTCTGGGACGAGGACAAGCTGGAGGCGTACGACCTTCCGCTGTGCGCCGCGGGCATCCACCCGGACGCGACCGAGGAGTCTCTCGACCTCGGCTCCCAGTGGCTGGCCTGGGGGACGTACGGCGACGACTACTACCCGCTCGTCTTCGGGCAGCGCCGTGACCTGGCGGCAGCCAAGACGACCACCGAGCGCCTCTCGGCCTGCATGCCCATCGACGGTGAGCCGACCCCGGTCCCGGTCAACGCCATGGAGCACGGCCTCCTCGACCTGTGGGAGCGCACGACGGCGACGATGACGCCGGACGCGCGGCGCAAGCTGCGCGGTGACGTGGACAAGATGACGGAGAGCTGGGTGTGGGAGCTGTCGAACCAGCTCCAGCACCGCATCCCCGACCCGATCGACTACCTGGAGATGCGCCGCGCCACCTTCGGCTCCGACCTCACCCTGAACCTGTGCCGCCAGGGCCACGGCCCCAAGGTCCCGCCGGAGGTCTACCGGAGCGGTCCCGTCCGGTCGTTGGAGAACGCGGCCATCGACTACGCGATGCTGATCAACGACGTCTTCTCGTACCAGAAGGAGATCGAGTACGAGGGCGAGGTCCACAACGCCATCCTCGTCGTGCAGAACTTCTTCGGCTGCGACTACCCGACCGGTCTCGGCATCATCCACGACCTGATGACCCAGCGCATGCAGCAGTTCCAGCACGTCGCCGCCCATGAACTGCCCGTTCTGTACGAGGACTTCAAGCTCTCGCAGGAGGTGCGCGGGATCATGGACGGCTATGTGGTGCAACTCGAGAACTGGCTGTCCGGAATCCTGAAGTGGCACCAGGACTGCCACCGTTACGGCGCCGAGGACCTGGCCCGCCGCGCCCACGGCTTCCTGCCGGACCGGGCCCCCGCGGTCCCGTTCCCAGGGACGGGGGCCGGGACCGTGCCGGGGAACGGTCCGCACGACGTGGCGGAGACCGAAGCCCCGCCGGACCTCACTCCCCGGACCGCAGCAGGCGCCACCCCGTCGTTCACCCTGCCGAAGGGAGTGGGAGCCGCGGCGGAGTTCACCCTGCCGACGGCTGAGGCGGCGTCCGCTCCGAACTGACGTCGGCACTGACGACCGCCCCGGTGTCCGCCCCGGCGTCTGCACCGGTGTCCGTACGGATGTCCGTCGTCCCGGCGAGGCTCGACTCCACGTTCGCCCTGGCCGTCACGGAGAGTCTCGCCAGGAGCTCTCCGGCGGCCACGGTGACGGCGCGGACCTCGTCGGCGAGCGCCGCGTCGGAGACGGATGGCGGGGGCGCCCGAACACGGGCTGACGCTCGCGGCGACACCGACGGCGCTCGGTTCGCGCGCTCGCCGCGCTGCCCGCCGCCGGGGTGACCCTGCGGGTGCTGGCCCGCGAGGAGATCCCCGCCGCCGTCGCGGCGGGCGGGGCGGACCTGGGCCTGGTGGACGGACTGACGGCGCCCAACGACCCCCTGCTCCATCCCGACGTGGCCCCGCTGACCACGTACGGCGTCGGCGAGGAACCCGTCTGTGTGCTGCTGCCCAGGACCCATCCGCTCGCCGGGCGCGACGGGCTGCGCCTCGCCGATCTCGTCGACGCCCGCTGGCTGGACGCCCCCGGCGCGGGACTGCCCCTGGCCCACCTCCGCCGGGCGAACGGCAGCGGGGGCTTCCGTCCGGCCCTGCGTTACGAGGGCACCGACGTGCGCACCCTCACCGCCCTGGCCGCCGCCGGGCACGGCCTCACCCTGCTGCCGCGGGCCGCGGCCACCGGCGTCCCCGGAGCGGTGGCCGTCCCGCTCGTGGCGCCGCGCCTGGTGCACCGGACGGAACTGGTGCACAGCGGGTCGCCGCGCGGAGCCGCCGCGGCCATGGCGGACAAACTTCTCGAACGTGTTTGACAGTCTCACTCGTTCGTGAATCGTCGTGCGCCGGAGCGCAGGGTAGAGCAAGAGCCGGGGGCGGTCCGTAGAGCATCTGCCGGAGGCGATCCATGGAACAGGCCGCACTGCGTCCCAAACCGATGCCCGGTCAGGATCCGGGCGGTGACGGGCGTCCGACCGGCACCACCAAGCACCCGCACGCCGCGCGACGGCGTGGCAGGCGGCTGATGTCCCTGCTCTTCGGTCTCTTCGTCGGGGCCGTGCTGGTCCTGTCGGGCGTCGGACTCGGGACCGTAGGCGCCACGGTGATCGGTATGAGCAAGCTGGCGGACTTCCAGAAGAGAGCGGGGGCGGCGCAGGGACCGTCCGGCCGGGCGTCCCAGCCCGGGCAGGTCTCCGGCGCCCCGCAGGCCGGTGGCACCAAGTCGCACTCCGGCGGCGGGAGTCCGGTTCCTTCGACGGCGCCGGAGCCCGCGCTCGAGAAGGCCACGCTCGGCATCGAGGCCGTCGACGCCCCCCACGGCGGGGGCGCGCTCGTCGTCGGTGTGCACATCCCCGGCCCGGGCTACACCGCGGGCCTGGTCCGCGGTGACACCCTGATCGCCTTCGGCGGGGCACCGCTCGGCTCGGCCGCCGACCTCGCGCGGGCGGTCTCGGCCGCGGCCCCCGGGACGACGGTCACGCTCGGCGTGCGCCACGCGAACGGCGACCACCAGCAACTGTCCACGGTCCCGGGCATCGTGACCTGAGGCAGGCGAGTCGGTCAGGCGGTCCTGAAGTGGCTGGTCAGCCGCCCGTCGTCGGCCAGTACATGAAACGCGAACCCAGGGGGCGCGTCCCGGTCGCCTGCGCTCCAACAGCGCGGCCAGGGAATCCGGCCGGCGCAGCTGGTAGGCGTCCGGGTGGGGGTACCTCCCACGTCCTCAAGGCAGTGGGGGAGGATGGTGCAGTGCCACCGGCGGATGGTGGAAGGCGAGCAACGCCGGTACGGCTCTGCCCAGTTCGTCGAGCGTCGTCTCGATCCAGGCGTACGTCTCCTCGTCCAGCTCTCCTTCGTCCTGGCCCGGAATGCTGGAGTCGCACATCAGGACGGCCGCGTCGTCGAAGACGTGGATGCTGTTGACCGGCCCCTCGGACGCGGGCTGCCCGAGCAGACGCGCCGCCTCCTCGTACTCCGCCTCCGTGCCGTGGTCCGCGATGTCGCCGGTCACCAGCAGGGCGTCCACCCGCCCCGGCAGCTCCCACGGCCGGTCCCGCACCCGCTCCGCCCGCTCCGTCGCCCGCCGGGTGCCGTCGAGATGCAGATCGCTGACGTGTGCCAGTACGAGCATGGCCTGGGGCCTCCCTCTGACATCCCTGGAAGTTAATGGAACATCTGCATAGAACCATTAATGCTAATGGACTGGAAATGCTCAACCGTTAGTTGAGCTCCCGAAGTGACGCCATGGCCGCAACCGGCTCGCGTCCGCATCGGCGAACGGGCAGGATGCTGCCCGTAGCCCCTGGGGGAAACTCCGGACAGACGGAGGCATGGATGACCGGCACGCCCGCGCCCTTCACCGCCGGTGACTACGGGGCCCGTATGCGGCGCGCGGCCGAGACCGCCGCGGACGCGGGACTCGACGGCGTCCTGATCGCGCCCGGGCCCGATCTGGTGTGGCTGACCGGCTACCGGCCCGTGGAGACCGAACGCCTCACCCTGCTGGTGCTCAGGGCCGGACAGGACCCCGTGCTGGTCGTGCCGACCCTGGAGGCCCCGGACGCGGCGGCGGCGGCCCCCACGCTGGCGCTGCGCGACTGGACCGACGGCAAGGACCCGTACGAGGCGGCCGCGTCCCTGGTCGGGAGCGACGGCCGCTTCGGCGTCAGCGACAACGCCTGGGCCCTGCATCTGCTCGGCCTCCAGCGGCGGCTGCCGGACACGCGGTACGTGGCCCTCACCGAAGCCCTGCCGATGCTGCGGGCGGTCAAGGACGCGGCGGAGGTGGCGCGGCTGGCGGAGGCAGGGGCGGCAGCGGACGCCGCGTACGAGGAGATCCGGAAGGTGCCCTTCGCGGGGCGCAGGGAGGCCGAGGTCGCCGCCGACCTCGCCGGGCTGCTGCGCCATTTCGGGCACTCCCAGGTCGACTTCACCATCGTCGCCTCGGGCCCGAACGGCGCCAACCCGCACCACGAGGCGGGCGAACGCGTCATCGAGCGCGGAGACATGGTCGTCCTCGACTTCGGCGGCCTCAAGCACGGCTACGGCTCCGACACCTCCCGCACGGTCCACGTCGGCGAGCCGGACCTCGAGGAGCGCCGGGTGCACGACGTCGTGCGCGCGGCCCAGGAGGCGGGCGTCGCGGCGGTCCGCCCGGGAGCAGCCTGCCAGGACGTCGACCGGGCGGCCCGCGCCGTCATCACCGAGGCGGGATACGGCGAGTACTTCATCCACCGCACCGGGCACGGCATCGGCGTCACCACCCACGAACCGCCGTACATGATCGAGGGCGAGGAACTGCCCCTCGTGCCCGGGATGTGCTTCTCCGTGGAGCCCGGCATCTATCTGCCCGGCCGCTTCGGGGTGCGCATCGAGGACATCGTGACGGTGACCGAGGAGGGCGGATGGCGCCTCAACACCACGTCCCGCGAGATGGCGATCGTCGACTGACCGGCCACCAGGAGTACTCCCCAGGGACTCCCGGCAGTCCAAGGCCCCCGACGGCAACGGCGCGACCATGACCCAGGCACCGACCGCGGACACCGTCCGCCGACTGGTCCGTTCGCTGCTCGCCGACAGCGAGGCGGCGGGCGCGGGCCCCGACGTCCGGCCCGTCACCGAGGGCGGTGAGCACTCCACCTGGTGGATCGGCACCCGCCATGTGCTGAGGCTCGCCCCGGACCGCGAGACCGCCGTGCGCCGCCGCCGCGAGCTGCGGTTGCGCGACCTGGTCCGCCCGCTGGTCGGGGTCGCGGTGCCGACGAGCGTCGCGCACGGCGACTGGGCGGGCGGGCTGCCCTACACCCTGGACACCCGGCTGCCCGGCCGCTCCGGTGAGGCACGGGACGTCTCCGCGGTCGGGGAGGCGGACCTCGCGGGACTGCTCACGGGGCTGCGCGAGGTGCCCGTACGGCAGGCCGAGGCGCTCGGGGTGCCACGGGCCGCGCCCCGCTCCCTGGAGGAGCTGCGGACGGCCGCGGAGCGGGCCGCCGAGCGGCTCGCCGCCGCCGACGAGTTCGACCCCGGACGCCTCGCCCAGCTCACTCGGCCCGCCGCCGGTCAGCTGGCCGCGCAGACCGCGGCCGCCGTCCTCGTCCACCACGACCTCAAGGGCGAACACCTGGTGGTGAGCGCCGACGGGCGGGTGCGCGGCGTCCTCGGCTGGACCGACGCGGTCCTCGGGGACCCCGCCGAGGACATCGCCGGGCTCGCGATCGCCGTCGGCGCCCCCGCCGCCGTACGCGCCGCCACCCTCGCCGGCTACGGGGCCCGCCCCTGTCTGCGTGGCCTGTGGCTGTCGCGCTGCGACACGGTGATCCGCCTCGCCGAGCACCTCCGGGGCCGCGCCGAAGGCCCGCTCCCGCTGCTGCGGACCCAACTGGGCCGCGCCTGGGAGTCGATCCTCCTCGAACGGCTCACGGAACTGCCGGGCGACGGCTGAGCCCGGCCGCGCGAAGCCGCCCGGCGCTCACGCCTGCGTCAGCACCACACACGACTCGCCGGGCACGCTCAACACCCCGTCCGCGCCCGGCGCCTCGACCGGTTCCCACGCGGCCAGCACGCGCGCGTGGCGCAGCCCCAGCGGGATCGCGGCGGCCTCCTTGCCGAGGTTCACCGCCACCCGTACGTCCCCGCGCCGCAGGGCCAGCCAGCGGGCCTGGTCGTCGTAGGCGACCTTGACGGCGGCGAGATCGGGGTCCGCGAGGTCGGGCTGACGGTGGCGCAGGGCGATCAGGTCGCGGTACCAGGCCAGCACACGCGCGTGGAGTGCCTTTCCGGGCTGCGACCAGTCGAGGCAGGAGTGGTCGCGGGTCGCCGGGTCCTGCGGGTCGGGGACGTCCTCCTCGGCCCAGCCGTGGGCCGCGAACTCCCGCCGCCTGCCCCGCCGTACGGCCTGAGCGAGTTCGGGATCGGTGTGGTCGGTGAAGAACTGCCACGGGGTACCCGCCGCCCACTCCTCGCCCATGAACAGCATCGGGGTGAAGGGCCCGGTGAGCGTCAGCGCGGCCGCGCAGGCCAGCAGCCCGGGGGAGAGGGACGCCGACAGCCGGTCCCCCTGGGCGCGGTTGCCGATCTGGTCGTGGGTCTGGGAGTAGCCGAGCAGCCGGTGCGCCGAGACGCGCGTACGCTCCAGGGGGCGGCCGTGGCGGCGGCCGCGGAAGCTCGAGTACGTACCGTCGTGGAAGAAACCGGACGTCAGCGTCTTCGCGAGCGCCGCGAACGGGGACCGGGCGAAGTCCGCGTAGTAGGCCTGCTCCTCACCGGTCAGCGCGGTGTGCAGCGCGTGGTGGAAGTCGTCGTTCCACTGCGCGTGCAGCCCGAGACCGCCCTCCGCGCGCGCGGTGACGAGCCGCGGGTCGTTCAGATCCGACTCCGCGATCAGGAACAGCGGCCGGCCCAGGTCGTCGGCGAGGGCGTCCACGGCCGTCGACAGCTCCTCCAGGAAGTGCACCGCGCGCGTGTCCCGCAACGCGTGCACCGCGTCCAGGCGCAGCCCGTCCAGCCGGAAGTCCCGCAGCCAGGCCAGGGCGCTGTCGACGAGATACGCGCGCACCTCGTCCGAACCCGGTGCGTCCAGGTTCACCGCGGAGCCCCAGGGAGTCTGATGGGTGTCCGTGAAGTACGGTCCGAACGCGGGGAGGTGGTTGCCGGACGGCCCGAGGTGGTTGTGCACGACGTCGAGGACCACACCCAGGCCGAGTTCGTGCGCCCGGTCGACGAAACGCTTCAGCGCCTCCGGGCCGCCGTACGGCTCGTGCACGGCCCACAGGGAGACCCCCTCGTACCCCCAGCCGTGGCGCCCGGGGAACGGACACACCGGCATCAACTCGACGTGCGTGACACCCAGTTCAGCGAGGTGTTCGAGCCGCCCGGCGGCCGCGTCGAGCGTTCCTTCGGGGGTGTACGTCCCCACGTGCAGCTCGTAGAGGACCGCGCCCGGCAGCGGGCGCCCCGCCCACTCGGTGCGCCACGCGTACCGGGCCTGGTCGACCACCGCGCTCAGTCCGTCGGGGCCGTCCGGCTGCCGCCGCGAACGGGGATCGGGCAGCGCGGGGCCGTCGTCCACCGCGAACCCGTACCGCGTGCCGTCCTGCGCGTCCGCGTCGCCCGTCCACCATCCGGCGCGCTCCGGATCGCGCTCCAGCGCGCGCGTGGCGCCCGCGCAGTGGAGCGTCATCCGGCCGGCATCCGGTGCCCACACCTCGAACCGCACAGACGGTTCCCCCTTGTCCGCTCTCTGTTGTCCGTTGTCCGTTGTGCGCTGTCCGCTCTTCGTGACAGAGCGCGACGTGATTGACGCAACCTGTCGTGACGTAGCACGTCCATGGTGCTTCACACGAGATCAATTCGCTTTCGAATCCACCCTTTTGCCGCGTGTTTGCCACGTGATGGACGCAGGGGGCCCACCTGTCGGCGGCGGCGGCCTTTTCCGGGTCTTCTGGACACCCCGCTCCTACTGACCGACAATCACCTCCGTGACGTCGTCTTTCGAGTTCCACACGTACCCCGCGCGGCTGTCCGACGCGGAGCGCGACCGGGCGCTGAAGGCGCTCAGTGACGGCGTCGCCCTCGGGCGCCTCTCGCACGACACGTTCGTCCGCCGGATGGAACTGGCGCTTGCCGCCCGCCGCTCCGACGAACTCGACGTGCTCATCGCCGACCTGCCCACCGAGGCACGCTGGTCCAAACTGGTGTTCGGCACCGTCGAGGCGATCTCCGGCTTCACCGTACGACTGCGCACGGCCTGGCAGGCCGAGCGGCTCCCCAAGCTGCTGCTGCCCCATCCGGGCAACAGCTACCCCCTGCGGATCGGCCGCGACCCCGCGAGCGGACTGCGGCTCAACCACGAGACGGTCTCCCGCGTCCACGCCGAACTGAGCCGCCAGGGTGGCCTGTGGGTGCTGCGCGACCTCGGCTCGACCAACGGGACGACCGTCAACGGACGGCGGGTGATCAGCGCCGCCGTCGTCAAGGAGGGTGACCAGATCAGCTTCGGACGCATGTCCTTCCGCCTCTCGTCCTCCTGAACGACCGACCCGCCCCCGCGTGAGCGACCGACCCGCACCCGCGCGAGCCTTGGCCTCTGTTTCACTCAGCGATTTCCTCAAATTCCCTTACGTTCGACGGTGTTGACGTACCCCCACAGCCGTGACTGACTGTGCGTACACCATGTACATCAGGTGAATCGACGGCACCACATTTGTGGAGGTGTGCCCTGCCGCCACTCCTCCGCTACCCGACCGTGGACGAGCTGGGCGCCCGTGCGGCCGCGCTCGTCGCCCGCCGGCCGCGCGACGCCCGACTGCGCCGAGTGGGCACGTCACGGGCGGGCACCCCACTGTGGCTGCTGTCCGTCGGACACGGCAGCCGCCAGGCCCTCGTCGTCGCCGGACCCCACGCCAACGAACCCGTGGGCGGCGCCACGGCCCTGCGCCTGGCCGAACGGGCGCTCGCCGACCCCCGGCTCCGCGAGGGCGCCGACGCCACCTGGAACCTGCTGCTCTGCCTCGACCCCGACGGCGCCCGCCGCAACGAGGCCTGGCTGTCCGGCCCGTACACCCTCGGCCACTACTTCCGGAACTTCTTTCGCCCCGGCTTCCTCGAACAGCCCGAGTGGCTGCCCGAGGGCGCGGCCGGCGCCACCCTCCCCGAGACCCGCGCCCTCCTCGACCTCCAGGACGAACTGCGGCCGGTCTTCCAGTGCTCCCTGCACGGCGTCGACGTCGGCGGCGCCTTCGTCGAACTGACCCACGAGCTGCCAGGACTCGCCCAGCGCGTCGCCCACACCGCGGCCCGCCTCGGCATCCCGCGCGAACTCGGGCCCTACGACACCCTGTACTGGCCGAGGCTCGGCCCCGCCGTCTACCGCATCCCGCCGCCACACCCCGGCGACCTGGCCGCCGCCATCACCGAGGCCGCCGTCGAGTCCACCTGGTTCCACCCGCACCGCTACGGCACCGTCACCGCCGTCGTCGAGGCCCCCATGTGGGGCGTGGCGGCCGTGGAGGACGCCACCCGGCCCGTCGGCGCCGACGCCGTGCTGCGCTCCGTCAGCCACACGCTGCGGCACGACACGCGGCTCCTGGAAGGCATCCTCGGGCGGATCCGCCCCGGCCTCGACGCCTCCCCGGACGCGGGCCGCCTCCTCGCACCCGTCGACGACTATTTACTCGTCGGCCCCGGCCTCGCCGACTCCTGGGACCCCGACCTGCACGACGCCGGGGCGCGCCCCCTGCCACCGCTCGACACCGCGCGCCTGACCGCCCTGCGCCTCGCCGGACGCCGGGTCGCCCTGCGCACGGCCGGGCTGCTGCACCAGCTCGTGACCGGATCCGGGCACGACCCGAGCGGGGCGCTGCCGGAGCTCGACCGGCTGATCGACGCATGGTGCGCCGACTACCGTGAGGGCTGCGGGGCGCGCTGGATCCCGGTCGCCCGCCAGGTCGAGTACCAGGCGCGCGTGGTGATCGCCGCGTTCGAACTCGCCGGGCGGTACGCGCCCGTGCGCTCGCATTCGGGTGAGACGGGCTGGGGTTCGCAGGCCGCGCTGCCGATGCACCGGGAATGACGAGAAACATCCACGCGGTGGGCAACGCCCTCCTCGCGACTGTCGTCCTGCTCACCCTGGGCGCGACCCCGGCCCGGGCGGCGCCCCGCGAGACGCTCCCCGGCAACTGGCTCTACCTCACCCTCACCACCGGCGACGCCCACTCCAGCAGCACCCGCGGCGCGCTCCTGCTCTGCGACCCGCCCCAGGGTCACGCCCACGCGGCCGAGGCCTGCGCCGAACTCGCCACCGCCGCGGGAGACATCTCCCGGATCCCGCCCAGGCCCGACACCATCTGTTCGATGATCTACGCCCCGGTCACCGCCTCCGCGCATGGGGAGTGGGAGGGGCGGCAGGTGACGTACTCGCACACATTCTCGAACTCGTGTGTGATGGGGGCCGAGACGGGGGCGGTGTTCGCGTTGTCGGACTGATCCCGGTGTCAGGCGGCGCCGTCCCGCGCGTGCCGCGCCGCCGCGACCACCGTGCGGGACTGGTGCTCGACCTGGTGCTCCAGGGGAACCCAGCGGGCGCGGAACCGTTCGGCGAAGGCGTCGCTCCAGGCGGCGACCAGGTGCTCGAGGCGCGGCGCCGCCCGGTCGTCGGCCTCTTGGAGGACCCGCAGCAGCATCGCGGCGGCCCGTAGGGGGAGCCGGCGCCCGAACGCGTCGACACTGCCGACGTACGCCATCGTCGGATCGGCGGGCGGCGTCCGCACCCAGTCGTGGGCCAGGCCCGGCACCAGCTCCAGTGCCCACTTCGCGGCGCGCAGGAGGGGCCCGTCGGGGCCGGGGAGCCTCGGCAGGACCTCCGTGAGCACCGTCTGCACCTGGAGCGCGTCGCGCAGCAGCCGGTGTGCCAGGCGTCGCATCGCCGCGTCCGGTGCGGGATGCGGCGCCGGGTCGTCCACGAGGTCGCTGGCCCACATCGGCACCTCGACGACCGCGGTCAGACCGCCGTACTGGTGGGTGTGGTACCAGGTGCTGTGCCGGGCGTCGTCGGGCATGCTCGGGTACGCCGCGTCCGAGCCGGGCGCCGGCATCACATGCACCCCGGGTCCGGAAGCGGGCCAGCCGGCGGCGTCCGAGGCGCCCGTCTCCACGGGGATGTGCAGTTCCGCCGCGGACTTGGCGAAGGGTTCGGCGAGGCCCGGTATGTCCTTGGTCAACTGCACCCAGCTGCCGCCGAGATCGGTGCCGTGCAGGGTCACCTGGAGGTAGGGCCGCAGCTCGTCGATGACCCGGGTGAGGGCGCGGGTCTCCGGGGGCAGCCGGTCGGGCGGCAGGACGGAGGGCGACCACTCGGGCTGCTCGGGGCCGGCCGGACGGAAGAACCCGAGGTGGTAGTCGAACAGGGTGCGCGGGGCCGGTGTGACATGGAGGCTCGCGCCGTCCGGGTCCGCGCAGAGGAGGAAGTGCCAGGAGGTGTCGGCCCTCAACTCCCGCTCGTGCAGTACACGTTCGGCCAGGGCCTGGAGCGTCGAGCCGCCGGTCGGCTCGTTCGCGTGGGCGCCCGCCACGACGAGGACCGCGCGCTCGGCGTGACCGACGGACAGCAGATGGAGGGGTCTGCCCGCGCGCGAGACGCCGATCTGTCTGAGGGCGCACAGCCCGGGACGGTGAGCCGCCAACGTCCGGGCGGACGAGACGATTTCGGTCACACTGGGGTAGCGCAACTGCGGCAGGAGACTCACCCCCGACTTGTCCGGCCTGCGTCGCTTTCCGCAGTACTCCACGGTCTGGGGGAACTGTCAAGCAGAAGGCGGGGCGGCGGCGCGGGGCGCCAGGTGGCATTGATCTCCGCCAGGACGGCCGGGCAGCGCCGGAAGAGGCGTACCCGGCGCCGCTCGTGCCCGCCCGAGGGCCGGGGCCGACCTCAGGAGTACCGGCGCGGCCCGCGCGTCGTCGCCCGCCCCACACGCCGTCCCTGCGGGGCGAACCCGGGGAGCGTGCGCGGTCGCGAGCCGGCCCCCGGGACAGAGCTCCGGCGCGCGGTGTAGCCGCCCGGGCCTTTGACGAGCCGACGAGCTCCGGGGTCACCCATACGGGCGTACGAGGACTGCGGTCCGGGGGCCGCGGTGGTCCGCTGGGAACGACCACGTGCCGCTCCCCGGCGCGCAGACCCGAGGTGGGAGGCCCGCGGTGTTGTGTCCTCATGGCCTTCCCGCCGAAGGCGCTTCGATCGCGCCCACCGCTGTGGTCACACCCGCCGCTCCGGTCACGCCCATCGCCCGGGTCACTCCGGTCACGCCGCTCGCGACATCGACACGACCGCCCGTCGTACGAGGGCTGCCCGACCCCCCTAGCCTGCTCACCCCCGGCATCGAACGCGACCCGTACCCGCTGTACCGCACCCTGCGCCAGAAGTTCCCGCTCGTGTACGACCGGCCGTTCGGCGCGTGGCTGGTCAGCCGGTACGCCGATGTGCGCGCCGCCCTCGCCGACCCCCGGCTCGTCGCCCCGCCGCCCGGACGCACCCTGGCCCACCTGGAGGGCGGCACGCACAGCGCGCACCGTGCGCTCGTCTCACCGGCGTTCCGCGGACACGCCCTGACCGCGCTGACCGCCGGGGTCGAACGGACGGCGTACGTCCTCGCCCGCCGCCTCGCCGACCGCCAGGAGGCCGACCTCGTCGCCGAGTTCTGCCACTGGCTGCCCACCGCGGCGGCCGTGGCCGCGCTCGGGCTGCCGTACGAGGACACCGCGCGCGTGCACTCCTGGTGCCGCACGGGCCTCGACCACCTCGGCGGCCACCACCCCGAGCTCGACGCCTTCCTGCTCCCGTACATCGCCCGCCGGCGCGCCCACCCGGGCGACGATCTGCTCTCCGCGCTGTGCACGGCGCGGGCGGACGGACGCCCGCTGTCCGACGAGGCCGTGGCGGGGATCGCCGGGACGCTCCTGGGCGCGGGCGGCGAGGCGAGCGCGCACGCGCTGGCGTCGTTCCTCGCCAACCTCCTCGACCACCCCGGCCAACTGGCGCTGGTGCGCGCCCGCCCCGAGCTGACGGCCGGGGCCTGGGCCGAGTCGCTGCGCCGCGATCCCCCGCTGCACATCGTGCTGCGCCAGGCCGTCGAGCCGGTGGGCGCGGTATCCGTGGGTGCCACCGTGGCGTGTCTGCTGGGCGCCGCGGGCCGCGACCCGGCCCGGTTCGCCGACCCGGACCGCTACGACGTCTTCCGGCCCGACCCCGGGCAGCTCGCGTACGGCTCCGGACGGCACTTCTGCCCCGGCGCGCTGCTAGCCCGGCTCACCGCGGAACACGGCCTGCACGCCCTGCTCGCCGCCCTCCCGGAGCTGCGCAGGTCCCCGGGCTTTTGCCCCGTCGCGGACGGCCTGATCAGCCGCTCTCCCCGGAGCCTGCTGGTCCGCCTGCGCTGACCCGCTCCAGAAGGACCACCGGCAACCGCTCGAAAAGCTCCGCCACACGCGTGTGCCCCGTGAACTCCCGCTCCGGGGCGAGCACGTCCGCCCACCGCCCGTCGGGGAGCGCGAGCCGGGTGTCGCGCCAGCCGCCCGCCTCCGCCAGGCGCAGCGAAAGCCGGGTGACGGCGGAAATCACCTCCCCGGAGCGGACGAACGCCGCGCAGTGCGCGGCGCCCGGCCCCGCCGCCGCCAGTGGCACGTACGTCGCCGCGTCGCCGAAGACCTCGGGGCGCCGCGCGCGCAGCCGCAGCGCCGCCGTGGTGAGCGCGGTCTTCGCCGAAGCCTGCTCCAGGGGCGTGAACGGCTCGCGGTTGTCGGGGTCCACCAGCGCCAGGTACTCGCCCTCGGTGCCCTGGTAGACGTCGGGTACCCCGGGCATCGTCAGCTGGACCAGAGCGGCCCCCAGGACGTTCGCCCGGACGTGCGGGGCGAGCGAGGCCCGGAAGTCCGCCACGGGCCGCCCGAGCGGCCCGCAGGGGCCCGCCGCGACGAAGGACGCCACCGACTCCTCGTACGCGGGGTTCTGCTCGGTCCAGGAGGTGTGCAGCCCGGCCTCCCGGACGTGCTTGAGCAGTGCCCCCTGGACGCGGTCCGCGTCGGCCGGACCCAGCCCGAACACCGTCTGCCACGCGGCCCACGCCAGCTGGGGGTCGGGTACGCCCGTCGCCCCCTCGCGGGTCACCTCGGCCAGCACGTCCGCCCATCGCTCGGGGCACTGGGTGAGCACCGAGAGGGCGGCGCGGACGTCCGCGCTGCGTTTGGTGTCGTGGGTCGACAGGGCGGTGCCGGTGGCGGGCCAGTCGCGCTGCACGCGCGCGCAGTAGGCGTGGAAGTCCTCCGGGGACACGGCCGGAGCGCCCGGGTTCCCGCCCACCTCGTTGGCCGACATCAGGGGCACATAGCGGTAGAACGCGGTGTCCTCCACGGACTTCGCCCGCAGCGCGGACGAGGTCTGCGCGAACCGGGCCCGGAACTCCGCCCGCTCGGGCCCGTCACCGGCCCGCCCGAGCAGCAGGTCCCGTACGGCGTCCACGGCGTGCGCCTCCTCCGGCACCGTGAAGACCGCCCGGGCCTCTTCGGCGGCCTCCTCCGTCACGACCAGGGAGGCGTCCGTGGACGGATACGGCCGGTACACCTCGACGCGCACCAGGAGCTCCCGCAGCGCGGTGCCCAGGGTCCACGGGGCGTGATCGCGCAGTGCCGGATCGGGGGAGGCGGCGCACAGCCGGCTCGCCACGCGCGTGAGGCGGTCGAACTCCGTGGCCAGCTCGTGCGTGATCACCTTGTACGCCGCCCGGCGCACCGTCGCCTCCCAGCGGCCGCCCCGATCGGTCTGAGGGGCCGCGAACCGCCGGTACTGGCCGAGGAGTTCCCCCGCGCCCGCCGGGTCCGTGAAGAGGCCGTCGACGTGCCGCAGGGCGTCGTAGCCCGTGGTGCCCGCGACGGGCCAGGCGGCGGGCAGCGGCTCGCCGTCCGCGAGGATCTTCTCGACCACCGTCCAACGCCCGCCGGTCGCCTCGTGGAGGCGGCGCAGATAGGCGTCCGGGTCCGCCAGACCGTCCGGGTGGTCGATGCGCAGTCCCTCGACCACCCCCTCGTCCAGCAGCTCCAGGATCTTCGCGTGGGTCGCCGTGAACACCTCCGGGTCCTCGACCCGCACCCCGATGAGCTCCGAAATGCTGAAGAAGCGCCGGTAGTTGAGGTCGGTGCGGGCCAGCCGCCACCAGGCCGGCCGGTACCACTGCGCGTCGAGGAGCTCCGGCAGCGGCAGAGCGGCGGTGCCCTCGCGCAGCGGAAACACGTGGTCGTAGTAGCGCAGTACGTCGCCGTCCACCTTCAGGTGGCCGATCTCCGAGCCGAGCCGGCCCCCGAGCACCGGCAGCAGCAGCCGGCCGCCCCCGGCGTCCCAGTCGATGTCGAACCAGCGCGCGTACGGCGACTCGGGGCCCTCGCGCAGCACCTCCCACAGGGCGTGGTTGTGGCGCGGGGCCATCGCCATGTGGTTCGGCACGATGTCCACGACCAGGCCGAGCCCGTGCTCCCGTGCCGTGCGGGCGAGGGAGCGCAGCCCGTCCTCGCCGCCCAGTTCACCCCGTACTCGCGCGTGGTCCACCACGTCGTAGCCGTGCGTCGAGCCGGGGACCGACTCCAGGACGGGGGACAGGTGCAGATGGGAGACGCCGAGCGAGGCCAGGTACGGCACGGCGGCCTCGGCGGCCCCGAAGGGGAACTCCGGCTGCAGCTGCAGCCGGTAGGTGGCGGTGGGCGCAGCGGGTACCACCGGGGCCGGGATCTCCCGTTCGGGACGCTCAGGTGTCATGGAGACCTACGTACCCGCCTCGCCCTCTTTCGTGTCATCGACGTACGCCCGAATGACCGGCTACGCGGGCCGTTGCAGCACGGTCAGGCTCCGGTCGAGCAGGGTCAGCCGGTCACCGGCCTGGACCTTCGCACCCGTGCCCGGCGTCACCCCGTCCGGGAGGGCCGTGTCGACGACCACCTGCCACTGCCGCCCGTGGTTGACCGGAACCACGAACTCCAGCGGCTTGGGCGAGGCGTTGAACATCAGCAGGAAGGAGTCGTCGGCGATGTGCTCGCCGCGCGGGCCCGGCTCGGAGATCGCGTTGCCGTTGAGGAAGACCGACAGCGCCTGCGCCTGCGTGGACCCCCAGTCGCGCTGGGTCATCTCGGTGCCCGCCGGGGTGAACCACGCGATGTCGGACAGCTCGTCGTGGGTGCCCTGGACGGGGCGGCCGTGGAAGAACCGGCGCCGCCGGAAGACGGGGTGGTCGCGGCGCAGCCACACCATCGCGCGCGTGAAGTCCAGCAGCTCGCCGCCGTCCTCGGGCCACGGCACCCAGGACAGCTCGCTGTCCTGGCAGTAGGCGTTGTTGTTGCCGTTCTGGGTGCGCGCGAACTCGTCGCCGTGGCTGAGCATCGGCACACCCTGGGAGAGCATCAGCGTCGCGATGAAGTTGCGCTTCTGACGGGCCCGCAGCGCGAGTACGGCCTCGTCGTCGGTGTCGCCCTCGGCGCCGCAGTTCCAGGACCGGTTGTGGCTCTCGCCGTCGCGGTTGTCCTCGCCGTTGGCCTGGTTGTGCTTGTTGTTGTAGGAGACGAGGTCGTTCAGCGTGAACCCGTCATGGCAAGTGACGAAGTTGATGGAGGCGAGCGGACGGCGGCCGTCGTCCTGGTAGAGGTCGGAGGAGCCGGTCAGACGGGAGGCGAACTCCGCCAGCGTGCGCGGCTCGCCGCGCCACAGGTCCCTTACGGTGTCGCGGTACTTGCCGTTCCACTCGGTCCACAGCGGCGGGAAGTTGCCCACCTGGTAGCCGCCCTCGCCGACGTCCCAGGGCTCGGCGATCAGCTTCACCTGGGAGACCACCGGATCCTGCTGCACCAGGTCGAAGAACGACGACAGCCGGTCCACCTCGTGGAACTGGCGGGCCAGCGTGGCCGCGAGGTCGAAGCGGAAGCCGTCGACGTGCATCTCGGTGACCCAGTAGCGCAGCGAGTCCATGATCAGCTGGAGCACGTGCGGGGAGCGCATGAGGAGCGAGTTGCCGGTCCCCGTGGTGTCCATGTAGTAGCGGGGGTCGTCCGCGAGGCGGTAGTACGAGGCGTTGTCGAGGCCCCTGAAGGACAGCGTCGGGCCCAGGTGGTTGCCCTCGGCGGTGTGGTTGTAGACCACGTCCAGGATGACCTCGATCCCGGCCTCGTGCAGCGCCCGGACCGCCGACTTGAACTCCAGGACCTGCTGGCCGCGGTCGCCCCAGGACGCGTAGGTGTTGTGCGGGGCGAAGAAGCCGATCGTGTTGTAGCCCCAGTAGTTGTCGAGGCCCATCTCCACCAGCCGGTGGTCGTTCACGAACTGGTGTACGGGCATCAGCTCCAGCGCCGTGACGCCCAGCTCCGTCAGGTGTTCGATGATCGCCGGGTGGGCGAGCGCCGCGTAGGTGCCGCGCAGTTCCTCGGGCAGCGCCGGATGCTGCATCGTCAGGCCCTTCACATGGGCCTCGTAGATCACCGTGTGGTGGTACTCGGTGCGCGGGCGCCGGTCGTCGCCCCAGTCGAAGTACGGGTTGACCACGACCGAGGTCATGGTGTGCGGCGCCGAGTCCAGGTCGTTGCGCTTGTCGGGCGCCCCGAACGGATAGCTGTACACCTCCTCGCCCCATTTGACCGAGCCGCTGATCGCACGCGCGTACGGATCGAGCAGCAGCTTCGCGGAGTTGACGCGCTGTCCGCGCTCGGGCGCGTACCGCCCGTGCACCCGGAACCCGTACCGCTGCCCGGGCATGATCCCGGGCAGATACGCGTGCCGTACGAACGCGTCGCTCTCGCGCAGTTCCACCGCCGTCTCCGAGCCGTCGTCCTGCAGCAGACACAGCTCGATCCGGTCGGCGGCCTCCGAGAAGACCGCGAAATTGGTACCGGCGCCGTCGTACGTGGCACCGAGTGGATATGCCTCACCAGGCCAGACCTGCATGGATATGACTCTTCCAGTAGTGCCGCGCCCCTGGGGGCAACTCGGAGTCGAGTCTCCCCGAAAGTGAGGGAACCTCATATGACTTATGTCCCTCTTACCCGCTGACCAGGCATACGTCGTATGCCGAACCAGTGGGGCTCAGATCACTCCTGGAGAAACAGAGGGAGTAGGGGGAAATGTGCGCAAGATAGTGCACCGCCATCTGGGAAAAGTGGTGGCGGGTGCGGCCATCGCGGTGGCCGGGACGGCCGTGATGGTCGGGATCACGCTTCCGGGCCTGGCGGGGGCCGATGAGAGCTCGGGCGGCCTGCAGGGCGGCAACCCGGCCGCGCGGCAGGCGGGACAACAGCAGGGGCAGGGACAGGCGGTCGTCGAGCCCGGTGTCGTCGAGCGGGCCCCGGCCGAGGGCGACAAGGGCACCGGCCGTGATCCGCTGACCGACGACGAGACCAGGCGGGTCGAACAGATCGCGCTGAACCGGCAGTTGTTCACCTCCGGCGAGAACGTCGAGGGGCAGCGCGGCCCGCAGCGCATCGGGGTCGACCTCGCCGACCCGGAGGAGAACGAACTCGACGACCCGAACGCGCCGCGCCGCGCGGACGTCACGTTCTACGACTACAAGGACGACACGCTCGTCACCAAGACGGTCAACCTCGACAGCGGGAAGGTCGAGCGGACGGACACCCAGCACGGTGTCCAGCCGCCCATCAGCCGCGACGAGATGGTCGAGGCCGCGAAACTGCTGATCGCCGACCCGCTCGGCGCCGGCCTGCGAGCCGACTACAAGGACGCCACCGGCAAGGAACTCACCTCGCCCGACCAGCTGACGCTGAACAGCATGGTCTACCGGGCGACCTCGGGCGCCCAGCCCGCCCTCCTCGCGCAGTGCGGCGAGCACCGTTGCGTGAGGCTGTTCCCGAAGGTCAGGAACGGGTCCTGGATCGATGCCCGTGCACTGGTGATCGACCTGAGCGCCCGCAAGGTCGGCAAGCTCGGCTGAGCGGCGACCGGCGCGCTCCGGGCGGCTGAGCCGCCTCCGTTCACTTTCCCAACGCACCTCCTTCTTCCACATGCTTTCGCAAGGAGTCTCTTCGTCATGCGCGTGAACAGAATCAGTCGTGCCCGCAGCCGGACGGCGGTCGGTCTCTCGGTGGCCGCACTCGCCGTCGGCGCGACGACGGCCGCAGGTCCGGCCGTCGCCCAGTCCAAGGCCGCGCCCGCCGCGGCCGCGAGCTGCAGCACGGCGTACAAGATCGAGCAGAAGCTCTCCACCGGCACCACCTGGCGCATGTGCTGGCACTACGAGAGCGAGGCCGGGCTCGTCCTGGAGAACATCTCGTACCAGCCCAAGGGCGAGGCCCAGCCGATCAAGGTCCTCACCAGTGCCAAGCTCGGCCAGATCCACGTCCCCTACGACGACGGCAAGGCCGAGTACGACGACCTCACGGGCGCCGGCTTCGGACAGGGCCTGATGAAGATGGCGCCCGGCGAGTGCCCCGGCGGCACCATCAAGACCGTGAAGATCCCCAACGCCTGGGACCCGCAGCACCCGAACGTCAACGGCCTGTGCACCACCACCCGTTCGCGTGGCCACGCCTACCGCATGGAGGCCGACACGGGCAACAAGGTCTACCAGACCCAGGGCAAGGACCTGCTGATCTACACCGTCAACAAGGTCGGCTGGTACGAGTACATCACCGAGTGGCGCTTCCAGGACGACGGCACCATCAACATGAACATCGGCGCCACCGGCAGCCTCTCGCCCGGCGACTACGACGCGGGCGACGGCCGCGGCTGGCCCATCGGCAAGGGCGCCAAGGCCTACGCCACCAGCCACAGCCACAACGTCTTCTGGCGGCTGGACTTCGGCCTCGACGGCTCCTCCAAGAACAAGGTCGAGCAGTACGACTCCGTGGTCAGCCCGCCCCGCAACGGCAACGAGGGCCCGACCAACAAGACCACCCGCACCAAGGTCACCAAGGAACTCGCGGGCGACGCCAAGAACATGCGCTGGTGGCGCGTCGTCAGCGACACCGGCAAGAACAAGGACGACCACGCCCGCAGTTACGAGATCGTCCCGGGTGCCACCACCAAGTACCTCGGCCGCCCCTTCACCAAGCACGACGTGTACTTCACCGAGTACAAGCAGTGCGAGCAGTTCGCCACGAACAATCTGCTCAACTGCGGTGCCGGAGCGGGCAAGTCCGTCGACACGTACGTCAACGGACAGACGCTCACCCACCCCATCGTGTGGGTCAATGTGGGCTTCCACCACATAGCGCGCGACGAGGACCAGCAGCCCATGCCGGTCCACTGGCAGGGGTTTTCCCTCGCTCCGCGTGACGTCACCGCTATGAATCCGCTCACTCCGCCGGAGCTCGCCAACCAGAACGGGCATGCGGAAAACGGTAGTTGAGAAACGACCTGTCCATCGGGCTGCACCGCCCGCCGCTCCCGGAGTACCCTTCCTTGATCGTTGAGTGGGGCTGACCCCACGGAAGAGCTCGGGGGAGCGGAAGGCGGTGCGCGGGTGGGCTCGGGAGGGCTGGAGTTGCCTCCTGGTGACGAGGGTCACGAGGGGAACTCCACAGATGTCCCACCCGGCGCGGTGTCCCTGGCGCGGCCGATGGAGATGGGATCCATTGGACCGGAACTGGACTGGGGCGCCGACGCCTGGCGTGAGGTGCGTACGCGTGCCCAGCGAGCCGGCCGTGCCTACATCTGGCTGAATCTGGTCGAACAGCGGCTGCGCGCGGTCGTGGCCGCTGTTCTGCGCCCCATCTACGAGCCCGTCCACGGCGACGACTGGGTGGTCGCCGCCGCCGGACCCGCCGGGCAGGAGTGGGTGCAGCGCGCGGTCGCCGTACGCGAGGTCAGCCGACGCAAGGGCTACTTGCTCGACCCGGCCGACGACAACGTGCTCAGCTTCCTCACCCTGCCGCAGCTGCGCGAGCTCATGGTGCAGCACTGGCCGTGCTTCGAGCCCTACTTCGACGAGCGCCGGGACGTCGAACTCGCGCTGGACGAACTGGAAGTCACCCGGAACGTGGTCTCCCGCAACCGGGCCCTGTCCGAGGCGGTCCTGGGACAGGCCGAGCGCGCCGCGGCGAAGCTCCTGGAGATCCTCGGCGCCGGCAGCGACGTGCCCTCCGCGCGCCGGCTGCCCGTCGACGCCGTCGAGGAGCTGGTCGGCGACCGGTACGCGGACGTGGTCGGCGTGCACTCCGACCGGGTGCGGCTGCTGCGCCAGTTCCCCGCCGAGGACCTCTTCGGCGGCGCCCGCCGCCTCGACGCCATCGGCATCGGCCTGAACCTGCTGGTGCAGAACTTCTCCGGGCGGCGGCTCGTACGCCTCGCCGAGTCGGGCTGCCGGGTGCGGCTGCTGTTCCTGAACCCGGCGTCCAGCGCGGTCAAACGGCGTGAGCGCGAACTCGGTCTCAAGCGCGGCGAGTTGAGCCGGGCCGTGGAGATGAACATCCTGCACATGCGACGGGTGCGGGCCCGCCTGCGCGACCCCGGCGCGTTCGAGATCCAGGTGTACGACGAGACGCCGCGCTTCACGGCGTACCTCGTCGACGGGGACGGCTCCGACGGCATCGCGATCGTGCAGTCGTATCTGCGCCGCGCCCGCGGTATGGAGGCACCGGTGCTGGTGCTGCGCGGCGGCGGCCGGGTGGTCAAACCGGACGAGATCGGCGAAGAGGGCCTGTTCCCCACATATCGCGAGGAGTTCGAGGTGGCTTGGGCGGATTCGCGTCCGGTGTCCTGAAGTGTCGCTCCGACCGGGGCCGTGACGTGGTGTCCGGGGCGGGAAGCGGAACGCGGTCCTCGGACTGTCAGTGGCTCGTGCGATCGTGGAGACCACTGGGGGAAAGCACCACGAAGAAGGGGGGCCGCCCATGGGCTGGCACCGGGAGCTGCTGATCGGCTTCGACCTGGAGACGACCGGGACCGATCCGCGCGAGGCGCGCATCGTCACGGGTGCCGTGATCGAGGTCAAGGACGGAGAGCCGATAGGGCGCCGTGAGTGGCTGGCCGATCCGGGCGTGGAGATTCCGGCGGACGCGGTGGCGGTGCACGGGATTTCCAACGAGCGGGCGGCCGCGGAGGGCAGGCCCGCCGACCAGGTCGCCGACGCGATCGCCGGCGTCCTCACCGGGTACTGGAAGAGCGGCGTCCCGGTCGTGGCGTACAACGCGGCCTTCGACCTGACCCTGCTCTCCGCCGAACTGCGCAGGTACGGGCTGCCGTCGCTGCGCGAGCGGCTCGGCGGGACCGACCCCGCGCCGGTCGTCGACCCGTACACGATCGACCGCTCCGTCGACCGCTACCGCCGAGGCAAGCGCAACCTCGAAGCGGTCTGCACGGAGTACGGCGTGTCGCTGGACGCCGCCCACGACGCCTCGGCCGACGCCCTGGCCGCGGCCAAGCTCGCCCGTGCGATAGCCGACCGCCACCCGAAGGTCGCGGCCCTCGGCCCGGCGGAGCTGCACCGCCGCCAGATCGAGTGGTACGCCGAGTGGGCGGCCGACTTCCAGAGCTTCCTGCGCCGCAAGGGGGAGACGGACGCGGTGATCGACGGGACCTGGCCGATGCGGGACCTGGCGGACCAGAAGGTCTGAGAGGACCCGCACTGCCGGGGAGCTCGGGAAGCGTCAGAACGGGTACCAGCGCACGGTCTCGTCCCCGTCCCGCAGCGACGCCACCCGTCGCTCGAACTCGGCCAGGGCCTTCGGGTTGCTCGGCGCGTGCTGGGCGACCCAGGCGCAGCTGGCGGTCTCGCGGGCGCCCCGGAGCACGGAGCAGCCTTCCCACGCGCGTACATCCCAGCCGTAGATCTCGGTGAAGGAGTCGTACGCGTCGGCGGGCAGCCCGTAGCGGTCGCGGGAGAGCGCCATGACCACCAGGTCGTGCTCGCGCAGATCGGCGGAGAAGGTCTCCAGGTCGACCAGGACCGGGCCGTCGGGGCCCACGTGCACATTGCGGGGGAGCGCGTCGCCGTGGATCGGGCCCGGCGGCAGGTGCGGGGTGAGCGCGGCCGCGGCGTCCGCGAAGCCGTCGCGCCGCGCCCGCAGATACGCCGCGTCCGCGGGGTCGATCGCATCGCCCGCGAGCCGCAGCCAGCGCTCCACCCCGCCCAGCAGCTCGCGGGGCGGCAGGGGGAAGGCGGGGGAGGGAAGTGTGTGCACCACCCGTAGCAGTTCGGCCAAATCCCGTGGCTCGGCGGGGCGTACGGGATCGGGCAGCCGGTGCCACAACGTCACCGGGTGACCGTCCACCAGCAGAGCCTGGGTCTCGGCCGCCCGCACCGCGGGGACGCCCGCCTCGGCGAGCCAGGCCGCGATGTCCAGTTCCCGCCGGGCGCGGTCGAGCAGTTCGGCATCGCGGCCCACCTTGACCACCAGGTCATCGGCGGCGAACACCGCGTTCTCGCCCAGGGCGAGCAGCGTCGCGTCCCGCGCCGGTCCGGGCAGCACCTCCGCCGCGGCCAGTACGTCCCGCGCCCGTGCCTCGTCCATCTTCGCCTCCGCGTCCTCGCGCACAGCCCGTGTACGACCCTCGTGTACGACCTTCGGGTAAGGCGTCAGGTTCCCGCCATCCGTCGGCCAGTGTCGCATTCGCACAGGTCGGACCGCGTGCGAGGTGTCTTGACGACCTCCATCTCGCTGAGGACCATGACGGGGGCCGCCGGGACGGCCAGACCGCCATGAGTCGCGCAAAGGAGCCGATTCCATGACATTGGCGAGCGCGACCAGGCGGCCGGCGACGCGCACGCCCGATGCGGGCGGGGGACGGCGCCGCGTCGACCACGGGGCCTGGTTCCTGGTGCTGCCCGCGCTGATCCCGATCCTGGTGCTCAGCGTCGGACCGCTGCTCTACGGCATCGCGCTGGCGTTCACCGACGCGCAGTCGGGCCGGACCGCGCCCACACGCTGGATCGGGGCGCTCAACTTCCAGGACCTGCTGCACGACACCCTGTTCTGGGACTCGTTCCGGATCGGACTGCTGTGGGCGGTCGGGGTGACCGTGCCGCAGTTCCTCCTCGCCCTGGGCCTCGCGCTTCTCCTCGACCAGGACCTCCGCCTGCGTCCGCTCGCCCGCGCCCTCGCGATCATTCCCTGGGCCATGCCCGAGGTCGTCGTCGGCATCATGTGGCGGCTCGTCTACAACCCCGACGCGGGCATCCTCAACGAGACCCTGCGCGACCTCGGCCTCGGCGACGGCCACGACTGGCTGAGCGGTCTCGGCACCGCCCTGCCCGCGGTGATCGTCGTCGGCGTCTGGGCGGGCATGCCACAGACCACGGTCGCGCTTCTGGCGGGGCTGCAGAACACCCCACGCGAACTCCACGAGGCGGCCGCGATGGACGGCGCGGGCGCCTGGCGCCGCTTCCTGACCGTCACCTGGCCCGCCCTGAGACCGGTCGCCCTCGCCATCACGGCGCTGAATTTTATCTGGAACTTCAATTCCTTCGCCCTGGTCTATGTGCTGACCAACGGCGGACCCGGCGGCCGGACCCGGCTCCCCATGCTCTTCGCCTACGAAGAGGCCTTCCGCTACGGGCAGTTCGGCTACGCGGCGGCCATGGGGTGCGTGATGGTCGCGGTGATCTCGGTGCTGCTCGCGATCCGGCTGGCAGGCCGGCTGAAGGGAGACGAGGACACGTGAGGACCCGCAAAGGGGCCCGCGCGGGCCAGTACCTCGCCCTGCTCGCCTATCTCGTCTTCCTGGCCTTCCCCTTCCTCTGGCTGATCTCCACCGCGTTCAAGCCCGCCCGCGAGCTGGCCAGTCTCCACCCCACCTGGATCCCCCGGAGCCCCACGCTCGCCAACTTCCGCCAGGCCTTCGACGAGCAGCCACTGCTGCACGCCGCGCTCAACTCCCTCCTCGCGGCCCTCGGCGCGGCGGTCGTCGCCGTACTGATCGCGACCCCCATGGCCTACGTCATGGCGCGCCACCGCACCCCGCTCGCCAAGGCCGCCACGGGGTGGGTGGTGGTCAGCCAGGCGTTCCCGTTCGTGCTCGTGATCATCCCGCTGTTCCTGGTCCTGAAGAACCTGCGGCTGATCGACTCGGTACCCGGGCTGATCATGGTCTACGTGGTGTGGGCGCTGCCGTTCGCGCTGTGGATGCTGGTGGGGTACGTACGGGCCGTGCCCGCCGAGCTGGAGGAGGCCGCGGCGGTCGACGGGGCGGGAAGGGCGCGGACGCTCCTCTCCGTCACCGCTCCGCTGCTCGCGCCCGGCATCGTGGCGACGGCGCTGTTCGCGTTCATCAGCACGTGGAACGAGTTCTTCTTCGCGCTCGTGCTGCTCAAGACCCCGGAGAAACAGACCCTCCCGGTCGTCCTCACGCACTTCATCGGGGCGGAGGGAGCCGCGGACCTCGGCCCGCTCGCCGCGGCGGCGACCCTCGCGACCCTGCCGTCCCTGGTCGTCTTCGCGATCATCCAGAAGCGGATCACGGGCGGCATGCTCGCCGGGGCGGTGAAGAGCTGATGCGGGGGAAGCCGATGCGTGGGAGGCCGGTGCGCGGGAAGTCGATGCGCGCGAGAGGACGCCTCGCGCTGGTCATGGGGTTGCTGCTCCTGCTGGGCGCGGGCTGCTCCGGTGGCGGCGGCGGATCGGAGGGCGGCGGGATCACCCTGCGCTTCCAGTCCCTGGCCTGGCAGCAGGAGTCCGTCACCGCGAACGAGGCGCTGGTGAAGGAGTGGAACGCCACCCATCCAGGCGTCAAGGTCGAGTACATCCAGGGCAGTTGGGACAGTGTCCACGACCAGCTGCTCACCTCCTTCGAGGGCGGCGAGGCGCCGGACATCATCCACGACGCCTCGGACGACCTCGCGGACTTCGCCTACGGCGGCTATCTCGCCGATCTGCGCACGCTGCTGCCCGCGCGGCTCAAGGCCGAGATCCCGCAGCACAGTTGGGACACCGCGACCTTCGGGGACGGGGTCTACGGCGTGCCCTTCCTCCAGGAGCCGCGGGTCCTGATCGCCAACGCCGGATGGCTGAGGGCGTCGGGCGTCCGCATTCCCACGCCCGAACGGCCGTGGACCTGGGACGAGTTCCGGGCGATCGCGAAGCGGCTGAGCGGCAAGGGCAGGTACGGCGTCGCCTGGCCGCTCAAGGAACCCGTCTCGGCGACGCTCAACCTCTCCCTCTCCACCGGCGGACAGCTGTTCCAGCGGGGCGCCGACGGCAAGGTGACCGTCCGGTTCGACGCGGCCGACGCGGTGGTGCCGAGGACCGTGCACGACGAGGTGAACACGGACCGCAGCGCCTCCAGCGCCACGCTCGGCATGGGCGGCTCCGACACACTGCCCGGCTTCTTCGGGGGGAAGTACGCGATGGTGCCGCTCGGGTTCTCCTACCGTCAGCAGATCGTGCAGCAGGCGCCGAAGGGCTTCGACTGGCAGGTGCTGCCCGCCCCGGCCGGCGCGGACGGGCTCACCCAGGGCGTCAGCCCGCAGACCCTGTCCATCGCCGCCGACAGCCCGCACAAGAAGGAGGCCGCCGCGTTCATCGACTTCCTGCTCCGGCCGCGGAACATGGTCCGCCTCGCCCTCGGCGACTGGATGCTGCCCACGGGGACCGAGGCACTCAAGGACCCCGCCCTGCACACCGCCAAGGACGGCTGGGCGACCGGCGCCGCCCTCGCCGCCCACCTCCGCCCGGCCCCCGCCCAGTCCGTGCGCGGCTATCCCGAGTGGAAGGACAAGGTGGCGACCCCCGCCTTCCAGGAGTACTACAGCGGGGCGATCGGCCTCGCCGAGCTGAGGAAGCGGCTGGTACGGAACGGGAACCTGGTGCTGGCCCGCTATCAGAGGTGAGTGGTCGGGGCCAGAGGTGAGTGGCCGGGGCCGGTACCGAGGCGGCGGTGGCCGCTGACACGAGCGGAAACAGGTTGAACGAGACGTCTCGTCTTGCCTAAGGTCGTCGCATGACTACCCGCCCCGCCCACATCGCCATGTTCTCCATCGCCGCCCATGGGCACGTGAACCCGAGCATCGAGGTGATCCGCGAGCTCGTGGCGCGCGGCCACCGCGTGACGTACGCGATTCCGCCCGCCTTCGCCGAGAAGGTCGCCGCGACGGGGGCCGAGCCGAGGCCCTGGCACTCGACCCTGCCCACGGACGACGACGACCCGGAGGCATGGGGAACCGAGCTGATCGACAACATCGAACCGTTCCTGACCGACGCGCTGCAGGCCGAGCCGCAACTCGCGGCGGCCTACGAGGGCGACGAACCGGACCTGGTGCTGTACGACATCACCGCGTACCCGGCCCGGGTGCTCGCCCACCGATGGGGCGTGCCGATCGTGCAGCTCTCCCCGAACCTCGTCGCCTGGGAGGGCTATGACGAGGAGGTCGGCAAGCCGCTGTTCGAGCCGCTCAAGCGGACCCCGCGCGGCAAGGCGTTCTACGACACCTTCGCGCGCTGGATCGCGGAGAACGGCATGGACCTGAGCGTCGAGGACTTCATGGGCCGCCCCGACCGGTGCCTCGTCCTCATCCCCAGGGCCCTCCAGCCGAACGCCGACCGCGTCGACGAGAAGCGGTACACCTTCGTCGGCGCCTGCCAGGGCGACCGCGCCGCACAGGGGGACTGGCGGCGGCCCGCCGACGCCGAGAAGGTGCTGCTCGTGTCGCTGGGCTCCAGCTTCACCAAGCAGCCCGCCTTCTACCGCGCGTGCGTCGAGGCCTTCGGCGGGCTGCCGGGCTGGCATGTCGTGCTGCAGATCGGCCGCTTCGTCGACCCCGCGGAGCTGGGGGAGGTGCCCGGCAACGTGGAGGTCCACCCGTGGGTGCCCCAGCTCGCGATCCTCCGGCAGGCCGACGCGTTCATCACGCACGCCGGTGCGGGCGGCAGCCAGGAGGGGCTGGCCACCGGCACCCCGATGGTCGCCGTACCGCAGGCCGTCGACCAGTTCGGCAACGCCGACATGCTCCAGTCGCTGGGCGTGGCCAGCCACCTGCCGATGGCGGAGGCCACGGCCGAGACCCTGCGGGAGGCCGTCCTCGCCCTGGTCGAGGATCCCGAGGTGGCGCGCCGTCTGGCGGTGATCCGGGAGGAGATGGCGGGAGAGGGCGGCACCCTGCGGGCGGCCGACCTCATCGAGGCCGAGCTGCCCGCGGGCGCGTAGGCGAGATGGGCGCATGGGCAAGAGCGGCGCGTAGGCAGGATGGGCGCATGGGCAAAGGGCCTGTCGGTTCCCCGGGGGAACCGACAGGCCCTGATGCCGGCCTGGTTACGGGGTCACACCCCGGCCCGCTCGCCCTCCCGGGCCGGCGGGAGCACGGCCTCGGGCGACTCGTCGTGGGTGAGGTCAGGCAGCCGGTTCAGCCACTTCGGCAGATACCAGTTGCGCTCGCCGAGCAGCGCCATCACGGCCGGCAGCAGCACCCCGCGGATGATCGTCGCGTCGATGAGCACCGCGGCCGCCAGGCCCACACCCATCTGCTTCATGGACTGCATGGACAGCGTGCCGAAGATCGCGAAGACGGCCACCATGATGACGGCGGCGCTGGTGACGACACCGGCCGTCGTGACCACCCCGTGCCGGATCGCGTCCTTGGTGTCCCGGCCCCGCAGCCGCGCCTCACGGATCCGCGAGACCACGAACACGTGGTAGTCCATCGAGAGCCCGAAGAGGATCACGAAGAGGAACAGCGGCAGCCAGGTGACGATGGCGCCCACGCCCTCCGCGCCGACCAGCGAGGCGCCCCAGCCGTGCTGGAAGACGGCGACCAGGATGCCGTAGGCCGCAGCGACCGACAGCAGGTTGAGCACGATCGAGGTGATCGCGATCGTCAGCGAGCGGAACGAGAGCAGCATCAGCAGGAAGGCGAACACGACCACGAACGCGAAGACCGGGGCCACCGAGCCCAGCAACTGGTCGCTGAAGTCGTGCGATCCGGCGACCTGTCCGGTGATCGGCGCCTGGACGCCGTCGACCTTGCCGAGCGTGTCGGGCCGCACCTTGTCGCGCAGCAGCTGAAGGCTCTTCTCCGCCTTGTCCTGGTCGGAGCCGCCCACGAGGGGCACGTACACGAACGCGACGTTCTGCGCCTCGTGCACCTTGATGTCGACCGGGCCGCGCGAGGCGCCCGAACTGATGGCCCGCGTACGGAAGTCGGCGAGCGCGGACTTCACGTCGGCGGCGTTGATGTCGTGCGCCTTGACGACCACCTCGGCCGGCTCGGAGCCGCCCGGGAAGGCGTCGTTGACCCGGTTGTACGTCCCCACGATCGGCAGCGAGTTGCCGAACTCCTTGTCCAGCGTCAGCTGTTGCGTCTTCATGCCGAGGGCGGGAGCGGCGATGGCCAGCAGCGCACCGGCCGCGACGACCAGTGAGACGGCGGGCTTGGCGAGCACGACCCGCAGCACCGCGCTCCAGAACCGGCTGCCCTCCTCGGCGGACCGGACGCGCTTGCCCCTGGCACGCCGCTTGTCCGGGTGCAGGAACGGCAGGCGGCCCTTCTCGACCCGCTCGCCGAGCAGCGAGAGCAGCGCGGGCAGCACGGTGACCGAGCCGACCATGGCGACGGCCACGACCATCAGTGAGGCCAGCCCCATCGCCTCGAACTCGGCGAGACCGGTGAAGAGCATGCCGGCCATCGCCACGCACACCGTGACACCGGAGACGACGATCGCGCGGCCACTGGTTGCGGCGGCGATCCGCAGCGCGGCACCGGCGTCCCGGCCGGCCTCGCGCTCCTCGCGCTCACGGCGCAGATAGAACAGGCAGTAGTCGACGCCGACGGCCAGACCCACCAGGAGCATCACGGAGTTGGCGGTGTCGCTCATCGGCTGGAGGTGGCTGACGATGCCCATCAGACCCATCGTCGCCATGATCGCGGTGAGCGCGAGCGCCACCGGGAGCAGCGCCGCCACCAGGGCCCCGAAAGCGATCAGCAGAATGCCGAGGGCCACCGGCACCGCGGAGTACTCGGCCTTCTTGAAGTCGTCGCCGAACGCGTCGGAGAAGGTCTTCTGCATGCTGGCGCCGCCGATCTCCTCGATCCGCAGCCCCGCGTGGTCCTTCTGGACGCCCTTGACGGCGTTCAGCACCGGCTCGACGCGGTCGCCCGCGGTGTCCGCGTCGCCCCGCATGTCGAACTGCACGAGCGCGCTGCGCCCGTCCCTGGAGATCGTCTTCGTCTCGTACGGGGAGGTCACGTCCGTGACCTCGCCGGTCCCCTCGACGGCCTTGACGAGGGCGGTGACGGCGGCGCGGAAGTCGGCGTCCGTCGCCTTGACGCTCGCGTCCTTCCCCTGGATCAGGACGCTCTCACCGGCCGGGGCCTTGATCCCCGAGTCCTCGATGATCTTCGCGGCGGTGTGCGTCTCACCCTTGAGCTGGTCGCTCTCCTTGACGTCGACGCGGCCCGCCGCCGAGCCGAGCCCCATCGCCAGGACGACGAACAGCACCCAGATTCCCACGGCGGCCCATCGGTGCCGGGCACTCCAGCCGCCTGCCCGCGCGGCGATGCCCCGCACCCGTATGTCTCCGTTCCCCATGACGGGCCAGCCCCCTTGTGCACGGTGACAGCCCCCTGCCGTCACCTCTGCTTATGAAGGTAGGCGCCGGATAAGAACGTCTCCTCGTGCTGCCCGGTGAACGCCGGGACCCCCGGCTCCTCCCCGCGGACCCCGTCGCCTCCGCACTGGGGAGGACAGGGGCCCCTTACACCTATCCGGGCCTCTCGGGGATCCCGATCAGGGTGCGGCCGCCGATCGGGACCGGGGTGCGGGTGTTGGTCCGCCTGGGCCCGACGGCCGTCCTATGGTGTGCGGATGACGACGACGTACGCGGCACTGCTGCGCGGGATCAACGTGGGCGGCAACAAGAAGGTGCCGATGGCCGAGCTCCGCACCCTGATCGAGGAACTCGGCCACGGCGACGTACGGACGTACCTCCAGAGCGGCAACGCCGTCTTCTCCACCGACCGCGGGGACGAGGACTCCCTGGCGGCCGAGTTGGCCGAGGTCATGGAGAAGCACTTCGGCTTCGGCGTCGGCGTGCTGGTCCGCGACCACGCCTATCTGAGGGCCGTACGGGAGGCGTGCCCGTTCCCGGCCGCCGAACTGGAGGCCAAGCAGCTGCACGTCACCTACTTCTCGGGCCCCGTCGACCCCGAGCGCTTCGCCTCGGTCGACCCGGCGGTGTTCCTGCCGGAGGAGTTCCGCCTCGGCGACCGGGTGCTCTATCTGTACGCCCCCGACGGCCTGGGACGCTCCAAGCTCGCCGAGGCCCTGTCGAAGCCGCGGCTCCTCAAGGGCGTCACCGCCACCACCCGCAACTGGAACACGGTCGTCAAACTCGAGGAGCTGACCGGTGCCTGAGCACAACCCCGCCGTGGAGGCCGCCATCGTGGGCGAACTGCGCCTGCTCGACGCCGAGGTCCGCCGCTCGCCGGAGCGGATGGGAGCGCTGCTCCACCCCGACTTCTACGAGTTCGGCTCCTCCGGGCGGCTGTGGGACCGCGCTTCGGTCCTCACCGAACTGACCTCGTTGGCGCAGCAGGGGTCGCGGCCCATCACCACGTCGCGGATGAAGGGTGTCCAGCTCGCCCCGGACCTGGTCCACCTCACCTTCGACACGGAGGATGACAATGGCCGCCGGGTGCACCGGAGTTCGCTGTGGCGGCGGACGGAGGACGGCTGGCGCCTGTACTTCCACCAGGGCACGCCGTTCAGCTCCGACCCAGAGTGACCTTTCGTACGCCGTCGTAGGTGGTGTACGAGACGATCTCGTCCGGGACCGTCAGCCTCGGGTCCCGGTACAGGGTCAACCCAGCGCCGCCATGTCCTCGGCGGTGAGCCGCACCGCGCCCGCGTCGAGGTTCTCCTCCAGATGGGCGAGGGATCCCGTGCCCGGGGTCGGGCACAGCACCGGGGAGCGGTGCAGCAGCCACGCCAGGGCGATCTGCCCCGGTGTCGCCCCGCGCGCGGCGGCGATCCGGGCGCACTCCGGGTCGGCGGTGAGGGAGCCGTTGCCCAGCGGGAACCAGGGCAGGAAGGCGATGCCGCGCGTCTCGCACAGCTTCAGCAGCGGCTGCGAGTCACGGTCGAGCAGGTTGAAGCGGTTCTGGACCGAGGCGATGTCGGTCAACTCCACTGCCACTTCCAGCTGTTCGGCGGTGACGGTGTCGAGGCCGATGTGCCGGATCTTGCCCTCCGCGCGCAACTCGTCGAGCGCGCCCAGCTGTTCGGCCATCGGCACGGCCGGGTCGAGCCGGTGCAGCTGGTACAGGCCGATCGTGTCGAGCCGCAGCCGCCGCAGGCTCGCCTCGCACATCTCCCGCAACCGCTCGGGCCGCCCGGCGACGTGCCAGGCATGGTCGCTGGTGCGCACGACGCCGCCCTTGGTCGCGATCAACGGGCCCTCGGTGTACGGGTGCAGGGCCTCGGCGACCAGCTCCTCGGCGATCGAGGGACCGTAGTTGTCGGCGGTGTCGACGAGGGTGACCCCGCGCTCGACGGCCCGCCGCAGCACGGCCACCGCGTCCCGTGAATCCCCGCGCGGCCCCCAGTACCCGGGACCGGTCAACTGGGCGGTGCCATAGCCGAGCCGCCGCACCGCCGGCTCCCCACCGAGGGCGAAGCTTTCCGAAACCATTGAATGGAGGGTACACACGACTGTGCGAGGCTCATCCCCATGCGCTACATCATCATCGGAGCGGGAGCGGTCGGCGGGGCCATCGGCGGCCGGCTGGCCGAGGCGGGCCACGAGGTGGCACTGGTCGCGCGGGGAACGCACTACGAGGCGCTGCGCACGCACGGGCTGCGGCTCATGACCTCGGAGGGGACGCGAACGCACCGGCTGCCCACGGTCGACGGGCCCGCGGCGCTCGGAGAGCTGCGCGCCGACGACGTACTGGTCCTGGCGGTGAAGACCCAGGACAGCGAGGCGGCCCTGGAGGCGTGGGGCCCGGCCCCCGTGGCGGGCGGCGGCACGGCGGCGCAGCGGCTGCCGCTGGTCTGCGCGCAGAACGGGGTGGAGAGCCCCCGGATCGCGCTGCGCCGCTTCCGGCGGGTGTACGGCGTCTGCGTCTGGCTGCCCGCGACCCTCGTCGGGCCGGGTGCGGTGTCGGCGGCGGGCGCCCCGCTCACCGGAATCCTGCACCTGGGCCGCCATCCGCACGGCACGGACGAGACGGCCCGCCGCATCGCCGCCGACCTGGAGAAGGCCCACTTCGAGGCACCGGTCGTGCCGGACGTGGCGCGCTGGCAGTACGCCAAGCTGCTCGGCAATCTCGCCAACGCGATCGAGGCGGTCAGCGGCGTCCTGACCAGCGAGGAGGGCCTGGCGCTCTTCGCACGGGTGCGCGCGGAGGGCGAGGCGGTGCTGACCGCCGCCGGCATCGCGTACACCGGCGAGGAGGAGCAGAAGCAGGTCCGCGACAACAAGATCCGGTTCGAGCCCTTCGACGGCTCCGAGCGCGGCGGCGGCTCCTCCTGGCAGTCCCTCAACCGCGGCACCGGCACCATCGAGGCCGACTACCTCAACGGCGAGATCGCTCTCCTCGGCCGGCTGCACGGTGTGCCGACCCCGCTCAACGAGCTGCTCCAGCGGCTCGCGAACACCTTCGCGCGCGAGCGCAGGGCGGCGGGCTCTCTGCCGCTCGCGGAGCTCGTACGCCTGGCCGACGAGGCTGTCGCGTTTGTTCAAGAGGAGCGCGCGCCGCGTCCCTAGCGTGGAGCGCATGAGCAATCCGTACAAGAACGTGCATCCGTACATGGTGGAATGCGCCGCCGAGGCCGCCCGGGTGGCCGGCGGTGTCACGGCGGCGCAACTGGCGGAGCCCGGTCCCACGCACTGCCCGGACTGGGACCTGCGCACCCTGGTGAACCACTGGGTCCTCTACACCTCGCACGGCCTGGAGCACCGTGCGCTGCGCAAGCAGCTCTCCGAGGAGCTGACCGGTCGCGACTTCACGGCGGATCCCGGCTGGGCGCGGGCGTACGCGGAGCAGCTCGACCGTGCCGTGGCCGCCTGGGACGACCCCGGGGTGTGGGAGGGCGAGGTCGAACTCGGGACGGCGAGGATGCCCGCCGCCGACATCGCCTCGATGATCGTCAAGGAGATGGCGGTGCACGGCTGGGACGTGGCGACGGCCACCGGCCAGGAGTTCCGGATCTCGGACGGCGCGGCCCGGCTCGTCCTGGACGTCGTCGACACGCACGCGGAGCTCTACCGTCAGTACGACGGCTTCGCCGACCCGGTACCGGTGTCCGACGACGCGCCCGTCTTCGAGCGCGCCCTCGCCCACAGCGGCCGGAATCCGCACCTGGCCCACACGGCAATGGACCAGTGATTCGGAGCAGAATTGGATCGTGTTCCTGTGCCACTCGCTGGCTAGCCTCGACGGTATGACGAACCCGAGGACGGACGACCGACCCACCCGCGTCGACTTCTACTTCGACCCGGCCTGCCCCTTCGCCTGGATCACCTCACGCTGGATGCTGGAGGTCGAGCGTGCCCGCCCGCTCGACCTCCGCTTCCGTGTGATGAGCCTCCACCTGCACAACCTGGGCAATGAACTCCCTGACTGGTACCGGGAATTGGTGGACAAGTCCGTCGGACCCGTACGGGTCGCGGTGGCCGCCGCCGCACAGCACGGCGAGAAGGTGCTGCGCGACCTCTACACCGCCTTCGGCACCCGCATCCACGACCGAGGGGCCGAGGACTTCGACGCCGTGGTCGCCGACTCCCTCGCCGAGCTGGGGCTCCCGGCCGAGTTGGCCGCCGCGGCCCACGACCCCGCGTACGACGAGGCGGTGCGCCGCAGTCACGAGGCGGGCCGGGAGCCCGGCTCGGACGGCTATGTGGGGACCCCCACCCTCCACGTCGACGGAACGGTGTGGTTCGGCCCCGTCCTGCGGGCCGTTCCACGGGGCGAGCGGGCGGCGGAACTCTTCGACAGCTTCCGTGTCCTCGCCGCCCACCCGGACTTCTTCGAGCTCAAGCGGACGAGGACGGGAGGACTGTCCTTCGACTGAACAGCGGTCCACCGGGCACCTCGTACACCGTCACGATCGCGACGGTGACGGCCACGACCAGGACGGGACCCGTCAGGCGCCGAGCGCCGCCATCAGCACCGGGACGCGGGCCTCGTCGTAGCGCTCCAGCAGGACCCGTGCCACCTCCGGCGCCGGGCCCAGTACGTCGGCCAGTACGTCCGCCTCGGCGGCGCCGCGGGCGATGCGGTCCGGCAGGAAGCCGGGGGCGAGGACGTAGGGGGCGACGGCGACACGGTCGCACCCGAGGGCGCGCAGTTCGCGCACCGCGTCCTCGGTGCGCGGAAGGGATGCGGAGGCGAACGCGGGCCGCACGGCGCACCAACCGGTGTGCCGCCACTCCCGCGCGATTTCTGCGATCACCGCGATCGCCTCCGGGTCGGTGGACCCCGCGGAGGCCAGCACGACCCCCGTCGAGGACTTGTCGGCGGGGGTCAGCCCCGCCTCGTACAGCCGGCGTTCGAGCGCCGCCGTCAGCAGGGGGGAGGGGCCGAGCACCTCCGCCTGGCGGATGCGCAGGCGCGCCGGGGCCTCCCGCAGGACCGCCGGGATGTCCGCCTTCGCGTGGAAGGCACGGGTGAGCAGGAGAGGCAGGGCGACCACATCGCGGACGCCCTCCGCCGCCAGGGACTCCAGCACCCCCGGCACCGAGGGGATGTTGAAGTCGAGGAAGCCGGTCTCCACGCGCAGGCCCGGACGCCGGGCCCGCACGCGCCGAACGAGGGCGTGCACCGTCGCGGCATGACGCGGATCGCGGCTGCCGTGGGCGATGACCAGGAGGACCGGACGACTCGTCATGACGGGCTCAGCTCTTCACCAGGAGACCGCGGCTGCGCAGCACCCACCGCTCCAGCGGGCTGAAGATCAGCAGGTCGATGGCGATACCGACGAACAGGATGAGGAAGATGGCGAGGAAGACCATCGACATGGAACTGGCGGTGCGGCCGTTCTCCAGCAGCTGACCGAGGCCGACGCCCAGGTCGGGGGAGGAGGCGATGATCTCCGCCGCCATCAGGGAGCGCCAGGAGAACGCCCAGCCCTGCTTCAGACCGGCCAGATAGCCGGGCAGCGCGGCCGGCATCACGATGTGCCAGGTCCCGCGCAGGCCCGTCGCGCCCATCGTGCGGCCCGCCCGCAGGAACAGCGGCGGCACCTGGTCCACGCCCGACACCAGGCCGTTGGCGATGGAGGGGACGGCGCCCAGCAGGATCACCGCGAACATCATCGAGTTGTTCAGGCCCAGCCAGATGACGGCCGGCGGCACCCAGGCCACGGAGGGCAGCGACTGGAGGCCGGAGAGGATCGGACCGATCGCGGCGCGGACGAACTTCACGCGGGCCACCAGCAGACCCAGCGGGGTGCCGATCACCAGGGCGAAGAGGAACCCGAGCAGACCGCGCGAGACACTCGTCCAGATGTAGCCGAGCAGCGTGCCCTGCAGCCAGGCGTTCTTGACCTCGCCCCAGACGTCGGACGGGGAGGGCAGCTTGCTCGGATCGGTGACGACCTTGAACGAGATCAGCGCCTGCCACACCACCAGCACCAGGGCGATGGCGACGAGCGGCGGCAGTATCTTCTCGACGAAGGTCTGGCGGAAGGACGGCCGGCCCGTGTGGGCGTTCGACTCCAGGGCGTCCAGGCCCGCTTCCAGGCCCGCCATGTCGTTGCCGGGGCCGTCCTTGACGGACTCGTCGGCCGCGTCGGCCTTCGTCTCAGTGCTGGCCATGGCGGCGGATCTCCCCACGCAGTTGTTCGGTGATCTCGACGGACAGCTCCGCCACGGCCGCGTCCTCGATACGACGCGGCTGCGGGATGTCGACCCGCCACTCGTGGGCCACCCGGCCGGGGCGGGAGGACAGCAGGACGACCCGCTCGGCCAGCCGCACCGCCTCACGCACGTTGTGGGTGACGAAGAGGACGGACAGCTGGGTCTCGCGCCAGATCCGGGTCAGTTCGTCGTGCAGGACGTCCCGTGTGATGGCGTCCAGTGCCGCGAACGGCTCGTCCATCAGCAGGATCTGGCTGTCCTGGGCGAGCGCGCGGGCCATCGCGACACGCTGGCGCATACCACCGGACAGCTCGTGCACCCGCTTCCCGTACGCGCCCTGCAGCCGGACGAGCTCGAGCAGCTCCTCCGCCCGGTCGCGGCGCTCGGACTTCGCGACGCCGCGCAGCCGCAGCGCGAGCTCGATGTTCTTGCCCGCGGTCAGCCACGGGAAGAGGGCGTGCTCCTGGAACATCAGGGCCGGGCGCCCGTTGGTCGTGATGTTGCCCGCGGTCGGGGCGTCGAGGCCCGCGACCAGGTTGAGCAGCGTCGACTTTCCACACCCCGAGGCCCCCAGGAGGGTGACGAACTCGCCCGGCGCGACATCGAGGGTGATGTCGTCGAGGACGAGCTGGGGCCCCGCCGGTCCGGCGAAGGATTTCGAGACATGCTCGATCCGGGCGGCTTGCTCCGCCACTTCGGCGCCGTCGGCGGCCTTGGCGAGGGTCGTGGCCATGGTCGTCACCTCCTGGGAACTCATCGGTGTGGGTCCTTACTTGACGCCGAGACCGGCGTCGGCGACCGTGCTCTCGCCCGCGGCCCCCAGGACCTTGTTCAGGAGCGTGAGGTCGTAGATCCCGTTCAGGTCCGGCTTCTCCAGCAGGCCCGCCTTGACCGCGTGCTCCGCCTCGGTGTTGAGCGTGGCGGCCAGCGGGTCATCGGTGACCTGGATGGACTTCCAGGCCGGGTCGAGCACGTTCGCCGGGAGCTCCTTGCCGGAGTCGACCTTCAGCTGGGCGTTGGCCGCGGCCTTCGCCTGGTCGGGGTTGGCGTTGATCCACTTGTTGGTGTCGACCGAGCCCTTCAGCACGGCCTCGACGACCTTCGGGTGCTCCTTGAGGAACTTCTGCGACACGATGATGTTCGTGATCACGAACTTCTTGTCGGGCCACAGCGAGGCCTCGTCGAGCAGCACCTTGCCGCCCGCGGCGACCAGCTTGGACGCGGTCGGCTCCGGCACCCAGGCGCCGTCGATGGAGCCGGACTTGTAGGCGTCCGGGGTGATCTTGTTGTCCGTACGGACGACCGAGACGTCGCCCTTGCCGCTCTGCGCGTCGACCTTCCAGCCCTGGTCCGCGATCCAGTTGAGGAACGCCACGTCCTGCGTGTTGCCGAGCTGCGGGGTCGCGATCTTCTTGCCCTTGACGTCCTTCAGGGACTTGATCTTCTTCGGGTTCACCACGAGCTTCACGCCGCCGGACGCCGAACCGCCGATGATGCGCAGGCTCTTGCCCTGGGACTTGGTGAAGCCGTTGATCGCCGGCGAGGGGCCGATCCAGCCGATGTCGATCGAGCCCGAGTTCAGGGCCTCGATCTCGGAGGGGCCGGCGTTGAAGATGGAGTACTCCGCCTTCGTGCCGCCCAGTGCCTTCTGGAAGAGGCCTTCCTGGCGGCCGACCAGCGCGGTCGCGTGGGTGAGGTTGCCGAAGTAGCCGATCTTCACGGTGTCGACACCGTCGATCTTCGAGGATCCGGCGGCGACCTTCTCCTTCGAGGACGAGGAGTCCTTGGAGTCGGAGCCGTAGCTGCACGCGGCGAGCGCGAGCAGGGGGAGTGCGACGGCGGTGGCTATGCCACGGCGTACAAGGTTCGAGCGGATGGCAGGCACGGGAGGGGTTCCTCTCGTTGGCCCGGCGGTCACGTTTTCAGGTCGTGGCCGGGAGGTCGGCAGGTCTTCGTCGTCGCATCCGGGACGTCGGGTGGGGGGACGGGGCGCGCAGGCAGTGCGCGTACGTCATTGCGCACATCGCGCCACTCCGCCCTGCCCGCTGCCGAGGGCGCCGCTGCCGACGCGGCCGCCCTCCTTGGCGAACGTGGAGTAGAAGTCGGTGGACGTCATGTCAGAAGTCCCACCCGTCGTCGTCGCCCTCGTCCTTGACCGGCTGCGGCGCGGCGAACGACTCGCCGACCATGCCCGCGGTCAGCGTGGTGCCGTCCGCCGGGTCGATGAGGATGAACGCGCCGGTCCGCCGGGAGTCGGCGTACGAGTCGAGCGGAAGCGGTTCGGCGGCACGGATCTTGACGCGGCCTATGTCGTTGGCGACCAGCTGACCCGGGTGCGGGTGCAGCGAGAGGTCGTCCAGGGTCAGCCGGGACGGGATGTCCTTGACGATCGCCTTCACCGTGCGGGTGCCGTGCTTGAGCAGCACCCGGTGGCCGACGGTGAGCGGCTGGTCGGCCACGTGGCAGACGGTCGCCTCGACGTCCTGCGTGGTCGGGGGCGCGTCCTTGCTCGGCACGATCAGGTCGCCGCGCGAGACGTCGATGTCGTCCTCCAGCAGGAGGGTCACCGACTGCGGGGTCCACGCCACGTCGACCGGCTTGCCCAGCAGATCGATTCCGGCGACCTTCGTGGTGCGCCCGGAGGGCAGCACGGTCACGCTCTCGCCGACCCGGAAGCTGCCGGCGGCGATCTGACCGGCGTATCCCCGGTAGTCGGGGTGCTCGGCGGTCTGCGGGCGGATCACGTACTGCACGGGCAGACGGGCGTGGCAGTGCCCCAGGTCGTGGCTGACCGGGACCGTCTCCAGGTGTTCCAGGACCGTCGGGCCGCCGTACCAGTCCATGTTCGCGGAGGCGTCCACCACGTTGTCACCGGCGAGCGCCGAGATCGGGATCGCGGTGATCTCGGGAACGCCCAGCTCGGAGGCGTACGCCGTGAACTCCTCGGCGATCGCCGCGAAGACGGACTCCTTGTACTCGACGAGGTCCATCTTGTTGACGGCGAGGACCACGTGCGGGACGCGCAGCAGTGCGGCGACGGCCGCGTGCCGGCGGGTCTGTTCGATGACGCCGTTGCGGGCGTCGACGAGGACGACGGCCAGGTCGGCGGTCGAGGCGCCGGTGACCATGTTCCGGGTGTACTGCACATGCCCGGGGGTGTCGGCCAGGATGAACCGTCGGCGCGCCGTCGCGAAGTAGCGGTAGGCGACGTCGATGGTGATGCCCTGCTCGCGCTCGGCGCGCAGACCGTCGGTGAGGAGGGCGAGGTCGGGGGCGTCCTGGCCACGGCTCGCCGAGGCCCGCTCCACGGCCTCCAGCTGGTCCGTCAGGACCGACTTGGAGTCGTGCAGCAGACGTCCGACCAGCGTGGACTTGCCGTCGTCGACCGAGCCGGCGGTCGCGAAGCGCAGGAGCGTGGTCGCCGACAACTGCTCGACCGACAGCGGCTCGGCGGGTTCGGTGGTGCTGGTCATGTTTAGAAGTACCCCTCGCGCTTGCGGTCTTCCATCGCGGCCTCGGACATCTTGTCGTCGGCGCGGGTGGCGCCCCGCTCGGTGAGCCGGGAGGCGGCGATCTCGGTGATCACGGCGTCCAGCGTGGTCGCGTCGGAGTCGACTGCGCCCGTGCAGGACATGTCGCCGACGGTCCGGTAGCGCACGAGCCGCTTCTCGACCGTCTCGCCGTCCTTCGGGCCGCCCCACTCACCGGCGGTCAGCCACATGCCGGACCGCTGGAAGACCTCACGTTCGTGCGCGAAGTAGATCTCGGGCAGTTCGATGCCTTCGCGGGCGATGTACTGCCACACGTCCAGCTCGGTCCAGTTGGACAGGGGGAAGACGCGCACGTGTTCGCCGGGTGCGTGGCGGCCGTTGTAGAGCTGCCACAGTTCGGGGCGCTGGCGTCGGGGGTCCCACTGGGAGAACTCGTCGCGCAGGGAGAACACGCGTTCCTTCGCGCGGGCCTTCTCCTCGTCGCGGCGTCCGCCGCCGAAGACGGCGTCGAAGCGTTCGGACTGGATCTTCTCGGTGAGGGGCACGGTCTGCAGCGGGTTGCGGGTGCCGTCGGGGCGTTCGCGCAGGACTCCGCGGTCGATGTAGTCCTGTACGGAGGCGATGTGCAGCCGCAGGCCGTGCTTCTCGACCGTGCGGTCGCGGTATTCGAGGACTTCGGGGAAGTTGTGTCCGGTGTCGACGTGCAGCAGGGTGAAGGGGATCGCGGCGGGGGCGAAGGCCTTCAGGGCGAGGTGCAGCATGACGATGGAGTCCTTGCCGCCGGAGAAGAGGATCACCGGCCGTTCGAACTCGCCCGCGACCTCACGGAAGATGTGGACGGCCTCGGACTCCAGGGCGTCCAGGTGCGAGAGCGCGTACGGGCTGCTGTCCGTCTCCTCGGAGACACTGGCGACGGTCGTCATGCGAGACCCCTTTCGGTGAGCAGCGCGTGGAGCGCGGCCGCGGACTCCTGCACGGACTGGGTGTGCGACTCGATGCGCAGATCGGGCGACGCGGGCTCCTCGTACGGGTCGTCGACGCCGGTCAGCCCCGAGATCTCCCCCGCGGCCTGCTTGGCGTACAGCCCCTTCACATCGCGTACGGAGCAGACCTCGACCGGGGTCGCCACGTGCACCTCCAGGTAGGGGGTGCCGCCGGCCTGATGACGCCCCCGGACCGCCTCACGGCTGTCGGCGTACGGCGCGATCACCGGGACGAGCGCCTTGACGCCGTTGCGGGAGAGCAACTCGGCGAGGAAACCGATCCGCTGCACGTTCGTGTCGCGGTCCTCGCGCGAGAAGCCGAGACCCGACGAGAGGAACTCGCGGATCTCGTCGCCGTCGAGCACCTCGACTCGGTGGCCCTCCGCGCGGAGCCGGCCGGCCAGTTCGTACGCGATGGTGGTCTTGCCGGCGCTCGGCAGACCCGTGAGCCAGACGGTGGCTCCGGTCGTCACTTGCTGCTCCTGAGAGATCTGGGTGGTCGTGGTCATCCGTGCAGCCCGCACTCGGTCTTGGAGCGTCCCGCCCAGCGTCCGGCGCGGGCGTCCTCGCCCTCCAGCACACGGCGGGTGCAGGGCGCGCAGCCGACGGAGGCGTAGCCGTCCATCAGCAGCGGGTTGGTGAGGACGCCGTGCTCGGCGACGTAGGCGTCCACGTCGTCCTGTGTCCAGCGGGCGATCGGCGAGATCTTGACCTTCTGCCGCTTGTCGTCCCAGCCGACGACCGGGGTGTTCGCCCGGGTCGGGGACTCGTCGCGGCGCAGTCCGGTCGCCCAGGCGTCGTACCTGGTCAGGCCCTCTTCCAGGGGCTTGACCTTGCGCAGGGCGCAGCACAGGTCGGGGTCGCGGTCGTGCAGCTTGGGGCCGTACTCGGCGTCCTGCTCGGCGACGGTCTGGCGCGGGGTGAGGGTGATGACGTTGACGTCCATCACGGCCTCGACCGCGTCCCGGGTGCCGATGGTCTCGGGGAAGTGGTAGCCGGTGTCGAGGAAGACCACGTCGACCGGGCCGCCGTCGGGCTGGGCGCGGGAGGCGAGGTGGGCGACGACCGCGTCCTCCATGGAGGAGGTCACGCAGAACGTCTTGCCGAAGGTCTCGACGGCCCACTGGAGTATCTCCAGGGCCGAGGCGTCCTCGAGGTCGCGCCCCGCCCGCTCGGCGAGCCGCCGCAGGTCCTCGGCCGTACGGGCTCCCCGGTCTTCCCGGTCTTCCCGGTCTTTCTGAATCGTCGTCATATCTCGTCCCCTCCGCCTTCGTTGCGCTGAACCCCACGGGCGAGCAGCCCGAGGAACTTCAACTGGAAGGCTCGGTTGCACGCCGCGCATTCCCACGCGCCGTGGCCCTGCTCGCTCGGACGGAGGTCCTCGTCGCCGCAGTAGGGGCAGTAGAAGGGGGCGGCCCGCTCGCTCATGACAGCGACTCCTCGCTCGCACGGGTGGCCCACGTGGCGAAGCGCTCGCCGTCCTCGCGCTCCGCCTGGAAGCGCTTGAGGACCCGCTCGATGTAGTCGGGCAGTTCGTCCGAGGTGACCTTCAGGCCACGGACCTTGCGGCCGAAGCCCGCTTCCAGGCCGAGTGCGCCGCCCAGGTGCACCTGGAAGCCCTCGACCTGTTCGCCCTGGTCGTTGAGGACCAGCTGGCCCTTGAGACCGATGTCCGCGACCTGGATACGGGCGCAGGCGTTCGGGCAGCCGTTGATGTTGATGGTGATGGGCTCTTCGAACTCGGGGATGCGGCGCTCGAGTTCGTCGATCAGGGAAGCACCGCGCGCCTTGGTCTCGACGATCGCGAGCTTGCAGTACTCGATGCCGGTGCAGGCCATCGTGCCGCGCCGGAAGGTGGAGGGCTTGACGGTCAGGTCGAGGGCTTCGAGGCCCTCCACCAGCGAGTCGACCTGGTCCTCCGTCACGTCGAGCACGATCATCTTCTGCTCGACGGTGGTGCGCAGCCGGCCCGAGCCGTGTGCCGAGGCCAGCTCGGCGATCTTCGTGAGGGTGGTGCCGTCCACGCGGCCGACGCGCGGCGCGAAGCCGACGTAGAAGCGGCCGTCCTGCTGACGGTGCACACCGACGTGGTCGCGCCAGCGGGCGACCGGCTGGTCGGGGGCCGGGCCGTCGACGAGCTTCCGCTCGAGGTACTCGTCCTCCAGGATCTGACGGAACTTCTCCACGCCCCAGTCGGCGACCAGGAACTTCAGACGGGCGCGGGTGCGCAGGCGCCGGTAGCCGTAGTCGCGGAAGATCGAGATGACGCCCTCGTAGACGTCCGGGACCTCGTCGAGCGGGACCCAGGCGCCGAGGCGCTGGCCGATCTTCGGGTTGGTGGAGAGGCCGCCGCCGACCCAGACGTCGAAGCCGGGGCCGTGCTCCGGGTGGTTCACGCCGACGAAGGCGACGTCGTTGATCTCGTGCGCCACGTCGAGCAGCGGCGAGCCGGAGATCGCGGACTTGAACTTGCGGGGCAGGTTCGAGAAGTCCTTGTTGCCGATGATCCGGCGGTGGATCTCGTCGATGGCCGGGGTGCCGTCGATGATCTCGTCCTCGGCGATGCCGGCGACGGGCGAGCCGAGGATGACGCGGGGCGTGTCACCGCAGGCCTCGGTCGTGGACAGCCCGACGGCTTCGAGCCGGTTCCAGATCTCGGGGACGTCCTCGATACGGATCCAGTGGTACTGCACGTTCTGGCGGTCGGTGAGGTCGGCGGTGCCGCGCGCGAACTCCTGCGAGATCTCGCCGATGACGCGCAGCTGGTCGGTGGTCAGCCGGCCGCCGTCGATGCGGACGCGCAGCATGAAGTACTTGTCGTCCAGTTCCTCCGGCTCCAGGATCGCCGTCTTGCCGCCGTCGATCCCGGGCTTGCGCTGGGTGTACAGCCCCCACCAGCGCATACGCCCACGAAGGTCGTTGGGGTCGATCGAGTCGAAGCCGCGCTTCGAGTAGATCGTCTCAATGCGAGTCCGCACATTGAGACCGTCGTCGTCCTTCTTGAACTGTTCGTTTCCGTTGAGCGGGGTGAAGTGACCCACGGCCCACTGACCCTCGCCGCGGTGACGGCTCACCTTGCGGCGGGGCGCGGCGGCGGGATTCTGCGGGGTGGCGGCCATGGTTGATACGTCCTTCGGGACTGCGGGACAGGAAGGAGAGCGGCTCTCAACTGCACATATGGGCGCATACGGAAATACGCGCGCGTCATTGCGCAGAGGGAGGCAAAAGGGAGAATGTCGGCTGGGCCGGGGCTGTCAGCTCGCCGGACAGATGGCGCTGGACATGCGGCCGAGGTCGACGTGCCGCCGACTCACCAAGGCAATTCCAGTTCCAGACATGACGGAAGCGTGTCACGGGGATCTCGGGCCAGTCCACCGTCATCCATCATGTGGACACCCTTGTCCCGAATGGCGAGACAAAGGTGTTGTCGGTCACACGGCTGGGCAGGAATGGACGATCCGGCGGCCCGGGACCGCCCGATGGTGGCCCGAGGGCCGGTCCGTGGCACGTCAGACTGCTCGTGCGCCCGGCCACGGCCCGGGTGCGGCGACCTCCGGCTCCTCCTCCACCTTGGTGTCGAAGAGCTTGAAGCCGCGACGCAGGTAGTTGTCCATCGCGTGCTCACCGTCCTTGCTGCATGTATGCAGCCAGACGCGCTTCGTCTCGGCCCTTCCCGGCCAGCGCTCCGCCAGGTCCCAGGCGCGTGCCACCCCGTACGAGAGCAGGTGCCCGCCGATCCGGCGGCCCCGGAAGGCGGGGATCAGTCCGAAGTACATGACTTCCACTACGCCGTCGTCCTGCGGGTCCAGCTCGACATAGCCCGCGGGCGTTCCCCGGTCGTAGGCGACCCAGGTCTCCACGCCGGGGCGGTCCAGGAGCTCCTGCCACTGTGCGTACGTCCAGCTCAGGCGGTCGGTCCAGCGGATGTCTCCGCCTACGGAGGCGTACAGGAAGCGGTTGAACTCGGGCGAGGGGACTTCGGAGCGCACGATCCGGACGTCGCCGTCGGGCGCGATCGCGGGGAGCAGGTCGCTCGGCGCGGTCTGCTCCAGGGACCAGGTGGTCACAGTGACGGTGCTCATGGGGGCCAGGGAACCACGGGGCTGCGCCCTGCTCCGAAGCGGGGGGCTGCGTTCCCGGACACCCTGGTGTGTTCTTCGGCTGCGGCCCGGTGGGGGCCGTTCGCGCAGTTCCCCGCGCCCCTAGGGCCGGGGCTGTGCCCCGATCCCCCGCCCGCCCGATTCGTTTGGCTGCGGGCCGGTGGGGGCTGGTCGCGCAGTTCCCCGCGCCCCTGAAGACCCCCTGCGGGGGTCCAGGGGGCGCAGCGCCCCTGGCGGGTCTGGGGCGGAGCCCCAGAAGGATGGGACGGGTAGGGGCGGCGGGGGCGAAGATCCCCCGGGCTCTAGCCCAGGGACTTGTCCACCGCGGGCAAGGGGACGGCGTACAGGACGCGCTCCGGTGTCGTGTCCGGGTCCGCGCCGGTGAGGGTCCACAGTTCGCCGGTCTCCTGCCAGTAGGACAGGGAGGCGGCGTGCTGGCCCCAGCAGGCGTAGGACTGGTCCCCGGTGCACCGGACCGCCTCGGCGGCGTGGCCGCTCTGGCGCCACAGCGTGCCGTGCCGGCCCCCGCCGGCGGGGGTGTGGCCGACGTACCAGTCGGCCCTGCGCGCCCCGGCCGGCGTGTAGGAGAGGACGCCCGAGAGCCCGGCGGCCTTGGTCGTGTAGGCCTCGCGCGCGTCGACCCGCCCCAGGGAGTCGCTGCCGAGCAACCCCGCCCGGCCGGCGACGGTGCTGTACGAGTACCGCCAGATCCGGGTCCGCTCCGTGCCGTCGGCCGGCGCCGCCTCGGTCGCGACCAGGCTGTCCGGCGTCGAGGTGCGGTCCAGCGACAGGGAACCGAAACAGGGGTTCGCCCGCGCCTCGCCCGAGCCGCACGTGCCGCCCGCCGGGCTGTACGAGCCGACGGCCGGCAGCACGTACTGATAGCCGTGCGCGGAGTAGCCGCCGCGCACCTTGCCGATCGCCCCGCTGTCCACGCCCGCCTTCAGGAGGTGGTGCAGGTCGAAGACGAGCAGGGAGTCGTCCTGTCCCGCGCCGTTCTGCGCGGTGACGATCAGCTTGCCCTGGTACCAGACCATGCCGCCCATCCGGGAACGCACCGCGCCGAAGTCCCTGCCGCCGTCGCGCGGCGCGACCAGCAGCACCCAGCGGTACCTGAGCGCCACCGGGTCGCTCGCGTCGATGAAGGCGACGCGGGCCAGGCCCCGGTCCGCGGCGGAGGCGCCCGCGGCCCGGTCGTCGTGGTTCCAGCCCGCCAGGATGACCCGCTGGTCGCCCCACCGGCCGTCGTCGTCGGCGTCACCGGAGGTGGTGACGGAGGCGGGCGCCCACTGCTGGGTCAGCGCGTCGTCCGACGCCCAGCAGTACGCGCGGGTGGCGACCGGTTCGAGCGGCAGCGCGGCCCGCTCGGTCCCGGAGCAGTCGGCCTCGTCGCGCATCGTGCGGTCGGCGCTCGCCAGCACGCCGGAGACTCCGACGTTCCCGCCCATGTTCCGGCTGAGCGTGCTGAGGGTGTCCCCGGCGACCAGGTTCTCGTGCAGCCGGAGCCTGCTGGTCTCGGAGGCCGAGGTGAGCGGGGTCAGCGCGCCCGGACTGTTGCTGCCGGTGGCCTGGGAGGTGCTGATCAGCGTGGCGGCCGCGGTGAGCGCGAGGGCGGTTCCGGCCAGAGTGGCGCGCAGCGCCTGTCCCCTTCGCCTACGACGGTGCCTGCCGCGGTGCTTCATGCGTCCTCCCGAGGAAGGCCAACTGCCCCTCATGATCAGAACGTTGACGGAGAGACGGGTGGGGTGGCCTGTGGAGGGATGCTACGTCAGAGAGCCACGTGCCTGGTCAAGGACCCCGGAAGACGGTCCCGAAATACGCTCCTTGCCTCCCGCAGGGGGCATATTCGGCCGGTCGGCTGACGCGTCGGGCCCCGGTGCGGTACAAGGGGGCCCGGATTTCCGCGCCCTGCGTACCGCCGGCGCCGTCGAGTGGGGGAGCAGGTCCCGGGGGTCCTCCGGGAGTACCAACTCGACCTCCGCCGCCTCGCAGAAACGATACGGCCGGTGTTCCAGAAAGGCCCCGAGATACCGCCGTACGCGCGACATCTCGGCCCGCACCGTCACCGTACGACCGGGGTCGTCGAACAGGTCGTCGGCGAGTCCGGAGGCGCTGCGCCCGGCGGGTCGGACGGCCAGCAGGTACAGCAACTCGGCGTGGCGGGGGCTGAGTTCGTGGCACCAGGAGCCCGCTTCGGACGAGACGGTCACCGAGGAGCGGCGCGGGTGCGCCAGGTCCAGGACGATCCGCGCGGCTCGCCGGGGGCCCGGCGCATCGGCGGCCCGGAGCAGCCAGCCGCCCGGCAGCGGCTCCACCACGCACAGCCCGAGCGTCGGCAGCCAACTCCGCCCGGGAGCGAGCGCCTTGGGCAGCGCGAGCCGTCCGGTGTACGGCATCCCGGTGACCGCGGCCGTCCAGCCGTCCTGGTCCACGGCGAGGGCGCGCCCGCCGAGCCGGGCGAGCACCGGCGCCGCCACCGCGCGCAGCCCCTCCAGCGAGGTCAGGTGCAGCTCGCGCAGGCGCGCCTCGGCGAGCTTGGCCACCGCACCGACCAGGGCGAGCGTCGCCGGGTGCAGGGTGTCCAGCGGCCCGCTCACGTCCACGACGCCGATCAGACTCCCGTCGCGCGGGTCGGTGATCGGGGCGCCGGTGCAGGTCCACGAGTGGTGGGTGCGCACGAAGTGCTCGGCGGAGAAGACCTGGACGGGACGCCGGGCGACCAGCGGGGTGCCCACACCGTTCGTACCGACCACACCCTCGCGCCAGTCCGCCCCGAGTTCGAAGCCGAACCCGTCGGCCTTGCGCAGCACGGACGCGCTGCCCTCCCGCCACAGCACCCGGCCCTCCGCGTCCGCGACCACCATGATGTGGTGCGCGACGTCCGCGACCGAGAGCAGGCCCTCGCGCAGCACCGGCAGGACATGCCGCAGCTGTGAGGTCTGGCGCCGCCGCTCGACCTCGTCACGGACGAGCAGCCCGGCCCGGAAGTCGTGGTCGGGGTCGACTCCGCTGCGCAGCATGCGCTCCCAGGACTGCTCGATCACCGGGCGTGGCGTGAGGCGGGCGGGCTGTCCGGAGAGCGTGGCTGCGCGCACCTCCCGCAGGACACGGGCCGCCTGGGCGGCGTCCAGGGCGGCGAGCCGCGTCACGTCGATCGGTGAGTGCGCCACGGAATCCTCCCCATCCTCCCCGGACGGACAGACGGACCGACGGGTTCGGGGCACCTGTGGCCCGCCACTGCCCGGCCCTTTTCGGCCACGGTCACCCGGGCCCGTACTGACTGCTGTTCTCATAGTGCCGCTCAGAGCCGACGGAGGGGCACAGTCCGGCCACAGAGGCCGGAAAAGTTGCAACCCCCTGCAACCCTGGCGAACAGCCGTACGGGGTCGGAAACTTGAGCAACGCCGCCCGTGCGGCGTTCGCGCTCCTCACAACGGGGCCAAAGAGCGGGGGTGGTGCCGTGTCGGCGCAGCACCACCCCCGCGCCACCGGTGCGGAGACCGGCTCAGGAGACCGGTCGGGCCCGCTCCACCACCGTGGCCAGATCGAGACTGTGCGGCAGGGTGCCGAAGGCCGAGCCCCAGTCGCCGCCAAGGCGTGAGGCACAGAACGCGTCGGCGACCTCCGGGGGCGCGTACTGCACGAGCAGCGACCCCTGCAGCACCAGCGCGACACGTTCCGCGAGCCTGCGCCCGCGACCCTCGATGCCGTCCAGATCGGAGAGTTCGCCCAGCAGGTTCTTGATCGCGCCGTCGAGCCGGTGGTCGGCGCCTCGGGCCCGGCCCACCTCCTGCAGGAACGCGTTCAGTGCCTGCGGCTCCCGCTGGATCGCGCGCAGCAGGTCGAGGGCCTGCACATTGCCCGCGCCCTCCCAGATGGAGTTGAGCGGCGACTCGCGCAGCAGCCTCGGCATGCCGGACTCCTCGACGTATCCGTTGCCGCCCAGGCACTCCAGCGCCTCCACCGCCACCGGGGTGCAGCGCTTGGTCACCCAGTACTTGGCGGCCGGCACCGCGAGCCGCAGGAACGCCCGCTCGTCCTCGCCGCCGTCGTCGTACGCCGCCGCCAGACGCATCGCCAGCGTCGTCGCGGCCTCCGACTCCAGCGCCAGGTCCGCCAGCACGTTGCGCATCAGCGGCTTGTCGATCAGCTTGCCGCCGAAGGCCTCCCGGTAGGTGCAGTGGTGCACGGCCTGCGCCACGGCCTGTCGCATGACGGCGGCGGCGCCGAGCACACAGTCCAGCCGGGTCACCGCGACCATCTCGATGATGGTGCGCACCCCGCGCCCCTCGTCCCCGACCCGGCGCGCCCAGGTCCCGTCGAACTCGACCTCGCTCGACGCGTTCGACTTGTTGCCGAGCTTGTCCTTGAGCCGCTGGATGCGGAACACGTTGCGGGTCCCGTCCTCCATCACCCGCGGCACCAGAAAACAGGTGAGGCCGCCCGGGGCCTGCGCGAGCACCAGGAACCCGTCCGACATCGGCGCCGAACAGAACCACTTGTGCCCCGTCAGCTCATAGGTCCCGTCCTCGGCGAGCGGCCGCGCCTCGGTCCTGTTCGCCCGTACGTCACTGCCGCCCTGCTTCTCCGTCATGCCCATCCCGAAGAGCACGCCGGCCTTCTGGGAGGCGGGCCGCAGCCCCTGGTCGTAGACGGTGGACGTGAGCAGCGGCTCCCAGAGGGCGGCGAGCGCCGGGTCGGTGCGCAGGGCGGGCACCGCCGCGTGGGTCATCGACAGCGGGCAGCCGTGGCCCGCCTCGGCCTGCGACCACACGACGAAACCGGCCGCGCGCCTGAGGTGACCGCCGGGACGGCTCCAGGCCGCCGTCAGCCCCGCCGAGACCCCCTTGCCGAGCAGTCGGTGCCAGGAGGGATGGAAATCGACCTCGTCGACGCGGTTGCCGTAGCGGTCGTGGGTGCGCAGCTTCGGTGGGTTCTCGTTGGCCAGCACCCCCCACTCCTGCACCTGCGCGGAGCCCGTCGTGCGCCCGAGCAGCGACAGCTCCTCGCGTGCCTCGTCGAGAAGCCCTGGATCAAGGTGCCGGTCGACCGCCTCCACGAGGGCGCGGTCGGCGGCAAAGACGTCATATCCGACCAGGGGCGGAGCCTGGTTGGTCACGGTGTGGGTGCTGGCTGCCATACGGATACGGTAAGGACGTGCACCAGGCAAAAGAAACACCTGAACGGCCTCCCGTGGGTCGCTTTCACCGCGCTCGTGCGCTGTACAGGAATGTGTCGAAGCGCAGGACCGCCTGGCTGCTGCTCAAGGACACCGTCAACTCCTGCATGGAGTACCGGATCCTGGGGCTGGCGGCCGAGGCCGCCTTCTTCACACTCCTGTCCGTGCCGCCCCTGCTGCTGAGCCTCATCGGGCTGCTCGGCTACGTGGACGCCTGGACCGGCGCGCACTCGATCGCGAGCCTGGAGTCCAACATCATGGAGGCCTCCCGCACGGTCCTCACGGACAAGGGCGTCCACCAGATCGCCGAACCGATCCTTCACGACGTGATGAAGGGCGGCCGGCCCGACATCATCTCCCTCGGCTTCCTCTTCGCCCTGTGGTCGGGCTCGCGCGCGGTGAACGTCTTCGTCGACACCATCACCGTGATGTACGGCCTCGACGGCACCCGGGGGATCGTGGCGACCCGCGTGATGTCGTTCCTGCTGTTCATCGTGGCGCTGCTGATCGGCTCGATCGCGCTGCCGCTGATGGTCGCGGGCCCGGACGCGGTGGTGCAGATCGTGCCGTGGTCGGCGACGCTCGTGCAGGTCCTGTACTGGCCTGTCGTCATCGTGCTCTCGGTCGTCTTCCTGACCACGCTGTACCACGTGTCAGTGCCCGTCCGCTCACCCTGGGTGGAGGACGTGCCCGGCGCCCTGGTCGCCCTCGCCATGTGGGTCTTCGGCAGCTTCCTGCTCCGCATCTACCTGACCAGCACGGTCGAGGGCCCGACGATCTACGGCTCACTCGCCGCCCCCGTGGCCGTCCTCCTGTGGATCGGTGTGTCCGCGTTCGCCGTCCTCGTCGGCGCCGCGGTCAACGCGGCCATCGACCGGGTCTGGCCGGCCGCCGCCACGGCCGCGGCCCGCGCCGCGAACGAGCGCCTGCGCCAGGAGCAGGCCGCCGAGTACGTCGCCCGCGCCGCCGCCCACCGCGCCGCCGACCCCGACCTCGACGACCCGGACATGCCCTCCGAGTTCCCGGAACGCTGGTCCCGCTTCCTCCCCCCGGAGGACGTGACCTCCCGCCTCCGCACCCACGTCAAGAGCTCCCACCACCCCCGCAAGAGCAACGACGACGACTGCGCGGGGGAGTAGGACGCGCCCCTCAGGGGCGCGGGGAACTGCGCGCTCAACCCCCACCACCCGCACCCGAAGAACGCACCCCGGAGGTCTGGGGGCGGAGCCCCCAGGTTGGGGAGGGGACGGACCTACCCCTTCCACGCACCCCCCACCGCCGCCTCCCGAGCGAACGCGGTGAAATCGCGCGGCTCCCGCCCCAGAACCTCCCGCACACCCCCCGACAGGTAGGAGTTGCGCCCGTCGAGCAGGCTCTCGAAGAGCTCGACGAGGAACTCGACCTCCTCCGCCGGCACCCCGAACCCGGCCAGCTGATCGCCGTACTGGCGCGCCGTCACCGGGAGATACGTCAGCTCACCCCCCGTCGCCGCCGCGATCTCGCCCACCGCGTCCCGAAAGCTCAGCAGCCGGGGCCCGGAGACGGCGAGCTCCTGCCCGACATACCGCTCGCCCCCCGTGAGCACGGCCACCACGACGTCGGCGATGTCCCGCACGTCGATGAACGGCTCCCGCACCTCACCGGCGGGAAACACCAGCTCCCCGCGGAGCAGCCCCTCCGCCAACGGCCCCTCGCTGAAGTTCTGCGCGAACCACGCGGCCCGTACGACCGTCCAGTCCGCGCCCGACGCCCTCAGCGCCTCCTCGGCCGGCCGCGCCCGCTCCTCACCCCGCGAGGACAGCAGCACCAGTCGCCGCACCCCCAGCCGGACCGCCTCCCGTGCCAGACCCCCGACCACCTCGGCCGCGTCGGGCGAGCCGACGTCCGTGGGGTGGACGAGATACGCCGCGTCGGCACCCCGCAGGGCGTCCGCCCACGTCGACCGGTCCGTCCAGTCGAACCCCGCCGCGCGGGACGCGGCCCGCACCCTCAGCCCCGCCGCCCGCGCGGCCTCGGCCACCCGCCGCCCGGTACGCCCCGTGGCGCCCGTGACCAGCACCGTCATGCCCCGTACGTGCTCTTCGCGTGCCCTGTTGCGCGTCATACCGCCAGTGAACCGCCGCCCGCGCAGGTCTCCCATCGCCGAGGGACTCATTCCCATAAGCGGACGTCTACGCCCCTTCCCCCCAGACGTCTACGCTGACGCCATGGACGCACTCGCCGGCCTGCTGGAGGGCCCCCGGGCACGTGGCGCCTTCATGATCCGTGCGTGCTTCGACCCGCCCTGGTGCGTACGCGTCGAGGACCGCGCCCCTCTCACGATCATGCTCGTGGTGCGCGGCGAGGCCTGGGTCGTGCCGGACGCGGGGGAGCGCGTGTTCCTGCGGGCCGGTGACCTCGCGATCGCCCGCGGCCCGGACCCGTACACCTGCGCGGACGACCCGGGGACCCCGCCCCAGGCGGTGATCCTGCCGGGCGGCGCGTGCACCTACCCCGACGGGCGGTCCCTGAAGGGCCGGTGGGACCTGGACGTCCGCACCTGGGGCGACCGGCTCGGCGGCTCCACGGTGCTGCTGATCGGGACGTACATGATGCGGGGCGAGATCAACGGCAGACTGCTCGACGCCCTGCCGCCGCTGCTCTCCCTCACCCAGGACGTGTGGGACTGCCCGCTCACCGCGATCCTCACCGAGGAGATCGTCCGCGACGAGCCCGGCCAGGAGGTGGTCCTGGACCGGCTTCTCGACCTCCTCATGATCGCCGCGCTGCGCGCCTGGTTCTCCCGCCCGGAGGCCGCCGCCCCCGCCTGGTACCGGGCGCTCGCGGACCCCGTCGTCGGCCGGGCGCTGCGGTTCGTCCAGAACGACCCGGCACACCCCTGGACGGTGGCGACGCTCGCCGCGAAGGCCGGGGTGTCCAGGGCCGCGCTGGCCCGCCGCTTCAGCGAACTCGTGGGCGAGCCCCCGATGACGTACCTCACCGGCTGGCGCCTCGCCCTGGCCGCCGACCGGCTGCGCGAAACGGACGACACCCTTGAGACGATCGCCCGTCACGTCGGCTACGGCAGCGCGTTCGCCCTGTCCAGCGCCTTCAAACGGGTGTACGGGTTCAGTCCGCAGGAGCACCGGACGCGGGCGGCGTAGCCTGACGTACGTGTACGTGGAGCGGGCTTCCCGGTTGGCGGGCGCCGTCGTGTGGTCCCGTGGAACGTCCGGTTCCACGGTGGGGGCCGTGCTTCCCGACGGCTGTATGGACCTGCTCTGGCACGAGGGGCGACTGCTCGTCGCCGGGCCCGACACCCGGGCGTACGTTCCCGAGGGCGCGGGCGGCCACTGGGCGGGCGTCCGCTTCTACCCCGGCACGGGGCCGACGTTCCTCGGCGTACCCGCCCACGAACTGCGCGACCAGCGCGTCGACTTGGCGGACCTGTGGCCCGCCTCGGAGGTACGGCGCCGCACCGCGCGGGTCGCCGCGGCCGCCGACCCGGTGACCGCGCTGGAGCGGATGGCGCTGGACCGGGCGGCTGCCACCGATCCACCCGACCCGCTGCTGCGCGAGGTCGTGGCGGCCCTGGACGCGGGCCGGTCGATCGCGGCGACGGCCGACCGACTCGGCCTGGGCGCACGCCAGTTGCACCGCCGCTCACTGACCGCCTTCGGCTACGGCCCCAAGACCCTCGCCCGCGTCCTGCGCCTGCAACGGGCGCTCGCCCTCGCCCGCGCCGGGGTCCCCTTCGCGGCGACGGCGGCCCGCGCCGGCTTCGCCGATCAGGCCCATCTGGCCCGGGACGTACGGGAGTTGGCGGGCATGCCGCTGGGTGAACTACTCGGGCGCGGGTAGCGGCGCGAACAGGTCGACGCCATTGCCGTCCGGGTCGTGCACCACCGCGTACCGCATCCCCCAGAAGGCGTCCCACGGCTTGAGCTCGCCGTGGTACCCGGCGCCGACCAGGTCCTCGTAGACGGAGTCGACCTCCGCCGGGCCCTCGCAGCCGAAGGCGAGCGACACCCGGCCGCCCCCGTCGGTCGGTGGCCGCCACGCCGGGTGGAACGAACGGATCGTCTCCTCGACGTCGATCGCCAGCCGGGACCCGCCGGGCAGTTCGGCCTCGACGTGCGGCTGGTCCTCGGCACCCTCGGGGAAGACGAGCCCGAGGCGGCGGTAGAAGGCGAGCGTGGCGGCCATGTCGGAGGCGACCAGGCCGATCACGGCGAATCGTGGAGTCATGGGGACACCGTAGGCAGGGGTCGGGAAGCGGGTCTTGAACGAATCGGACAGAGTCCCTCCGGGACGCGACGACCGGAACCGAACTCACGAAGGAGCGCGTCTCCTGTGTCCGGGACAGATCAAGTACGGGTTACGGGTGCGGAGGGAAGGCGACAGCATGTCAGGTGCTGACGCGTACCCGTGGAACACCTGGGCGGCAGGATGGGGCCATGATCCGAACTCGACGCACGGTGGACGGTGTGTGAGCGGGACGGCGGCGCGCGGTACCGCGCCGGCGGGGGCCGGCACGAGTACGCGCTCGTCGAGAAGGGCCATGTGCTGAAAGTGAGCGGTGACTCGACGAAGGTGACGCGGGCCGTCCTGCGCTCCGCCCTCCATTCCGCCCACCGCCCGAGCGACGCCGAACTCGCCGCCGTCCTGCCACCGGCTCGGACGGCCACGGCGCCCGTGGAGCGGGGCGGCTTGCTGTCGACGGGGGACGGGGCACCCGACAACGGGGTGGAGACAGCGGGTTGAGCATGGGGCGCCTCGCCCCGCCGCCTCCCTGGGGCTCCGCCCACCCCCCGGCGGGTCTTCGGTCTGCGGGCGGGTGGGGGCTGATCGCGCAGTTCCCCGCCCCCTGAAAGCCTCGAGCCCGTCCGGCGTTTGAGGACCAGCTCCCCACCCCCCGGCCGAAGACGATCCCCAGGCATAGGCTCGCGCCCATGACCACCCGCGTTCTCGTCCACACCCGCACCACCGACTACCGCCACGACTCGATCCCGGCCGCCGTCGCCGCCGTACGCACCCTGGGCGCGGCCCACGGCTTCGGCGTCGACGCCACCGAGGACCCGGCCGCGTTCGAGACATCCCTCGCCCCGTACGCGGCGGTCGTCTTCCTCTCCACCAGCGGGGACGTCCTGACCCCGGAGGGGAGGACCCGGCTCGCGGCGTACGTCGAGGGCGGCGGCGGGTTCGTCGGAGTGCACGCCGCCGCCTGCACCGAGTACGACTGGCCGTACTACGGCGAACTCCTCGGCGCGCGCTTCGACCGGCATCCGGAGTACCAGCCGGGCCAGGCCGTCGTCGAGGGCCGCGAGCATCCGGCGACCCAACACCTGCCACCCGTCTGGGAGTTCACCGACGAGTGGTACGACTTCCGCACCAGCCCGCGCGGTGCGGTCCGCGTCCTCGTCTCCGCCGACGAATCCTCGTACGAGGGCGGCGGCATGGGCCGGGACCATCCCCTCGCGTGGTGCCGGGAACAGGGCGCGGGCCGGGTCTTCTACACCGCGCTCGGTCATGCCGCGGAGGCTTACGAGAACCCGGACTTCCGTGCGCATCTGCTCGGCGGGATCACCTGGGCGGCAGCCCTCTGAGCGATCCGGCCGCTCTGTACCGGTCCCGTACTCGCCCGTTCCACCAGACGCGTCGACAACTCCATGCGCGTGCCCTCGGGTTGCTCGCCCGCCATCATCCGCACGAGCAGGCGCAGTGCCGTCGCGGCCATCTCGGAGAGTGGCTGGCGCACGGTGGTGAGGGCCGGGGTGGCCCAGCGGGACTCGGGCAGGTCGTCGAAGCCGATCACGCTGATGTCGTCAGGGACGCTCAACCCCCCTTCGGACAGGGCCTGATAGGCGCCGAGGGCCATCCTGTCGGAGCAGACGAAGACGGCGGTGGGCGGCTCGGGGAGGTCGAGGAGTTCCCGCATGCGGCGGTGGGCGCCGGTCTCGCTGAAGCCGCCGTAACGGACGTACTCGGGGCGGTGCCTGATCCCGGCCGAGGCGAGGGCAGAGCGGTAGCCGGCGACCCGGGCACTGCCGCACATCTTGCGGCGGAAGCCGCCGATGACGGCGATGCGTTCGTGGCCGAGGGAGAGGAGGTGTTCCGTCGCCAGCACCCCGCCCTGCCAGTTGGCCGCGCCCACCGACACCACGCCGGGTGGCGGTTCGAGCACCGGGTCGATCATCACGAACGGGATGCGGTGCTGCTCCAGCCAGGCGTACTGGGACGGGGTGAGCTCGGCCAGGTTGAACAGCACGCCCGCCGAGCCCCGCGTGGTGAGCTTGTCCAGCCAGTCGCGCTCCGGACGGCCGCCCCTGGTCCGGGTCAGGCCGGCCGAGACCACCACCTCCAGACCCGCGTCGTGCGCCGCGCCCTCCACCCCGTGCAGCACCGCGCCCGACCAGGAGCTCTCCAGCGAGTGCACCACGAGGTCGACCAGCCCCGGCGGCTTGGTCGCCTCGAAGCGGGGTCTGCGGACGTAGCCGAGCCGGTCGAGCGCCTCGGTGACCCGGCGGCGGGTCTCCGGTGCCACGTCCTCCCGGCCGTTGACCACCTTCGACGCCGTCGGCACCGAGACCCCCGCCTCGCGGGCGACGACCGCCAGCGTCGGCCCGGTCACGCTTCCCGTACGCACCATGAGAGCCCGCCTCCCCGGCCCGCCCGAGGGCCCGTCGAAAGTTTCGAACAGCACTGCTCGCGCGACCGGCACCGCGACCGCGTAGCAACCGCTTTCTACACTAAGCCCGCCTCAACACGGCGTGAAGGGGAAAGGGTTGGGGGAAGTCCACGGGACTCCTCGCGGGCCGAAACTTTCGAAATACCGAACGTGTGGCGTCCGCCCCCACGGCGTTGAGGGCGACCTCGATGAGGTGGAGGATCCCGGAGAAGTGACGTGACGTCAGGCGGACTCTCGCAAAGCCTCCTTGGGCTTCCCGGGGTTCCTCTCGGTCGTCGTCCCCCGACGCGCCGTCAGCAGTGCCGTGCCCAGCAGCAGGCCCAGCGCGGGCAGGACGGGGAACCGGCCGTCGGGAGCGAAGCCCCGGGTGGCGAAACGGGTCAGGGCGGTGACGCTCGCCGCCAGGCCGAGCCAGGGCAGCCAGGAGCGGGAGGAGCCGGGATCCGGGCGAGTCCGCTCGTGGAGGAGGGCCAGCCCGCGCTCCAGGGGACGCAGCGCCCGCACGACACCGGTCAGGACGACGCCGAGCACGAGGAGCCACGGCAACCGGAGTCCCCACCAGGCCGCGGACCCGACGGCGGGTTCGGGCGCGAGGCCGGTCAGATAGAACGCGGCGGCGACGATCAGCACCGGCAGCATGTGCCACAGATACAGCGTCATGGTGGCGCCGCCCACGGGGCGCACCGCCCGCCACACCCGCTCGCGGTCCAGCAGCCGTCGTACCACGGGCGCGGCCAGCAGGCACAGGCCGACCTGGGCCACCGCCCACGCCAGCATCGCCGCCGACGGCGGATCGGTGTTGCTGGGGGTCTGCCCGGTCACCAGGATCAGACTGACCGGGAACGGCCCGAGGGTGATCAGCGCGGCGAAGGCCAGCCCGCCGCCCGCCGCCAGTGCGGCCGGGAGCGGCCGGCGCTCCGTCAGCAGGCCGTCTTGCCAGCAGAAGCCCAGTTGGTAGGCCACGCCCCAGACGAGCACGTAGTCGAGCAGTCCGATGTACGGCGTGTGCACCGTCACCACCAGGGTGTCGGTCACGAGGGCGACCGCGCCCATCGCCACCGGGACGAGGAGGCCCCAGCGCCGGTGCGCCGCGTGCAGCGGCGGGGTCAGGGCGCTGAGGAGCAGATACACCGGAAGGAACCAGAACTGCATCGCCATCGCCCAGCCCACCAGTTCAAGGGTGTTCGGGTCCACGCCGACCGCTGAGCAGATCCCTACGGCGGACAGCACAAGACCGCTGTACACGGCGGCCGGAAGCAACAGCCGCAGCGCCCGCGCTCCGACCCATCCGGCGGCCGTACCGCCCGCCGCCCGGGCCCGCGCCCAACTGCCCCCCGCCGCATGGCCCCCGGCGAGGAAGAACAACGGCATGATCTGAAACCCCAGCGTCAGCCACTGGGTCCAGGGCACGGTCGCCAGCAGCTCCGGCGCGCGGATCTCTCCGTCGGGCTCCCGGACGAGAGCGGTGATCAGCCAGTGGCCGAGCACCACCAGGCCGATCGCCCACGCGCGCAGGAAGTCGACATAGCGGTCTCTGCTCATGGGCTGTCATGCTGCCGCAGTGCCGCCGCCGACCACCGTGGGGAACCCGGGCCGCAACCAATTCGTGCCCGGTACGACATCCCCCAGGTCCTCCAGGTTCTGATCGGCCTCGTCGGCCTCGTCTACCGCCGGGAACGGGCTGCGGCGGTGTGATGCTCTGCTGTGGAAGGAAACGACGCGCCGGGTGAGGAGCTGGTGGGCGGATGGCGGTGGACGCGGTGGACTCGGTTTCACAGACGCACGACCCGGTGGTCACCACTCCGTACGGAGCGGTGCGCGGCAGGTACGAGGACGGTGTCGCCGTCTTCCGCGGCATCCCCTACGCGGCCCCGCCGTTCGGCGCCCGCCGCTTTTGGCCACCCGTCCCGCCCGAGCCCTGGGACGGTGTGCGCGACGCGGGGGAGTTCGGTCCGACGCCGCCCAAACCGCCGTACTCCGAGGCGTTCGCGCGGCTCCTCGCCGACCCCGTGGTGCCCGGCGACGACTGCCTCAACCTGAACGTATGGACACCGGAGCCCGGCCCCGGGGCCCGGCTGCCCGTCATGGTGTGGATCCACGGCGGCGCCCTGACCCGCGGCTCGTCGGCCGTGCCCGTCTACGACGGCCACGCCTTCGCACGCGACGGTGTCGTCCTCGTCTCGATCAACTACCGGCTGGGGGTGGAGGGTTACGGCCTCTTCCCGGACGCGCCGCCCAACGCCGGGCTGCGCGACCAGCTGGCCGCGCTGGAGTGGGTGCGGGAGTCGGTCGCGCGGTTCGGCGGCGACCCGGACCGGGTGACCGTGTTCGGTGAGTCGGCCGGGGCCACCAGCATCGGGGCGCTGCTGGCCAGTCCGCGCGCCCGGGGGCTGTTCCGGCGGGCCGTCCTGCAGAGCGGACCGCCGGAGGCGAGCGAGCGCGACAAGGTGCGGCGCATGGTGCGCAGGATGGCCACCCGGCTGAAGGTCCCGGCGACGGCGCGGGCGTTCGCCGCCGTGGACCGCGCCCTGCTGCTGCGCACCCAGGCCGACGTGGCCAGGCTCAGCAGCCCGGTCCTCGGCGGGCCCGCCTTCGGGATCGTCGTCGACGGCGACCTCGTCCCGCGCGACCCGATGGAGGCGCTTGTCGCAGGCGGGGCGGGCGGCGCGCCCGACGTCGAACTGCTGCTGGGCTGGACCAGCGAGGAGTACCGGCTGTGGCTGGCCCCGGGAGGTCTGCTGGAGCGTGTCGACCGGCTCGGACCCATCGCCCTGGCCGGGGCCATGGCCCGCTGCCGCTGCGGTCACGAGGTGCCCCGCGGCTATCGCGCGATCCATCCGCGGGCGGGCACCGCGGAGCTCGTCGGGCAGATGGTCACCGACCATCTGCTGCGGGTGCCGCTGCACCGGCTCGCCGATGCCCGTCCGCCGCTGACACCCTCGTACGTCTACGAGTTCGCCTGGCCCTCCAACGTTCCCGGCCTCGGCGCCTGCCACGCCCTGGAGCTCGGCTTCGTCTTCGACACCGCGGAGGTGCCCCAGGCGGCGCAGCTCGCGGGCCCGGGCGCCCCGCAGGAACTGGCGGACGCGATGCACGCGGCGTGGGTGCGGTTCGCGGTCGAGGGCGCCCCGGGCTGGCAGGCCTGGGACGCCTCGCACCCGGTCCGGATCTTCGGCGCGGGCGCACCGCATACCGTATTCGGACCACGCGACCGTGAACTGGCCCTGTGGGACGCCGAGTCGGGGCGGCCCGGTGCCCCGCTCAGCTCTCCGGAGTCCACCCCCTCGCCGAGCCCGCGCCGGCCCCGCCGGGTCATGGCCGTCAGGCCGAGCTCGTGGCCACCTCTTCCGCGGAGAGCCGGGGGCCGCCGATCGCGGCCTTGAGGCGCGCGGCGGACGGGTGCGGGTCGGCGGGCCGCCGCGTGTGCCAGTCGGTGACCGCCTGATACGCGGCGGCCACCTCCAGCAGCCGGTCCTCCTCGTAGGGCTGGCCGCCGAGGATCGCCCCCACCGGCACCCCGCCCGCGTCGAAGCCGATGGGGAAGGCGATCTCGGGCAGCCCGAGGATGTCGAAGGGGATCCGTACGTAGGCGTCCAGTTGCTCGGTGGTGGGCTCGCTCAAGAGGGCCTCCATGATCGGCTGACGAGTACGGGGACTCCATCACCCGTCCGTGAAACCCTCGTTGAGCGTGTGCTTCACCGGAGTCACTGCATGGGCGTCAGCGCCCGGGTGATCCCCGCGATCGCTCCCGGTCCCACCCGGCAGCACCCCCCGATCAGCCGCGCCCCGCCCCGCCGCCAGCCGGTCACCTGCTCGGCCGTGAAGGTCGAGAGCCCGTTCCATGCCCGCGCCTCGGCGTCCCAGACCTCGCCGCTGTTCGGGTACACGACCACCGGCTTCCCGGTCACCCGCGCGGCCGTCTCCACCGCGGCGTCCACATCCTCGGGGGCGCAGCAGTTCACGCCGACCGCGATGATCTCGTCCGCGTCGGCGGCCAGGGCGAAGGCCTCCTCCAGGGGCTGCCCGGCCCGCGTACGGTCCCCGGCGACGGTGTACGACAGCCACGCCGGTACGCCAAGACCGCGCACCGCCCGTAGCAGCGCCTCGGCCTCGTCGACGTCGGGCACGGTCTCCAGGGCCAGTACGTCGGGCGCGGCGGCGGCCAGCACCTCCAGGCGCGGGCGGTGGAACCGCTCCAGCTCGGCGACGCTCAGCCCGTACCGTCCCCGGTACTCGGAACCGTCCGCGAGCATCGCCCCGTACGGGCCGACCGAAGCGGCCACCCACAGCGGCCGTGTCGCACCCTTCACGTGCGCGCGACGGGCCGCCTCGCGCGCCAGCTCCACGCTGAGGCCGATGAGTTCGGCCGCCCGCCCGTGCGGGATGCCGCGCTTCGCGAAGCCCTCGAAAGTCGCCTGGTAGCTGGAGGTGATCGCCACGTCCGCGCCCGCCTCGAAGTACGCGAGGTGTGCCTCGGTGATCGCCTCGGGCTGCTCGACGAGCAGACGAGCCGACCACAACTCGTCGCTCAGGTCGTGTCCGGCGGACCCGAGCTGGTTGGACATACCGCCGTCCAGGACGACCGTTCCGGCGGCGAGGGCGTCGGCGAGGGAGGGGGAGGAAGTGCTGCGGGAGGTGTCGCTGGTCATGTCACGACGCTAGTCGATGGGGACGGCCGCGCCCTGTTATGTCCGTCTGATGAGAGCAACGACCACGATGCGGAACGCGAGAGCGGCGCCCGCCGGGCGGACGACGAGCTGACGGCGGCCGGCGTGTGCGCCTCGGCCGTGAAGTACGACTGGCTCGCGCTCCTGATGCTCGCCCGCGCCGACGAGGCGCGTGAACTCGGCCCGCTCCTGGGCTTCCCACCGGCGCCGACCTACCCGCCGGGGGAATCGAGATGCTCTGCCTATCCGGCCTGGACTGGAAGGACGTGTCCCGCCTGGCCGGTCACACGAGCCTGCGCGAACTCGACGTCCGGGGCCTGTCCGAGCTGCGGGACCTCGGCGCGCTGACGGGACTGCCCGCACTCACGAAGATCAACCTGGGCCACTGCCGCGACCTGGCGGACTGCCGCCCCCTGCTCGACCTGCCGTCCCTGAAGCACGTCACCATGCCCTACCGCATGTGGTACAGCGCGTACCACGGAGATCCCGACCCCGTCATGACGGAGCTCGCGGAACGCGGGGTGACCGTCGTCCACCCGTGACTCACCTTGTGGGTATGGCCGCGCACGTCAACGGAGACGCACGCGGACGGCGGCGACAACAGAAATCCCGCGTCCATCTTCGTCCCGCGCGACCCGTTGACCTTCCCGTAACACACCCTTACCTTTTCGACGTTCGTAATGACAGATGACGTACGAGATCTCGAATCCTCCCGCCTGTTTCCTGCTCTGCCCCCACCTCCGAGAGGCGTCAGATGAGACGTGTGTACGCAATCCTTGTCGCCCTGTGCTGTGCCCTGGCCGGGGCAATGGTGACCGCAGGACCGGCCCGGGCGGCCGCCCAGACCATCACCAACGGCACCCAGTTCACCGACACTTCGGGCAACGGCGTGCACACGCACGGCGGTGGGGTCATCAAGGTCGGCAGTTATTACTACTGGTTCGGCGAGGACCGCAACGCCGACAACACCTTCCGGTACGTGGACGCCTACCGTTCCACCGACCTGAAGAACTGGGAGTTCCGTAACCACGTCCTGACCCAGTCCAGCGCGTCCGAGCTGGGCACGGCCTACATCGAGCGGCCCAAGGTCATGTACAACGCGTCCACCGGCAAGTTCGTCATGTGGATGCACAAGGAGAACGGCGTCGACTACAGCGAGGCGCGTGCCGCCGTCGCCGTCTCGGACACGGTCGACGGGAGCTACACCTACCAGGGCAGCTTCCAGCCGCTCGGCCAGTACATGTCCCGTGACATCACGACCTTCGTCGACACGGACGGCACCGGCTACATGGTGTCGGCGGCCCGCGAGAACTACGACCTCCAGATCTACAGGCTAACCGCCGACTACACGGGCATCGACAGCCTGGTCGCCAACCCGTGGGTGGGCGGCCACCGCGAGGCACCGGCGCTGTTCAAGCGGGGCGGCGTCTACTTCATGCTGACCTCGGCAGCCACCGGCTGGAACGCCAATCAGCAGCAGTACGCCACCGCGACCAGCATCGCCGGCCCCTGGACCGCGATGGCCAACGTCGGCGACTCGACGACCTACAACTCGCAGACCGCGTACGTCCTTCCGGTCCAGGGGACTTCGGGCACCTCGTACCTGTACATGGGCGACCGCTGGGGCAACTCCTTCGGCGGGACCGTCAACGACTCCCGTTACGTCTGGCTGCCGTTGACCTTCCCGACCTCCACCTCGATGTCCATGTCCTGGTACCCGGAGGTCTCGGTCGACACCGCCGCCGGCACGATCAACGGGACGAGCGCCACCTACAACACGCTCGTCGGCCGGTCCAGCGCCAAGTGCGCGGACGTCCCCAGCCAGTCGCTGTGGCAGGGTGTCGCGATCAGTCAGTACACCTGCAACAGCGGCACCAACCAGAAGTGGTGGTTCAAGGACCTGGGCACCGGCTACTACGAACTCATGGGCCGGGGCAGCTCCCTGTGCCTCCAGGAGAACTCCGCCAGTGTCACCCAGGAGAACTGCACCGGCGCCACCGCCCAGCAGTGGAGCCTGACCACGTCCGGCAGTTACGTGCTGGTCAAGGCGCGGGCGAGCGGCGAGTGCCTGGACGTGTCCGGCGCGTCCACCGCCAACTCCGCCGCGATCATCACGTACACCTGCAACGGAGGGACCAACCAGCAGTGGACGCGCGGAACCTGACATCAGGTCAGTAGATCGACGGCGTCGACGGAGGTGCCCGCACTGAGGAAGGACGTCGACCCCGAGCCGCTCGCCACGTAGATCTTCAGCGTGTTGTACGCACTGGTGTCCGTCAGCCAGGCGGACGCGGGGACGCTGTAGGTGAAGGTGTGGTTGTTGCCCCGGTACGAGCCCACGGTCAGCGACCGGGTGCTCGGCTGGGTGGGCGGCGAGGGGACGGCCGAGGTCCAGGTGTCGTTGACCACGATCTGCGGGCGGCCGTTCGCGTAGGCCGTGGTCACGCCGATGCGCAGGGTGTGCGCCGCGGCGGCCTGGGCGGCGGTCAGCTTGAAGTACACGATGACGCCGCTGTTGACGTCCTTCCACAGATAGCAGGGGAACGCCGAGGTCTCGGTGCCGCTGCCGACGACGACGTTGCCGGTCCAGGACGCGGCCCGTACGTCCGACGGATGCGCGTACGTCATCAGGTCCGCGTTCTTGAACCCGCCCGGCGTGCCGTCCCAGTTGCCGATGCGCCAGATCGCGCTCGCGTTGGACGGGTCGTTGGAGGAGGGGATCGCGATGCTGTTCAGCGTCGTGGTGCCGCCCGCCGTGACCGTCACCGACGTGGTGTACACGGCGAGTTCGCCTTTGAAGACCGTGAGGGTGTACGACCCCGGCAGCACGCCCGCGACCGAGAAGTAGCCGTCCGAGGCCCGCGCCGAACCCCAGTACTGCGCGGCCGAGTTGGCGAGCCCGACCGTGTACGCGTACGCCGTGTCGCGCCCCGAGACGCCCACGCCCGCGACCCGGCCCCGGCCGCCCGCGGCCACGTACCCGGAGATGCCGAGCGAGTCCGCCCAGGAGGTGGTGAGGTTCCCCGCGTACAGCGAGGAGGAGGGCGCGCCGCCGTCCGTGAAGGCGATGACGTACGGACCCTGGAGGCCGAAGCGCTCCGACTCGGTCTGGTTCTCGCCGTAGTACAGGATCTCGTACAGTCCGCCGCCGTCCGCGCTCTGGTGCCGCAGCAGGGAGCGGTAGAACGGGCCTCCGGAGGCCTTCTCGTGGTTGCTGCGCACGATCCACAGGCCGGCGCTTCCGGTGGTCCAGCCGATGTAGTCGTAGTCGATGACCCGGAGCTTCGAGTAGTGCTTCGAGCGGGTCTGGCCGTCGGACTTCGCGAACACGTCCGCGGACTCGACGGTGGTGGGCGCGTACGTGTACGAGTCCGGCTCGTCGTTGAGGAACAGGCCCGCCTTGACGCGCACGATGTAACGGGTGGCGCTCACCGACGTGTCGGCCTTGTTGGTCCACAGATAGACGTTGTTCTCGCCGCTGCGGGCCGCGTAGTAGTGCTTGAGCGTGCCGTACGCGACGGAGACGAGGATCGTCGAACCGGACTGCGCGATGGTCACGGTGGAGGTGCCGAGGCCGGACTCGACGTGCGAGTTCTTGCCGCCGTAGCCCTGGTACTCGGTGCCGCGGTAGACGAGCGAGGTCAGGTCGCCGTTGGTCTTGCTGACCTTGAAGACCAGGTAGGCGCCGGTGTCGATGACGTAGTTCGAGCCGTCGTCCGTGTAGCCGAAGCTCGCGGCGGCGGCCGTCCGGGTCAGGGCCGTCGCGCTCGCGGCCGCCGCGGTCGTACCGAGGACGAAGGTGCGGCGTCCGAGGGGTCTGTCGGTGGATCCGGACATGGGGGTGCCTCCTTCGGAGGTGGGGGTGTGCGGGTGTCCGGAAGACTGACAGTTGAATCGATTTCGCGAAAGGGCTTTCGCCGCTTGGGAGTTGCTAGTCATATGAAAACGCGCCGCACACTAGAAAGCGCTTGCGGAGAGCGGTACGGTCCAGCCGCCAGGTCTTGTCGTCCTGTTGGAGGAGCCGCAATGAGACGTTTCACCATCGCCACGCTGGCGGCGGTGACCGCTGCCACCGCGCTGTCGGTCACGCCCGCGCAGGCGCACGGAGGGCCCCACGCCCTCGGCCTGGAGAACTGCACCGCGACCGCCTGTCACTTCGACGTCGCGCCGGGCACGTACGACGTGCGCGTACGGCTCGGCGGGGAGGCCGCGGCGAGCACGAGCGTCAGCGGTGAGACGCGCCGGGCGCTGCTGCCCGAGACCACCACGGCGGCAGGGCGGCCCGTGACCCGCGGCTTCACGGTGAACGTCCGCACCCCCGAGGGCGAGCCGACCGGTCCCGACGGCACCCCTGGCCTGGACCTGGTGCTCGGGGGCTCCGCGCCCGCGCTGGCCGGCATCGAGGTGACCCCGGCCCGCCCCCACACCCGCCAGATCTTCCTGGTCGGCGACTCCACTGTCTGCGACCAGCCCGGCGACCCCTACTCCGGCTGGGGCCAGCAACTGCCCCAGTACCTCCGCGAGGGCGTCTCGGTCGCCAACTACGCGGACTCCGGGGAGAGTACGGTCACCTACCTCGAGAATCCCGCGCTCTTCCCGACCGTCCAGTCGCTCATCCGGCAGCGCGACCTGGTCCTCATCCAGCTTGCCCACAACGACAAGACGACGGACGAGCCGACGTACCGCGCGAACCTGGAGACCCTGGTCGCCGGGGTTCGCGCGCGGGGCGGCGACCCGGTCCTGGTCACCCCCGTCGTCCGCCGCTGGTTCAACACGGACGGCACCCTGAACAACGACACCGCGCTGCTGGTCAACGGCCTCGGTGTGAACCATCCGGCCGTCATCCGCTCGGTCGCCGCCGCCGAGCACGTGCCCCTCATCGACCTGACGGCCAAGACCAAGGCCCTCATCGAGTCGCTCGGCGTCGAGGGCTCCAAGGCGATCTACCTCTACAACGAGAAGCGGGACAACACCCACACCTCCGTGCACGGCGCCACGGTCTACGCGGGCCTCGTCCGCGACGAACTCCTCGCCCGGCATCTGGTGCCCGAGCGCCAGGTGAGGGTGGGATGAACCCCTGGGGCGTCCCGTCCGGAACCGGGGCGCCCCAGGTACCACCCCCCCCACCCACCGAACCAGAAAGCGCCCCTGATGCCCGACGAGGACCGCACCCTCAGCCCGTACACCGGCTACACCCGCGCCCACTGGGAGGCGGCGGCCGACTCCCTGCTCGCCGCGGTCGCCCCGTACGCGACCGACAACGGCGCCCTCTACCACCTACCCGGTGCGCACACGAGCTGGTCGGGCCGGCTCTCCGACGGCCTGGAGGGCTACGCCCGCACCCTGCTCCTCGCCGCCTTCCGCCGCGACGAGAAGACCCTGGAGCGGTACGCCGACGGACTCGCCGCCGGTACGGCCGGCGTCTGGCCGCGCGTGGCGGACCGCAGCCAGCCCCTTGTCGAGGCCGCGTCGATCGCCCTCGCGCTGCGGCTCACCCGGCCACTGCTGTGGGACCGCCTGGACGACGGTGTGCGGCAGCGGGCCGCGGCCTGGCTCGGCGACGCGCTGACCGCCGAACCCTGGTCCTGCAACTGGGAGTTGTTCCCGGTGACGGTCGGCGGCTTCCTGGCGGAGGTCGGCCACGAGCCCGAGGCGTCGCGGGCCGCGATCGACCGGGGCCTGGAGCGGATCGAGGAGTGGTACGTCGGCGACGGCTGGTACACCGATGGCCCCGGCCGCGCCTTCGACTACTACAACGGCTGGGCGATGCACCTGTACCCGGTGCTGCACGCGTGGCTCGCCGACGACGCCCGGCTCCTCGACCTGTACGGCGGCCGGCTCTCCCGCCATCTCGCCGACTACGCCCGGCTGTTCGGCGGCGACGGCGCCCCGGTGCGGCAGGGCCGCTCCCTCACCTACCGCTTCGCGACGGCCGCCCCGCTGTGGCTCGGCGCCCTCACCGGCCGTACGCCGCTGTCGCCGGGCGAGACCCGACGCCTGGCGTCCGGCGCCCTGCGCCACTTCCTCGACCGGGGCGCGGTCGACGACCGGGGCCTGCTCACCCTCGGCTGGCACGGCCCCGACGAGACGGTCCTCCAGGGCTATTCGGGCCCGGCCTCCCCGTACTGGGCGAGCAAGGCCTTCGTCGGCCTGCTCCTCCCACCGGACCACGCGGTGTGGACCGCGCGGGAGGAGCCGGGCCCGACGGACCGCGCCGACGCCGTCACCCCCGTCGGACCCCCCAACTGGCTGCTCCAGACCACGACTTCGGACGGCCTGGTCCGCCTCCACAACCACGGCAGCGAGGACGTCCGCTACGACCCCTACTACACGCGGCTCGCGTACTCGACCGCGACCGCGCCCTCGGCGTCGTACGACAACAGCGTGATCGTCGGTGACGATGCGAGCCGGACGGACATCGAACCGCTGGGCGCGGGGGACGGCTGGGTGGCGTCCCGGCACACGGCGGGTGGGGGAGCGCGGGTCGTGAACCTGGTCGTCGCGCGGGGAGCGGTGGAGGTGCGGGCCCACCTGGTGGCGGGAGCGGACCCGGGGACACCGGTGCGCGTCACGGGATGGCCGGAAGACGACGGCGTGCACGCCGAACTCCTCCCCGTGCACGGCCTGTCGGACTCGGCCGGTGTCACGGGAACCGGCACCACGCTCTTCGTCGCCGTCGCCCGGCTCACCGGCGAGCCGGATCCCCTGCCCCTCACGGAGTCGGTGTCCGTGACGGTGGAGGGGGAGGAGCCGGGGGTGTACGACCTCCGCGTGAGCTGGCCCTCGGGCCCCTCGGCGTGCTTCCGGTTCAGGGCTTCAGACGGGCGACCTTCAGCGTCGTCGTGGTCGGTGAGGCCCCGGTGAGGGCGCTCGCGTAGGACGGGGTGACGGGGGCGTACGCCCAGGTCAGGGAGCCGTCCTTGAGGGTCGCGATGTCACCGGAGATACGCGCCTGGACGACCTTGTCCGGCGTCTTGAGGGCGCCGTTCCAGTCGATCAGGCGCAGGTGGGTGCCGGTGAAGGTGCCCGTGCAGGTGCCGGCCGAGCACTTGGCGTTCTTCAGGGACTCCCAGGAGACGAGGAGGCGGTCCTTGCCGTACGGGGCTATGTGGACGTTGACGTTCTCGGTGCCGGCGGCGCTGGTGAGGTACACCGGCTTGCCCGCCGGGGTGTCGCGGTTCTTGAGGAAGGCGACGGCCACCTGGTGGGTCGACGTCTTCGGCTTCACCGTCCAGCCGCGCCCGCTCGCGTCGTCCGGGTTCCTGTCGGCGGAGGCGGCGCCCCGGGAGGCGAAGGCGGTGGCGTACCGGCCCGCCGAGGACTTCACCAGGTCGCCGGCGCGGCCCGCGAACGTCCCGCCGCAGTAGCCCGCCCAGCACTGCTCGCGCTGCACGGCGGGCGCGTTGTCGGGGGCGCCGATGCCCGTCGAGACGAACAGGCCCGAGCGCCAGTCGTCGAAGCACAGGGAGGTGAAGGCGCCCGTCGTCTCGGCGTGCAGCGCGATGCCCTCGTTGTGGCTGCACCCCCAGCTCCAGCCGCCCGTCAGCTTCGCGCCCTTGGCGCTCACGTAGCTCAGCTTGTCGCCGAAGTGGCCGTCCGCGAAGCCGCCCGCGCCGTGCACGACGAAGTACGTGCCGTACTTGGTGCCGTTCCAGGTGAGCCGGCCGTCCAGCAGCGGGGCCGTGTCGTGCGAGGCGGTCCCCGTGAGCTTCGTACGGAAGGCCTGCGTGCCGTTCTTGTAGCGGATGAGGGCCGCCGCCGTCTCCTTCCATTTGTTGGTGTCGGAGACGCGGGTCAGCAGCGCGAAGCCGTCGTTGTGCGCGACCAGACCGCCGACCTCCTTGGCGCCCTTGACGACCGTGTCGGCGCCGGAGCGCTTCCCGGCCGCCGTCAGCGGGGTGACGTGGACGCCGTCGGACGCGGGCCAGGCCACGCGGAGGGTGCCGTTCGGGGCGACGGCGGTCGTGGTGTGCGTCCACTCGCGGGTGTTGTTGTACCCCGCGGACAGGTACGGGAACTTGGCGGCCAGGTTCACCGTGGTGTTCGTGACGGCGGCGAGCCGCGGGGCGGCGGCTGCCGTGATCGTCGTCGGCGTGGCGGTCGCGTACCAGGCACCGGCCAGGACACCGACGGCCCCGAGTCCGGCCGCCAGGGGCTTACGGGCCACGTGGCGGCGGCGGTGCGATGTGGTGGGTCTTGCGTTGGTCATGCCGGGTGGTCGCCGCCGCGGGGCGAAAGGTTGCCGCGCCTCTCGGGGCGCGGTGGACCGAGACGGTTCGGCGGGCGCCGAAGGATCGCGCGTCTAGCGTTCGCTGTATGGACAACTCCTCACCCCGGAAACCGGCCGAACACCGGAAACCGGCCGAACACCTCAAGGCATCGACGTACTACGCCGATGCTGTCGGCAGGCTGACGTGACCGCCCGCCGCTCCCGCACCGGAAGGCCGACATGACTCCCTTCGCCGCACTCCACCACGCCGACGCGCCCCTTCTCCTGCCCAACGCCTGGGACCACGCCTCTGCCGCGCTGCTGGCCGCTCAGGGCTTCGCGGCGATCGGCACGACGAGTCTGGGTGTCGCCGCGGCGGCCGGACTGCCGGACGGGGCCGCGGCGACCCGGGATCCGACCGTGCGGCTCGCGCGACAGCTCGGGGGCGCCCCTTACCTGCTGTCCGTGGATGCCGAGGACGGATACAGCCAAGACCCGTCCGAAGTCGCCGAGTTGGCGAACGAGCTGGCGGCCGCCGGGGCGGTGGGCATCAACCTGGAGGACGGCCTCGGTCCCGCCGACCTGCACGCGGCGAAGATCGCGGCGGTCAAGGCGGCTGTACCCGACCTCTTCGTCAACGCCCGCACCGACACCCACTGGCTCGGCGACGGCGCGGACGAGCGGGAGACCGTGCGCCGTCTCGACGCCTACCAACAGGCGGGCGCCGACGGCGTGTTCGTTCCCGGACTGACCGACCCGGCCCGCGTCGCCGCCCTGCTCAAGACCCTCGACGTACCGCTCAACATCCTCTACTCACCCGCCGGCCCGCCCGTTTCCCACCTCGCCGACCTCGGCGTACGCAGGATCAGCCTGGGCTCATACCTCTACCGGAGGGCCCTGGGCGCGGCGCTGGACGCGATGGCGGACATCCGGTCCGGCCGCCCGCCGCGGGGCACCGCGCCGACGTACGACGAGGTGCAGGCACTCGGCACGCAGGACCGGTAGCCGGGGCTGTGTCGGCCGCGCCGGTGCGCTCTCCGGCTGCGACCGATCGAGGCGGGTCCAAGTCCTCAGGCCGCCACGATGCGGCGACTGCCCGCGGTGCTTCGGAAGCGGGCGCGGTACACGGTCGGAGAGACGCCGAAGGTGTGCTGAAAGACCCGACGCAGCGACTCCGAGGAACCGAATCCGGCCTGCTGCGCCACTTCCTCCACTGTGCCGCTGCCCCTTTCGAGAAGAGCCTGAGCGGCTTCGACCCTGCTGAATTCGACGTATTGGCCAGGAGACATGCCGATCTCGGTGCGGAAGAGCCGCTCCAGGTGCCGGGCGCTCACCCCGCTCACAGCGGCCAGGGAATCGAGGGTGTGCTGGGCCGAAGGGTCCGCACTGACGTGGTCCAGTACGCGTCTCACCGCCGAGTGCTGAGGCTGACATGAGAGCAGTCGGGCACTGAACTGCGCCTGTCCGCCGGGCCTGGCCATGAAGACGACCAGTTGCCTGGCCACGCTGCGCGCCACCTCGGCTCCCCAGTCCTCTTCGACCAGGGACAGCGCCAGGTCGATGCCTGCCGTGACGCCGGCCGACGTGACGACGTGGCCGTCCCGGACGAAGAGAGGATCGCTTTCCACCCGTATCCCTGGGAAGGCGGCCGCCAGGTCCGCGGCGAGCTCCCAGTGCGTGGCGGCGCGCCGACCGTCCAGGACACCGGTCGCGGCGAGGACGAACGCCCCCGCGCACACGGAGGTCACCCGCTCGGCCCGATCGGTCAGGTGCCTGACCGACTCCACCAGGTCCGTGTCGCCGACGGCCGCCCGCCAGTCCCTCCTCCCCGGTACCAGCAGGGTGCCGATCCGGCGGGGAAGCGAGGAAACCGGGCCGTTGACGCCGAGCACCAGTCCCGATGAGGTGAGGACGCCGGCGCCGGTGGGCGAGACGACTCGGACGTCGTAGTCCGCGCCGTAGCGGTTGGCGGTCGTGAAGACCTCGACCGGGCCGGTGACATCCAGGAGCTGGACCGCGTCGAAGGCGACGACGGCGACCGTGTGACGGTGGCGGGACACCGGCGGGACTACTCCTTCCACGGAGACTCGAGGATCGTACGGACGAAATCACCGCGCTGGAAGTCCGGGTCGAAGTGCTCCAGAACATCGGCCTTCACGTTGCCGAACGTCGTCTCCGGCTTGCGGCGGACACCGTCGTGGAACGCCTGCAGGATCCGGTGCTTGAAGTCGGGGCGGGGGTGCAGGGCCACGACCTCGGCCCGGTCCGCCTCCGGGATAGCGTCGTATCCGATGCCCAGTACGTCGTACTCCACCCCGGCGGTGACCAGGGCCACCTCCGGTTCCATGAACTCCGGTATCCCGGGAGTGGTGTGCAGGGCGATCGCCGTCCACACGCGGCGGACACTGTCCTCCGGAATCCCGCGCGCCTGCAGGAACCGCCTCGCTTCGTCGGCGCTGTCCACTTCGAAGCGGCGGCCGCTGTCACGGAAGGTGTCGCCCAGGCCCACGTCGTGGAACATGGCGGCGATGTAGAGGAGCTCCGGGTCGAAACTCAGGTCGCGGTTGCGTCCCTGCAGACTGCCGAAGAAGTACACCCGGCGCGAGTGGTCGTAGATGAGCTCACTCGTGGTGTCACGGATCAGCTCCGTCGTCTCTCGGGCCAGCTTCGTCGCGGGCACGTCCACGTTCGCCGCCCCAGCACGATCGGTTCCCATCTTGTCCGCCTTTCCCGGGTGTATGTCGCCGTCCGGTCGGCGCTGCCACCTCCAGGTTGGCACCGCGGCCTCCGCCTCGCCATGGCGATCACGACGTCCGACCCACAGATACCGACATGCGGCCCCTGATCCCAGTGCCGGCGGCGCCGGTGGGAGTCCGCGCCCGTACGCGCTTGCGCGGCCTCTCAACACACTTGCGTAGAAGGCGAGTTGGTCCAGCGGTGTTGCCGGGGGGCTGTCCGAGTCGTGGTCCCGCGAGGTGGGGCTTAACGTGGATGTTGTACGAGGAGGCGCTGTCATGCCCCTCACCCGAGCGGCGAAGGAGGCCGCGGGCTGGTGACGGCCAAGGGCGGGGAGGGTGCCGTCACGTTCCTCGCGTTGCGTCGCACGCGATGCCGGGGAGCTGCCGACCGCCCCTGACGAAAGGGAATCCCGTGCGAACCAAGAGCAATCGAATACGCCGTGTCTGCGTTGCCGCGTGTGCGGCCCCTCTGCTGGTGCTCACCGGAGCGGCCGCCGCAGGCGCCGCGGCGACGGTCACCGTCCCCGCCGCCGTACCGCGCGCCCTGCAGACCTCGCCCGGCGAGGTCCTGCAACTGGTCAACGCCGAACGCGCCAAGGCGGGCTGCCCCGCCCTCCACGAGAACCCCCAGCTGACCCATGCCGCCAAGGTCTTCGCGGACGACGCGGACAAGCACAACATCACATCGCACACAGGCTCCGACGGCTCCTCGCCCCAACAGCGCATCAAGGACGCCGGCTACAACGCGGGGCCGTCAGCGGAGAACATGTCCTGGGGAGACACCAGCGCCAAGCAGGTCGTCGACGGCTGGATGAGCAGCACAAGGGGCCACAAGGACAACATCGTCAACTGCTCGTTCACGGACACCGGCGTAGCCGTCAGCGGAAAGTACACAGTGCAGCTCTTCGCGGCGCCTCGTTGATCCCTCCCTCCGCCGGGCGGCTCAGAGCGCCTCGGCCAGCCGGTCCGCGAAGGCGACCGGGTGCTGGAGGACTCCGAGGTGACCTCCGGGGAACTCGACGAAGTCACCGCCGCTGAGCTCGGCGAGCAAGGCGGCGGTGCGGAAGGGGAGTTGGCCCCGGGAGTCGCTTCCGCCGCCGAGCGTGAGCCGGGAGGACAGACCCTTCAGGGCGTCCAGGTCCAGGGCGTGGGAGGTGAAGGGGCGCAGGACGTGGCCGAGGAAGATGTCCATGGGCGTGTTCTGCGTCTGTCTGGAGTCCGGCATGTTCTGCCCGCTCCGCGTGGTCTCGCCGCCGTCGGCGGCAGTCGACGCGGGGCGTGGGCCGGGCTCCCAACTCCGGCCCTCCAGACCGGCGCTGAGCCGGGCCGTCGCCGCCGTCACCCCCTCCGTACGGTGGATCTCGCACACCTCCGTGATCATCGAGTGCTGCCGGACCGCGTCCGGCAGCACTCCGATGCTCGGCGGCTCGTGCGCGACCACGCGCCGCAACCGCTCCGGGTACCGGGCCAGCAGGTCCAGGGCGACGATCCCGCCGGAGCTGCTCCCGAAGACGCGGGCGGACTCGCCGTCCGGGAGGAGGGAGTCGAGCAGCTGGTGGGCGCGGTCGCTCCACACCCCCACCCGCTGGTCCCCGACCGGTCCGTCGAGCGGGCCGCGGGACAGTCCGAGCGGGTCGTACGTCACCACGGTGAACCGCTCGGAAAGGCGCGCGACGGCGCCCTCGAGCCCCATGGGGTGACCGGCCCCGCCGGGAATGATCAGCAACAGGGGCCCGCTGCCCCGCACGTCGTAGTGCACGTCGTAGTGCCGGTCACGCATGATCCTCTTCCTCCCGCTCGCTCCGTGGCCAGTGCTCCAGGGCCGTGTGCAGGCCGTCGAGGGCCCGCTCCCACGAGGTCTGTACGTCCCTGGCGGCGTGAAAGCCGCCGATCGCCTCCAGAGCGCAGAAACCGTGGAAGGTGCTGCGCAACAGCCGCACGGCGTCGGTGAGGTCGGGCTCGGACAGGCCGTACGCGTGGAGCATGCCGTAGGTGATCTCGGCGGTACGCCGGAACGCGTCGGACGCGGCGCCGACGGCGGGGTCGACCGGGGTGTGCGTGGCGGCGTAGCGGCCGGGGTGTGCGAGCGCGTACGTCCGGTAGGCGCCCGCGAAGGCGACGAGGGCGTCCTTGCCGGCCCGCCCCGCGACCGCCGTGGCGATCCCGTCGATCATCTCGCCCGCGGCCAGCAGGGCGACCCGCGTCCGCAGATCCCGCAGGTTCTTGACGTGCGAGTACAGGCTCGCGTCCTTCACCCCGAACCGGCGCGCCAGCGCGGACAGGGTGACGTTCTCGAACCCGACCTCGTCGGCGAGGTCGGCCGCGGCCTCGACGACACGGTCGGCCGTGAGCCCGGCACGGGCCATGGGGACCACCTCTGGGCACTGGTTTGGCTGGATTGCCTTGCTCGTTGCCTAGTGTTCCTAGGTTGGGGCCTAATATACACAGGCAGGTGGGGAGTGGGAGGCTGTAGCGAAGTGGGGAAGTGGGGAGGACGTAGTGATGCTTGAGCAACTGCCCGAAGGGCTCGTCACGCCTGTGCTGGTCGTGGACGCCGACGTACTGGACCGGAACATCGCCCGCATGGCCGAGGCCGCCAGGACCGGCGGCTTCGCTCTCCGGCCGCACGCCAAGAGCCACAAGTGCGCGGAGATCGCGGGGCGGCAACTCCGGGCGGGTGCGCGCGGGCTGTCGGTGGCGACCCTGAGCGAGGCGGAGGCGTTCGCGGCGGCGGGTGTGGACGACCTGTTCGTCGCGTATCCGCTCTGGCCCGACCAGGACAGGGCGCGGCGCCTGCGCCGACTGGCCGACGTGGCCGCGCTGCGGGTCGGCGTCGACTCGGTGGAGGCGGCCCGGCGGCTGGGGGACGCGGTGCGCGGGAGCGACCGCGCGGTGGAGGTCCTGGTCGAGGTGGACTGCGGGACGGCGCGGACCGGGGTGCCGGCCGCGGCCGCGGGTCGGGTGGCCCGCGCCGCGTCGGACGCCGGGCTGGGCGTGCTCGGCGCCTTCACCTTCCCCGGACACGGATACGGCCATGCCCCCGACGCCCGGGAGCGGGCGGCCCGCGACGAGGAACGAGCCCTGTCCGAGGCGGCGGAGGCTCTGCGGGAACTGGGCCTGGAACCCCGGGTGTTGAGCGGCGGCTCGACTCCGACGGCGGGCCGCTGGCGCCCGGGCCCGGTCGACGAACTCCGTCCCGGCGTCTACGTCTTCAACGACGCCCAGCAACTGGCCATGGGCTGCTGCGGCATCGACGACCTGGCTCTCGCGGCCGCCTCGACGGTCATCAGCGTCCCCGCCCCGGACCGCTTCGTCCTCGACGCGGGCAGCAAGGTCCTCGGCGCGGACCGCTCCGCGTGGGTGACCGGCCACGGCTACCTCCCGCAGTACCCCGAGGCCACGATCACCGCCCTCTGGGAGCACCACGCGGTGGTCCACCTCCCGGAGGGCGTCCCCGCCCCCCGCCTCGGCTCAGTACTCGCCGTCGTCCCCAACCACGTCTGCCAGCCGGTGAACCTCGCGGATGAGCTGGTGATCGCCCGCCAGGGCGTGGAACTGGACCGCTGGCGGGTGGCGGCACGCGGCGCGAACACCTGATCGCCATGATTGCCAAATAAATTCTGCAAAAATACTTTTGGAAAGTGTCCGGGGCGTTCTAACCTCCGGTCATGGTCAGCGACGAGCACAAACGCGTACTCGATCCCGAGCGGGACGCCGGGGCCCTGAAGGCCCTCACCCACCCTCTGCGTATCCGGCTGCTCGGAATGTTGCGGCAGGACGGCCCGGCCACCGCGAGCGAGCTCGCGGTCAGGACCGGGGAGTCGTCCGCCTCCACCAGCTATCACCTGCGGGTTCTGGCGAAGTACGCGTTCGTCGCCGAGGCCGCGCACCGGGACGGGCGGGAGCGCCGCTGGCAGGCGGTGCACTCCGTGACCTCCTGGAGCAACATGGCCATGGAGGACTCCCCGGCCAGCCGCGACTTCGTGAGCCTGTCGCGCAGGCGCCAGATCGCGCACCTGGAGGCGTCGCTCGTACGGTACGAGGCGGATGTCGCCGAAGGGCGGTTGGGCCAGGAGTGGGTCGAGCCGTCCGGGATCACCGACCTGATGCCCCGTCTGACTCCCGAGTCGCTTTCCGAACTCTGGGAGGTGATCGACCGGAAGCTGGAGGAACTGACCGCGCGCGACGCGGAGGATCCGCGGGCCGAGCGGGTCGTGTTCGTCGCCGCGGGGCTGCCGCTGGCGCCGCGCGAGCCCGACGCGGAGCCGGGAGGAGAGGAGCCGGGTACGGCGGGGGCGGGGACCGAGGGTGGTTCCGGGTCATGACCACGTCGCTGGACTTACACACCGCCCGCCGCCGGTACGTCACGGCCTGCGCCCTCTTCTGGCTGCCCGCGGGACTGACCATCGCTCCCCTCATCCTGCTCTTCACCGAGCGGGGCATGACCATGGCCGCGATCGCGGGCTTCTTCGCCGCCCACTCCCTCACCGCCGCCGCGCTCGAACTCCCCACCGGAGGACTCTCCGACGTACTCGGCCGCCGCGCCGTCCTGGCCGCCGCCGGGCTGCTGAACCTGACCGCCCTGACCCTCCAGGCCCTGGGCACCACCGCCTGGGTCCTCACCCTCGGCATGGTCCTCATGGGCACGGCCCGCGCCCTGTCCAGCGGCCCCGCAGAAGCCTGGTACGTCGACACCGTCCACGCCCACGCCGGCCCCGACGCCGAACTCCGCACGGGACTCGCCCGCGGCGGCTCCGCGACCTCCGCCGCGCTCGCCACGGGCACGCTCCTCGGCGGCGCCCTGCCCTGGCTCCTCGGACTCGGTCCCGACCTCGGGGCGCGTCTTTCGGGGGCGACCTCCGGGCTCGTACCGCCCCTCTCCGTTCCGCTGCTCCTCGGCGCGGTGGTCGACATCGCCTTCGTGCTGTACGTCCTGGCCGCACTGCGCGAGCCGCCCCGCGCGAAGGCCACCCTCCGTGGCGTCCTTCAGGGCATCCCGGCCACCGTCGTGGGCGGACTGCGGCTGGGCGCGCGGGACGCGCTCGTCCGGCGCGTGTTCCTCAGCGCCGGGGCCACCGGCTGCGCCCTGGCCGCGCTCGAACTCCTCACCCCCGGCCGCGCCGCCGCCCTCACCGGCGCCTCGGAGTCCGGCGCCGTCCTGTACGCCGTCATCGCCTGCCTCGGCTTCGTCGGTTCCGGCGTCGGCAGCCACCTCGCTCCGCTCACCGCCCGGCTCGCGGGCAGCGGCGAGCGCGCGGTCCTGGTGAGCCTCGGCGCCGGGGCGAGCGGGCTGCTTCTGCTCGGCGCCACGGCGGTGTCCACGGCACCGTTCGCCATGGTCCTCGCCGCCGGGGGTTACGCCCTCGTCTACCTCGGTATCGGCGCGGCGGCGCCCAGCGAGAACGAGCTCCTGCACCGCCGTGTCCCCAGCGCCGGGCGCGCCACCGCGTTGTCCGTCCAGTCCCTGGCCCTCCAACTCGTGGCGGCGCTCAGTGGTCTGGTCGTCGGGGTGCTTCCGGCGGGGCCGCTGCCGTGGCTACTTGGGGGCACCGCGCTGGTGGCGGGCGCCGTGCTGTGGATTCAGCGGGACCCGACCACGCCCTCGCGTGCGGCGAAGTCCACGAACTCGGTCCAGGTGGTGGGGGAGAGGGCGAGTTGAGGGCCCGAGGTGTGCTTGGAGTCGCGGATGTGGATGGTGGTGGGGCAGGTGGCGACCTCGACGCAGTCGTCGCCGTCGCTGCCGCTGTAGGTGCTCTTGAACCAGGCCAGGTCTGTGGTGTTCATAGCGCTCCTAGCGTCCGCTCCAGCAGGCTCCTGGAATCCTCCGGGGTGAGAGCCTGTGAACGTAGTTTCGCATAGCGCATGTGGAGCACACTGATCGATTTCGGGTCAGCGATGAACTGACCGCTCCGTTGGCCTTCGCAGTAGCCGAGCCACTCGTTCTCCGGGGTCTCCAGCAGCCGGATGGGGCCGTCGAGACCCGCGTGGACGTCGCGCGTCATGGGCATTAACTGCAGCTGCACGTTGCGCAGTTCCGTAACTGTCAGGACGTGGTCGATCAACCCTCGAGTGACGTGCAGGCCGCCGGTCCCCCGGCGGATGATGTGCTCCTCGACGATGAAGCTGAACGCCGTGTTGGGCCGCTCGACGAGCAGCCGCTGGCGATCCGCGCGGGCGGCGATCTGGGCCTCGATCTGGGTGTCCGTCAGGACGGGCACGCGTTCGTTGAAGAGAGTGCGTGCGTACCCCTCTGTCTGGAGCAGCCCCGGCACGAGCCTGTTCTCGAACGTATAGAGACTGATCGCCTGTTCTTCAAGCTCCGCCCACTCGCGGAACCAGGACGCCAAACCCGGCTGCCGCGTAGCGTACTTCGCCGCCGCCCTCAGTACACCGAACGCATCCAACACCTCCTCCGCCCGCTCCACATACGCCCGCGGCGGCAACCGTCTCCCCTGTTCGATCGACGCCACCGTGGACGGCTGGTAGCCCACCAGGGGAGCGAACTCCTCCTGCGTCAGCCCCGCCCGTTTGCGGCAGGCCTTGTGGACCAGGCCGAACGTCTTCAGACTGTCCGACGGTTCGGGCTCGTTCGTGGTGCTGTTGGTCATGCCGGGCATGGTCACGGAAAGTGACTCGTACTGTCCATAGCGTGAACCCCTACAGAACCCGGCGTACGAGTGGCGTCGCTGGTCGACCCCCCTTCTTCCAGCCACCGTTGAGCCATGCAAGGAGACATCCGGGCCCAAGAACCGGTCACCGTACGTACGTTCACGCAGCTCTTCAGCTCCACTCCGCGAGGCGCCCGGCTCGCGTGGCGGCTGGTCGCCAACCGGATGGACGTGTGGGGGTTCGCGTACGACAGTGAGGCGAGCGAAGACGTGAGCCTGGTCGTGGCGGAGCTGGCCGCGAACGCCGTACGGCACGGGAACGTGCGCGGGCGCAGCTTTCGCGTACGGCTGGTGCTGCGCGACGGCGTCGTCCGCGTCGAGGTCGCCGACGGGCGGACCGAGCGGCTGCCCGTGCTGCGGGAGCCGGACGGCGATGGCGGGCGCGGGCTGGTGCTCGTCGCGGCGCTGGCCGAGCGGTGGGGTGTGGAGCCCCGGATCGGGATGGCCTACAAGGTGGTGTGGGCGGAGCTATGCGTGGGCCTGGATGGGTAGTTGAGGCGGAAGTGGCGAGTCGACTCGCCCCCATCGCCCTCCGGTCACGCACCCGCCCTCCGGCGTTCACGTTCCGCACCGAATCTCCTCGTGGCGCGCTCTCGCACTCGCGGCGCACGACTCAGGAGGCAGGCATGGGGCACGGGCATCACCACCACGGTCACCAGCACGACCACAGCCACGGGCACGACCACGGGAGTGAGTCGCTTCCCGCCGCGTTCGACCCCTCCGTGCCCGACGAGGCCCTGACCCCCGAGCAGCAGTCGCGCCGCTCGCTGCTGCGCCGCGCGGGGCTGCTCGGCGCGGGACTCGCCGCCGGTGGCGTCCTCGCGCAGGGGGCGGCGGCACCGGCGTACGCCTCCGGTTCCACGAGCGGTCGCAGGCGGAACGGCTTCCTCTGGCTGTCCGGTGACCACCACATCCACACCCAGTACAGCAGCGACGGCAAGTACCGCGTCGGCGACCAGGTCCGGCAAGGGGCCCGGCACGGTCTGGACTGGATGGTCATCACCGACCACGGCAGCGAGACGCACGCCAAGATCGGTGTCGACAAGGTCAACCCGGACATCAAGGAGGCCCGGGAGAAGTACGAGGACACGCTCGTCTTCCAGGGGCTGGAGTGGAACATACCCGGCGCCGAGCACGGCACCGTGTTCGTTCACCCCGGCAACAACGAGGTCAGCGTTCTGAAGGCGTTCGAGACGTCCTACGACGGCGCGGTGACGGGCTCCAGCGGGTCGTCTCCCGCCAACGAGGCGCTCGCCGTCGCGGGCCTCAACTTCCTCGCGGAACAGGTGCGGCGGCGCAAGGTCAAGGACGCGCTGATGCTCGCCAACCACCCGGCGCGGCGCGGTGTCGACTCGCCGCACGAGATCCGCGGCTGGCGCGACGCGACCGGCTCGGGCCGTCAGATCGCCGTCGGTTTCGAGGGCGCCCCGGGCCACCAGGCGGCGGGCCTCGCCGCGCCGCTGGGCATGGGGCGCGCCCGGGGCATCTACGACAACAACCCGAGCGCCGACTCCTTCGCCGGCTACCCGCTGGAGAGCTACCGCACCTGGGGCGGCTTCGACTGGATGACCGCCACGGTCGGCGGCCTGTGGGACAGCCTCCTCGCCGAGGGCAAGCCCTGGTGGATCACCGCCAACTCCGACTCCCACCAGGTGTACACGGACACCGCGGTGCGCGGTGGCCCGGACAGCGACTTCACCGCCAACGGCAGGCACACCGACCCGGTCTACGGCGGCAAGATCGACGTCACCCAGGGCGACTACTGGCCCGGCCAGTACAGCCGTACCCACGTCGGCGCCGACGGCTTCTCGTACGCCGCCGTCATGGACGGCATCCGCGCCGGACGCGTGTGGGTCGACCACGGGCAGCTCATCAGCGGCCTCGACGCACGGGTGGCGGGCGGCAGCCGCTGGGCGACCCTCGGCGGCGCGTTGCACGTCAAGAAGGGACAGAAGGTCACCCTGACGGTCGACATCGCGCTCGCCGACGGGCCCAACTGGGCCGGATTCGTGCCGAAGCTGGCCCGCGTGGACGTCATCCAGGGCGACGTCACGGGCGCCGTCGCGGACAAGGACACCTTCACCGCGCCGACCGCGAAGGTCGTCCGGTCGTACGAGGTGAACAAGTCCACGGGCGTGGTGCGTCTGTCGTACTCCCTCGGCGCGGTCGACCGCCCGGTGTACGTCCGGCTGCGCGGCACCGACGGCAACCGCTCCGCCACCGGTCTGATGGGCGCGGCGGTCGACCCGGCGGGCCCGGCCGTGGACGTCGTCGGCGACGCGGACCCGTGGAAGGACCTGTGGTTCTACTCCAACCCGGTGTGGGTCCTGCCGTCGTGACCGAACGGTACGTCGTCGGGGTCGACACCGGTCTGTCCGGAACCCTGCGGTCGGCCGACCATCTTCTGCTCGACCTCGCTGCCGAACTCGGCCTGGACGACGGGGTGGTGGGCTGCACGCACCATGTGCGGGAGGGGCGGCGGCACACCGCGCTGTCCTTCTCCACGCCCTCGGAGCGGGTGGCCCGCGCGGCCTGGCGGGCGCTCACGGAGCGGGAGTTCGGCGCCGCTCTGGGCGCCGACCGGCACGGTCCGGACGACCTGGCCGCCGGTGCCGCGCACGCCGCCGCGGAGCACCTCGCGCGTACCGGAGGCCGCGCCGTCCGGTACGCCGGGGCCGACGCCCTCACCAAAACGGTGACCGTCGCCCGGCTGCTGGCCGTCTCCGCGGTGGATCGGATCGTCGTCCTCGGGGCGCCCGACGGCCCCGACCCGGACCAGCGGATCGTCACCCGCGATCACGTACGACCGGAGTGGCGCGAAGGACGACTGGTCCTGGCGGCGATGCCGGCCGCGGGCGGGACACTGGTCCCGTTCGAGGTACCGGATCCCACCCCGTGCTGCGCGGACCACTGACTCGACGAGGCCCAAGTCGCTTCGGGACGAAGAGGTCGTGATCAAGCCCCCTACCAGGGAAGACCCGCAGGTAGGGGGCTTGTCGCCGTGGACGCCGATCGGCGGTCAGGCTGTCGGTATCAGCGATCCCGCGATGAGGAAGTCCCGCGATCCGGCGATCAGAAGGAGACGGTGACGCCGACCTGGTGGTACTGGCCGACGGTGTCCAGGACCTGGTCCTTGACCGCGCCGAACTGAGCCGCGAGGTCCGAGCTGCTGATCGCCGTGGGGCCGGCGGCGACGCCGATCTGCGGGCTCAGGCCACCGGAGACGGTGTCGAGCTCGGCGTCGGAGATTTCAAGGTTCTGAACCTGGGGAGCGGAGTTCATGATGAAACTGCCCTTCGTATGGATGGTCCACAAGGGGGAGCGGCCAAGCCGGGGATGGACGGTAGGCCGCGACCGCAGGCGCGCGCCGTCCGTTTCCGGACACCTTGGCGCGAACCCGGCGGCGCGAAGGATCAAATCACGGAGCGTGCCCGGCATCCAGTCGGTCGCTGCTCCCGGCAGGGCAGTTGAAACAGTCGACTGCTCATCCATGCACACGTGCACACGAATTGAGGGCAGCATCTCTACATGTAGCCCCGCACAGGAAACCGACAGCTATTGCCACGGCAGCTCCGACCAGGACAACTCCGCACCAACAGAACGCACCCGTGGCGCAATTGCGCATTCGCTGTGCAGATTCAGTCACGTATGCATCCGCGCGCCCTTCGGCGCCGGTGCGCGAGGAGGGCGAAGCCAAGGATCGGCGAACCGGCGTCGGGCCGAAGGTGTCGGCAAACCGGATGGCCGGGGACGTCGATGCCGGCCGTCCTGACCGGGGTCACGCTGCTTGTCAGGCGTGTTGGGGCAGGACGGTGTCGGACTGGTCGCCGAAACCGGCGTCGCGTGCGCGCAGTACGGCGGCGGCCCGGTCGTGCACCTCCAGTTTGGTGAAGATGCGGGAGACGTAGTTGCGTACGGTCTTCTCCGCGAGAAAGAGGCGCCGGGCGATCTGGCGGTTGTTCATACCGTCCGCGAGCAGTTCCAGTATCTCTGTCTCCCTGCTGGTCAGCTGGGAGAACTCGGGCGGCTCGGGAAGCCTTTGCATGGTGGCGAAGAACCTGCTGAAGCGAGCCGCGATCGTCGGGCTGAACGCGGCACCGCCGCGTGCCACGATGTGCAGGGACTGGAACAGTTCCTCCGGGGAGGCGATCCGCGCGAGATACCCGTTCACGCCGAGGCGGAGGGCGGAGACGATCACGTCGTCGTAGTCGTTCTGCGACACCACGACGATCTGTGGCCGTGACTTCTCCTGGCGGTACAGGGAGACGATCCACGCGACGTTTCTGCAGATGGCGCGTTTTGACGGCGGCTCACCGATGATCACCACATCCGGGCGGAGCGGATTGTTCTCCAGACATCGAAGGCCGTGGGACTCGTCCGTCGCCGTGCCGATGAGGTTGACGCTGTCGTCCTGTTCGACGATCGCCTCAAGTCCGGCCAGGGACACCGGGTCCTCACTGAGAATGAACAGGTTGATCCGCATAGCTTTGCACCCCCGTGGTAAGCGTTGAACGCCTGCAAAGACGGTGCCAGCCTAAGCAGACGAAACGGACGGACCGCACCGACTTAGGCGGTCATGGTCCTGTTCCGGCCGCGTTGGACGTCCGCCTGATCAGACACCTAGGTTGGGGACATGGGAGATGTCTCGCGCCGACGCCTGATCCTCCTCGACGGGGCGGCGGCCCTCGGGTTCGCCCTGCTTCCGCAACTGACGCTGGTACGGCCCGACAGCGGCGGCGCGCCCGGTGGGCTCGCCGTACCGCTGCTCTCGCTCGCCACCGCGCTGCCGCTCGCCGTACGGCGGCTGTGGCCCGTCCCGGTGTTCGCGATCGTCCTCACCGCGTCCTGCGTGGCGCTGGCCGCAGGTCTCGGCCCCGCCGTCTTCCTCTCCGCGGCCTACGCCCTGTACCTGGTCGCGACGACGCGGCGACGGCAGCTGGGGCGGTCGGCCGTGATCGTCGGCGGGGCGAGCACGGCGGGCGCGGCCCTGCTGACGGTGACGGGCGGGCAGCACTACACAGGCGGCACGCGGGCGGTGCAACTGCTGTTCGGGCTCTTGGTGCTGGGGGCGACGTGGGCCGCGGGCACGGCCGTACGGGAGCGACGCGAGAGCCTGCGGCGGACCATCGTGCAGGCGGCCGAGCAGGCCAAGGTCGAAGAACGCATGAGGATCGCCCGGGACATCCACGACGTCGTCACCCACAGCGTGGGCCTGATCGCGATCAAGGCCGGGGTCGCCAACCACGTCATCGCCACCCACCCCGAGGAGGCCGGAGAAGCCCTCACCGTCATCGAGGACATCAGCCGCAGGGCGCTGCGCGACATGCGGGCCACCCTCAAGGTGCTGCGCCGAGAACACGTCGACCAGCAGCAGGACCTCCAGCCGGTCCCCGGACTGTCGGACCTGCCTTCCCTGGTCCACACGGCCGAGGCGGCGGGCGTCAGCGTCGACCTGCGCCGCGATTGCGCGGAGGAACCACCCGACGGGGTCGCGCTGACCGCGTTCCGAATCGTCCAGGAGGCGCTGACCAACGTCGTCAAACACGCTGCCCCGACCCGCTGCCTGGTCAGCGTCACCGCACAGGACGGCGTGCTGACGATCGGCGTCACCGACGACGGCCCCGGACCCGGGCACCGGCCGACCGTGCCCGGCGGCGGGATGGGGCTCGTCGGGATGAGGGAACGGGCCGTCGCGCACGGCGGGACCCTCACCGCGGGCCCCCGCCCCCGCGCGGGCTTCCGCATCCTCGCGACACTGCCGTACTAGGTCCCACGCCGACTGCCATACGTCCCGCCCACCGCATATGGCTGAAACGGTCTCATACTCCGGTATGGGTCCGGTCCGCGAAACCGGCCCGCACCGTCCCGACCCCGGTCCGATGTGTGGTGCCGCCGCCGCGGCCAGACTCGTCCCGTGATTGATGTCCAGAACCTGACCAAGCGGTACGGGCCGACCACCGTCGTGGACGGCCTGACCTTCACGGTGCGGCCCGGAGCCGTCACCGGCTTCCTCGGCCCCAACGGCGCCGGGAAGTCGACCACCCTGCGGATGCTGCTGGGCCTGACCCGCCCCGACACCGGAACCGCGCGGATCGACGGGCACGCCTACGGCGACCTGGCCTACCCCCTCCGCCACATCGGCGCCCTGCTGGAGACCTCGGCCCCGCACCGCGGCCTGACCGCGCGCGACCATCTGCGCTGGCTCGCCCAGAGCAACCGGATCGCCCGCGGCCGGGTCGCCGAGGTCCTGGAGGCGGTCGGGCTCGCGGACGCGGCCCGGCGCCGGACCGGCACCTTCTCCCTCGGCATGGGCCAGCGGCTGGGCCTGGCCGCCGCGCTCCTCGGCGACCCGCCCGTGCTGGTGCTCGACGAACCGGTCAACGGCCTGGACACCGAGGGCATCCGCTGGCTGCGCGACCTGCTGCGCTCGATGGCCGCCGAGGGCCGTACCGTCCTCATCTCCAGCCATCTGATGACCGAGATGGCCCTGGTCGCCGATCACCTGGTCGTCATCAGCCGGGGCCGGCTCCTCGCGGACACCGGAATGTCGGACTTCATCGAGCGCCACGGACGGTCGTACGTCCGCGTCCGCACCCCCGAGCCCGACAGGCTCGGCAGGGAGCTGGAAGGTGGCGGCGCCACCGTGACCCGTATCCCCGGCGGCGGCCTGGACGTCGTGGGCATGGCCGCCGCGGACGTCAGCCGGATCGCCGCGGCGGGCGGCTTCCCGCTCGACGAACTCGGCACCCACGCCGGGTCGTTGGAGGAGACCTTCCTCGACGTCATCGGAGGGGAAGGCACCCGTGCGGGAGCCGACGGCGAACGCGCCCTCGGTGAGAAAGGCAGGAACTCGCATGTCTGAGACCCTCGCGGCCGTCCGCGCCGAGACCACCAAGCTGCGCGGCATTCGCGGTACCCAGATCGCGCTGCTGCTGTTCGCCGCGGTCAGCGTTCTCATCGCCGCCCTCGACGGCTGGTCGGCGAAGAACGCGCTGGAGTCCGACAACCCGAGCCTGCGTTCCGACTTCACCCCGGAGCAGGCCGGTCTCGACGGCATCCTCTACGGCCAGTTGGCGCTGATCGTGTTCGGCGTGCTCATCGTCACCAGCGAGTACACGTCCGGCATGATCCGTGTCTCCCTGCTCGCCGTACCCAGGCGCGGGCGGCTCTACCTGGCGAAGGTGAGCGTCACCGCCCTTGCGGCGGTGGCCGTCTCCCTCCCGGTCACCGTCCTCGGCTACCTGGTCACGCAGGCGGCTCTCGGGTCCCACGGTTCCTCGCTCGGCGCGAGCGGTGTCCCGCGCGCCCTGGCCGGGGCGGTCGTCTATCTGACCCTGATGTGCCTGTTCGCGGCCGGTATCGCGGCGATCGCCCGCAACGCCGTCGTACCGCTGGCCGTTCTGCTGCCGATGGTGCTCGCCGGGACGCACATCCTGTCCCTCCTCGGGGCGACCAAGGAGATGGCACGGTACTTCCCCGACCAGGCGGGAAACGAACTGCTCACCGTCCGCTCCCCGCACACGGCCTTCGGCCTCACGGTGCTGCTCGCCTGGACCGTCGCCGCCCTCGGCTGGGGCTGGGTGCGCCAACGCCGGTGGGACAGCTGACAGGACGGGCCTGAGACAACTGCCCCATGCCGGTGGGACATTCCGCCACGTAACTTCCGTTGCAGGTCACAGGCCGAACAAGGTCGGCCTGACCGATCCGAAACGGGAGGACACCATGTCCGCGATCTACGAGCCCCCCATGCTCCAGGAAGTCGGCGACTTCGAGGAGCTCACGAAGTGCCTCGGTGTCGGAAGCTGCAACGACTTCGCCGGCTGTGGCTACGCGATCGTCTGCTTCTGGTGATCACGTCCGGTGCCGGTGCGCTCACGCGCACCGGCACCACCCGGGGCAACGAGGAGACGGGGAACGAGGCGACATGGAATTCGTGGTTCTTCCGGACTGCCCGGCCGGTGCCGCGACGGCCGGCCGGCTGCGGGCGACGCGGCGTATCGACCACGCGTCGGGGCGGCCCTGGATCGTCGGCGACTGGCCCGAGGCCGAGGCCGTCGTCGTAGAGGCGGGCCCACGGCGGCTGGTCGTACTGGGACACACCCGGCTCGACGAGACCGCCACGGCTGCCGCACTCGGCCGGCTGCGCTCGCTGCGCGACGTGGACGCGATCGCGTCCCGGCTGCCGGGAACCGTCCACCTGGCAGTGTCACTGGACGGCAGGACCAGGGTGCAGGGGTCGGCCGTCGGCGTACGACAGATCTTCACGGCCGTCGTCGACGGGGTGACCGTCGCCGCGAGCGGGGTGGATCCCCTGCTGCGGCTGACCGGCGCCGGCCTCGACGAGACCGTGCTCGCCGCCCGCCTGCTCGCGCCGGGCGGACCACCCTGGCCGCTCGCCCAGCGCCCCGTCCGCCGGGGCATCGAGGCGCTCACCACCGGCCACTGGCTGGAACTGGACATGGACGGCCGGGCCCGGCAGACCCGTTGGTGGGAACTCCCGGAGCCGTCCCGCACGCTCGCGGAGGGCGCGGCCGCCGTCCGTTCGGCGCTGGACGACGCGATCACCACCCGGGTCGCCGCGGGCGGCACCCTCAGCGCCGACCTGTCCGGCGGCCTGGACTCCACCTCACTGTGCTTCCTCGCCCACGCGGCAGGGGCCGACCTGGTCACGTACCACGTGATGCCGGTCGACAGCGCCAACGCGGACACGATGTGGGCCCACAGGGCCGCGGAGTGCCTGCCTGCGGCCCGGCACCACACGCTGCCCGCCGACCGCGCCGAGAACCTGTTCGACGTCGGCTACACCGCCGACCTCGTGGGCGCGGCCCCGGAAGGTCCCTCGACCTGGGCCTCCGGACTCGCCCACATCCAGGACCTGGCCAAGCGGGCCACGGCGGAGGGCGCCACGCTGCACCTGACCGGCTTCGGCGGTGACGAGCTGTTCGGCCGGATGCCCGCCTGCGCCTGGTCCCTGGCCCGGGCCACACCGGTCGGCGGGCTGCGGCTGGTCAACCGCTACCGGCTGGCCAATCGCTGGCCGTGGCGGGCGACCGTACGCTCGCTGCTGGACCGGTCGACGTTCACGCAGAACCTCGGTCGGGTCGCCGCCCGCATCGACGCCCCGCCCCCACCCGTCGACGAGCCCGACTTCGGCTGGGTGTTCGCGCCCCGCATGCCGGCCTGGGCAACCCCCGACGCCGTGGCCGCGGTCCGCGCCCTGCTCACCGACGCCGCCACCGAGGGACCCGGGCCCCTGGACGCCGACCGGGCCCGGCACCAGGCGCTCGCCTCACTCGTCTTCGAGGGAACCACCGTCCGCCAGGTCAACGCCGTCCTCGCGGGCACCGGCATCACCTGGGACGCGCCCTTCCTCGACGACCGGGTGGTGGAGGCGGCCCTGGCCACCCGGATCGACCAGCGCCTGCTCGGCGGGCGGTTCAAGCCGCTGCTCACCACGGCCGCACGGGGTCTCGTCCCCGCGGACATCCTGTGCCGCCGTGACAAGGGCGAGTTCAGCGCGGAGGCGTTCCGGGGCCTGGCCCGCAACCGGGCCCGGATCCTGGAACTGTGCGAGGACTCCCACCTCGCCCGGCTCGGCCTCATCGACCCGGCGGCCTTCCGGTCCGCGGTACTGAACCCGGGGCCGATGTCCCATCACCTTCAGCCGATCGACACCACGGTGGCGTGCGAGAGCTGGCTGCGGACGCATCCGCGGCCGTACCCTCTGCCACCCGCCCGGACCACGCACACGGGAGAACTCCGATGAAGCTGACCCTCGCCCGCGACGTCACCCTCACCGTCGTCGACTCCGGGGCCGTGCTGCTCGACGGGCGCCGCGGACGCTACTGGCAGTTGAACCACTCGGGCGCGGGCGTCCTGCGCCAACTGCTCGACGGAACGGCGCCCGACGCGGCCGCCGCCGGCCTGTGCGCCGAAGCCCCGGTCAGCGACGACCAGGCGCGGCAGGACGTCCAGGCCCTCATCGACGCGCTCAGCGCGGCACATCTCGTGGAGGTGGCCTCGTGACCACCCCCGCCGTGGCCGAACAGGCCCCGCGGCTGCCCTGGTACCGGCAGCTCGCTCCCCGGTGCGCCGCCGGGGCGGCACGTCTGCTGGTCCGGTTGCCGCCGGCCCGGCTGCACCGCGTGCTGGGCGTGATCAGCAAGGGGTCCCGCCCCGCCGGCTACGCCGAGGTGGCGCGGGCCCGCCGGTCCGTCGTCTCGGTCAGCACCCGCTGCGCGGGCCTCGGTTGCCTCCAGCGTTCCGTGGCCACCGTCCTGCTGTGCCGGGCACGCGGCAGGTGGGCCGACTGGTGCACGGGATTCAGAACCGAACCGTTCGGCGCGCACGCCTGGGTGGAGGCCGACGGGCGGCCGGTGGACGAGCCCGGCGAACTCAGCGTGTTCCGCACGGTCCTGGCGGTCCGTCGCCCGGTCGAACGCGCACAACCCGCCGACGCCGACTCCCGTGCCTCTGAAGGGAGTCGCTCATGACAGCGATCCGGGCCGAGGGCCTCTACGCGTACTACGGCACCGCACCGGCCGTGAACGGGCTCGACCTGGCCGTGCCCACGGGCAGCGTGTACGGCTTTCTCGGACCGAACGGCGCGGGCAAGACCACCACCATCAACATGCTGATCACCCTGCTGCGGCCCACCGCGGGCCGCGCCGAGGTGGCCGGCTTCGACGTCGCCGCCAAGCCCGCCGAGGTCCGCCGCCGTATCGGCATCGTGTTCCAGGAGTCGACCCTCGACCTGGACCTCACCGCCGCCGAGAACCTCCGCTTCCAGGCCGACCTGTGCGGCCTGTCCCGCCGCGCGTCCCGCGAAGCGATCGCCTCGATGCTCGACCTGATGGACCTTTCCGAGCGCCACAGGGTGCCCGTACGGCAGTTCTCCACCGGACTGCGCCGCCGCCTCGAGATCGCCCGAGGCCTGCTCGCCGAGCCCAGCGTGCTGTTCCTCGACGAGCCGACGACCGGACTGGACGCCCAGACCCGCGCCGCCGTCTGGGAGCACCTGGAGCGGCTGCGGCGGGAGCGGGGCATCACGGTCTTCGTCACCACGCACCAACTGGACGAGGCCGAGCACTGCGACCGGATCGCGATCATCGACCGGGGCAAGGTGGTCACGGAGGGCACACCCGCGGACCTCAAGTCCGTCATCGGGGCCGACCTCGTCGTCCTGCGCACCGAGGACGACCGGCGCGCCGCCCACGCCCTCGGCGAACGGTTCGGCCTCCCGGCGGAGCCCACTGCGGACGGTCTGCTGCTCCGGGTCGAGCGCGCGGCAGCCCTGGTGCCCCGCCTGTGCACCGAACTCGGCGTGACCGTACGCGAGGTCGGCATCGCCCCGCCCACGCTCGACGACGTCTTCCTGCACCACACCGGTCTCGCCATCCGGGAGAGCACGACCGGCCCACGCATGCTCGGCAACCTCGGGGAAGGACTGCGATGAGCCGGACCGACACCGCACCCGCCGCACTCGGCGACGCCACCGCCGCACCGCCACCGGCCGACCGGTCCCGCCACCCGGCCCGCCCCGTCCTGCTGCTCTGGCGGCGGGAGATGACCCGGCTGCGGCACAACCCCGTGCGCCTGGCCATGGGCCTGGTGACACCCCTGCTGTTCCTCGTCGTCCTCGGTACCGGCCTCGACGCGGCGTCCTCCAGCCTCGGCAAAGCCCAACTGAACGACTACCGGGCCTACTTGTTCCCCGGCACGCTGGTCATGTCCGTACAGGCCCCGGCGATCGCGGTGGGCATCTCGCTGGTGTGGGACCGCAGGCTGGGGGTGCTGCGGCAGATGCTCGTGGCGCCGTTCCCGCGCGCGTCCATCGTGTTCGGACTGGCTCTCGGCGGCGCCACCACGGGCGCGGTCTACGGCCTCATGGTGCTGTCCGTCGGCGGGATCGCGAGCATCCGCTACACACCGATGCTGCTGGTCGTCCTGCTCGAACTCCTCCTGGTCTCCCTCATGTTCACGGCGCTCGGGCTGCTCGCCGCCGTCACCATCCGGCAGGTCGACACCTTCCAGGTCGTGGTGAACCTGAGCCTGATGCCGCTGATGTTCTTCTCCGGCGCGATGTTCCCGCCCAACGGCCTGCCCGGCTGGCTCGACACCGTCGTCAAGCTCAACCCGCTGACGTACGGCGTCGACGCGGTCCGCCGGACGCTGCCAGGACCGAGCGTGCTCACCTCGGAGCAGACCCGGCTGACGCTCGGCGACTGGCACCCACCCGTGGCCGCCGAACTGGGTGTCCTGGCCGCCCTCACCGCGGTCGCGCTGGGTCTCGCGGGCCACCGGTTCTCCCGTACGTCATGAGCCGGGGAGGACAGGACACGGTGGACGCGGGCACGACGGACGCGGACGCGGCGGATGTCACGACGACAGCGGACACCGGGGCCACGGCCGGGTACGGGGCGGGCGCGGTGCGGCTCGCGGCCCGGCTGCTCCTGGCGGCGGTCCTGGCCTACGCCGGTCTGGTGAAGATCGGGGACCTCACGGAGGCCGGACGGACGGTCGCGCTCTACCGCATCGTGCCCGACGACTCCGCCCAACTCGTGGGTGGCGTACTGCCGTTCGTCGAGGTGGCGCTCGCGCTGCTGCTCGCGGCCGGGCTGGCCACCAGGACGGCGGCGGTGGGCGCGGCCGTCCTGCTGGTCGCGTACGCGGCGGCCATCGCCTCGGTGTGGGCACGGGGAATGTCCATCGACTGCGGCTGTTTCGGCGGTGGAGGCACGCTCAGTGGTGGCGCCGCACGCGGCTACGCGCTCGACATCGCGCGCGACCTGCTGCTGCTCGGCGCGGCCGCCCTCCTGATCCGGAATCCGCGCACCCGATACGCGCTGGACAGCTGGGTCCTGGACCCGAAGGAGTGAGGGGCATGACGGGCACACAGACAACGGACGCCATGGTGCGTGAGATGGTGCACCAACGGCACAGGCGACGGCGCACGTTGGTGGTGTCGCTGGTGGCCGTCCTGGTGGTGGTCGCCGCCGCGCTGGTCGGCGCGGGCCTGGTCCGGGCGAACAACACGGCCCCCGGCGAGGCACCCAGCCGCGTACCGGCCGGGATCGCCGCCGACAAGTCGGGCGTGGCCGCCTCCACCGGCGCCGTACGCGTCGACGTCTACCTCGACTACCTCTGCCCCGAATGCCGTCGTACCGAACGGGCCCTGACCACCGCCCTGGACGGCCTGCGGTCGCACGGTGGGGTGAGCGTCGTCTACCACCCGGTCGCCTTCCTCGACGGCCGCAGCAAGCCCGCGGGCTACTCGACACAGGCGGCCTCGGCGGCGGCCTGCGCGGCCGACGCGGGGAGGTTCGAGCAGTACTCCACGGTCCTGTTCGCGAAGCAGCCCGCCGAACAGGGCCCCGGGCTCAGCGAGGCCCAGTTGATCGCGGCGGGCCGGGACGCCGGCATCACCGGGGCGTCCTTCGCCCGCTGCGTCGAGGACGCCCCGTACCGGCCCTGGGTACGGTACGTCTCCGATATCGCCGCCTCCCGCAAGGTGGCGCTGACCCCGACCGTGATGGTGGAGGGCAACCGCGTCGACGTCACCGGCTCCGACCCGGGCGGCGCGCTGACCCGCGCGGTCACGGCGGCCCGGCGGTGACCCGGCTGACCGTGGCCCTGTCCGGCGACTGCATGGCGACCCGGGGAGCGCTGATCGGCTCCGACCCGGCCGCCGGACGGCTCCACGAACTCCTCCACGGCGCCGACTTCGCCGTCACCAACTTGGAGGTGGTCCCCTACGACGGACGCGGACACCCGGTGCACAACGCGGCCGGCGGCGGCTGTCTGATCGCGGACTCCGGTGTCCTGGACGAGATCACGGCGGCCGGGTTCACCGTGCTGGGCTGCGCCAACAACCACGCCATGGACCTGGGCACGGAGGGCGTGCTCGGCACCGTCGACCTGCTGCGGTCCAGGCGGATCCCGTACGCGGGCATCGGCGCCGACCTCACCACGGCGCGCCGCCCCGTCTACGTCGACCGGTCGGACGGCAGCCTGGCGCTGCTCGCCTGCACCACGACGTTCCTGCCCGGCCAGGAAGCGGCCGATCCGTCGCCGGAACTGCCCGGCCGACCGGGCCTCAATCCGCTGCGCCACTCCGCGACCCTGCGGGTGACGGCCTCTCAGATGGATGTGCTGCGGACGATCGACGCCGAGACGGGCCTGCGCGCCCGCCGGGCCGAGGCCCGCACCCTCCTCAGGTTCGACCCCGCCCTCCTCGGACCCGACCGGCTCACCCTGTTCGGCACCCGCTTCCTGACGGCCGACGAACCGGGCTTCACCACCGAGTGCGATCCGCGCGACCTCGACGAGATCTCCCGCTGGGTCGGCGAGGCCCGGCTCCGCGCGGACCTCGTGGTGGTGAGCGTGCACTCCCACGAGCCCGGCCCGACGCCCGAGACACCGGGCGAGTTCCTGCGCGCCTTCGCCCACCGGGTGATCGACGAGGGCGCGGACGTCGTGGTCGGGCACGGCCCGCACTTCCTGCGCGGTGTCGAGCTGTACCGGGACCGGCCGATCTTCTACAGCCTCGGCAACATCGTCAGCCAGATCGAACTGACCGACCGTGTCTCCGCCGAGGACTACGCCAAGGTCACCACCGACCGGCCGCCCACCCCGGGTCGCTACTACGACCGACTGGGCGGCCACGGCACCCGGTTGTTCGCCCCGCACCGCCGCTACTGGCAGTCGCTCCTGCCGGTCCTCACCTTCGACGACGGCACCCTCGTGACGGCCCGCCTCCATCCGGTCGACCTCGGCTTCGCCCTGCCGGTGCACCGCAGGGGCCGCCCCCGCCTGGCCGGTCGGACCGAGGCCAAGGAGATCCTCACCGAGGTCGCCCGGCTGTCCGAGCCGTACGGTACGACGGTCGGGGCGGCGGCCGACGGCACGGCGGAGCTGCTCCTGAGCGTGGCGTGAAGGGCCCTATGGGGCGGACGAGTTGACGAGAGAGCCTTGCTAAAATGTCATATGTCACCTACGAGCGGACGAGGAACCGGGGAACACGCATGGCCGAGTCGGTCCGGGTACTGATCGCGGACGACCAGGCACTGCTGCGCGGGAGCTTCCGGGTCCTCGTCGACTCCACGCCCGGCATGGAGGTCGTCGGCGAGGCGGGCGACGGCGCCACGGCGGTGCGGCTCGCCCGGGAACTCGCCCCGGACGTCGTCCTGATGGACCTCCGGATGCCGGTTCTCGACGGCATCGCGGCCACCCGGGAGATCTGCTCCGACGAGACGCTGACCGGTGTCCGGGTGCTGGCCCTGACCATGTTCGACATGGACGAGTACGTCTACCCGGCACTCCAGGCGGGCGCCAGCGGCTTCATGCTGAAGGACGCCTCGCCGTCCGACCTGGTCGACGGCATCCGGGTCATCGCCACGGGCGAGGGCGTACTGGCCCCGACGGTCACCCGGCGCGTCATCGCCAACTTCTCCCGGCTCGGCGAGACGCCCCGCCCCGCTCCACGACTCGTCGGTCTCACCAAGCGGGAACACGAAGTCCTCGTCCAGATCGCCAACGGCCTGTCCAACGCGGAGATCTCCGAACGCCTGGTCATCAGCATGCCGACCGTGAAGACCCACGTCGGCAGCCTCCTGGCCAAGCTGCACGCCCGGGACCGCGCACAACTGGTCATCATCGCGTACGAGAGCGGCCTGGCCGAGCGGGGAATGCCGACGTGACCGCGGCCAGATGACGAGTACGGCCGTCTCGGTTCCGCCCGGTGACCAGCCGCCTTTGAACGCAGGCGAACGCCCCTGCGCACACCCCGCCACCCCACCAACACAGTGGGAAAGCGTGCACGCCAGAGTCAAAAGCCCTTGATCGCGCGGTGTCCGCGGATCAGGATGCGGACGTGACCTTCATGATGGTTCGCGGAAGTGCCGAGTGCGGGCCGTACCGCTGTCCCTGCTGCGGCTTCATCACCCTGGCCGAGCGTGGAGTGTTCGAGATCTGCACCGTCTGCCGCTGGGAGGACGACGGCCAGGACGAGCACGACGCCGGCGACGTGCACGGCGGCCCCAATCGCGGGCTCAGCCTGCGCCAAGCTCGCGGGAACTTCCACGTGTTCGGCGCGTGCGACGAGCGCAGCGTCCAGTTCTCACGCACTCCGCTGCCGGAAGAGCACCCGGACGGCGGCACACCCTACGGAATAGGCACCCTCTACTCGGGGGCATGACTCCCGCGTCGCGACACCACCGGTGAAGTGCGGGCTCAGACCGAGGCCTGCCGCCGAGGGAGAGGCGCGCGCAGACCCGGGACCGCCGGGCCGTAGAGCGCCTGCAGCGAGCCGATGAGGACGCATCCGATACACGACGCGACCGCGGCCGGTCGGCTGAAAAGCTGCCGACCGGCCGCGGTCCTCGTGAGGGTGTCAGCCCTGGATCTCCGAGAAGTGGAACGTGAATTCGGCTGGCGCAGGCCGCAGTTGGTACTGCGGGAGCGCGCCCGGACCGCACGACTGCGAGCCGATGCCCTGCTGGCCGTGGTCGAGATTCACCCAGACCGTGTCACCGGCCTTCAGATCGGTCGGATGCTCGGCGGCGTCGAGCTGCTCCGACGTCCAGCGCCGCGCGGTGAACCAGAACTCCGGCTCGCCCTCGACCCGCAGCCCGCCGATCTCCACCCAGCGGACGTCGGCCCGAGCGCCGTTCTCCTGCGGACGGACGTACGGCGTCTGAAGCCCGTCGATCGTCGACTCCCAACGCCCCACCATGGAAGCCGACTTGGTGTCCGGATAGGCCTCGCCGGGACCGCCGCCGAACCACCTGGCCGCGTCCACCGAGCCCGCGAGCCCCAGCCGGATCCCGAGCCGGGGCAGCGGCAGCGTCCAGTCGCCCTCGGGCGCCACGGACACGGTCAGCCGCAGCCGTGTTCCGTCGGACGTCCACCGGTAGACCGTGTGCAGGGCCACCTCGCGGGCGGCGGGCGCCACCCGGGTCCGTACGGTCAGCGCGTCGTCGCCCAACTCCACCGACTCCAGCCGGTGTTGCATACGGTGCAGGCCGAGCTCGCGCCAGAGCGGGCCGTAACGCAGCTCCGGCTGCCAGGCCGCCCCGTTGTCGTTGTCGGTCGGCGCACGCCACACGTCCAGACGCAGCCCCCTGACATCGACCCCGCCGATCGACCGCAGCGCACCCGTACGGGCGTCGAAGGCCGCCGGGCCCAGGGTGATCTGCCCCTCGCCGAGGACCGGACCGTCGCTCCGCGCCACGGCGGTCAAGGGCCGCGCCGAGAGCGGGAACTGCGCCCAGGCCACCAGGTGCCCCTTGGGCCCCCACGCGGTGTCGGCCGCGAGCGTCGCCCGTACCGTCCACCGGGTCTCCCCGCCCCGTGAGTCGGCCGGCGGGTCCGGCAGCTTCACGTCCGCCGATTCGCCCGGGGCGAGCTCCGGCACCGACAGGGCGCCCGCCTCGACCGTCTCCCCGTCGACCTGGTAGGACCACGCGAAGGCCAGCGCGGAGAGATCGGCGAAGTCGTGGCCGTTGGTGACCCGCACGGTCCCGTCCGCCCCGTCGCCGACGATCCGGACGGGCTCGATCACCTTCTTGTACTCGACCAGACCCGGGGACGGGGTCCGGTCCGGGAAGAGCAGCCCGTCGCAGACGAAGTTCCCGTCGTGCAGCTCCTCGCCGAAGTCGCCGCCGTACGCGAACCCGTACCGCTCGTCCTTGATGCCGTGGTCGATCCACTCCCAGATGAAGCCTCCCTGGATCCGGTCGTACGACTCGAACAGGTGCTGGTAGTCCGCGATCCCGCCGGGCCCGTTGCCCATGGCGTGCCCGTACTCGCAGAGGATGAAGGGGAGTCCGCGGCGCCTGTGGGTGCCGCCGTCAAGGCCGCGGCCGATCTTCTCCACCTCGGCGTGGCCGGCGTACATCCGTGAGTAGACGTCCGTGTCACGGCAGTCGATGTCACCCTCGTAGTGGATGAGCCGCGAGCCGTCCCGGCCGCGGATCCACTCGGCCATGGCGGTCAGCCCCCGCCCGGTGCCGGCCTCGTTGCCGAGAGACCAGATGACGACGGAGGGGTGGTTCTTGTCGCGCTCGACCATGCGGGCCGCGCGGTCGAGCAGGGCCGGGGTCCAGCAGTCGTCGTCGACCGGGTTGTCGCGCCAGGCCTGCTCGGTGAAGCCGTGCGTCTCGAGGTCGCACTCGTCGACGACCCACAGGCCGTACTCGTCGCACAGGTCGAGGAAGGCGGGGTGCGGCGGGTAGTGCGAGGTGCGCACCGCGTTGATGTTGTGCCGCTTCATCAGCAGCACGTCCTCGCGCATGGTCTCCAGGTCGAGGGCGCGGCCCCGCTCCGGGTGCCATTCGTGCCGGTTGACGCCCTTGAAGAGGAGGGGCGTGCCGTTGACCTTGATCAGGCCGCCCTCCAGGGCGACCGTGCGGAAGCCGAGGCGCAGCGGGACGCGCTCGCCCTCGGTCGCGAGCACACCGTCGTACAGCTGGGGTGTCTCGGCCGTCCACGGCCGCACCGGGACGGTGACCGACTCGCCGGTCGCGACATCGATGTCGAGGCCGGGCACGGTGACCCGGCCGTCGACGTCGGAGTCGACGCGCAGGGTCCCGAGGCCTTCGACGTGGTCGTAGGAGGCGTGCACGAAGAAGTCGAGTACGCCGCCGGCCGGGCGGTGCAGGAGCGTGACGTCCCGGAAGATGCCCGGCAGCCACCACTGGTCCTGGTCCTCCAGGTACGAGCCCGCCGACCACTGGTGGACACGGACCGCCAGCACATTGCCGCCCGGCTTGAGCAGATGGCCGACCGCGAACTCGTGCGGCAGCCGAGACCCCTTGAACTCGCCGATGTCCGTGCCGTTGAGCCAGACCCGGGCACAGGACTCGACCCCGTCGAAGCGCAGCACCGCCCCGCCGTCCGAGGGCCAGTCGGACGGCAGGTCGAAGGCGTGCAGATGATCGCCGGTCGGGTTCCCGGTCGGCACGCGCGGCGGGTCGACCGGGAACGGGTAGAGATGGTTGGTGTAGATCGGTGAGCCGTGCCCCTGGAGGACCCAGTGGCCCGGGACGGACACCTCGGCCCAGTCCCCGGCGTCGAAACCCTCCGCCGCGAACGAGTCGTCCTCGGCGTCGGCGGTGGGGGACAGACGGAAGCGCCAACTGCCGTTCAGTGACAAGGACCGCGCGTCCGAGGACGCGTACCGGGCGCGTGGCGGGAGCGCCCCGCTGCCCGGCGAGACGTCCTCGATGTAGTCAATGGCGGAAGTCGTGCGGAAAGACATCGGTCTCCTAGATCGTCCCTCGGTGCCCGTTGAGCCTGTCGATCAGCCCTTGATGCCCGTCTGCGCGACCCCCTGCACCAGCCAGCGCTGGAGGAAGAGGAACACGAACACCAGGGGCAGGATGGAAATGGCGGTGGCCATGAAGATCAGGTGGTAGTTGACGGTCTGGTTGGTCATGTACGAGGAGAGCGCGATCTGCACGGTCCAGGCGCTCGGGTCCTGGCCGATGACCAGCGGCCACAGGAAGGCGTTCCAGCCGCTGATGAAGGTGATGGTCGCGATCGCGGCGAAGAAGTGCAGGGAGTTCGGTACGACGATGCGCCAGTACGCGCCCCAGTGGCCGAGCCCGTCCACGCGCGCCGCCTCCTCCAACTCCTTGGGGAACCCCAGGAAGTACTGCCGGAAGAGGAAGCAGGCGAAACCACTGAAGAGCACCGGAATGACGAGCCCCCGGTAACTGTCCACCCAGCCCAGCGAGGAGACCAGCACGAAGCTCGGGACGAAGGTGACGGCGGGTGGCACCATCAGGGTCCCCAGGACCATGTAGAAGACCTTGTTGGCGTGCTTGTACGGGATACGGGCCAGGCCGTAGCCGGCGAGCGAGCAGACCAGCAGGGTGCCGACGGTGATCAGGACGGCGACGACCGCCGAGTTGAACAGGGACCGGCCGAAGTCGACCGTCGTGTCGTGGAACAGCTCGGTGACGTTGCTCCACTGGGGGTTCGAGGGGAAGAACTTCCAGTTCTCGCCGGTGATCTCGGGGTCCGTCGACAGCGCGTTGCGGACGATCAGATAGAAGGGGACCAGGAAGAGCAGGGCGGCGACGCCGATGGAGACGTACAGGCCGGTGTTGCCGATGACGCTGCCGCGCCTGATGCGGCGCGGCTTGTCGACCGGAGCAGCCGGAGGCACGGTGGCGGTCACTTGTCGTCACCCCTTCCGAAGCCCAGGAACCTGCCCTGCGCGAGTGTCACGACGAGGATCAGCAGGGTGAGGATCACCGCGCCCGCGCTGCCCTCGCCGTAGTCCTGGCTCTCGCCGAGCGCGGTGTAGTACAGCTCGACGAGCGGCGGCCGGCCCCAGGTCGTCTTCGCCAGCAGGTTGAAGAACTCGTCGAAGGCCTGGTAGGCGGCGATGACCAGCAGCAGGATCACCGCGGTCGAAGTGGCCCGCAGCTGCGGCAGGGTGATGTGGCGGAAGGTCTGCCAGCCAGGCCTGGCGCCGTCGATGGCGGCGGCCTCGTACAGCTCGGGCGGGATGTTCTGCAGCGCCGCGAGGAACAGGATCATGTAGAAACCGGCCTGCAGCCACAGCCGCAACGTCACGATGACCAGCCAGTACCAGGGCGGATCGGGGTTGGCGAGCCAGGCGATGTTCTCGACGCCGAACCAGCCGAGGACCGTGTTCATCAGGCCGAAGCGGACCCCGCTGAACATCGACATCTTCCAGATCAGCGCGGCGGCGACATAACTGCACGCGGTCGGCAGGAAGAAGACGGACCGGAAGAACGCCTTCATGAAACGCAGCCGGTTCACCAGCAGAGCGAGGCCGAGCGACAGCGCCCAGGTGGCGGGCACGATGAACGCGGCGAACACGGTGAAGGTGATGAGCGAGCCGGTGAACTTGCTGTCCTGAAGCATCTGCCAGTAGTTGTCGAACCCGACGAACGTGCTCGGCGTCACCGTGAAGCGCGCCTCGAAGAAGCTCAGCCAGAGGCTCCAGCCGATCGGCACATAGACGAAGACCGTCAGGCCGATGAGGAAGGGGCTCGTGAAGAGCCAGAAGTTGAAGGTGCTGCTGCCGCGCAGCTCCCGCCGCGGCCTGGCCGGTGAGGCCTTGGCCGAGGCGGGGCGCGCGACACCGCGCGTGGTGGTGGTCGACATGTCGAAACCCGTCCGTCGGTCTCCGCCGGCTATCCGAAGAGCTTCTTGAGTTCGCGGTTGACGGTGGTGTCGGCCTGGTCGAGCGAGGCCTCCGGGTCACCGTTCTTGCGGACGCTGTTGGCGAAGACGTCCTCCAGCGCGGTGATCATGGCCTGGGTCCAGCCGATGTTGTCGAAGTGCCCGAAGTCGTTGAAGAGCTTGACGCCCTCAGCGGGCAGGCCTGTCTTGAGCTTGGTGGCGGACGCGGCGATCGAGGTGCGCGGCGGGATGTGGAAGCCGTACGACAGCGCGAAGTCCTCCTGGTACTTCTTCTGCTCGATCCACAGCCACTGCACGTACTCCTTGGCCAGGTCGACGTTCTTGCCCTTGGCGTTGACGAACATCGACCAGCCGCCGTTGTAGACCGACTGCTTGCCGGAGTCCGTGACCTTCGGGAAGGGGAAGATCCCGAGGTCGTCGCCGAGCGCCTTCTGCATGACCGGCATGGCCCACATACCGCAGAACTGGATGGGGGTCAGACCCTGCACGATCGCGGAGGGGTCCCAGTAGTCGGTCGGAGCGTCCAGGAGCAGATGGCCGCTGGTGAACAGCGTGCGCATCTTCTTGATGCCCTCCTTGACGCCCTCCGTGTGGTACGCGATCTGGTTCTTCGCGTCGAGGGTGTCGGCGCCGGCCGACCAGATCATCGGGCTGATGACCGCGTGCAGGTCATTGCCGATGAACAGGCCCTTGACCTTCCCGGTGGTGAGCTTCGCCGCGGCCTCGATCAGCTCGTCCAGCGTGGTCGGCGGCTGGATCTTCGCCTTCTCCAGCACGGACTTGCGGTAGAAGAAGAACTGCGGGTCGTCGATCATCCGGACGCCGTATGTCTTCCCGTCCACCGTGTGCGAGGCGATGTCGGCCGGGTTGAAGTCGGACTTGACCGGATCGATGATGTCGCTCAGGTCCGCCACCTGACCGCTCCTGATGAGCTGGATCTGCGGGTGGAACTCGAACACGTCGGGGGCGTTGTCGGTGAGCAACGAGGAGAAGAGCTTGCTCTCGTAGTCCGCGCTGGTGATCCACTGCGTGTTCACCGCGGCCTTGTCGTAGCCCTTCGCGTACCGCTTGAGGGCGTCCTCGACGCCGGCCTCCCCGTACGCGTGGAAGTACTGCTTGACGGACTTGCCCGAACTCCCGCCCCCGGAGCGCCCGTTGTTGCTTCCGCACGCGGCCAGCGGTCCCAGCGCGGCCAGTCCCGCGGCGGCTCGCAGAACGGATCGACGGTCCCAGCTGCTGCTCATTGCCGACATGGTGACGTCCTTGTCTCTTGTACGGCTGCGGCTCCAAATCGCTGTGCGGTGCGGGACGCTAACCTTCCGTTAAGGCTTCGGCAAGGGGTTGGACGAAGTATGTTCGAAGTGTTGTTCATGGTTCGGTGGGTCGAACGTGGGTGTGGGCAGGGTGAGTTGGTGGATCGCCGACCGACGGCCCGGGGTCTAGAGGGCGGCGCGGCGCGGGACGGTCCTGCCGCCGGCGGGCTTCTGGCCCACCGAGTTCAGGGCGCCCTCCAGGGCGAAGGTCGCGGCGCCCAGGCAGACCGGGTCGGTGGGGATGGGGGAGAGGACGATCTCGGTGGCGGCCAGCGGCCGCCGCAGCGCGTGCCGGGCGACGGCCTCGCGCACCTCGCGCAGCAGCGGCTCGCCGAGTGTGGCGGCCACCCAGCTGCTGAGCACGACGACTTCGGGGTTGAGGAGGTTGATCAGGTCCGCGATGCTCGCGCCGAGATAGCGGGCGGTGTCCCGGACGACCTGGAGCGCCACCGGGTCGCCGGCGCCGACCCCGCGGGACAGGGCGTCGATGGTGGCGGTCTGGTCGTCGGCATGCAGTAGCGGACTGTCCGGGCTCGACTCCCGCAGGTTCCGCATGATTCCGGGCGCCCCGACGTACGTCTCCACGCAGCCGTGGTTGCCGCAGTGGCACGGCCGCCCGTCCAGCACCAGCGTCGTATGGCCCCACTCGCCCGCGCTGTTGCTCACCCCGCGGTGCAGCCCGCCGCCGAGCGCGAGCCCGGCGCCGACCCCCGTGCCCAGGTTGACGACGACGGCGTCCCCGCGACCGCGGGCCGCGCCGAACCACAGCTCGGCGACCGCGCAGGCGCGCAGCGGGTTGTCGAGGTACAGGGGGTAGGCGATGTGCTCGGCGAGCAGGTCGAGCAGCGGCACGTCGTGCCAGTCCCAGTTCGGCGCGTACTCGGAGATGCCGGTGTCGCGGTCCACCTGGCCCGGCACGCTGACCCCGACGCCCAGGACGCGCGCGCCCTCGATCCCGGCCTGTGCGACCACCGAGCCGACGGCCGCGGCGACATGCCCGACGACCTGCTCCGGGCGGCTCTCGCCGGGGCGCATGTCCTCGGCGGCGCGGGCGAGCACGTTCAGCGCGAGGTCGAACAGCTCCACGCGGACGTACGTCTCCGCGATGTCGACACCGATCAACGCGCCCCCCGACGCGTTGACGGCCATGAGTCCCCGGGGGCGGCCCCCCGCGGAGTCCTCGAACCCGACCTCGGTCAGCATCCCGAGGTCGAGCAGTTCACCGACGAGCGTGGCGACCGTGGCCAGGCTCAGCCCGGTGGCCGCCGTCAACTCCTGTCGTGAGGTGGGGGACGCGGCGATGATCTGACGCAGTACCTCGTAGCGGTTCGCGGTGCGGATGTCGCGCGATGTCCGCTTCGCCTGCTTTGCCACCTCGGTCCTCCGTACCGCACAGCTCGGTCCTCCGTACTGCACAGCGGGGCTCGGCGGTCCCGGCGCGGCGTCAGGCTATGGCCTGGCGAGGATGTTCGACAAGGGGTTAGGAAAGGGGGTGAAGAAAGTCCCGCACGAAGGTGTTGGTGAACTTGCCCGCCGGGTCCATGGTTTCGGCCAGGGTCCTGAAGTCGTCCAGTCGCGGGTAGCGCCCGCGCAGCACCTCCCCGGGCGTGGTGAACACCTTGCCCCAGTGCGGCCGGGGGTCGAACGGCTCCAGTGCCTCCTCGACCCGGCGCACCACCGGCAGGACGGCCGCCGTGTCCTCGACCCAGGTGAAGTGCAGGGCCACGGTGTCCCGACCGTAGGCGGGGCTCAGCCACTGCCGGTCGGCGGCCACCGTGCGTACCTCGCAGATCTGGAGCAGCGGCGCGATGTGCTCGCGGATCGCGTCGAGGGCGTGCAGCGCCGCGAGCGCGTGCGGGCGCGGCAGCAGGTACTCCGACTGAAGCTCGGCCCCGCTGCTCGGGGTGAACTCCGCCCGGAAGTGCGGCAGCCGCTCGTGCCACGGTCCGGGCACTCCGAACTGCTGGGTGCAGTTCTCGGCGGGCATGCCCGGCACGGGGTGCATCGCCTCGGTGGCGGGCGCGGCCCAGGGGAAGTCGGGCAGCGGCCGGTCGGTGTGGCGCTTGAGCCACACCTGCCGGAAGCCCGGACGCCCCCAGTCGGTGAAGAGACTCACGCTGTACGCCGTCGCCGCCACCGTCTCGAAGTCGAGCCCCGCTAGGGGGAGTTCGGTGAAGACGTGCTGGCTCACCTCGAAGTCAGGTTCCAGGTCGAGGGTGAGGGCGGTGACGACACCGAGTGCGCCGAGGGAGGTCACGGCGCCGTCGAAGCGGGTGTCGTCGCGGCCGACGGTGACGGTCGAGCCGTCCGCCGTGACGATCTCGACCTCGCGCACGGCTGAGGCGAGGGAGCCGTTCGTGACGCCCGAGCCGTGGGTGCCGGTCGCCACCGAGCCCGCCACGGAGATGTGCGGGAGGGAGGCCATGTTGTGCAGGGCGAACCCGTGTCCGTGCACCTGGCGGGCCAGTTCGGCGTACCGGACGCCGCCCGCGACCCGAACCGTACGGGCGGTCGAGTCGACGTCCACGGTCGGGGGCAGCGCGGTGAGCGAGACCAGTACGCCGTCGTCGCCGGGCTCGGCGATCTCGTTGAACGAGTGCCCGCTGCCGAGGACACGGATGCGTGCGCTCTCCGCGACGAGCGCCGCGAGGGCGTCGTGCGTGCGCGGGCGGTGCAGTTCCTTGGCGGTGTACGTGATGTTGCCGGCCCAGTTGGTCAGGGTTTCTGTCATCCCTGTCGTCCCTCCCCGGGAAGTCGCCGTGCGCGGCCGTGCGGTGGCCACTGCTGGAAACTACCTCGGGGGTTCGTCGGCCCGGTGTCCCGGCCCCGGCCAGGCTCATCGTGCCGGTCCCCCGCACGGCGTCTGTCGCGTGAGGGGGGCCGCGATTACCGTAGAGAGCGCTTGCTGATATCGCGTCCGTAGTCACCGAGCCGGAGGGTTGACTCCTTGCCCGAGCGTCCCGTGGCGATGTTCGCCATGTCCGCCGAGAACGTGCCGCAGATCTTCCCGCCCGAGATCATGGCCCGACTGTGCGAGGTCGTGGACATCGATCCCGCGCTGGTGGCCGAGGACTTCGCGGAAGGTCGTGTCCGCGAGGCGCTCGCCGGGACCGAGATCCTGATCACCGGCTGGGGCTGCCCGCGGCTGGACGCGGCCGCGCTGGACGCGGCGCCGAAACTGCGTGCCGTGCTGCATTCCGCGGGCTCGGTGAAGGGTTTCACCACGCCGGCGGTCTGGGACCGCGGCCTGCTGGTGTCGTCGGCCGCCGTTGCCAACGCGGTGCCCGTCGCCGAATACACCCTCGCCATGATCCTCCTCGCCGGCAAGGACCTCTTCGCCCACCGCGACCGTCTACGCGCGCGGCGCTCACCGTCCGGCTGGGCCCTCGTTCCCGGCATCGGCAACTACGGCCGCCGTGTGGGCGTCATCGGGGCGTCCCGCATCGGCCGCCGCGTGATCGAACTGCTGCGCCCCTTCGATCTCAGGGTGAGCCTCACCGACCCGTACGTCGACGAGGCCGGGGCGGCCGAGCTGGGGGTTTTGCTCCTCCCGCTCGACGACCTGCTCGCCACCAGCGACATCGTCACCGTCCACGCGCCCCAGATCCCCGAGACGCGGCACCTGATCGGCCGCCGCGAGCTGGGGCTGATGCCGGCCGGGTCGGTCCTCATCAACACCGCGCGGGGTTCGCTCCTCGACCACGACGCGCTGATCGAGGAGCTGCGGGCCGAGCGGTTGAGCGCGATCCTCGACGTCACCGAGCCCGAGCCGCTGCCGGCCGACTCCCCGCTCTACGACCTTTCCAACGCCTTCATCACCCCCCACCTCGCCGGCTCCCAGGGCAACGAACTCACCCGCCTGGGCCTCACGGTCCTTTCGGAGGCGGAGCGGGTCGCTGCGGGGGAGGGGGTGGAGTTCGGGGTGGACGTGGGGGTGTTGGAACGGGGGGCGTGACGCGGCGGCCGGCTTTCCTCGCCCCCGCCGCCCCTACCCACCCCATCCCCCGGGGCTGCGCCCCCGGCCCCCCACCCGGGGCTGCGCCTCCCTGCCTCCCGCCCGGGGTTGTGCCTCTGGCCCCCCGCCCGGGGTTGTGCCCCTGGCCCCTCCCCGCCTGGGGCTGCGCCTCCCGGCCCTCCGCTCGGGGCTCCGCCCCTGGGCCCCTGTCCGGGGTTGTGCCCCTGGCTTCCCGTCTGGGGTTGTGTCTCCGGCCCCCCGTCTGGGGTTGTGTCTCCGGCCCCCGTCAGGGGTTGCGCCCCTGGCCCTCCCGTCGGGGGCTCCGCCCCCAGTCCCCCGCTAGGGGATGTGCCCCTGGCCCCTCCCCGCTCGGGGCTGCGCCTCCCTGCCTCCCGCCCGGGGTTGTGCCCCTGGCTCCTCCCCACCCGGGGTAGCGCCTCCCGGCCCTCCGCTCGGGGCTCCGCCCCTGGGCCCCTGTCCGGGGCTGCGCCCCTGGCCTCCCGCCAGGGGTTATGCCTTCGGCCTCCCGTCCGGGTCTGTGCTCCCGGCCGCCGTCCGGGGTTGCGCCCCCGGCCGCCGTCCGGGGTTGCGCCCCCGGCCTCCCGTCCGGGGTTGCGCCCCCGGCCTCCCGTCCGGGGCTGCGCCCTCGGCCCCCGCTCGGGGCTGCGCCCCGGCCCCGGGTCGGGGCTCGGTGAGGGAGGGTGGGGAAGGGGGGCAGGGACGTGGGTGTGGATGGGTGCGGATTTCGTTGTTGTGGGCTATGTGTGAGACTGAATTCGTTGAGATGCTGTCCCGGGTGTGCTGCATCAGTAGTCTGGCGTGTCATGGTGCATGAATCTCGGGCTTCCCTCCCCTCTCTCCTCTCGGAGACCGATCTCACCCGTCACCGCCGCCTGCGCGAGCAAGGCCGTCTTGAGCGGGCCGATCTGGACGCCGTTCTCGACGCCGGGTTCGTCTGTCATCTCGGGGTGGTTGTCGAGGGGCGGCCGCTCGTTGTGCCGACCGTGTACGGGCGGGACGAGTGGACGTTGTACGTACACGGATCGGTGGCCAGCCGGAGTCTGGCGGCCGGGGCGCCGGTCTGTGTCACCGTCACGCACGTCGACGGCCTCGTGCTCGCACGGTCCGTCTTCGAGCACGGCGTGAACTACCGGAGCGCGATGATCCACGGCGCACCGCGCAAGGTCACCGATCCAGAAGAGAAGGCCGCCGGGCTGCGGTGCCTCACCGAGCACGCCACACCCGGCCAGTGGGACTACGCCCGTCGGCCCACCCGCAAGGAACTCGCCGCGACGACCCTGCTCGCGCTCTCCCTCGACGAGGCCTCGGTGAAGATCCGTACGGGCGCCCCCGACGACGGCGACGGACCCGACGCCGCCCTCGGACTCTGGGCCGGGACCCTGCCGCTCACGACCACCTGGGGCGCGCCCGAGCCCGACCCGGCGCTGCCGCCGGACGTGGCTCCTCCCGTGCACATCGCACGCCGCGAGGGGACCCGGCACGGCTGACGCACAGGCAGGGGCATACCGTGAGGAGTCGAGCACGGAGACTTGAACGAGTCGGGAACGGGTCGGGAGCGAGGAGAACGGGATGGTCGGCAGCCGCACCGCGTTGGTCGAGGATCTGATGGAGCGGTTCCCGCACGTACCGCGGGAGGCCGTCTTCAAGGAGGACCTGCTCCGCGGAGGTATGGCCTTCGACGAGTCGGCGCTCTCCGACAACGAGGACGGTGACGTCAAGCCGAAGTCGTACTTCATCTTCTCCTTCGACCACGGCACCCTGCCCGAGCTCGGCGAGGCCGCGCTGCGACGCCCGCCCGAGGAGATCATCCTCACAGGTGGGCCGTACGACCTGCGGCGGACCGTGGTGTCCGTGCGGGTCAACCCCGCCTCGCCCTATCGCGTCGCCGCGGACGACGAAGGCATGCTCGGGCTCTACCTCGACGGGAAGCGGATCGCCGACGTCGGTGTGCCGCCCATGCCCGAGTACTACCGGCACACGCTCTCCAACGGGAAGTCCGTGATGGAGGTCGCCCCGACCATCCAGTGGGGCTACCTGATCTACCTCACCGTCTTCCGCGTCTGCCAGTACTTCGGCGCCAAGGAGGAGTGCCAGTACTGCGACATCAACCACAACTGGCGCCAGCACAAGGCGGCGGGGCGCCCGTACACCGGGGTGAAGGACGTCGAGGAGGTCCTCGAAGCCCTGGAGATCATCGACCGGTACGACACGGCGAAGGCCTCCACCGCGTACACCCTCACCGGCGGCGCGATCACCTCGAAACTGCAGGGACGCGACGAGGCCGACTTCTACGGGCACTACGCCAAGGCCATTGAGGAGCGCTTCCCGGGGCGTTGGATCGGCAAGGTCGTCGCGCAGGCGCTGCCGCGCGACGACGTACAGCGGTTCAAGGACTACGGGGTGCAGATCTACCACCCCAACTACGAGGTGTGGGACCGGCGGCTCTTCGAGCTGTACTGCCCGGGCAAGGAGCGTTACGTCGGCCGCGACGAGTGGCACAAGCGCATCCTCGACTCCGCGGAGGTCTTCGGCGCGCGCAACGTGATCCCCAACTTCGTGGCGGGCGTGGAGATGGCGGAGCCGTTCGGCTTCACGACCGTCGACGAGGCCATCGCCTCCACCACCGAGGGGCTGCGCTTCTTCATGTCGCACGGCATCACGCCCCGCTTCACCACCTGGTGCCCGGAGCCCACGACCCCGCTCGGCAAGGCCAACCCCCAGGGCGCGCCGCTGGAGTACCACATCCGGCTGCTGGAGGCCTACCGTTCGACCATGGAGGACTTCGGGCTGTCCTCCCCGCCCGGATACGGGCCGCCCGGACCCGGCCACGCGGTCTTCTCGGTGAGCTCCTTCATGGACAGCCTCCCGGCGCGGGAACCCGCGGTGGCGGAAGCGGCCGGACCGAAGGTTCCGTAGAACCTCTTAGAAGTCGACCGCGATCGAGACGTATCGGCCTCCCTTCCGTATCACCTTCCACAGGGCGGGAGGGAGGTTGCGCGCGCCCGCACGAACGGTGCCGCAACCGCTTGCCACGCTAATTGAATACCTCGCTTGTCAGTTGTGTGGAAAGCGTGAAAGGCTCGGGCCCCGTCGTTGAGACGGCATCAACTCCCTTGTACGGAGCGTGAGTTGACGGTCACGTTGTTCAGACGTTTGTAGACGTTGCACCTGGAAGCAGTTGATGCAGGAGCCCCCCATGCCCGACCTGCCGACCCCCCAGAACGCCACCGAGGCCGCGCTGCTCTCGGAGTGCTGGGACGCGGTCCTGTCCTACGCCGATCTGTGCACGTCCGGTTCGGCCGCGGCGACGCAGCTGGCGACCGAGGCGTTCACACACGGCATCGACGAACTGCGCGCCGCCACCGCGGCATCGAAGAGTACCGGTACCGGGCGCAGGGTGCTCAGGCTGCCCCGCATTCCGCTGCTGCTGGCCTCGGTCCGTACCGTGGCCGCCGCCTGGGAGACGAACGGGCTCGGCCATCGGCTCGACCCCGACCTGCGCCTGTGGCTCCACTCCGACAAGGCCGCCCGCTACGTCGGACCGCCGCTGCACCGCCCGCTCGCGCTGCGCGGCCTCAGGGACATGCAGGAGCCGGACGCCGTTCTGCTGTGGCTGGCCGAGGTCGAGTCGCTGCCGCTGTCCGCGGTGGCCCGGCGGCTCGGTCTCGATCCGGCGGCCGCGTCCTCCGAACTCGCCCAGGTGCGGGCGCTGTTCCGGGACCGCTGCCACCGCAACCACATCGACACGCCGATGGACGCCTACTGCCGCAGTTACGCACGGCTCCTCGACGCGGTCACCCGCTCACCCACCGCCGAGACGCCCGAGGACCTCTCCCGGCACCTGGCGCGCTGCGTCGAGTGCGCGGAGGCCGCCGCCTGTCTGCGGCTGCACGGCGGCGGGCTGCCCGCGGCGCTCTCCAGCGGTGTGATCGGCTGGGGCGGCCTCGCGTATCTCGAACGGCGGCGCCGGGCCGCCGAGGCCGGCATGATCGGCGGACGCACGGACGCGGCGGTCGACACGGGGCTGAACGAGGGCAAGCCGGTCCGGCCCCGGATCGGCCGGACCGGGATCCTCGTCACGGCCGTCCTCGTGTCCGCACTGGCGCTCACGGTCTCGCTGATGCCCTTCGGCGGCTCGAAGGGCGCAGACGCGAGCGCCGCGCAGAGCGAGTCGACGGACGGGCAGTCCGTGGCGGACCCGGGTCCCTCCTTCCCCTCGGGCTCGGGATCGGATGCGGGGTCAGGGGCGGGGTCGGAGACTGGGACGGGGACGACGGGCTCGCCCGCGGTGGCGGACTCGACCTCGCGTCCGGCGGGCAACTCCGATCAGGAGGCCCAGGGTGAGTCCTCGTCGCCCGCCAAGAAGCAGGGCGGGGCGAAGGGCTCCACGAAGAGCGCCCCGCCGGACTGCCGGGTGAAGTACGAGATCGTCAGCGAGTGGCCGGACGGCTTCCAGGCCTCCGTCACCGTCACCTCCACCAAGGCCCTCGCCACATGGAGCCTCGGCTGGACCTTCAAGGACGGCCAGCGCGTGGGCCAGATGTGGGACGGCACCTTCATCCAGGACGGCTCCCATGTCACGGCCACCGCCGCCGACTACAACAAGACCGTCGCCGCGAACGGCACCGTCACCTTCGGCTTCATCGGTTCCTGGACCGGCTCCAACTCGGCCGCGCGCGACTTCACCCTCAACACGGCCAGTTGCGCGACCGCCGGCTGAGCATCCGGCCGACCCGTGTGACGCGCGAAGAGGCCGACGCCGTCCCCTCACCCCGTCACCACCGCGCCAGCACCCCTTTGGCGGCGGAAACCTGATTTTTCGCCAAGTCCGCCGCCCCGGCCGGTTCCCCACATCGACGGGACCGGCCGTGGGAGCGCCGGTCCTGACCTCAAGGTCGTCGGTGGGGCGGAAGCCGGGGCGGACGGTTCGGCCGCGGTCACCAGTGGTGGGAGCGTCACGAGGGGACGACACCCCCCGGGCGACCCACCTGGCACTTCGGCACTTACCGACCAGTACTGCCGATCTGGCGTAATTCACTCGCCTCAATGCTTCGCTCTGCCACCATCAACGCCTCTGAAAAGTCAGGCGGCATGATTGCGGCGGGGGGCGTGGCCATGGGGCTGCTCGGCAATGAGCTGGCTTTCGCGCGCGCCCTGACCGCTCAGGAGCGCGAGAGCGTGATGGCTCTCGGCAGCCGGAAGCATTACGCGGCCGATGCCCATCTTCTGACGGAAGGTGACCGGTCCAGTCACGTCCTGATCATCATTCAGGGCTGGGTGACCGTCTCCGTGGCGACGGACCGGGGTGCCACCCGGCTGATACTCGGGCTGCGCGGTCCCGGTGAACTGCTCGGCGAGATGGCCGCCCTGGACCCGCATCCCCGCAGCGCCACCGTGCGCGCGCTGGGTCCTACCGAGACCCAGGTCATATCCGGGGACGCGTTCCGCCGTTTCCTCGCCCTGCACCCCCGCGTCAGCGGTCTGGTGATACGCCAGCTCACCTTCCGGCTGCGCAGCGCCGACCAGGAGCGGTCCGCGCTCGCCTCGCTCACCGTGCTGCAACGGCTGGCCAGCCGGCTCACCGAACTGTCGAGAGCCGAGCCCTCCGGCCCCTACAACCCGGCCGTACCGGGCGCCACGCGCACGGGCACCGTCGTCCAGCTGGCCCAGGACGAACTGGCCGCCACCATCGGAGCCACCCGGGAAGCCGTCGCCAAGGCACTGAAGCTGCTGCGCACCCAACATGTCGTGCGCACCGGCAACCGGATAGTGGAGATCCTCGACCCCGAGCTGCTCACCCTCCTCGCGGACGGTCATCAGGAGTAGACCCACGCCTTGTCGTAACTCACGCCTCGTCGTGTGTAAACGGCTACAGACGGCCTACGTCCCGGGCCCGACGCTGAGGGGGACGGCAAGCGGAGAGAACAAGGGGGCACGGGGTGGACCACGACGCGATGGATCTCACCGAAGCACGCTACGAGTTGGTGATCAGCGTCGACGCCCGGCGTTCCGGGGAGTACGACGACGTCGACAAGCAGCGCATGCGCGAGCGGATCTACCGGGTGCTGGAAGCGGCTTTCACCCACGCCAAGGTGGCGCGGGACGCCGTACACATGGAGGACCGCGGCGACGGTGTGCTGCTGTCGGTCACCGGCCGGATCGCGGTGACCCGGCTGCTGGGCCTGTGGATGGTCGAGGTGCACGAGAACCTGCGGGACGAGAACCGCGGCCTGCGCGTTCCCCTCGGGCTTCGGGTGGGCATGCACGTCGGGCCTGTCCGGCACGACGGCCGGGGCATCAGCGGGCGCGCGGTCGACCTCGCCTGCCGGCTGGCCGACTCGCCCCTCGCAAGGCGGCTGCTGGAGGCCGAGCGGGCCGATCTGGTGCTGGTGACCTCCCAGTCGCTCTACGAGGACGTGGTCAGCAGCGGCGGCAAGTTCATCGAGCCCGCCCACTACTCCGCCGCCCGCCTGGACCTCAAGGAGGGCGAGGTCACCGCCTGGTTCCACCTTCCCGGCCGACCCGCTCCCGAGATCCCCGCCGCCGCACCGGCAGCACCTGACGCCGACCGTGCCGATGACGTCGACGACACCCGTGGTGGCAGTGACGCCCGTGACGTCGACGAAACCCGTGGCGTCGACGACGAGGACCGTGCCGACGGCCCCGGCGCCCGGTACACCGTCCACGGCGACATGTCGCAGCACAGCGACAACGTCTACCAGCAGCCCGTGCACATCGGGCGGATCACCGGCGACGCCGGCCGACGGAAGGGCTGATCGCGGTGACCGACGATCAGCAGGCGGGCGGCGCCGCCGAGCCCGTACCCCAGAAGGGGGCCGACGCCCGTTCGCCCGAGGTCGACGGGAAGGCCAGGAACGACCCGCCGCCCCGTGCGGACGAGGGCAAGGCCGACGGCGACGAGGGGGCCGCCGGGAACGACGCCCCGGAAGAGGGCGACGACAAGAAGGACCAGAAGAAGAAGCAGGAGGAGGAACGCGAGCGCGCCGCGGGGCGGTTCAAGGAGCACACCCGCGACCCGCTCGCCGAGGAGCAGGGCGAGGACGGGACCACCGACCTCGCCGCCGCCTCGCGCGCCCGCCGCGCCACCCGGATGCTGTTCGACACCGGCCGGGACCTGAACAGCTTCGACCGCTCGTACTTCCACAGCGCCCACATCGGCGACATCCACCTGCGGATGGACGCCCGCCACTCCGGTGCGGGGATGCGCAGCGGACCCGTACCCGACGAGGAACTGCGCAGGCTCCGCCGCGTCCATGTGGAACCGCAGGGATACGTACAACTGCGCAAGGCCCTCCACACCCGTCGGCTGCTGGTGCTCGGCGCCGCCCCCGGCACCGGACGCACCAGCACCGCACTCTCGCTCCTCGACGAGCTCACCGGCCCCGCGGCGGACGCCACCGGGACGGAGCCCGGGACCGGATCCCGGGTGCGCCGGGTCGGTCCGGACGGTGGGGTAAGGAAGTTGGCGGGCTCCCTGGCCGGCGAGGGAGAGGAGGCGCGGCGCGCCACCGGGTACCTGCTGGAGCTCTCCCTCACCGGGCCCGGTGTGCTGCCCCCGGACGAGATGGATCTCGACGGGCTCGCCGCGGCCCTGGCCCGGTGCGAGTCGTACGCGGTGGTCGTCGTCACGGTCGGGTCGGCGGCCAACCCGCTGCTGGCCGGGCGGTACGGCAGGCTCTGTCCGCCCGCGCCCACCCAGGAACTGCTCACCACCCGGTTACGGGAGCGGTTGGAGGAGTATGTCGCCGCCGCCCCCGACGGCGGTGTCCGGCTGGAGGAGCTGCTCGCCGGGGCGGAGGAACTGGCGGTCCGCCAGGACGTCAAGGACGCGGTCGGGCTGGAGGATCTGCGGCCCGCCGAGGCCGAGTTGCTCGCCTCGCTGCTGGCCGGACACCAGCTGGGGGAGGTCTCCCGGGACGAGCTGCTGGCCGGTTGCCGGAGCCTCGCCGCCGACCAGGCCCAGGAGTGGTTCGCCGGAGTGGACCGGGCGCTGACGGCGCCGCCCGCCGAGCCGGAGGGCGGCGCGGCACGGCCGGGTACGGCGGCCCTGTTCCACCCGGTGGCGTTCCGTATCGCGCTCGCCGTACTGGGCGGCGCCTCGCACAGCGCCGTGGCCGCCGCCGCCCATCTGCTGACCTGGGAACTGTCCGTACAGTGCGATCCGGACCACACCCCGGCCCGCCCGCTGTTCTGCGACGACCCGGAAGCCGATCTCGCTCTCTCACGTGCCGAACTGACCGACGGGCGGCTCGAGGTGGCCGGGACCGAGGTTCCGGCCCGGCTGATCTGGTACCGGGGTTCCGCCCTGCCCTCCGCGGTGCTGACCGAGATCTGGGACCGGCACTTCGCCGTCCGGGCACCGATCGTGCGCTGGCTGCGGCTGCTCGCGGACGATCCCCGCCCCCAGGTGTGGATGCGCGCCGCGGTGGCCGCCGGAGAGCTGTGCGCACGGGACTTCGACCACGGATACGCGGAGCTGATCCGGCCGCTCGCCGAGGCGGCCACGCCCCGCCGGAGGATCTTCGCGGCCACCACGCTGGACCAGGCGGCCGGTCACGCGTCGCACCGCAAGGCGGTGCGCAAGCTGGTCGACGACTGGAGCAGGTACGGGACGAAGTCGCTGCGCTGGACCGCGGCGATGGCGCTGGGCTACGGGAACGCCGCGGACACGACGGAAGACGCCCTGGACGCCCTGGCCCGGATCGGGGTCCGCGACGACGGGGAGCAGTTGGCTGTCGCCTCGTTCAACGCCGTACGGCTGTTGGCCCTCCCGGACGGTGCCAAGGTGCTGCGGCGGATGGCCGACTGGACCCACCACAAGCGCGAGGCGTACCAGGACCTCGGTCTGGTGACCACCGTCCGGCTCGCCCTGACCTCGGTGGACGAGGTGCTGTCCGACGAGCCCGACTCCCCGCTGGCCGACCGCGCCGACTGGCCGCTGCCGCTCGCCCTCGCTGTCACCCGCCCCGAACTCGTGCTCCCCATGGCCGACTTGATGTGGAGCGCGCTGAACACGGCGCGGTCGAAGGACGTGGCCCTTGACGCGCTGGAGTCCCTGCTGCGTTCGGCGGTGCGCAAGGACGGCGCTGAAGGAACCCGGCCGGGGCTGGCGGCGCTGCTGCCCGCGCTGGCGACCGAGGAGAACGACCGACGGCGGCTGGACTGGCTCCTGCGCCGAATGATGAACGATCCGGAGAATCCGCTCCCCGACGCTTCTGCGCGCTCCCTGTGGTGGCTCGCCGTCCCGCCGCGGGAGAGGACGGGCGAGGAGGACAGCCATGGCTGAGGACCAGGACGCGAGGGCGAAGGCGAGGGAGCGGCTGAGGGCGCGGAAGGCGGCCGCGGGGCCCGCGGGTCCCTTCCTGCGGGAGTACGCGCCGACGGGCGGGTTCCCACAGGTGAGCGCCCAGAAGGCCTCGGTGCTGTTCTACCGCAACGGCGGCTACAGCGTGGTCACCGTCTCCGGCGTCCAGCACGTCGACAAGCGGGCGCTGGCCCGGCCGTACACCGTCTGCGAGATCGCGCTCGGCACCTACGTGACGACGCTTCAGATGGAGCTGCCGGCCGCCGGCGGCACCACCTTCTTCAAGGCCGAGGTGGACATCCACTGGACGGTGACCGACCCCCATCTGGCCGCCACCGAGGTCGTCACCGACGTCGCCCAGCGGCTCACCGCCCCGGTGCTGGAGCGACTGCGCGAGGTGTCCTCGGCCTACCGGGTGACCCAGGCCGAACAGGCCGACCGCGCCATCACCCTGGAGTGTGCCGGCGGGCGCTGGGCCGAGCTGGGCACCGAACTCGGCCTGCGGGTGCGGCTGTACGTCCGCCTGCGGGTGGACGACCGGACGATCGAGCACATGGACGGCATCCGGGACGCGCACGCCTCGGCCGAGGTGACCCGGGTGCATCAGGCCGCGTTCCGCAAGATGCTGCAGGGCGGCGAGCTGGAACAGCTCAGCTACATGCTGGCGGCCGAGCCCGAGGCGGCCAAGGACTTCCTGGAGAAGATCCGCCAGGAAGGGCGGCAGGACGAGAAGGAACGCGTCGACCGGCTCTTCGCCATGGTCGCCAGCGGCCAGATCCAGTCCAACGACATGGAGACACAGGCCCTGAACCTCCTCAACCAGGGCCGCCACCCCCTCCAGGGGCCCATCGGCTCGCTGCCCGCCCGCCGCGAGACCCCGCAGCTGGCTCCGGCCGCCGACGGGCCGTTCACCCCGGACTGGGTGGCGGACGAGCCGCCCTCCCGGGCGGACCGGGGGTCACGCGCGAGAGAGCCCTACCCGGGCGACCCCCAGGACGCCGAACCCGAACCGCCACGCCGCCGCGCACGCTCCCGGGACGACGGATGGTCCTGGGCGGAGGAGGACCGGTGACCGGCGACGGCCCGGCGCGCACCTCCTGCGACCCGGTCGGGCCCGTGCCGGACGGGGGTCCGCACGGGTCCGACCGGGGGGAGCGCATCGCCGAACGACTGCTGAGCACGGTCAGGGAGGACCTCGGCCGGGCCGACGCGAAGGCGGCCGTACTGCTCTCAGGAACGCTGGCGCTGCCCGCGTTCCTGATCGGGCGGCACGGACCGCCCGACTGGCGCGGGCTCGCCGACGTGACGCTGATCCTCGCGAGCGTGCTCTGGGTGATCGCGGTGACCGCGCTGGTCGGGGCGCTCATGCCGCGCACCCGCACGGTCCGCGGCCGGGACGGGGTGACGTACTTCGGCGACCTGCTGGCCCCCCGCGACCTCGCGGGGCTGGCCGCCGACGTCACCGACGCCGGACGCGATCCCGCCGGATGGCTGCTCGTCCAGGCCGTGGACGTCAGCTCGATCCTGTCCGCCAAGTACCGCGCCATCCGCTGGGGAGTGGGCTCGCTCGCCCCTTCGACGGCGCTGGCCCTGGCCTGGAGCCTGACCGCCCGCTGACACGCGGCACAGCACGTACACGACACAGAGACGAACCAAGAAAGCAGGGGGACGGCCGTGGGAAGAGTCAGGGGAAGAGGGCGGACAGGAAAGGGGCGGGTGCGCCGCGCCGCGGTCGGCGCGCTCGGCGGTATGTCGGTGCTCGTGTCGCTGCTGGCACCCGCCGGTCATGATCCGGTGCCGGCGGCGGATTCCGAACCCGCCTTCCCGGCGGTCAACTACTCCATCGCCGTGGACGAGTCCGCGAGCCTCGCGCCCGAGGACATGAAGGCCGAGAAGGCCGCCGCCGCACGCATCGCGCTCGGCGACGTCTCCTCGTCCTCCCACGCCACCGTCTTCGGCTTCGCCGCCGCCGAGTCCGACGCCCAGCGCGCGGTGGACCCGGTGTGCCCGCGCACCACGCTGGACGCGGCGGGCCGCGAGACGATCGGCACCTGTGTGGGCAAGCTGCGCAGCCGCACGAAGACCGAGGGCACCGGCACCGACTTCCCGAGCGCGATACGCCAGGGAGTCCACGACCTCACCACCGGCACCGACCCCTCGCAGCCCCGCGTGCTGTTCCTCCTCACCGACGGGAAGCTGGACGTCCAGGACAGCCCCAAGTACGGCGACCCCGCGCACCGCAAGGACGAGGGCGAACGGCAGCTGACGCAGGAGCTCGAGAACGCCGCCGCCCAGCACGTACAGATCTGGCCGCTCGGCTTCGGATCCGATCCGGACAAGGCGCAGCTCGACCGGATGGCCGCCGGTGGGTACCAGAAGGGCTGCGTCGAACTGCCCTCCGCCCGTCCGAGCGCGGGCAAGGTCTCCGGGGCCAAGGACGTCGGCCCCATGCTGGAGAAGATCTTCGCGGCCGCCCACTGCCTGCGCCACGAACAGGGCCCCAGCAAACGGCCGCCCGCCACCCTGGAGATCGGCATCTCGCCGCTGGCGACCGTGGGCAGCATCGTCGTCGACAAGGGCGACCCCCAGGTGAAGATCACCTACCTCGACCCCAACGGCCACCAGGTCCCCACCACGGGGACGTACCGCAAGTCGAGCTTCGAGCTGGCGGGCGGCAGCGGCACCGTAGAGGCGCTGAAGATCGTCGACCCGGTGCCCGGCACCTGGCGTGTGAAGGCCGAGGCCCCGGAGGGCCACCGCTCCCTGCCCGTCGCCGTCAGCGTGCTGTGGCAGGGCGAGTTGCGCGGCGCCATCACCATGGACCCGCCGTCCCCGCAGGCCGGCGACAAGGTCACGGTGACCATGCGCCTGCAGACCCGCGAGGGCTACGAGATCAAGGACGCGCGCGACTACGAGGGGCTGCGCGTCCGCAGCGAACTGACCGGCGACGGTTTCGACCCGCTGGCGCTGAGCCTCACCGACGACGGCCAGGGGCCCGACTCCAAGGCGAGCGACGGCTCCTTCACCGGTTCCGTCGAGATCCCCAAGAGCGCCGACGGGGCACTCAAGGTGAGCGGCACGCTGACGGCCTCGGGTCTGAGCGCCGACACCCGCAGTGAGGGCGGCCAGATCGCGCCCGGCACACTGCCCGTCACCACCGCGCTCGAACTGCCCGCCGCGAACACCCACCCCGGCTCCACCGTCACCGCCACGCTGGCCGTCCACAACACCAGCGACACCCCGCACACCCTGCGGCTGTCCGTCGCCGACCTCAAGTCCGGCCTGCTCACGGTCACCCCGGCCGAGATCCAGGTGAAACCCGGCGAGTCCGGCACCCGGAAGGTCACGGTCGAGGTCGCCCCCCGCGACGTCTTCGGCGACCGCCTCGGCGACGGCGGACTGCGACTCGGCGGCACCGTCACGGTCGTCGACACCACCGACCACGAACGGACGCTGGTGCGCACCCCGCTCTCGGTGCGGGTGACACCCGAGCCGGGCATCTGGGCGAAGTACTGGTGGGCGTTCGTGTCCGCCGCCGCACTGATCGCGCTGGCCACCGTGGCCGTCCTCGCCTGGCTGCGCCAGCGCCGCACCCGCAGGGACCCGTTCGGCCTGGTGCTGCGGCTGGTCTCCGCGGAGGGCGACGTCCTCGGGGAGCACCTCGCCGGACACGGACACAAGCAGTGGTACGAGTTCGCCGTCGTCGAACCCCACCGCAGCCCGCGCATCGAGCGGCGCGCCCACGGCCCGTACGCCGTCCAGCGCAGTCCCGAGGGCGGAGCGGTCCTGCGCAAGCGCGGCGGCGGCCGTACCCCGCTGCCCGCCCGCGGCCAGGTCCAGCTGACCGACACGCTGAGCCTGGCCCTCGGCGAGGACACCCGCGCCTCGAAGGTCCGCCGACCGCGGCCCTCCGCGCGGACGACCGCGGGCTCCACCACCTCCGCGACCGGTACCGGCGAGAGCGGGAGCTCGTACGGGTCGTACCTGTGACGCCAGGGGGCGGGCCGAGGCGCCACCGGGCCGCCCCCCACGCACCGCAGCGCGGCCGTGCCGCGCGCACTCCACGGACGTACCGAGCACGAACCGGCCGCCACGACGGCCGCAAGCGGGGAGGAACCCCATGAAGATCTTCCAGCCGATGCTCTTCGTCGGCCTGGGCGGCACCGGTGGCCTGGTCGGCGCCGAACTCGAACGCAAGCTGCGCGCCGAACTGTGCGGGCCGGACGGCGTCGCGCTCAGCCACCTCAGCGGACACGCCCCCTACCAGCTGCCCGACTGCCTCCAGTTCGTCTACGCGGACTACAGCGAGTCCGACCTCCAGCGGCTGCCCCAGTTCAACGTGGACCCCTCGCTGCGGGCCGCGTACGCCCGTACCTCCCGGGCCACCCACAACCTGCTGCCGAACTTCGACGCGTCACCCGAACTGACCAAGATGCTCCGGGCGAGCCTGCGCGACGAGGTCGCCGACTGGCTGCCGCCGCGCATCGACGAGCCGAAGGTCACCCCGCTGCACAACGGCGCGGGCCAACTGCCCACCGTCGGCCGCGCCGCCCTGTTCGCCACACTCCGGCACAGCCTCGCCCCGGTCCTCGAGCCGCTGCTCCAGGCGATCGACGCGATCGCCAAGTCGGCCGGTGAACTGGCCGAGCTCGGCGGCGGCAAGGTCAACGGCTGCGACGTGTTCGTCGCCTTCTCGGTGGCCGGCGGCACCGGCGCCGGGATCTTCCTGGACTATCTGCACCTGATCAACCACGCCTTCCAGCTGCGCCGCTTCGACGGCGTGAAGATCTACCCGCTGGTCGTGATGCCGTCCTCGTTCTCCTCGGCGGGCGGCGGCGGACGGGAGGCGGAGCTCAACGCGGCCCGTGCGCTGGTCGACCTGTTCCGGCTGGTCGACGCGCAGAACGCGCCGAGCGAGGGAACGGAGATCGGCGACCTGGACCTCGACCTCGACTCCGGGCTCGGCATCCGCTACCCGGGCACGACACCGATCCGCCTGCGCACCGGCATCCTGCCCACCGCCTTCCTGTTCAGCCCGACCGCAGGCATCCGCCAGGACGACCTGCGCCGCTCCATCGTCTCCCTGGTGATGTCGCTGATCGGCACCGAACTGGGCGACAGCCGCCCCAGGGGCCGGGCGACAGCGACCGACGACGACTTCCAGACCTTCGCCGCGAGCTTCATCAACCGGGGCGTGCACCGCAGCGCCGTGTCCCCCACCGGCATCGGCCGGCAGGGCGTCTCCACCAGCCTGGTGGCCTCCATGACCGCCCCTATGGACCAACTGGCCGACCTGGTGGCGGGCCGGCTGCTGCGGGAGGCGGTCACCGACCTCGTGGAGCGGCCCCGTACCGCGCTGCGCGACAACGCGGTGCCGCTGATCCGGCAGCTGTTCGCCGACTCCCACCTCGAAGAGCTGTGGGAACGGGCGCAGTTGGCCGTCCCGGAACCCGATCCGCTGCCGCGTGGCGGCAAGGCCATCGAGCAGGCGCTCGGCGAACGGCTCACGGACATGCAGCGGCTGCTGTCCGACCTCCAGTCCGTCGCCGACCGCCAGGCCGCCTCGATGGCCGACCGTTTCGCCCCGCGCCCCGCCATCGACAAACTCCTCCAGAGCGTGGATCCCTTCCTCGCCGAACGCGTCGTCAGAGGCGTCCAGGACAGCGACGAACCGATCGCCCGGCTCGGCTTCCTCGGCATGCTCGACAGCCGCTCTCGCGCCCCCCAGCGCCCGCCGGGCGTGACCGATCAGCCGCCCAAGACGCCCAGGATCAAGGGCCGGCTGGCCGGCATGTCACCGGCCCGCTGGGGCGACGACGACGTGCAGGCCGCGCTCCAGGAGCAGGACCTCTGGTACCAGTGGCGCAGCCGGACCGTGTGGCACGAGGCCTGGCGGGAACAGCAACAGCAGTGGCAGCCCCCGGCGGCTACCGCCGGGGCCGACCTCGGACGGCTGGTCAACGCCTTCCGCAAACACTCCGACCAGGAACGCAAGATCTCTCAGCAGAAGGGCCTCGAACTGTACGAGGACCGCACCGGGATCTCGTATCTGCTGCCGCCGCAGCGCACCCTCAACCACTTCTACGAGGACGTGGTCACCCGGCTGATCCGCCGGGAGGGAATGCGCGAGAACGACGACGAGGCCGCGCTGCTGCTCAGGATGATCGACGGGGACACCTGGCGCGAGGTCCACACACTCAGCCGCCGCAATCCGGACAACGCGGTCGCGGTCGTCAAGGCCCAGCTGGAGGGCCGTATCACCCGGCTGTTCGCGGAGAGCGGCGAACACCTGGAGGAACGCCCGCTGTTGCCGGCCATGGGCACCCTGCTGGCCGCCGCGGCGGGCGACGCGGACGCCGCCGACCAGGTCAGCAAGGAGGCGCTCGACCTGTTCGGCCGCAAGCTGACCGGGCTGCTGCCGGTGGGCTTCACCCCGGAGGGCACCGGACCGCTGCGGGTTCTCGTCACCCACCCGCGCGTGCAGGCCGTGGAGGAGGTGCAGGAGTACCTCGGCAAGGCGCTGCGGCTGCCGTCCGACGCCAAGAACTCCGTGGAGTACCGGGGAGTGGAGAGCGACTCCGTCACCGTGGTCCTCTTCCGCAGCGAGATGAGCCTCACCCAGGTGCCCGAAGCCCGCAAGGTGCTGCGCCAGTGGGCCAGGGCGAAGGACTCCGAGCAGGCCCAGGACGTACTGCGCTGGCGGCAGCGGCTCGGCTACCGGGACAGCTGGATGGTCAGCAGCGAGGAGGACCGCCGCGTCATCCTGCACCGGCTGCTGTGCTGCATGTGGAACGGCCAGGTCGACGTGGTGGACGGCGACCCGGCGTCGCCGGAGCGGCTGAGGCTGCGGCTGTTCCCCGAGAAGGGCGCCCATGTGCCCGGCGTCCGGCTGCGGCTGGGGGACTTCCCCGGCGGGGTGTCGAGCTGGGCGGAGCTGCTGCGGTCGTACGAACGCTGGACCGTCCTCGACGACGAACGGACCGTGGAGGACTACTGCCGCGAACTGATGGGGGCTCAGCCGCTCGGTCTCGCCAGGAGCGCGAGCGAACCTCATCCGCTCTTCGTCGAGCTCGTCGAGAAGACCGCCCCGCGTCAGCTGGAACTGCTGGCCGACCGCCGCGAGCGCGGCGGCGAGCGGGTCGAGGGATGGGTGCGCCCGCTGTGGGAGTTCTGGGCGAAGACACTGCCGGCCGCGCTGGACACCGAGTTCGGGGACCAGCGCGCCGTCCAGCCGACGCTGCGCACGCTGCTGGAGCACGTACGCGGCGCAGCTCCCGCGCCGCGCGTCCGCAAGGAGTTCCCCGAACCCCGGCGTGCCGTGCCCGATGACGACGACTGGGGCACCGCACCGCGCGCCTCCTTCGACACGTACCCGAGCGGCACCGAGGAACGTCCGCACCGCGCGTCCGTGGACGACTACGACGACGGGTACGACGCCGACCGCACCGACCGCACCGACTGTGCCGACCGCACCGACCGGGGTGATCGGGGTGACCGCGTCAACGGGCGCTCCGGCGGCGCCGGCCGGCCCTCGGTGCCCTGGGACGAGCCCGGTGACCCCGGCCCGTACGGCGACGACGGCCAGCGCGAACGCTCCCGCCGCAACCCCTGGGACGGTGACCCGGAGTGAAGACGTCCGAAGACCTCGGCACCGTCATCCAGCTGGACCTGCGCAGCGGCGCGGCGGAACTCGACACCGCCAAGGCCCTGCGGGCCGGCGTCGCCCGGCAGTTGGGCCGGGCCGGGCTGCCCGAACCCGACGACCCGCTGTTCCTGGTGGTCGACACCCCGGCCGGGCTGACCGACCACCAGCGGCAGTACGAACTGCTCACCGCCTACCGGGCCGTGGGCGAGGTCAGGATCCTGGTCCTGCTGGTGGGCAGCGCACCCGGTTCGTACGCGGGCAAGGACGAGGCCTTCCAGCCCGACAGGCGCCTCGTGCGGCCCGCGGTGCTGCGGGCCTCGGGCACCGCCCTGCTGTGGGCGGGCGATCTGCGTTCCGCGCGCACGGCGCTGGAACAGCCCGAGCCCGACGCCCCGGAGGCGCTCGCCGTCCTTGTGGACGTGCTGTCGGTCCCGGACGTCTACCTGAAGGTCCTCGACGGCCTCGGGGCGCTGCCGGACGCCGTCGCCGCGCCCGGTGTGCGGCTGCTGGAGCAGGACCTGCCCCTTGAGGTGCGCGACCGGGCCTGGCGCGACGCGCTCCTCAGGTTCGCGGGCGAGGACACCGAACTCGCCCCCGACCTGCTGGTGACCGCCTCCTCCGGCGCCGATCTGCCGGAGCCGCTGCGGAGTCTGGTGGCGGGCCGGGGCGGCCGTGACCAACGGCACCGGGAGCCGGGCGGCGTGGCGGACAGCACATACGCCGCCTGTGCCCAGGCCCTCGACTACGCCGAGGACGCGCTGGCCCAACTGCGTTCCCTGCCCGGGCTGTTGCGGGCCTCCCGCAGGCAGGCGTTCGAGGCGGACCTCGACCAGGCGCACCAGGCGCTCGGCGAGTACCGGGACCTCGTCGGCACGGCCCTGCGCGGCGGCGGCTCCGGTACGGCGCCGTCCGCCGCCGAGACGGCGGCCCGGCTCGGGGCCCTCGGTCTGCGGGTGCCCTCGGCCGAGGGCATGGGGGAGCGGATCGGCGAGGGCCTGCGGGAGTTCGCCGGAAAACTGCTCGGACAGGGGCTCGCCCTGCGGTCCGTGGCCCAGCGCTTCACCGGGCTGGCCGGGCGGGTGGAGCCCGTACCGGGTTCGGCACTGGTGCGCAAACTCGCCGACCACTCCACCGAAGCGGTGTCCCGGCGGCCCGCCGTGGGGAACGGCACCGCGGCCACGGGGCGCGGCGCGCTGCCCGCGGCGGCCGTGGCGGGGCTGCTCGGCGCCCTGTGGCGGGGGCCCCTGGCGGCGCTGGCGATCGCCGTCCCGCTGATCTTCCTCGCGGTGGCGCTGCTCGGCGCGTCCAGGCTGCGGGGCGCGGGAGGCACCGGCCGCTGGGGCTGGGGCCCCCGAGCCGCGGCACTCGGCGGCGCCGCGGCCGGTGTGGCGATGGCGTACGCGCTCGAATCCCCGCTCTGGCTGAGCGCCGTCTGTCTCCTGGCGGGCCTCGGTGTCGCGGTGGAGACGGCACGCAGGCTGTGGCGCGCCGCGATCGACTCCTGGGCGGCCTTCCACGCCACCGCCGCGCTGCGCAAGGCCCTGGGCGGGCTCGACGCGCTGCTGGCCGAGGCGGTCCGTGAGCACTGGGCCGTCGAGGAACGCCTGCACTGCGCCGACGCCGCCCGGTCCGTCGCCGGCATGCTGCGGGCGACGGCCGCCGCCGCGGCCGCCGAAGCGGTGCCCGAGCCCGAACGGCCCACGGTCACCGGCGCGTCCGGCCCCGAGCCGCTCGACGCGGACGACTGGCTGACCAGCGCCTCGGCCCTGGAGACGGACGCGTTCGCGCTGTCCGACGACGGGGACAGCGACTGGGCGAGCGCGTACGCCTGGCAGGACGGGGCTTCCTGGAGCGAGCCCGACGAGCGGGGCGAGCCGGGCGCGCGCGGCGGGTTCGCGGAGTCCGCAGGGCCCGCCGCCCCGTGGGCGGACCGCACCGCGGGGGTGCCGCGTTGGCTGGACCGCGAGAACGGTGAGGGCGGACCGGAGCTGGTCGCCGCCCTGGCCGGTGATCTGACGGACGCCGCCATGGTGGCGATGGAGCCCTACTGGGGTGCCGTCGAGCGCGGCCAGGCCGGCGCCCTCGCCGTCCGGCGCACCGAGGAACGGGTCCGCGACCTGCTCTCGACGGCCCGCCGCCACCTCCAGCACAACGGCGTACTGGCCCCGCCCCCGTTCGCCGCCGACCACCGCACCCGGGCCGGCTCGGCGAACCTGCTGGGCACCGACCCGCGCCGGGTGGCCGACCTGGTCGGCACGGAGGCGGACCGGCAGGCCGTGGTCCAACTCTCCTCACCCGAACAGGGAACGCTGCTCAGCCGGGACCCGGCGGCCGCGGTGTGGATCAGGTTCGCGCCGCAGGCCGTGCGCGACGAGGTCGAGAAGACCTGGCGGACCACCGGCTGCGTACCGCCGGAGCAGACGCTGTGGACCTCCTCGGGACGCTACGCCGGCCTGGTCCGGCTCACCCCGCTGCGGATGGGCGTGGTGGACACCGTCCGCTCCCGCCAGAACTCCCCGGCCGACGGCCTCGACCCGTACGACAGCGCGGACGCCTACGACCGTGAGGACGGCGACAGCTGGTGACCCGCACCCCGCATCCCGGCCCGGCGCACCCGTACGACCGAGAGGACGGCAACCGCTGGTGACCAGCACCTCGCACCCCCACCTGACGGAGCCGGACAGGCCGCGCTGGAAGACGCTCGCGTTCACCGTCCCCTCGGGCCGGCGCCGGGTCGCCTCCGTCCGCTTCGGCCCCGAGTCCCGCCGCGATCCGCTGCTGCCCCAGCTGATCCGCAACGGACTGCTCGACGAGGGGCAGCAGTGCGTCCAGGTCCGCCTGAACGCCGCCGACGCGGCGAACCCGGCCGCGCGCGCCCTGCTCGACGCGGAGGCGGGCACCGCCCTGCGACTGCACCGGGCGCTCGACGACACGGAGTACACGGCGCTCTTCCCGAGGATCGTCGGCTACGAACTGGACGCGGCCGAGCCGTTCCTGCTGTACGCCGCGCCGCGCGGCACCGCCATCGCACGTACCCATGTGATGTCCGCGACCGACCAACGAGTCCTCACCCGCGACCTGATGCTCGCCCTGTGCCTGCTGGACAGCCAGGAGCTGGTGCTGCGCGGCATCTCGCCCGCCACCGTGCTCTGGGACGGCGCCTCGGTCCAGCTCTGGGGACTGGAGGGAGCGGCCCGTACCGGAGGGCCGAGGACCCGGTGGGGCCGGGCACCCTACTGCTCGCCGGAACAACGCCGGGGCGAGGGGCTCGTCGACCCCCGGGACGCGGTGTGGAGCGCCGCCCAGGTGCTCTACCAGCTGGTGACCGGCCGGCCCGGCCCCGGCGACCGGGCACCCACCGACCTCGGCGAGCACCGGGTGCTCGCCGAGACGTTGCGGGGCGCCTTCGCCCCGCTGGCGGCCGACCGGCCGACCCCCGCCCAACTGCTCGACCTGCTGGCACCGGGGGCCGCCCGGCGCGTCACGCTCACCGTGCCCGCCGACGAGACCCGCGCGCACCGGGAGGCGTTCGAGCAGGCGCTGCGCCTCAAGCAGCAGGCCCCCGTCACCCACCAGGAGCCCAGGACACCGGCCGGGCGCGGCAGCGACGGCCAGGTGCTGTGCCCGTACTGCCTGGAGAACATCCAGCTCGACCTCGCCTCGCTCTTCGTCACCGACAGCAGGATGCAGTACAAGCCGCTGGACGTCTCGACGATCGGCAACCCCCTGCGCCGCCAGGACGTCATGCGCGGCGCCGTCCAGAAGTGCACCGCGGACCGGGACTTCCCCGAGCACTTCATCCCGGTGCCCTACCTCACCTACGGCCGCCCGCTGACCGTCGCGATGGTCGGCCAGTCGTCCACCGGCAAGAGCCACCTGCTGACCCAGATGATCGCGGAGATCACCGACGGCGGCCTGGAGCCGTTCGGCCTGAAGTGGCAGTCGGTCAACCCGGAGCAGCACGCTCGGTTCGTACGGGAGCGGGTGCAGCCGCTGCGCAACGGCAAGGTCCTCGACCACACCGGCGCCCTCGGTCTGGACGGCTTCGCCCGCTTCGTGGAGTCCCTCCTCATCACCGACGCCCACGGGCAGGTACGTCCGGTCGCCTTCTTCGACCTGGGCGGCGAGGACCTCGTGCGGACCGACGCCGCACTGCGCTTCCTGCTCGGGATCGACGCCCTGATCTTCGTCGTCGACCCGGCGCTGGCCCTTCCGCTGCCGCATCTGGACCACGCCAGGGAACGCTGGGGTGTCGAGGTGAACCGGGACGGCGACCTCGCCTTCGGCACCGTCCTCGACCGGCTGCCGAAGAACGGACCGTATCTGGACGTGGCCGCCGCGATGGTGCTCGGCAAGGCGGACCTCCTGCGGTTCCAGCCGCCTGTCGACCGGTGGCTCGGCCGGGCACCGGCGACCTCCCTCGACCCCGAACGGATGCGTGAGGAGAGCCGGGACGTGTACGGGCTGTTGCGACAGCACGCCGGGCCGGCCTGGCTGCGCCCCTTCGACGCGATCCGCCGGTGCACCCTGCATGTGGCGTCGGCCACCGGCGGCCAGGAGGACCAGGGCCGCTATCCGGCCGGGGCGGGGCCCCGGCGGGTGCTGGAGCCGCTGCTCGCGCTGCTGGCGCTGCACGGGATGGTCGAGGTGCCGGGCGGCGCCGAGGCGTTCGCCGTGGGAGAGGCGCCCGCGTTCGAGGCGGTGCCGTCGGGGAGGGCCGGACGAACCGGGGGAGCGGTGGGAACTGTGAGGGAGACGAAGTGAGCGACTTTCGGGATCGGAGGAGTCCGGCCGCCCACGGGGAGCAGGCCGGCGCGCACGGGCCGGGCGGTGACGGCACCGGGGGCTCGGTGCACCAGGTCGTTTTCCGGTGGGACGGCAACCAGGGCCGCCAGGGCACCGGCATGAAGGCCGTCGCCCACTCCTGCCCGGCCGAGCGCGCCGAGGAACTGGGCCGGGAACTGGGCCCGCTGCTGTGGGTGTCCGGTACGGCCGCCTCGCGGCAGAGCGTCGTACGCACCCTGTCCCGCGACGGCGACGTCATGCTCGTCCAGCGCTGGCCCACCACCGACCGTGGCGGCCGGCCCAGCACGATCAGCCATGTCCTGATCGGTGACCCCGCAACCCTGAAGACCCGCCAGTGCCTCGGCCTCTCCTACGGCGGCTGGGGCAGCCGGGAGTCCGCCGAGAAGGCCTCCGGACGCCAGCGCGTGATCGAGTGCGCGCAGCTCGACGCGCTGGCGCGCGAGCGGCTCCCGGCCATGCTGGAGCTGCTGCCGGCGGTCAAACGCGCGTTGATCCTGGTCGCCGCGGAGTGGCTGCGCGATCCGGCGCAGCGGGTGTCGCTGCTCGTGGAGGAGAAGGGGCAGCCCGGCTGGCCCGACCAGGACGCCGTGCCGGTGGCGTATCTGGGGCTGTTCCTGCTCTTCGGGCCCTGGCTGGGCCAGGAGTGGACGTTCGCCACCCACGACACGGTGGACACCCATCAGCTGCGTCTGATGTGCGTCCCGCGCTGGGAGCCGGACGCGGGCGGGGCCGGTCCGCTGGCCCGGGTCATGGGCCGTCGGGTCACCCCCCAGTTCGAGCACAAGGCTGCGGCCCGGCTGGTGGACCACCTCCTCGACCACCTCCTCACGGACCCCGAGGCCGCCCCCGGGGTGCCCCAGCTGGTCGAGGAGCTCGCCGGCGGCGCGGAGCTGGAGTGGGCGCGGCGGCGCGTCCTGCTGAACGAGATCCTCAGCACCGACCGCCGAACCGGCACGCGCACCGACGCGCCCGCGCCCCGCTCTGCGCAACCGGGCCCGGTCGGGGAGGAGGACGAGGACCGGGAGCGGGCCGAGACGGCGCCCCCGCCGCGGATCCCGAAGCCGTACGCGTACCCCGACCCGTACCTCGACCCGCACCCGGACTCGTACGCGGACCCGTATCCGGACACGTATGGGGACCCGTATTCCAACGCGCATACGGACCGGGTGTCCGCGGGTTCTCCGCCCGCGGACTCTCCCCCCACGGCTCCTCCGCGGCCCCCGCGGACGCCGGTCCAGGCGCCGGTCCAGACTCCCGCCCGCGAGGCGTACGGGCTCCACGAGGACCTCCGTGACCATCGGCGCGGGAACCACATGCAACGCAGTCTCCTGGCGGCGCGCCTGCGCACCCTGCCCGACGAGTCGCTCCTGGGCGAGCTGCGCTCCGCCGATCTGCCACCGGAGTCCGTGGAACTCCTGCTCGACGAGCTGGGAAACGATCACCGCGTCCGGGAGCGCCGACCGGAGACGCGGCACGACCTGTGCGCGGAGGTGCTCCACAACGGCCTGTACTTCACGCCGTACGGGCAGGGCCCGGAACCCGTTTCCCGGACGGCCATGGTCACCCGGGCGGCCGACCTCTTCACCTGGGCCGTCGCCCCGCTCGCCCGGGACGAACGCTATCTGCGCGATCTGCGTGAGCTGCTCCACCGCATGACCCGGGACAGTCACCCCACCGGGGGCAACTGGCTCCGCCAGAGCATCATCGCGCCGGCGAACGGCCAGGTCCCCGACTTGCCGCCCGTCCTGTGGCAGCAGATCCTGCGAGACGTGCTCAGCCGGGGCGAGCGAGTCCCCTCCGCCTCCCAGCCGCCCTACACCGTGCCGTCGCCCACGACGGTCCCGGAACCCTCCGCCACCGCGCCGAGACCGCCCACCCTCACGTCCCGGCTCTCCGACCTGGTGAACAATCCGGGCTGCGTGATGGGAGCCGGCTTCGGCGTGATCGCCGTACTCCTCACGATCGTCCTCATCGCCCTGTGAACACGGGCCCGCCTCCCCGCCCCCGGCCGTCCGGGTGATCATGTGTCCTCGGTGTGTCCGGGGCGGGGCGGGGCAGGAGCCGGGAGGGTCGTCTCCGGGGTGGGCCATGGCCGCTTGGGATCACCAGTGCTAGAAAGGTCACATGGCGAATCGTTTCGCCGGTTTTCGACGCTTTTCATTCAGGCCACTGGTCAGCAGGAGCCCGCGAAGCGTAGCCGGGCAGGTGTTCGTTCTTCAGGTGGCCCTTGTCGTGCTGCTCGTGGCCTGCGGTGTGTTCGCCCTTGTCCTGCAGTCGGAGCGGGACACCACCGCCGAGGCCAAGCGCCGCTCCGTAGCCACGGCGGAGACCTTCGCGCACGCTCCCGGGGTCGTGGCGGCACTGCGGACCCCCGATCCGAGCAAGATCCTCCAGCCGGCCACCGAGGCGGCCCGCAAGGCCGCCGGGGTCGACTTCATCGTGGTCATGAACACCAAGGGCATCCGCTACACCCACCCCCTGCCGAGCCTGATCGGCAAACGGTTCGTGGGCACCATCGGGCCGTCGCTGGCGGGGAAGGTCTACACGGAGAGCGTCCACGGCCCGCTCGGCCACGAGGTGCAGGCCACCGTCCCCATCAAGGACGTCGGGGACAATGTGGTGGGCCTGGTGTCGGCCGGTCTGAAGGTCAAGAACGTGACCAGTGAGGTCGACCGGCAACTACCGATCATCCTGGGCGCCGGGGCCGGGGCACTCGTGGTGTCCACCGGGGTGACGGGACTGGTGGGCAGACGGCTGCGACGGCAGACCCACAGCCTGGCCCCGGACGAGATGACCCGCATGTACGACCACCACGACACGGTGCTGCACTCCGTACGCGAAGGAGTGCTCATCGTCGCCGGCGACGGGCGGCTGCTGCTGGCGAACGACGAGGCCAGACGGCTGCTGGAGCTGCCCCCCGACGCCGAGGGACGACACGTGTCGCAGCTGTCGAACCTCGAACCCGAGACGGTGGAGCTGCTCGTCTCAGGGCGCGAGGCCACCGACGAGGTGCACTTCGCCGGGGAGCGGCTGCTGGCGGTCAACCAGCGGCCCACGGGGCGCAACGGAGGCATCGAGGGAACGGTGGTGACGCTGCGCGACTCCACCGAGCTCCAGGCGGTCACCGGCAGGGCGGAGGTCGCACGGGAGCGGCTCAAGCTGCTGTACGACGCGGGACTCGGCGTCGGCACCACCCTGGACGTGCGGCGTACCGCCGACGAGCTGGCGCGGGTCGCCGTCCCTCGCTTCGCCGACTTCGTCACCGTCGACCTGGCCGACGCCGTGCTGCACGGCGAGGAGCCGGCCCCCACGGCGACGGACCTGCGACGCATCGCCGTGTGCGGCATCCGGAACGACCATCCGCTCTACGAAAGGGGCCGGCTGATCGACTTCGTGCCCTCCACGCCCCAGGCGCGCGGCTACGGCAGCGGCCGCTCCGAACTGGTGACGGATCTGTCGACCGCCGCGGGCTGGCACGCGCAGGACCCGGAGCGCACCAAGGAGATCATCGACTACGGCATCCACTCCCTCATCGCCGCCCCGATCCAGGCCGGCGGTGTCGTGCTGGGCGTGGCCAACTTCTGGCGCGCCAAGCAGCACGAGCCCTTCGACGAGGAGGAGCTGTCGCTGGCGGAGGAACTGGTGGCCCGTGCCGCGGTCAGCATCGACAACGCACGCCGCTACACCCGCGAGCACGCGCTGGCGGTCACCCTCCAGCGCAGCCTGCTGCCGCGGGCCCTGCCCGAGCAGAGCGCCCTCGACGTCGGCTACCGCTACCTGCCCGCCCAGTCGGGCGTGAGCGGGGACTGGTTCGATGTGATTCCCCTGCCGGGGAGCCGGGTGGCGCTGGCCGTCGGCGACGTGGTCGGCCATGGGCTGCACGCCGCCGCCACGATGGGGCGGCTGCGGACCGCGGTGCACAACTTCTCCACCCTCGATCTGCCCCCCGACGAGCTGCTGAGCCATCTGGACGACCTGGTCGGCCGGATCGACCAGGACGAGCGGGACACGGATGGTGCCGCGGGTGTCGTGGGCGCCACCTGCCTGTACGCGATCTACGACCCCGTGACGCGCCGCTGCGTCATGGCACGGGCGGGGCACCTGGCGCCCGCGCTGGTCCTCCCCGACGGAACCGTCACCTTCGTGGACGTGCCGACCGGGCCTCCCCTCGGCCTGGGCGGCCTGCCGTTCCAGACCGCCGAGCTGGACATCCCGGAGGGCGCCCAGCTCGTCCTGTACACCGACGGCCTCATCGAGGACCGCAGACGCGACCTGGACGTGGGCATGGAACTGCTGCGTGAAGCACTGGCGGGGCACCCCGACCGGTCGCCGGAGGAGAGCTGCCAGGCCGTCCTGGACGAACTGCTGCCCGGTCGCCCCAAGGACGACGTCGCCCTGCTCATCGCCCGTACCCAGGGGCTGCCGCCCGACCGGATCGCCGACTGGGACGTGCCGCTCGACCCGGCCGCCGTCGCCGGGATGCGCGACACCGTGTCCCGGAAGCTCGACGAGTGGGGCCTGTCCGAGCTCGGCTTCAGCATGGAGCTCATCCTGAGCGAGCTCATCACCAACGCCATCCGCTACGGCTCCGAGCCGATCCACGTACGGCTGATCCGCGACCGTACGCTCATCTGCGAGGTGTCCGACACCAGCAGCACCTCGCCGCATCTGCGGTACGCGGCGACCATGGACGAGGGGGGCCGGGGCCTGTTCCTGGTGTCGCAGATGGCCGAGCGCTGGGGCACCCGGTACACCCCCCAGGGCAAGGTGATCTGGGCCGAACAGGCACTGCCACGGGTCACCGGGCAGCCCGGCCCGTAGACGCTGTCGGGCGCTGAACCAGCCACATTCCGGACCGGTCCTTGCGCGGTGCCGTCCAGATGCGGACGGTGCGCCGTAATTCGATGGCGTCGCGGGTCCGGGTGCCTCTAGGGTCGGTTCTGTTCAAGCGGTGGCCGATGGGCGCCGCGGGTGACTCGTGCACGTCTGGTGCATGTCAGGGAGGTGTGACCGATGGCTGTCTTCGAGATGGGCGCTGCCCGCATCCAGAAGTTCATCAAGTCCACCTCCGTGGCCGCCGGCTGACCTTCCTCTTTCTCTCCGCGCCCGAGCGCGCGTGCCGGGGCCGCCCTTGTGAAGGGTCTCCCTTGACTTCCGCTTTTCTCGCTTTCCCCTCCTCACCGTTCGCCGCGCTCGTTCCCTACGGCTGGGACGACGCCTGGGCGGACGAGTTCGCCCCGTACGACACCGAAGGGCTGCTGGCCGGGCGGGTGATCCGGGTCGACCGCGGTCAGTGCGACGTGGTCACCGCCGACGGGGTACTGCGCGCGGACACCGCGTTCGTGACGCCGAACGATCCGATGCGGGTCGTGTGCACCGGTGACTGGGTCGCCGTCGAACCGGCGGGCAATCCGCGCTACGTGCGTACGTATCTGCCGCGCCGTACCGCCTTCGTACGCTCCACCTCCTCCAAGCGGTCCGAGGGGCAGATCCTCGCGGCCAACGTCGACTACGCCGTCGTGGCCGTGTCCCTCGCCCTGGAACTCGACCTCGGCCGCGTCGAACGATTCCTCGCGCTGGCGTGGGAGTCCGGTGCGCAGCCCCTCGTCGTCCTCACCAAGGCCGACCTCGTGCCCGACGCGGCGACGCTCGGACACCTCGTCCAGGACGTCGAGACGGCGGCGCCCGGGGTTCCGGTGCTGCCGGTCAGCTCCAGCGCAGGGGAGGGGCTGGACGTGCTCGCGGCGGTGCTGTCGGGCGGCACGTCCGTCCTCCTCGGACAGTCCGGCGCGGGCAAGTCGACCCTCGCCAACGCACTGATCGGCGAGGACGTGATGGACGTACGGGCCGCGCGTGACGTGGACGGCAAGGGCCGCCACACCACGACGACCCGCAACCTTCTCGCCCTCCCCGGCGGAGGTGTCCTCATCGACACGCCCGGACTGCGCGGGGTCGGTCTCTGGGACGCCGAGACCGGCGTCGGGCAGGTCTTCTCCGAGATCGAGGAGCTGGCCGCCGACTGTCGCTTCCACGACTGCGCGCACGAAGCGGAGCCCGGCTGCGCGGTTCTCGCCGCCGTCGACTGCGGCGTCCTTCCCGAACGCCGCCTCGACAGCTATCGCAAGCTGCTGCGGGAGAACCAGCGGATCGTCGCCAAGACGGATGCGCGGCTGCGGGCGGAGATTCGACGGGACTGGAAGCGGAAGGGGGCGGAGGGGAGGGCGGCGATGGACGCCAAACGGGGTCGTTGGCACTGAGCCTGCGCGGAACGGGGGTCCGGGGCTGCGCCCCAGGCCCCCGGGCGGGTTCTTCGGCTGCGGGCGGCGGTGGCTGATCGCGCAGTTCCCCGCGCCCCTAAGGGTGGGGCTTCGCCCCAGAGCTTCCGGGTGTTCGAAGTTGTTTGACTGACGGCCGGTGGGGGCTGGTCGCGCGGTTCCCGCGTTCCTGAAGCCTCCGCCCCGGCCGGGCGATGTGGGGGTCCGGGGGCGGAGCCCCTGGCGGGGTTGAAGGGGCGGAGCCCCTGGGGATGGGACGGGTAGGGGCGGCGGGGGCGGAATCAGGGTTTTGGGTGGAGCGTCGTGTCTGAAAGCCGCCAGTCGAACGGCGGGCGGTGGCGCAGACTGGTGGGTGTGATCGACGCGGAGACCAGGTACGAGGCGGTGCGGAGCAGGGACGCCCGGTTTGACGGGGAGTTCTTCTTCGCGGTGGAGACGACCGGGATCTACTGCCGGCCCAGCTGCCCGGCGGTGACGCCGAAGCGGCAGAACGTGCGGTACTACACAACGGCCGCCGCGGCGCAGAACTCGGGCTTCCGAGCCTGCCGCAGATGCCGCCCGGACGCCGTCCCCGGCTCCGCGGAGTGGAACGTGCGGGCCGACGTCGTAGGGCGCGCCATGCGACTCATCGGGGATGGCGTGGTCGACCGGGAGGGGGTCGGAGGGCTCGCCGTCCGGCTCGGATACAGCGCCCGCCAGGTGCAGCGGCAGCTCACCGCGGAGGTCGGCGCGGGCCCCGTCGCCCTCGCCCGCGCCCAGCGCGCCCACACCGCCCGCGTCCTGCTCCAGACCACCGGCCTGCCGATCACGGAGATCGCGTTCGCGGCCGGGTTCGCCAGCGTCCGGCAGTTCAACGACACGATCCGCGCGGTGTACGCCTCGACGCCGAGCGAACTGCGCACGGCCGCCGCACCACGGGGCGGGACCGGAGCCCGGCGCACCGTCACCCCCACCGCCGGGATCCCGCTGCGCCTCGCCCACCGAGGCCCGTACCAGTCCGCCGCCGTCTTCGACCTGCTCGCCCACGAGGCGGTCCCCGGGGTGGAGGACATCGGCGGCACCCCCGGCCGCCGTACGTACCGCCGCACCCTCCGCCTCCCGTACGGCACCGGAATCGTCGCGGTGGACGAACGCTCGCGCGGCTGGCTCGACGCCCGGCTCCACCTCACCGACCTGCGCGACCTCACCACCGCCGTCCAACGCCTGCGCAGGCTGTTCGACCTCGACGCCGATCCGTACGCCGTCGACGAGCGGCTGGGCGCCGATCCCCGGCTGGCCCCGCTGGTCGCCGCGCGCCCCGGCCTGCGCTCGCCGGGTGCCGCCGATCCGGACGAACTCGCCGTGCGCGCGCTGGTGGGGCGGGCGGAGGCCGAGCGGCTGGTGCGACGGTACGGGAAGGCCTTGGACGCCCCGAGCGGCACGCTCACCCATGTGTTCCCGGAGCCGGCCGTCCTCGCGGAGGCGGAGCCCGACGGCCCCCTCGGCGCGCTCACCACCGCCCTGGCCGACGGCACCCTGCGGCTGGACGCGGGCGCGGAGCGCGATGAGGCGCAGGAGGCGCTGCTGGCGTTGCCGGGGCTGGACGGCCCTACCGCCGCCGAAATCCGGACGCGCGCGCTCGGCGACCCCGACGTGGTGCCGCCGGGGGTGGATGTACCGGACGCGTGGCGCCCGTGGCGCTCGTACGCCGTTCAACACCTCAGAGCGGCGGGCGAGTTGGAGTGAAGCCCCCGGGTGGCCGTCGGGAACGTCAGTGTCGCGGTGCCGGGAGCACGCGCCGTTCCAGACGCTCCCCGACCACCTGGTCCCCCTCGCGCCGGACGACGTACACCCCCTTCGTCAGTCCTCCAGGCCCCAGCTGTGGATGCGCCGGGGATGGATACGGATCAGCTCCTCGCTGAAGTGCGGCCCCAACTCGTGCGGGCCCGTGAGAAGTTCGGCCTCGCCCCGGATGTCGATGCCGCGCACCTTCCACGGCTGGTGGCTGACGATGTCGTCGACGACGAGCGCCACCTTCGGATTCTTCCGCAGGTTGCGCCACTTCTTCGTGGTGCCCATCGCATAACCGCCGATCAGGATCGTCCCGTCGTCCTGCGGGAAGAAGCCGACGGGGTTCGCCTGCGGCTGCCCGTGGGCGTCCACGGTGGCCAGCCGACCCAGCCGCTGTGTGGTGAGGTAGGCGCGTTCCGCCGCGCTGAATTCGGTCATGGCAGCAGCCAAACACGCCCGCGCGCGGACCGCATCGGGTCCTGGTCCTAAGTCTCCCGCCCCACAGCGGTTGCGCCGACATTCCCGTGACCGCCGTCAGGGTCAGTCAGGGTCAGGACCACTCCATCATCTGGAAGTTCGAACGGCAGAAGTCGAACGGCGGGTCCTACGAATCAGTGGTGCGGGTGAGTGGGGGCGGCCAACGGTGTGACGTTTCGTTGACCGGCCCGGCGGTCAGGGAAGCGATCCCGTATGACCCGCGTGATCAAGGCTCGTCATCTCTTCACCGCCCTGGTGACCGTTCTGGCGCTCGTCCCGCCGGCCGCGAGCGCCGATGCGGGGCCCACCCCCCGCACCGGCCACGACCACGGCCACGACCAGGCCCACTGGACCGGCACCTGGGAGACAGCCCCCTCCGGAACGGCCCCCGCCCTGCCCGGCGCCTCGATCCGCAACGTCGTGCACACCAGCGTCGGCGGCAGTGCCGCCCGTGTCCGCGTCTCCAACCGGCTCGGCACCGCACCCCTCCAACTCGACGCCGTCACCGTCGCGTTGCAGGAGTGGGGCAGGCCCACGAGTCCGAACGCGGCCCCGGGGTCGCTGCGCGTCGCCACGTTCGCCGGCCGGCGATCCGTGACGATCCCCGTGGGGCAGGACATGGTCAGCGACCCCGTCGACCTCCCGATCCCCGCCGACGCCAACCTCCTGATCTCGGTCCACACCCCCGCCGGCTCCGGCCCGGTGACCTACCACCGCTCCGCGTTCCAGGCCAACTTCCTGGCCCGCGAAGGGGACCGGACCGCCGACGAGCCCGGTGCCGCGTACACCGTCACCCTCGGCAACTGGTACTACGTGACCGGTGTCGACGTACTCGGCGCGCCCGCCGCGGGCAGTGTGGTCGCGCTCGGGGACTCCCTCACCGACGGCACCGGCTCGACGGACAGCGCCAACCACCGCTGGCCCGACCTGCTCGCCGCCCGTCTCCGCACGCTCCCCGCGCACCGCCGGCTCGGTGTCCTCAACGCGGGGATCTCCGGAAACCGCCTCCTGCTGGGGAGCGGCGGCCCGAGCGCCCTGACCCGCCTCGACGCCGACGCGCTCTCCCGCGCCGGGGTGCGCGCGGTGATCGTGCTGGAGGGCATCAACGACATCAAGGGCACGCCCGAGCAGACGGATCCCCTCGCCATCGAGGACGCGTACCGCCGGATCGTGGAACGCGCCCACGCCCGCGGGATCCGGGTCGTCGGTGCCACGATCACCCCGTACGGCGGATACGGCGCCTACACGGAGTCCCGCGAGGCGGTCCGGCTGACGGTCAACGCCTTCATCCGCAACGCCGGTCTCTTCGACGCGGTCGTGGACTTCGACGCCGCAGTTCGCGACCCGGCCGACCCGCACCGCATCCGCCCCGCCTACGACCCCGGCGACCACCTCCACTTCAACGACACGGGGATGCAGGCGCTGGCCGACGACATCGACCTGGACACGCTCCTTCTCTAGCCGGGCAGCCCCCGCCGGGGAGCGTCCGCGTTCGGCCGTACCGGCGTGACGGTCAGTCCGGGCGGTCGCGGTTGCAGCCCGTCAATTCGAAGGGACGGATCCGATGTGTTGGTTCGGTTCATGCGAGGCCGCTCAGCCCCGGATCACCGCGGTCAGCCACGCGGCCGTGACCAGCAGGCAGGCGAACAGCTCCGTCAGGACGTGCCAGCCGCCCGACCGCATGACCGTCCCCACCGCCGCCTTCGCCGGGCCGTGCCCGCCCAGCCGTGACCGCTCGTAGAGATAGACCCCGCCGAGGAAACCCGCGACCGCGCCGGCCACCGGCAGCAGAATGAAACCGAGCAGCGTCCCGACCCCGGCGTAGACGCCCATCCGTGGAGTGGCGCCGGCCTCCCGGAGCCGTCGGGGCGGCAGCCCCCAGCGGATCGCCTGGGCCAGCAGCAGGACCACGGTCGCGCCCACCAGTACGCCCCAGGTGAGGGCCCGTGGGTCGGTCAGGGCCCACCACAGGACCGCGGCCCAGACCAGCCATGACCCCGGCACACCGGGCACCAGTACTCCGCACAGGCCGAGCACGATCACCACGCCGACCAGCAGGAGTTCCCACGCTCCCATCTGCCCAGGGTGACTGAGCGGGCGCGAAAGCGCAGGTCAGTCGCGGGCCACCCAGCCCTTCTCGTAGGCGTGCCAGCCCAGCTGGAGCCGGGTCGTGACGCCCGCCAGCTCCATCAGCCGCTTCACCCGGCGCTGTACGGTCCGCAGGCCCAGGTCGAGCTGTTTGGCGACGCTCGCGTCGGTCAGGCCGGCCAGCAGCAGGGAGAGGATCTCCAGGTCGGTGACGTCGGGGCCGTCCGGCTCCTGCTCCATGACGCCCCGGCTGCCGAGCCGCAGCGGCAGCGCGTCCCGCCACACCGACTCGAACAGGCCGGACAGCAGCTCCAGCAGCCCGCTGGCGTGCACGACGAGGGCGGCGGGCTCCGCGGTGTGCGAGGTGAGCGGCACCATCGCGAGCGTCCGGTCGGCGATCACCAGCTTGGTCGGCACCTTGTCCACGACCCGTACCTGCTCGTCGCGGCTGAGCGCGGCGGACAGTTCGGTGAGGCCGGTGGGCTGGTCGAGGACGGCGCGTTCGAGCACCACGCGGTAGCCGACGCCCCGTCCCGCGGCCTGTTCCTCCGCGTCGTTGTCCATCCCGGAGACCACCATCGGGTTCCCGGTGACGAGCGCGCACACCTCCGTGGCCGCGCCGAGCTGGAGCTGGAGGAACCGCTGGGTGACGGCAGCCGCTCCGATCACCACCTCCACCAGGTCGTGCACGGCGGGTTCGGTGGCCTGGGCGCGGTACTCCTCGGCGAGCAGGGCGGCCGCCAGTTCCGCCTTCTCCAGCTCGTGCCGCTGCTGGGTGAGCAGTGCGCCGAGGGCGACGCCGGGCGGCGCCGCGACCCAGCGTCCCGGGCGGCCCGAGGACTGGGCCGCGAGACCGTGCCGCTCCAGTCGGCGCAGGGCGCGCTCGGTGTCGTACTCGCCGAGCGTGAGCCGCCGTGCGAGGTCGGGCACGTCGGCGGCGCCCACGGACACCAGTGCCCGGTACGCCGACTCGTGCGTCTCATCCAGACCTATCGCTCCCAGCATGCGGCGATGCCCTCCCCAATTCCCGTTCCGGCCGTGACCTGGCGGAAATCGGCCACGGCGCAAACCCGCCTCGGCACATCATCGCCGCGGCACCCGTAACTCTGCCAAGCTCACGGCACCGCGGCAGCAACAGCCGCCCGTAATGCCCGGCTTGGGCCGGACCGGCCTGCGCGGACGCGGGCGGAGTGATCTTGGGAGTGGCACCTTGGGGAGCGCGACAGCGCGCGTCACAGGGGAACCTCAGGGAAGCAGGTCACACTCAGGGCGCCGCCGGGCGGTTCTCCCGTGGGGGGTGGAATCGTCCGGCGGCTTCGGCGCGACGTCTCACGTTTCTTCAACCCTCCGCACTCGTACGGCCATTCGATACGTCACCCGACGCGTCGTTCGACTACCAGTCCTATGGCCGGTTTTTCCGGATGCCCCGTTTTCATACGGCTCTCGCGGTGGACAATTAGGGGCATGAGCCAGCAGGGGGAGAGGCCTACCGGTCACGAGGACGACTGGTGGGGGCAGCTGTACGACGACTCCACCGGGGACACGGGGCCCACGCCCGCGGCCGATTCCCTCGACGACCGCTTCGCGTCGGCCGCGGGGACGGTGGGATCGGGGTCCGCGCCGCCCGAACTGGACGGGTCTCCCGTCGTCCCCGAGCAACGGGGCGGCGGCACCCCGCGCGGCGAGGCACTGGGCCGGCGCCTCGCCGGCTGGGACCACGCGCCCCGGTCCAACCCACCGGACCGCTTCCTCGATCCGACACGGCCCGCCGAGAACCCGACCCCGTCGACGAGCGAGGACGCCGGCTCCGCACGGAGTGGCGGGGACCTCGGTCTCTCGGGAGGCAGGGAGGACTCCGAGCCCTCTCGGGGTGACGACTCCGAGCCCTCTCGCGGTGGCGGGGAGCCGGGCCTTTCGTGGAGTGGCGGGTACCTGGGCGGCCTCTCGGGGAGCGGGGACGACCCCGGCCCCCCGTCGGCTGAAGCGGCGCCCGGCCCTTGGTGGACCAGCGAGCCCACAGGCTTCTCCCGGAGCGGTGCGGATCCTGGCCCCTCGGGGGGCGGCGAAGAGCCCTTGGCTTCCTGGGAAACCCCGTCGGCCCAGCCGCCGACCCCCGCGACCTTCCCGCCGGGACCGACACCGCCCGGGTTCCACGCCGAGTCGCTCCGCGGCCGTACGTCCAAGGAACCGTCCGGCGCGGCGGTGCCACCGCGCCCCAGCGCGCCGCCGGATCCCGCCCCGCCCGGCATGGCCGCCCCCGTGGACGCCCTCCCCGCCCCGCCGCCCGCGGAGCCGGTCCTCAGCGTCCCCCACCAGCCACCCCCCGTCGACTACGTCGGCTCCGGCCCGCCCACCTACTACGCCGAGCCCACCGCCCTCCCGCCCGCAGATCCGGACGACCTCGACGACCTGGTCGCCGACACCGTCCTGGACGGAGCGCGTTACGGGGCGAGCACCCTGCGCGCCGCCTCCGTGCGCGGCGACTCCGCGCGCTTCCGGGGCGAGCCCCGCCGGGACTCCCTGCTCACCGCCCGCTTCGGGGCGGGCGAGCACGCGCTGGTGCTGGTGGCGATGGCCACCGGCGCCCGGGCGACCCCCGGCGCGCACCGGGCGGCGGCCGAGGCATGCCGGTGGATCGGTCGCGCCGTGGGCCGCAGCCACGCGCGGCTGGCCGAGGACATAAGGGCGGCCCGTCGCGGCGACCTGAAGTCGGGCCTGCACCGGCTCACCGACCGCAGCCTCGGCAAGCTGCGCGCCAGCGCCGCCGAACAGGGCATCGAGCCCGAGGAGTACACCGCCGGCCTGCGCTGCCTGCTGCTCACCGGGGACCCCGAGTGCCGTACACGCGTCTTCTTCGGAGTCGGCGCCGGTGGCCTGTTCCGGCTGCGGGACGGCGAGTGGCAGGACATCGAGCCGCGGGTCGCCGAGACCACCGGCGAGGCCGTGGTCGGCTTCGGATCGCTGCCGCACGAGACCCCCGAGGGCGACCGGCTCACCATGGACCTGGGCATCACGACGCCCCCGAGCCCGTACGAACCGGCCCCCGAACCGCCTCGCGAACCCTTCCGATTCCGCGCCTCCGTCGCCCGACCGGGTGACACGCTGCTGCTGTGCACCGGCGGCCTCGCGGAGCCCCTGCGCGGCGAACCGCAGTTCTGCGAGCACCTGACGGCGCGGTGGTCGGCGGGCGAGCCGCCCGGCCTCGCCGCGTTTCTCGCCGACACTCAGGTACGGGTCAAGGGGTACGCCGACGACCGGACCGTCGCGGCCGTTTGGGAGGCGTAACGGCGCACCCTGTGAATTCATGGACCCAAAGGACGAACCAAGGGACCCGCGGGATCCATGGATCACAAAGGGGTGCGTGCAGCATGGCCAAGCAGAACGTCGCCGAGCAGTTCGTCGACATCCTCGTCCGCGCGGGCGTCAAGCGCCTGTACGGCGTCGTCGGCGACAGCCTCAACCCGGTGGTGGACGCGATCCGGCGCAACGCGGCGATCGACTGGATCCACGTCCGGCACGAGGAGACGGCTGCCTTCGCCGCGGGCGCCGAGGCCCAGATCACCGGCAAACTCGCCGCCTGCGCCGGCTCCTGCGGCCCCGGCAACCTCCACCTCATCAACGGTCTGTACGACGCCCACCGCTCCATGGCCCCGGTCCTCGCCCTCGCCTCGCACATCCCCTCCAGCGAGATCGGCCTCGGCTACTTCCAGGAGACCCATCCGGACCAGCTCTTCCGCGAGTGCAGTCACTACAACGAGATGATCTCCAACCCGAAGCAGATGCCGAGGCTGCTGCAGACCGCCATCCAGCACGCGGTGGGCCAGTCGGGTGTCAGCGTCGTCACCCTCCCCGGCGACATCGCCTCCGAGCCGGCCCCGGACAAGGCCCTCGAGACCGCCCTCGTCACCTCCCGGCCCACCGTCCGCCCCGGCGACGCCGAGATCGACAAGCTCGTCGCGATGATCGACGAGGCCGACAAGATCACGCTCTTCTGCGGCAGTGGCACGGCGGGCGCGCACGCCGAGGTCATGGAGTTCGCGGAGAAGATCAAGTCGCCGGTCGGACACGCGCTGCGGGGCAAGGAGTGGATCCAGTACGACAACCCGTACGACGTCGGTATGAGCGGTCTGCTCGGCTACGGCGCCGCCTACGAGGCCACCCACGAGTGCGACCTGCTGATCCTGCTCGGCACCGACTTCCCGTACAACGCCTTCCTCCCGGACGACGTCAAGATCGCCCAGGTCGACGTCCGGCCCGAGCGCCTGGGCCGACGCTCCAAGCTGGACCTGGCGGTGTGGGGCGATGTGAAGGAGACCCTGCGCTGTCTGACGCCCCGGGTGAAGCCCAAGGGGAACCGCCGTTTCCTCGACAAGATGCTGAAGAAGCACGCGGACGCGCTCGAGGGTGTCGTCAAGGCGTACACGCGCAAGGTCGAGAAGCACGTTCCGATCCACCCGGAGTACGTGGCCTCCGTCCTCGACGAACTCGCCGACGAGGATGCGGTGTTCACCGTCGACACCGGGATGTGCAACGTGTGGGCGGCCCGCTACATCTCGCCCAACGGCCGTCGCCGGGTCATCGGTTCGTTCTCGCACGGTTCGATGGCGAACGCGCTGCCGATGGCGATCGGGGCCCAGTTCACCGACCGGGGCCGGCAGGTCGTCTCGATGTCCGGAGACGGCGGGTTCTCCATGCTGATGGGTGACTTCCTCACCCTCGTCCAGTACGACCTGCCGGTGAAGGTCGTCCTGTTCAACAACTCCGCCCTGAGCATGGTCGAGTTGGAGATGCTGGTCGCCGGGCTGCCGTCGTACGGGACCACGAACAAGAACCCCGACTTCGGGGCCGTCGCGCGTGCGTGCGGGGCGTACGGCGTGCGCGTGGAGAAGCCCAAGGACCTCGCCGGCGCCTTGAAGGCCGCCTTCAAGCACAAGGGCCCCGCCCTCGTCGACATCGTCACCGACCCCAACGCCCTGTCCATCCCACCGAAGATCAGCGCGGAGATGGTGACCGGGTTCGCCCTGTCGGCGTCGAAGATGGTCCTGGACGGGGGCGTCGGCCGGATGGTGCAGATGGCCCGCTCCAACCTGCGCAACGTGCCCCGTCCCTAACCGTTTCCTTGGCCGGCCATCGGTACCCATTGCCGTCCGGCGTACCAGTAGTGGGGCAGGCCCTTGATGCCGCTGGTACGGAAGGGGCGGCCGTGGTCGTCGATGCGTAGGGTGCCGGTGCGGCCCTGGGAGGACCAGTCGAGTTCCAGGTACCAGCGGCAGTCGCAGGTCTCGGTCCGGGCGGTGACCAGCAGCACCTCCGGGTCCTGCGCGGACACCCGGTAGGGCATGCGGATCGCGGGCACGGTCCTGCCGGTGTCGCTGCCCGGGAGTGAGTGGGCGATGGGCCGGTCGACGTCCAGGTTCACGGCGAAGGAGCGGGGACTGATGTCCCCTCCGCAGCCCTGGTCCATGGCGTACGCGGTGCCCTTCGCGGGGGCGGCGCGACCCACGACCCGTACCCGCAACGCCTCCAGGACGACGGCCGTCGACGTCCGCCCCTGCACCGAGATCTGTACGAGCGTCTCGTGTCCGTGCACCGCGTTCTGCGTCCGCGCCCAGGTCTCGGCGTCCTGCGCGGCCGGGGGCGGCGGGACCTGCCCCGGCGGCTTGGCGATGACGTAGGCATGGCTGCAACCGAGCTCCCAGAGCTGGGAGTTCGCGGTCCAGGTGAGCGGGGCGGATGCCGCGTGCGCGGACGGTGCCTGAGCATGCTGCCGTACGCCGCCACTCGAGTGCCGGTCCCGCTGCTCCTGCCGGTCCGCGGACAGAGACAGCGCCGACACACTCCCCAGAGCGGCAACCAGCACGGCCGCCACACCGACGGCGACAGACAACCGCCGCTTGTACCAGGGCCGCAGCGGGGCCGACCCGGGCACGAGCGTGGTCCGCGGGCCGGTTCCGCCCGTTCCGCGTGTCGGGCCGTGGTCCTCGACGACCGCCGGGCCCCCCTGCGGCTCAGCGGGTGCCGGGGAACTCCCGGGTCCGTCCGGTACTCCGGGTCCGTCCGGTACTCCGGGTCCGTTCGGCGTATTGGGCGTGGGTGTTGACCGGGGGGTGGATTCGGCCACTTCGGGCGGGGAGTTGTCGTCCTTGACGGGCGTGGCGGGATGCCGGGAAACGGTCGGCGTCGCGGAGCCCGGCGGGGTGGTGAGCGCCGGACGCTGTGTCGATTCGGCGGGCGCCGGGGCCGCCGACAGGTCGCCCGTCGTCGGGCGGCGGCCCGACGGAGTCGCTGCTCGGGAGCGCTGGCGGGCCGCCGCGGCCAGGATCCAGCGGCGGTGGAGTTCGCCCCGCTCGGCCGCTGTCGCCCCGCACATCGCGGCGAACCGTTCCACGGGCGCGAAGTCGAGCGGCACGGCGTCACCGGAGCAGTAGCGGTGCAGCGTCGAGGTGTTCATGTTCAGCCGCCGCGCCAGCGCACCGTAGCTGCGATCCGTGCGCGCCTTCAGCCGCCGCAGCAGCGCCGCGAACTCCTCGACATCGCCATGGACATCGCCATGGACATCGCTGACGCCGTCGCCGTTCGCATCTTCATGGACACCGCGCTGAGGTGACACTGTCCGTTCCCCCGTCCCGTCCCAGGACGGCATCCCAGGCACTCCACATACGTGCACGTCAGAAGCCCTGGGACGGTTCCACCGTTGCGGATCGGGCGCCGTCCGTTGTGCCCGCCCCGAGTGGCCGCTGATGCTCAAGGGGTCGAACCGACGCACCAACGCACCGACCGAGAACGGGGACACACACCGATGAACAGCAACACCACCTCGCACAAGCCGATCTCCCGCAAGCCGATCCGCCGCACCGCACTCGTCGCCGGCCTCACCGCCGCCCTCGTCCTTCCTCTCGGCCTCACCGCCTCGGCCCAGACGACCACAGGGGCGTCCACAAGGTCGGCCGCGCAGCGGACGGTCAGCGGCAAGCCGTCGGACTCCGTGACCCGGATCGCCGACTTCTACGGCGCCTACATCGACGCCCAGAGCGACCCGGACCACGGCGCAAGGCTGGCCAGCGAGCTCCGTAAGTTCTACGTGCAGGCCGACTACCTCAAGAAGGTCGAGGCCTGGGAGGCCAGGAACCACGCCGACGGCGTCCTTCAGGCCCAGAACGTCCCGCTGAAGTGGACGGTCACCGACAACGGCAGGGCCGATCACACGGAAGCCGTCGTCACCCTCAGCTGGAGCGGCACCACCACCAAGCTCATCGTCGACATGTCCCGCAGCCAAAAGATCATCCACATCGGCACCAAGGGCATCGACGGTAAGTAGCCGCCGGTAATTAGCCGACGGCCGGGCCGACTCCCCGTCGAGTACGGCCATACCCGCAGCCGAGAGTCGGTAGATGGACCGAGCGCCCGCGGTCAACACGTCGCTTGGGAGGGGGAGGCGCCGGGTGGTGCGGGCCCGCCGCGTGCGCCGTCGCCGTGCGCGGGGCCCGCACCGGCCGTACCGTGCGCCTCAAGCAGGCGTTGAACAGGGCAAACAGGGCAAGCGGGGCTCTCCCAGACCGACGACTCGCCGTCGCGCGAGCCGGCCCCGGAGAGCCCTGTTGTACGGGCTGTGGCGTCCCACAGGCCACCGTTTCGGCGCGACGCCGTGCTTGCGCTCGGAAATGGCTGGTGGTCGACCATTCGGCATGACTGCCGCGTCCCCGATGGGGCATGGATTCCCGTGAACATGTTCGATCAGGAGGGGAACCCGACATCGGCATGCAGGCGGGGGTCATGAAGAGGCAGGTACGAGGGGGCGGTCCCGTGGCCATCGGGGCCTCCTCGGCACAGGCAGTGGAGGAAGAAGCGGCCGACGGCGCGGGGGACCCGGCCGCCGCGCAGCTCAGGCGGCGGCTGGCCGGCGCCGATCTACGAGCGGTGCCAGAGGCCCGCAGAGCGCTGAGGGAACTCTTACGGCACTGGGGGAAGCCGGAGAAGTCCGAGATAGCCGAGTTGCTGACCAGCGAACTCGTCACCAACGCCCTCATCCACACCGACCATGACGCGGTCCTGACGGCCACCGTCGGACCCCGCGGACTCCGCGTGGAGGTAAGGGACTTCGTGGGACGCAGGCCCAGGCTGCGGGTACCGATCGCCGACGACGGTACGCACGGCAGAGGCCTTGTCCTCGTCCAGTCCCTCGCGGACGCCTGGGGGGTACGCCCCCACGGCGTGGGCAAGTCGGTCTGGTTCGAACTGGACGGCGGCGCGGTGTAGTCACCGCGCCGCCGTAATTCCTGTCCGGGGTCCGGCCGTTCGACGGCCGGACCACCCCGGTGTCTCAGCCGAACTGCTGCTCGAGGTCCTTGAGCTTGCGCTCCAGGGAGTCGAGTCGCGGCAGGGCCATGGTGTCGTCCTCCGCGGTGAGATCGACGGTGATCGGGTCACCACTCTTGCGGACGGGCTGAAGGGAGGGCCGTGAGCGTACGGGCAGCTGCTCCGGCGCCGCTATGGCAGGCTCCGCGGTGGCCTGCGCGGGAGCACGCTCCACGGTCGTCTCCAGCTGCTGCCGGCCACCGCCGCCACCACGGCCGGGCAGGCCACGGTGACCGCGGCTGAGCGCCTTGAGGTGCGCCCGCTCGACCCGCTCCTCGTTCCGGCGGCGCAGGCGGTTCTGCTCCTTCTGGCGCTTGTCCTCGCGGACCTCCTCCACCGCCTCGTCCAGCGTGCGGACGTTCTCCAGGAGCATCAGCGACCAGGCGCTGTACGTCTCACGGGGCGCGCGCAGCCAGCGGACGATACGGATCTGCGGCAGCGGACGCGGGACCAGGCCCTGCTCACGCAGCGCGGCACGGCGGGTCTGCTTCAGCGCCCGGTCGAACAGCACGGCGGCCGACAGGGACATGCCCGCGAAGAACTGGGGAGCGCCCGAGTGGTCCACACCCCGGGGAGCGTGCACCCAGTTGAACCAGGCGGCGGCACCGGCGAAGGTCCACACGAGTATCCGGGAGCCGAGCGCCGCGTCACCGTGGCTGGCCTCGCGCACGGCGAGGACGGAGCAGAACATGGCCGCGCCGTCCAGACCGAACGGGACGAGGTACTCCCAGCCGTCGGTGAGTCCGAGGTTCTGCTGGCCGAAGCCGACGAGGCCGTGGAAGGAGAGCGCCGCGGCGACCGCGGCACAGCAGAACAGCAGCACATAGGAGGCCGTGCCGTAGACGGCTTCCTTACGCCTGCGACGCTCCTCGCTGCGCTCCCACGAGTCGTCGTTGTTGCTGCTCGCGTTCTCCCCGGACCGCTTGCTGCGCGCGAGCACCGCCACCGCCGCCAGCAGTCCCAGGAGCAAAACGGCGCCCGGAAGCAGCCAGTTCAGCGATATGTCGGTCAATCTCATCTGGGGTCCCTTGCATTGGGATAGGGCGTAACGCCCGCCATATTGGCCCACGCCCGTCGACCCTCAGGGGGTTTCGGGGCAAGAGGCCGCCAAGGGAGTGCAAGGGGATGCGCAGGGCGACATTCTGCTCGAACTGCCGCTCGAGGGACGGGAGCTGAGTGCGAATTAGATTACCCGTACGGATGGTTCTACGGAAAGTTCCTGCGACAAGTGAGGAAGTTGTGAAGTGCCTGTCATCTGTCGGGCACCCGTCGGGAGTCTCCGTCGGAGTTGATCTTAGAGCACCCGGGGGCCCGTCCGTACGGCGGGAGCGGCGCTCAATCCGCCGCGGTGGACGTCAACTTGGCGATGCGGTCCGTGTCGCAGGTGCGCGGGCAGTTGACGCAGGTGTCCTCGGGACGCAGCGTGTAGAAGAGGCAGCAGCTCGCCCGGTCGCGGGTGGGCAGGGACTCGCCGTTCGGGCCGCTCAGTTCACGGAACGCGGCGGATCCGACGTAGGGCCGGGTGGCCCCCGGCAGCAGCAGCTCCAGCTCGCGCAGCGCGCGCCGCTCCTCGCCGAGCAGATCGGCGACGTACCAGAGACTCTCGACGACTTCGTCGGTCGCCATGCCCCACAGGGCCCGGCCGCGGCGCCGCATGCGCGGGCCGAAGCCGCCGAGGACCGGCTCCAGGTGTTCGGCCGCCGCCGCCCGCGCCTCGGCCCGCAGCGCCTCCGCGTCCGGGACGACCCGGGCGCCGGGCAGCCGGGCCGCCGGGTCGCCCGGCAGACAGGCGAACTCCTGGACCCGGACCGCCATCAGGCCGCGCGTGCGCTGGAATGTGACGCGCTCCACAGGGAGGCGGGGTACCCGGCGCAGCAGGAACCACGGGACGGTGATCAGCAAAGAGGCCGGCCAGGCGTACCGGTGCAGCCCGAAGCTCGCCACCACGTCCGGGCGCGCCCGCTGTCCGTAGTCCCTGACGATCTGCGCCTCGTCCCAGGTGAGGAAGGTGTCCAGGTCGGCCCCGCCCGCCGCGAGCCCGGCGGCGCCTACCCAGCCGTCGCCCTCCGGGGCCGCTTCCCCCTGCCCCAGTTCCCGCACGCTCAGCTCCGGAAAGACCTCGGTCAGCCGGGTGTACGCGTCCGTGACGGCCGAACGGGCGGGGTGGGAGTCGGCGAGGCCCAGGGCGCCTGTGGCCAGGGCGGGAGCGGACATACGGGTACCCCGCTTCACGATCGTTGACAGGTTAGGCTTACCTTACCCTCAATATCGGATGTTTGAACTGGGGCCATGTGCGCCTATGGTGCTTGACGGACGGGTGACAACCGCCGCAATGACCCCCAAGTACCACCAAGCCCGGAGGAGGACCCCGTGGAGCAGGCCGGTTCGCTGGGCGCGCGCGGTTCCACCGGGTCAGCGGCCCCGGACATCCGTACGGCGTCCGTCCGGGTTCCCGCACAGGCGCGGACGGCGGACGCCGAGCGGGAGCGGGGCGTCGCCTCGGACGAGTCCCGGTCCGCGTCCGGGGCCCGTGGCGAGCACACCCACAGCGAGCCGCCCATCCCGCACCCCCGTGTGGAGACCGCGCGCCCCGTGGTCCAGCGGGCCTCGGTCCGCGGGCAGATCCTCGACGCCCTGCGCACCGCCCTCGTCGCGGGCGAGCTCGCCCCCGGCCAGGTGTACTCGGCGCCCGTGCTGGGCGAACGCTTCGGGGTCTCCGCCACCCCCGTACGCGAGGCGATGCAGCAGCTCGCCCTCGAAGGTGCCGTCGAGGTCGTACCGAACCGTGGCTTCCGGGTCGTCCGGCGCGGGACGCGCGAGCTGGCCGAACTCGCCGAGATCCGCGCCCTCCTCGAAGTCCCGGTGGTGCTGCGCCTCGCCCGCACGGTGCCCGCCGCGCGCTGGGCCGAACTGCGCCCGCTCGCCGAGGCGGCGGCGCGTGCCGCGTCCGCGGGGTGCCGTGCCACCTACGCCGAGTGCGACCGCGCCTTCCACCACGCGATCCTCGCCCTCGCCGGCAACGACCAGCTCGTGCAGATCGCCGACGACCTGCACCGCCGCGCCCAGTGGCCCCTCGTCGGCGGCCCCGTCCCGCGCGGCCGCGCGGACCTCATGGCCGACGCCGCCGAGCACATCGCACTCCTGGACGCCCTGACCGCCCAGGACCTCCCGGTCGTCCAGTCCCTCGTACGGGAGCACTTCGCCGACAGGACCTAGGTCCGGTACGTCGCCTTCCCCCGACGGACGTCACGGCTCCGTACGCGCCGAGCAACAGGACGCGCCGCCGGGAACCCGGACGGCCCCGCCCACGTGCCCCCCGGTACCAGCACCGAACCGGGGGAGAAGACCAATGCCCGACCCGTCCTGGCAGGCGATGCAACAAGCTCAGCAGGCCCAGCAGATCCACCAGAGCCACGTACGCCACCACCGCGAGATGCACGACATGGCCCGGGCCCACGCCCGCCACACCGGCGCACCCCACACGCACCGTCCCGTGCCGCACACCGGCGCCCGGGGCGGCGGCCTGCGCGGCCTCCTCGCCCTGATCATCGTCGTCGCGATCGTGGTCTACGTGGCCCACGACCCCGAACTCCGCACCACGGTGGAGCACTTCGCCCGCAACCTCTTGGCGCACGTCCAGAGCAAGTGACCCGGTCCGGCGGACGCGGGGGACCGCGGCGCTCCTTCAGGGGCGCGGGGCCGTGACATGGGCGGCTCCGCCGCGCGGGCGCGACCAGCCACGACGAATCCGCGGTCTCCCCACCACCTCAAGCCGTTGCGGCAGGGGGAGTAAGTTGCCGAGCCAGCCACGTCGGCACACCCCCGAGCAACCGGAACAACCGCCCCGCCTCCGCCCGCAACCGAGACGCCTCCGGCTCGACCTCGGCATCCGCGAGCGAGGCCAGCGCCGGGGCCGTGCCCACCAAGTACCCCAACTCCTCCCGGATCCGCAGGGATTCGGCGAACCCGTGCCGCGCCTCCGCCAACTCCCCGTCCCGCAGGGCGAGTCCGGCGAGGTGCCGCCAGGTGAAGGAGAGCAGAAGCGGGTCGCCCTGGGCGACGGCGCCCGCGTGGGCACGCCGGTACGCGGCCCGCGCGGCCTGCGGCGACTGCGCGAGGTTCTCGGCGAGCAGCCCGCGCCGGAAGTCCAGCAGTGCCCGCCCCGGCGCCCCCGGGGCGATCAGCGCGGCCGCCCGCCCGAGCGCGGCCCGCGCCTCGTCCGCCCGGTCGCGCACCCCGAGCAGCGTGGCCGCGTACGCGAGCTGCCCGCGCTCACAGGCCGCCGCCCCGCGCTCCTCGTCGCTCTGGGCCACCGCCTCCGCCGTCCGCAGCGCGTCCTCCGCCTCGGCCCAGCCCTGCTCGGTGTACAGACACCGCTCGACGAGGAGCGAGGCTCTCTGCAGCGCCGGCCCCGCCGTCCCGGGCTGGAGCAGTGCGGCCGCGTCCACCCAGCAGGCGCGTGAGCGCAGCCGCCATACCGCGGTCTGGAGTGGATCGTCCCCTGCGTTCGTTCCGGAACCAGACATGGCGGTATGCGCCACGTTGCCCTCCCCGAGCACGCCATTGAGCTGTTGAGTGGTGGCATCTCAGCACGGATCGCGGTACCCGGCCAAGAGGGTAGGTGAAGGATTTCACAAAGTCGTGGGACTGGTGCGGCACTTGCTGACACGCGCCGCACGCGCCCGTGACCTCAGCTCATGCGCAACGCGAGGAAGAAGTCGAGCTTGTCCTCGAGGCGGGAGAGGTCCCGGCCCGTCAACTGCTCGATGCGGCCCACCCGGTAGCGCAGTGTGTTGACGTGCAGGTGGAGCCGCGTGGCGCAGCGCGTCCAGGAGCCGTCGCAGTCGAGGAAGGCCTCCAGGGTGGGGATGAGTTCGGCGCGGTGGCGGCGGTCGTAGTCCCGGAGGGGGTCGAGGAGCCGCGCGGTGAAGGCGCGGCGTACGTCGTCCGGCACGAAGGGCAGCAGGAGGACGTGCGAGGCCAGCTCCTGGTGTCCGGCCGCGCAGACCCGGCCGGGGCGGGCGGCGGCGACCCGGCGTGCGTGCCGGGCCTCCTCCAGGGCGCCGCGCAGCCCCTCGGCCGAGTGCACGGCGGCGCTGACGCCGAGCGTGAGCCGCCCGTCGTCGTTGAGGCCGGCCGACAGCGGGTCGCGTACGGCCTCCAGGAGGGCGTCCGCGAGGATGCCCGACTCGGAGCCGTCGTGCTCCGAGGAGACCGCCGGAAGGGGTACGAGCGCGATCGCCTCCTCACCCGTATGGGCGACGGCGATCCGGTCGGAGTGCTCGGGGCCGCTGGTCAGCGGGTCGACGAGGATCTCCTCCAGGAGCGACTGGGCGACCGGCCCGCCCTCGATCTCGCCCGCCCGTCGCCCGCCACCACCCTCGACCGAGGGCCCTGCGGTCCCGCCCCCTACTTCCTCCCACTCGACGCGGGCCACCACCACCTGCCAGTGCGGTGCGGCGCCGAGCCCGGGCAGCAGCACCGGAGCGGCGACGCGCAGCCGGGCCGCGATCTCCGCGGGGGCCGCTCCCGTCTGCACCAGTTCGAGGACCTCCTGCGCGAGCCGGCGCCGTACCGTGCGCGCCGCGTCCCGCCGGTCCCGCTCGACCGCGATCAGCTGGGTGACGCCCTGGAGCAGGTCGAGCCGCTCCGCGGGCCAGTCCCCGGCGTCCGCCTCGACCGCGAGCAGCCAGTCGGAGAGCACCGTCTCGCGCACATCACGGGAGGCGGCAGCGGAGCGCCCCGAGGAACGGATCGGGAACAGGGAGTAGGTCGTCGTGTCCACGATCACCCGGTGCGGTCCGCGCCGCCCGGTGCGCGTCGCCGCGAGGTGCTCCGCGGCCAGCTTCGCGGACACGTCGGCGGGCAGCGCGGCCCCGGCGACCTTCGAACCGGCGATCGGGCGTCCGGTGGGGGAGAGCACCCAGGCACGCAGGTCGAGGTCGGTGCCGAGCAGGTCCAGGACCACGTCGGGGCCGCCGCCCGCCGGGCCTGACGTCATCATCCGCCGGTGCCGGTCCACCACGGCCGCGAGGTCCCCGGCGCGCTCGCCCGAGACCTGTCGTACGACATGCTCCGTGATCGTCGCGAACGCCACCGACTCGTGCACGGCGAACAGCGGCAGCCGGTGCCGGACGCAGGCCAGGACGAGGTCCTCCGGGACATCGCCGAGCTCCGCCTCACCGGCTGCGAGGGCCGCGACCCCCGCGGCCGCCAGGATCCGTACGAAGGGCTCGGAGTCCGCGGCGTCGTGCCGCCAGGCGAGGCCGGTGAGGACCAGCTCGCCGCCGGAGAGGTAGCGGCTGGGGTCCTTGAGGTCCGTGGTCATCACACCGCGTACGGTGCGGTCCAGCTCGTCCTCGCCGCCGAGCAGCCGCAGGCCCAGCGCGTCGGTGTCCAGCAGTGCGCGCAGCCGCATTCTCGTCGCCGCCGTTCTTGTCTCGAAATCTACGATGGATCTGAAGGTGAGCAATGGGCGAGCGGGTCCGCGAGCCGTACTCCCTGGTCCCAGCGTGTGCTGGATGTTTCCTGTCGTTTCCATAGGAAAACGAGGAGGTTACTGATGACCCCTGTTCATACGAATCTACAAGATGACCGCCCTGGCCAGCCAACTCCTTCATGGTTTCGGTGACTGACCCCGGTGGAGGACAGCGCGGTGTACTGACCTCACTCCACGTGAACAACTCATGAACGAGCCCGGGCCGCCGCACACGATCTGGCTTGATCAGAACGACCCACGATACGAAGAAGAGAGCCACTCATGGACTTCCTTCGCCCCGCCAGCTGGGAGGAGGCGCTCGCCGCGAAGGCCGAGCACCCCACCGCTGTGCCGATTGCGGGTGGCACCGATGTGATGGTCGAGATCAACTTCGATCACCGCCGGCCCGAGTACCTCCTCGACCTGAACCGCGTCGGCGAGCTGAGCGAGTGGGAGGTCGGCGAGGAGAGCGTGCGCCTGGGCGCCTCCGTCCCGTACACCCGGATCATGGAGAACCTGCGCGCCGAGCTCCCCGGCCTGGCCCTGGCCTCCCACACCGTGGCCTCTCCCCAGATCCGCAACCGCGGCGGCGTCGGCGGCAACCTCGGCACCGCCTCCCCGGCCGGCGACGCCCACCCCGCCCTCCTCGCGGCGGGCGCCGAGGTCGAGGCCGAGTCCGTACGGGGATCGCGGCTGATCCCGATCGACGCGTTCTACACCGGCGTGAAGCGCAACGCGCTCGCGCCCGACGAGCTGATCCGCGCCGTCCACATCAAGAAGGCCGACGGCCCCCAGCAGTACTCCAAGGTCGGCACCCGCAACGCCATGGTGATCGCGGTCTGCGCCTTCGGCCTGGCCCTGCACCCCGAGACGCGTACGGTCCGCACCGGCATCGGCTCGGCCGCGCCCACGCCGGTCCGCGCCAAGGCCGCCGAGGAGTTCCTGAACGCGGCGCTCGACGAGGGCGGCTTCTGGGACAACGGCAAGATCATCACCCCGTCGGTGGCCAAGCAGTTCGCGGACCTCTGCTCCGCCGCCTGCAACCCGATCGACGACGTCCGGGGCACGGCGAGCTACCGCCGCCACGCGGTCGGCATCATGGCCCGCCGCACCCTGACCTGGACCTGGGAGTCGTACCGCGGCACCGCCGCCACCACGGAGGGAGTCGCGTAATGCGTGTCAATTTCACGGTCAACGGCCGTCCGCAGGAAGCCGACGACGTGTGGGAGGGCGAGTCCCTGCTGTACGTGCTGCGCGAGCGCCTGGGCCTGCCCGGCTCCAAGAACGCCTGCGAGCAGGGCGAGTGCGGTTCCTGCACGGTCCGCCTGGACGGCGTGCCGGTGTGTTCGTGTCTGGTCGCGGCCGGTCAGGTCGAGGGCCGCGAGGTCGTCACGGTCGAGGGCCTCGCGGAGTTCGCCAAGCAGCGCGCGGAGCAGGGCGGTTGCGCCACCGGCTCCTGCGGCACCTCGCTGGACGAGGCCAGGCGCTGGGAGTTGAAGCCCCAGGACTCCCACACCGGCGACGGAGGCGAACTCTCGCCCATCCAGCAGGCGTTCATCGACGCCGGCGCCGTCCAGTGCGGCTTCTGCACCCCCGGTCTGCTGGTCGCCGCCGACGAGATGCTGGAGCGCAACCCCACGCCGACCGACGCGGACATCCGCGAGGCGCTCTCCGGCAACCTGTGCCGCTGCACCGGCTACGAGAAGATCATGGACGCGGTCCGCCTCGCGGCCGCCCGGCAGTCCGAGGCGGTCTGACCATGGGAACCACGGGAACACCCACCAACCTCACGCAGGGCTCCAGGACCAGGGGCGGCATCGGCGAGTCGACGCTCCGCCCGGACGGCATCCTCAAGGTCACCGGCGAGTTCGCGTACTCGTCCGACATGTGGCACGAGGACATGCTCTGGGGCCAGATCCTGCGCTCCACGGTCGCCCACGCCGAGATCGTCTCCATCGACACCGGCGAGGCCCTCGCGACGCCCGGCGTCTACGCCGTCATGACGTACGACGACCTGCCGACCGAGGTGAAGAACTACGGCCTGGAGATCCAGGACACCCCGGTCCTCGCGCACGGCAAGGTCCGCCACCACGGTGAGCCGGTCGCGATCGTCGCCGCCGACCACCCGGAGACCGCGCGCCGCGCCGCCGCCAAGATCAAGGTGGAGTACCGCGAACTGCCGGTCATCACGGACGAGGCGTCCGCGACCGCGCCCGACGCGGTCCTCATCCACGAGGGCCGCGACGACCACCACATCGGCCACGTCCCGCACCCGAACATCGTGCACCGCCAGCCGATCGTCCGCGGCAACGTCGAAGAGGCCGCGAAGAAGGCCGACTTCGTCGTCAAGGGCGAGTACACCTTCGGCATGCAGGACCAGGCGTTCCTGGGCCCCGAGTCCGGTCTCGCCGTGCCCGCCGAGGACGGCGGTGTCGACCTCTACATCGCCACCCAGTGGCTGCACTCCGACCTGCGCCAGATCGCGCCCGTGCTCGGCCTGCCCGAGGACAAGGTCCGCATGACGCTGTCCGGCGTCGGCGGCGCGTTCGGCGGCCGCGAGGACCTGTCGATGCAGATCCACGCCTGCCTGCTCGCCCTGCGCACCGGCAAGCCCGTCAAGATCGTCTACAACCGTTTCGAGTCCTTCTTCGGGCACGTCCACCGCCACCCCGCGAAGCTCTACTACGAGCACGGCGCGACCAAGGACGGCAAGCTCACCCACCTGAAGGCCCGGATCGTCCTGGACGGCGGCGCCTACGCCTCCGCCTCCCCGGCGGTCGTCGGCAACGCCTCCTCGCTGGGCGCGGGCCCGTACGTCGTCGACGACGTCGACATCGAGGCCATCGCCCTCTACACCAACAACCCGCCCTGCGGCGCGATGCGCGGCTTCGGCGCGGTCCAGGCATGCTTCGCCTACGAGGCCCAGATGGACAAGCTCGCCGACAAGGTGGGCATGGACCGGGTGGCCTTCCGTCAGCTCAACGCGATGGAGCAGGGCACCGTCATGCCGACCGGCCAGGTCGTCGACTCGCCGGCCCCGGTCGCCGAACTCCTGCGCCGCGTCAAGGCGATGCCCATGCCGCCGGAGCAGCAGTGGCTCGCCGCCGGCGAGGCGGCCGACGTACGGCAGCTGCCGGGCGGCCTCTCCAACACCACGCACGGCGAGGGCGTCGTCCGAGGTGTCGGCTACGCGGTCGGCATCAAGAACGTCGGCTTCTCCGAGGGCTTCGACGACTACTCGACGGCCAAGGTCCGCATGGAGGTCGTCGGCGGCGAACCGGTCGCGACCGTGCACACCGCGATGGCGGAGGTCGGCCAGGGCGGTGTCACCGTCCACGCGCAGATCGCCCGCACCGAGCTGGGCGTCGCCCAGGTGACCATCCAGCCGGCCGACACCCAGGTGGGCAGCGCCGGTTCGACGTCCGCGTCCCGGCAGACGTACGTCACCGGTGGCGCCGTCAAGAACTCCTGCGAGCTCGTCCGCGAGAAGGTCCTGGAGCTGGGCCGCCGCAAGTTCGGCACGTACCACCCCGCTTGGGCGACCGCGGAGCTGCTCCTCGAGGGCGGCAAGGTCGTCACCGACGGCGGCGAGGTCCTGGCCGACCTGGCGGACGTGCTCGGCGACGAGGCCGTCGAGATCGAGGCCGAGTGGCGGCACCGCCCGACCGAGGCCTTCGACCTCCGCACCGGACAGGGCTTCGGCCACGTCCAGTACACGTTCGCCGCGCATCGCGCGGTCGTCGAGGTCGACACCGAACTCGGGCTGGTCAAGGTCATCGAACTGGCCTGCGCCCAGGACGTCGGCAAGGCGCTCAACCCGCTGTCCGTCATCGGCCAGATCCAGGGTGGCACCACCCAGGGCCTGGGCATCGCGGTCATGGAGGAGATCATCGTCGACCCCAAGACCGCGAAGGTGAAGAACCCCTCCTTCACGGACTATCTGATCCCCACGATTCTCGACACGCCGACCATCCCGGTCGACGTGCTCGAACTCGCCGACGACCACGCCCCGTACGGGCTCCGTGGCATCGGCGAGGCCCCGACCCTGTCGTCCACCCCGGCCGTCCTCGCGGCGATCCGGAACGCGACGGGTCTGGAGCTCAACAGGACGCCGGTACGCCCCGAGCACCTGACCGGCAAGTAACACCCTCTGTTCGTCTCGGGCCGTCCCCCGGGTCGTGCACCATCCCAAATCCCGCAGCGACCAACGTGGTTGCTGACGCGGGTGCCCCTGTGAACCTTGGGAGATGGCACCATGACCCAGCAGTCAGTGGAGCCCAGGACCGTCGCCGACGACGCGGGTGCGGGAACCCGCGTCCCGGCCGGGCGGTCCTGGCTCGACCGTTACTTCCACATATCCCAGCGACGATCCACGGTCGCGCGTGAGGTGCGCGGCGGCGTCACCACCTTCATGGCGATGGCGTACATCCTCCTGCTCAACCCCCTGATCCTGTCCGGCAAGGACGCGGCGGGGCACACGCTCGGCCAGAACGCGCTGATCACCGCGACGGCGTTCGCGGCGGCCTTCAGCACGCTCCTGATGGGCTTCTTCGGCAAGGTGCCCCTGGCCCTCGCCGCCGGACTCTCCGTCTCCGGGGTGCTCTCCTCGCAGGTCGCCCCGCAGATGACCTGGCCGCAGGCCATGGGCATGTGTGTGATCTACGGAGCGGTCATCATGCTCCTGGTCGTCACCGGCCTGCGTGAGATGATCATGAACGCGATCCCGCTGGCGCTGAAGCACGCCATCACCATGGGCATCGGCCTGTTCGTCGCGCTGATCGGCTTCTACAAGGCCGGCTTCGTGCACCAGGGGAAGTCCACCCCGGTCACCCTCGGCCCGGCCGGTGAACTCGCCGGCTGGCCGGTCCTGCTCTTCGCCGCCACGCTGCTCGCCATCTTCATGCTCCAGGCGCGCGGCATCCCCGGCGCGATCCTGATCGGCATCGTGGGCGGCACCGTACTCGCGGTGGTCCTCAACGCCCTCGGCGTCATCGCTCCCAAGCAGTGGGCGAGCGGCGCCCCCGAACTGCACGGCAGCGCCGTCTCGATGCCGGACTTCTCGCTCTTCGGCAAGGTCGAGTTCGGTGGCTGGGGCGACGTCGGAGTGATGACGGTCGGCATGATCGTCTTCACGCTCGTCCTCGCCGGGTTCTTCGACGCGATGGCCACCATCATCGGCGTCGGCACGGAGGCGAAGCTCGCCGACGCGCAGGGCCGGATGCCGGGCCTGTCCAAGGCGCTGTTCATCGACGGCGCGGGCGGAGCGGTCGGCGGGGTCGCGGGCGCGTCGGGCCAGACGGTCTTCGTCGAATCGGCGACCGGGGTCGGTGAGGGCGCCCGTACGGGCCTGTCCTCCGTCGTCACGGGCTTGTTCTTCGCGGCCTGCCTCTTCTTCACCCCGCTGACGGCGATCGTCCCCGGCGAGGTCGCGGCGGCGGCGCTGGTCGTCATCGGCGCCATGATGATGATGAACGCCCGCCATGTGGACTGGGCCGACCGCGCCACCGCGATCCCGGTCTTCCTGACCGTCGTCGTCATGCCGTTCACGTACTCCATCACCGCGGGCGTCGCGGCCGGCGTGCTGTCGTACGTCGCCATCAGGATCGCCCAGGGCAAGGCCCGGGAGATCGGGGCGTTCATGTGGGGCCTGACGGCGATCTTCCTCGTCTTCTTCGCCCTGAATCCGATCGAGAGCTGGATGGGCGTGCACTGACGCGCCCCCTCCGGCCGACGACCCTCCACGCACCCCCTGTTAAGGAGACCGAGACATGCTGGACATCGCCGAAGAGCTGCACCGGTGGGTCGAGCAGGGACGCGACTTCGCCGTGGCCACCGTGGTGGCCGTCAGCGGCAGCGCGCCCCGCCGGCCCGGCGCCGCACTCGCCGTCGACTCCGACGGCACGGCGATCGGCTCGGTCTCCGGCGGGTGCGTGGAGGGCGCGGTCTACGAGCTGTGCCGGCAGGCGCTTCAGGACGGCGAGAGTGTCCTTGAGCGCTTCGGATACAGCGACGAGGACGCCTTCGCCGTCGGTCTGACCTGCGGCGGCATCATCGACATCCTTGTCACACCGGTCCGGGTGGGAGACCCCGCCCGGCCGGTGCTCGGCACCGCGCTGGCCGCCGGCGCGAGAGGGGAGGCGGCGGCGGTCGCGCGGATCGTCGGCGGCCCCGCCGAACTGCGGGGCCGGGCGGTGCTCGTCCGCCCCGACGGCTCGTACGAGGGTGGCTTCGGCGCCCATCCCGAGCTGGACCGCACGGTGGTCGGCGAGGCGGGCGCCTTCCTGGACGCGGGCCGCACCGGCACCCTGGAGATCGGGGAGCAGGGCTCTCGTTGCGGAGCACCGCTCACGGTTCTCGTCGAGTCGTCCGTGCCGCCCCCGCGCATGATCGTGTTCGGCGCGATCGACTTCGCGTCGGCGCTGGTCCGCATGGGCAAGTTCCTGGGGTACCGCGTCACGGTGTGCGACGCCCGCCCGGTCTTCGCGACCGCCACCCGCTTCCCCGACGCCGACGAGATCGTCGTCGAGTGGCCCCACAAGTACCTGGAGCGCACGGCGGTGGACGCCCGGACCGTCCTGTGCGTCCTCACCCACGACGCCAAGTTCGACGTACCGCTGCTGCGGCTCGCGCTGCGGCTTCCGGTCGCGTACGTCGGTGCGATGGGCTCCCGGCGCACGCACCTGGACCGCAACGACCGCCTGCGCGAAGTCGGCGTCACCGAGCTGGAGTTGGCGCGCCTCAGGTCTCCCATCGGCCTCGACCTGGGCGCCCGCACCCCCGAGGAGACGGCCCTGTCCATCGCCTCGGAGATCGTGGCCAACCGGCGCGGGGGGAGCGGGGTGTCGCTCACCGGGGCACACACGCCGATCCACCACGACGCGACGTCGGTTCCGGCACGGCGGATCGGGTCGGTGGCCTGAGCCCGGTCGGGGGAGCGCGGGGGTGATACGGCCGCCGGTCGGCTACTGGGGGGCCGGTCCCGGCAGTTCCTGGTCCTCGGAAGTGAGCGCGTCCAGGTCTCGGGCGAACTCCTCGGTGTCCAGGAGCGGAAGGTCCAGGACGTCGGCGGGCAGGCCTGTCGGGCCCTCCGGGCCGAACAGCGGCTGCTCGGTCCAGATGCACTTGCCGGTCGCCGTGTAGCGGGTGCCCCAGCGCCGGGAGAGCGCGGTGACCAGCTGCAGTCCGCGTCCGCCTTCGTCGGTCTCCGACGCCCGGCGGATGCGCGGCATGGTCAGACTTCCGTCGAAGACCTCGCAGACCAGCTCGGGACCGTGCAGGAGGCGCAGCCGCACGGGTCCCTTCGCGTGGCGCACGACGTTCCCGACCAGCTCACTGGCGAGGAGTTCCGTCGTCGGCGTCAGGTCGTCCAGGCCCCAGGTGTGGAGCTGCTCGCGGATGTGGCGGCGGGCCTGCCCGGCCGCGCGCGGATTCTCGGGGAGCAGCCAGGAAGCCATGTTGTCGCTGGTCAGCGCGTGGAGGCGGGCGATGAGGAGGGCCGCGTCGTCGGCGGTGGAGTGCTCGGCGGGGAGCAGCCCTGCGGTGACGGTGTCGCAGAGGCGCTCCAGGTCGGCCGCCGCGTCGCCGGGACCCTCGTGCGCGGCCCGCAGCAGCCGGGCGAGTTCGGCCATGCCGTCGTCGATCTCGCGGGTGGCCGACTCGACCAGGCCGTCGGTGTAGAGGACGAGGAGGCTTCCGTCCGGCACCGTCATCTCGAAGGTCTCGAAGGGCGGTTCCGCCGCGCCGAGCGGCGGATCGGGGGCGAGTTCGGGGAACTGCACACTGCCGTCGGGGTGGACCACGGCGGGCGGGGGGTGCCCGGCGCGGGCGACAGAGCAGATCTGGGTGGTGGAGTCGTAGAGCGCGTACAGGCAGGTGGCGTAGGACTCCTCGGCCATGCCGCCGACGATGTCGTTGAGGTGGCTCATGATCTCGTCGGGGGGAAGTTCGAGGTCGGCCAGGGTGTGCACCGCAGTGCGCAGCCGACCCATGGTGGCCGCCTCGGGCAGCCCGTGGCCCATCACGTCACCGACGACCAGGGCCACCCGACCCCCGGAGAGCGGGATGATGTCGTACCAGTCGCCGCCGACGTCCATGCCCTGTCCGGCGGGGAGGTAGCGGGCGGCAGCGGTGCACGCGGGCAGTTCGGGCAGGCCGCTGGGGAGCAGGCTGCGCTGGAGTTCCTGGGAACGGGTGTGTTCGGCGTCGTAGAGCCGGGCCCGCTCCAGGGCCTGGGCGACGAGGGCGCTGATCGTGGTCAGCAGGGTGCGCTCCTCGTCGCTGAGGCGGCGCGGCCGGTCGAAGGAGACCGCGCACACCCCGAACGTGTGCCCGGACACGGTCAGCGGCATGAACGCCCAGGCCTGCTTGCCCGCCTGAGGCGGCCGGGCGGCGAGTTCGGGGTAGCGGGCCGCGTACTCGGCGCGGGAGGAGAGGAACAGCGGCATGCCGGTCAGGATCGGCTCCCAGACCGGGTCGCGGGCCACCCGCGCACGGCCGTTGATCGTGTCGAGGAAGGCGGCCGGATAGCCGACGGCCCCGACGTTGTACGCCCGGTCGCCCTCGATGGCCTGCACCACGAGGCCGGAGGCGCCGAACGGCGGCAGCACGCGCTGCGCGACGGCGTCCACCACGTCCCGAGAGGTCGTCGCCTTGGCGAGGGACTCGGTCAGCTCGGCGATCCGGGCGGCGCGCTCGGCGGCGGCCTGCTCGGCGGCGGACCGTTCGTCCTCGTGCCGCCGAATCTCGGTGACGTCGGTGAAGTAGAGGGTGAGGCCGTCGGGTCCCGGGACCAGCCGCAGGTGGAGCCGGCGCCCGGTGTCCGGGGTAGCCATGTCGAAGCCGGCGGACTGTTCCGCGGCGGCGGCCTCCCGGCAGCGCTTCTCCAGATCCGGGACCTGCCGGACGGAGGGAAGCTCCCACAGGACGCGGCCGAACAGCTCCTCCTCCGAGGAGCCCAGCATGCGCTCGGCCGCCAGGTTCAGGAAGGTGATCCGCCAGCGGTCGTCCACGGCGAGGAAGCCGTCACTCATATGGCGAAGAGCCCGGCTGAGCGCGTCGCGGGCGGAGCGGGACTCGTTGCTCTCCCATCCGACGCCGATCATCCGTACGGGTTCGCCCTGAGCGTTGTAGGTCGCCCGGGCGCGGGCCTGGGTCCAACCGTAGGTGCCGTCCAGGCGGCGCACCCGGTACTCGGCCTCGAACACCGTACGGTCCCGGAGCGCCTTCTCCGCCGCGCCCAGGGTCGGCGCCAGGTCGTCGGGGTGGACGATCCTCATCCAGTTCTCGATCCTGCCGGTGAACTCGGTCGGCCTGGTGCCGTAGAGCTCGAGGGCGGCCTCGTCCCAGACCAGCTCGCCGGTCTCGACGTTCCAGTCCCACGAGCCGACCCGGACCTCCTCCAGAGCCTGCCGCAGCCGGTCACCGCTCAGTTCCTCCCTGGGCGGCCGAGCGGGCGGCGGTGCCTGCCGCATGCGCTCCTCGGTCCAGGCGATCACGGCCTGGAGGAAACCCCATTGCTCGACGGTCGGCTCCCCCTGGCCGCCCATCACCACGGTGAGCGCGCCGATACCGCGGTCACCGCTGAACACCGGCACGGCCGCCAGCCCGGTCCCGGGCCATGAGACGGCACCGGATCCGGGCTGTCCGCCGGATCCCGGCGCGATCCACACACCCCGGCCCTGGTGCAGGGCCCGGGCCGGGGCCAGCGGGCCTTCCTGGTCGATGATCTCCCAGGGCCGGGTGAGGACCGCGGGAAGGCCGGTCGCCGACACCAGGCGCAGCGCGGACATGGGGCCCCGCAGATGGATCATTCCCCCCAGAGCACCCAGCTCCCCCATCGCGTGCTGGAGCGCCAGCCGGAAGATCTCACTCTCCGTGACACCGGGGTCCACCGCGCTGAGCAGAGCCAGCCGTGTATTCATGATGTAAAGACTACAATTCTCCCGTTTCACACATAGGTGCGCGACCCGCCGCGCGCACGGAGCGTCAGATTTCCGGCCGCAGCAGCCCTCCCACCGCTCGCCCGAACATCCACCGCCCCGCCCAACCCAGGGGGCGGTCGAAGAACCGCGGCAGCCACCGTACGTTCAGGTCCTCCCGCCAGAGCACCCGCGAGCCCCCGCCCGCCACCGGACGGACCTCGATCTCGGCCCACCCCGTGACGAACGTGCCGCGCTTGACCAGCCGGCACCTGCCCGCGCCCCCATCCTGGGGTGGCCGCCAGATGACGACCTCCATCGGATCGTCGAAGACGAACGGGCCCACCCCCGACCGGGCGACGAACACCGTGCCCTCGCCGGTCGGCGGCGGGGTGCGCACGATGACCCGGGTCAGCGGGACGACGGCGGCATGCCGGGGCCAGTCGGTGAGGCGACGCCAGCTCTCCTCGACGGGAGAAGGGGACACGCGTTCCAGCCGGAAGAGAACCACGGACCGATCGTAGGCGGGCCGAACGGCCGTGCCGCACCTTCCCAAGGCGGAGCTCGGGGAGCGTGACGCCACGGCCCTGAAGTACTCGCTCTCGAACCTCCCCCGGTGCACCTGCAAGGTCCGGCACGTCGTGGCCAGCCCTGCTCCTGCAAGAAGGTGGGGAAGCAGCACCACAAGATGAGCACGGGCCAGCGCGGGGACAAGGACATGGCCATCTATACGTGCAAGAAGGACGGGGGCGGCTGCGGCGGCCGGACGATCCAGATCCCCGACCTCGAACCCCTCGTGGAGAAGCTGCTGTTCAAGCGGCTGGAGGAGGTCGAGGTGGCGGACGAGGAGGACGTCAACGACCCCCGGCCGGCTCTGGAGGCCAAGCTCGTCCGCGACGAGAAGCGGAAGAAGGAGCTGGAGGGCGAACTCCTGGACGGCGACCGTCCGGCTCGGGAGATTCAGAACGTGATCGACAAGCTCAACATGCGGATGGCGGACGCCCGTCGGAAGCGATCCGGCCTTCCAACGTGTGGAACCCGGACCGGGTCGAGATCCTCTGGAAGTGATCTCGTCGGTAACTGCGATATCCGCGAAGTCGGACCCTTCCCACCCGGGGCCTCGCGGGGCGATGGATAGACGAATCGTGTGGGTCGTCCGCTCCTCGGTCGCGCCCTTGGCCGCTCCTTCTACCACCCAGACCTTCATGCAGACCCCGACGCCACTGGCGGACCGGGGCCTTTCGCATGTTCGGGAGGGCTTCAGTGGAGGACGAACTCTGGCTGACCGCCCGCAAGGCCGCCAAGCTGACGGGCGTCAGTACCGTGACGGTCTATTCGTGGGTCCGCCGAAAGCATCTGAACTCGAGGACCTCGATCACCGAGGCCAGAAGCTCTTCCGCCATCTCGCCGTCGCGAGGGCCGGGAGGGCCACCCGGGCGAAGGCCAAGCGTGTACCGATCCCTGCTGCCTGAGGGCTAAGCGCCTGTCCTCGACGGATCCTCTGATGGCTCTTCGGTCCGTGGCCGCAACGGCTCTGTCAGGCCGCAACGCAACAGACCATCCGCGGGAGGAAGGCAGGAGCCAATCCCCAAGTAGTCAATGAGAGGTCAGAGATTTTTTATGACATCAGAAACTTTTGACCTGATTGGCAGACACTGAGGACCGCCCCAAACGAGGGCCAGACCCGAGTCCTGGAGGACGTCCTGTTCCAGCCGACCTGCATGGAGCTGGTGCGCAGGTCCTGGGCAAGGAGCTGAGGGAACCCCGCCCCACCTGACCGACCCGTCCCCCGCTGGGAACTGTGACTGAGGAGAAGCGGCCGGGTTCCTCACCAAGAAGGGCCCGGCCTCGGCGTATCCGCAGTAGGTTGCCGACCTCTGGGGAGAGGGGATTCCATGCACACACAGTCGGCCGCAGAGCGCTTCTACGTTCCATCTGAGGGAGCCAAGGACCGGTTCGTACCTCCCCCGGGCAGGATGCCCCGGCTGCACCTGATCGAGTACCAGGAGGACCTCCGCCTCTGCGAGGATGAGACGGGCCTCCTGGTGGGACCGACGGACCAACGCCTCCACCGGGCGGGCCTGTACGCCACGAACCTCCGGGGCGGGCGGTACCACGCGAAAGCCGCCCGGGACGCCGACCTCCGACCTGGCCGGCTCGTGCGCCTGATTCCCGAGCCCGACAACCCCCACGACCCCAACGCCCTCGCAGTCCACCCTGCACAGGGCCCTGGCCCGGTCGGGTACGTGAACAAGGCGAAGGCCCGGTCTTGGTCGAAGCTCCTGGCCGAGGGGGTCCGGCTCCGGACCATCAGCCTCCGAGGGACCGGTCCGGGAAAGCCCTGTAATGCGGTGGCGGTGCTCGCGGCAGACCCGAAGGTGATTGACCACCTGCTTTCCCCACGGCCCATCGGGCTGCCCGCCCCCGTCTTCCTGCGGAGCCGCTGACCCCGGCATCCCAGGTTGGTACCTCGCGCGCGGGCTGCTGGGCCCCGAATGCACGCGGTCTCGGCAGGAGGCACGGTGTCCCAGCCGGACCTCTGCGCCCAGGATCAGATGACGTCGAGGACGCAGAACAGGCCGCCCACAACTCCCGCGGGCAGGGCGAGGGCCGTTTCCGGGTGTTCGTCCCACCCCTGATGCGGCTCTTCCGCAGGAACCCTTGACGCGCTTGCCTGGCCCGGGAGACACCCCCTGCCCCTTGTACGGACGGAGACCCTGCCCCTCGGTGGGGCCACCGCCCACGCTCTCAGGCGCATTGCCACTGCCCTGATACGCGCATCTCGGGCCCGCCAGAGGGCCTATCGCTCAAGGCCACATGAATGCTGCCCGAGTGCATGTCAGCGTTGATGTGCAGCGTGTCTGTGCCGCCGCCTGCCGTGGTGTTGTAACTAGCAGTGGCCGTCTCCAAGTACGCGTAGGCGGTGCCGGGCGGCAGTGAGCTGTTGAAGACGTCGTAGGTCCCCGGCTTCACCTCGCCCTCCAGGGACAGGCGAAGGTTGACCTCTTGGCCGCCCAACCTGCCGTAGATGTCGGCCTCCCACTCCTGGGTCCCCTGGCTCGGGCCCTCGTCGTCCGCCAACTTGTACTCGGCACAACTGGTCTGGGCGAACACCATGTCCTCGGCCGTGTCAGGGGTGGGTTGCCCCTTGATGACGCCCTGAGCGTTGAGCCCGGTCGTCAGGGAGCCATGAACTGCGCCCGCCAGCTTCAGTGCCTCTGGCACCGTCCTGCCTGAGTCCGCGCGGACCTTTTCCGTTGGGGTCGAGGAGGAGCAGGCGGAGGTGAGCGCAACCACGGCCACGGCACAGGCAAACACGACTCGACGCAACGGATCCCCCCAGATCGTTCGGATCAGAACCCGCAAGGTAACGGCCGAATCGTAAGGGCCGCAGGCGAACCGCCTTGCCAGCTCGATCTCGGTACCTTGGCGCCCCTGTCGATGTGGAGGGGAGGCCGTGAGGCGAGGGTCATCGGAGTACGAAGCGGCCCAGGAGGCCATGGCGGAGATCCTGCTTGAGCGGGCCCGTAATGGGGACTGGCCGATCGAGTACGGGAAGCTGAGCAGGCTCCTGGAGGAGCAGGGCCACAACGTCCAGGCCCACAGCGTGGAGATGGATCATCTCTTGGCCGACGTCTCCCGCCAGGAGAGCCCGGACGGTACGAAGGCGATGCTCTCCGCCATGGTGGTGCTCAAGGAGAAGCGAGAGCCCGGCGCGGGGTTCTACCGCTTGGCGCGGGAAGAGTTCGGCCGCAAGGGCGACAACGTGACCATCTGGGGCGAGGAGATGAAGCTCCTGGCCCGTGAGTGGGGGCAGCGCTGAAGGCGTTCACCGAGCAGGCCCTGAGCTTCTGAGCCGACCAGACGGCCAGCCCAGACGACATCGCCCCCACCGCTACCTGGTGAGGGCCTTCATACCGCTCAGGGGCCATGGACGAACACGGGCGCCGTGAGTACGACGAGTTCGCCCTCCAAGGCGGTGTCGCGGTCGAGAAGCTCGCCAAGGCGGTCCTGGTCTCAAAGAACCCGCTATACATCGCCGAGATACGCAACGCGGACACGTTTACCTCGGCGGCCATCTTGAGCTTCCCACTGAGAAGGTTCGGACCGTCGGAGCCAAGGATGCGGTAGCTCGTCTCCGGCGAATTGGAGCGCTACTGGCCGATCCACAGCTCGACCTTCCAATGGAGATGCGTAACGGTGCTGCCCACGCCTCCAGCGGCGGCGGCGAAGCGAAGCAGATGATCTCTCCTTTCGCTCGCACCATAGAGACGCTGCTCGATCTCCTTGGCGAAGACCTAGAGGCCTTCTGGGACCGGTGGACGACAGCCGTCATAGCGGCAGTGCACTGGCACGAGGATCAGGCCAGTCGGGACATTCAGCTCCGGATCGCTCAGTCCCGGCATGCCTTTGATGACCGGTTCGTGGGCCTACCGGAGGGGGTAAAGGAGCAAGCCCTGACGTCGCAGGGACCCCCTGTAAGTTCGTTGTTCGATCACCCCATGGAGTCCAAGAGGAACGGCGTTCCCTTCGTAATCACGACTGGGGGCGACTGCCCCGCTTGCACCGGGCCCGCTGTTCTTGGCTTCGAACTCGCCCGTCGAACAGACACGAAGGATACGTACGTTCCGAGCACCTACGGCTGCTTTATATGCAACTTCCGCGCATCCGGCCCCGAAGAAATGGCCGCCATGCAGAAGCTGGTCTTCAGCGGTGTTGCTCCAACGTTGCGGACTCCGACGAGACAGACGAGACCGAGACGGACTGATGTCCACCCGAAGCCCCGGTCCCCCGGCCGGGGCTTTCGCATGTCCAGAACCGCGCTGGATCTTCCTGCGCATACCCCGCAAGGAGGAACCGAGTGGTACCAGAGCTGCTCAGGGTCCTGGCGGCGGCCGACGACAGTGGCGGAGGCCCCGACATCGGCAAGCTGATCGGGCAGTTCGCCCACTACGGCCCGGCCGGCGTGTTCTTGACCCTGCTGATCCTCGGGGTCATCGTCCCGAAGTACGTGATGTCTGCCCTGATGACCGAGAAGGACAACTGGCGCGAGGCGTTCGAGAAGGAGCGCGATGCTCACAAGGCGCCCCGGGATCAGCTCGCCGAGGCCGAGCAGCGCGGTGACGTCGCGTTCGCCCCCCTTGTGTCTCTGGCAGGACATGCAAAGCGCCCCTCATCTCCTTTGGGAGGTGAGGGGCGCTTTTGTGCGTTCGGGGGTGCTACTGGCTGCCGAGGAGACGCGCCTTCTGCTGCTCGAACTCGGCCTGGGTGAGAATGCCCTGCTGCGTCAACTGCCCGAGTTTGGCCAACTCGTCCGCGAGGGACGGAGGCTGTGCTCCGGTGGGCTGCTGCGGTGCGTGCTGCTGGGCTATAGCGACATCCAGGGCCTTGCGGAGTTCCTCGAACGCTGGCATCTGCTTCTTCGTGAACAGCACCGAGTTCTCGTCGCCCCTGGCGCTTTGAGTCTGGCTGCCGAACTGGGATCGCCTCTCGACGCCGCCAGGAACCCCGAACTGGATGAAGCCCTCCACGATGGCTCCGGCGGGCTTCCACTGGACGCTGGCGATCTGGCTGATGTGAAGGCGCTTCTCGCCCTTACCGACGATGGATCGGGCCATGAACCCCTTGCGGGTGATAGTCACGTACTGGCCGTCGAACTGGATCTGTCCGCCCTTGCCGTTGACCTCGATCACGTGGTGTTCTCTTCTCGCGATGCTGCTTCTGGAGACGCCATCGTGGCAGGTCGAACCCTTGATGTGGAGAGCCTGGGGCCAACATGTGGCAAAAATGTGCCCACCCCATGCATCTTGACCCCGAACCTCCCGACCGGTACGACGAAGCACCCCCTCAGCTCCGGCGGAATGCCGTTCCTCTTGTTGTCCTGCGGTGATCCGTACATCCGGCAAGAATCCCGTTGTGGATGCAGGAGTTGCGGCCGTCGTGGGTGCGGCCATAGGTGGAACCCTCGCGATTCTGGCTGCTGCCGGGACGGGCTGGTTCACCACGTCTCCAGAAGGAGACACAGCAGGCGGAGGCAGCCCGTCAGCGCCGCTTCGAGAGCTTGCGCGAGCGACGGGAGCCCTGTGCCAAGGCGTACGCCGATCTCCTCGATGCAGGTCAAGAAGTTCTTGACCTGCTCCGCTCCTCCTCTTCCATGGAGGACATGGCCGAGTGCATCGACAACCTGTACTCCACAGCTCGTAAACGCCGTGCCGCTGTGGCGATCGTCGGACCTGAGCCTGTCGCCCTGTCAGCCACCGAACTCCTCCGCAACGTAGCGGTGATGAGAAACGAGGTCATGCACCTGCGCCGCTTCAGCGGCATCTCGGATGTCGCACGGGCGCCGGGGCTGTTCACCATGGCAGCCCGTGCGGCCCTTGAGGACGACGGCGACGAAGCGACCGGATCAGGATGAGAGCGGCAGCTGGGCCAGCATCACGGCGTAGACCGGAGAGTCTGGGAAGGGCTGGCGCTCCCCGACCTTCCGGAAGCCCCAGTCCTCGTACAGCGTCTGGACCCTGGGGTGTTCGACGTCCACCAGGAGGACGGCGAGGTCCTCGTCCCGGTCCTCCAGGAGAGCCCGGGAGAGCAGGTCCGCCACACCCTTCTTCCGCCAGTTCGGGCTGACGGCCAGCTCGGAGTACGAGAAGGTCACCGCCTTCTCCGGCGCCTGGTCGAGGTGCTCGCGCCACCACTCACGGCCAGGGACCGCAGGAGCGCCGTAGGCGAAGCCCACCGCCTCGTCACCGTCGTACGCGAGTACACAGGCGAAGTCGGCGTTACCGCCCCAGTGGTCCACGAACCAGGGGAACTTCTTCTTGAAGTCGTCGTCCCGGTCGGGGCCCGCCGCTGCGGCGTGCAGATCGATGATTGTCTGCCGGATCTGCGGCAGGTCGTCATGCCCGAAGCGGCGGATGTCCAGCCCAGCGGCGCTCACAGTCGGCTCCATTCGGATCGGTAGCGGTCGCCCCACTCTCGGGCGATCGTGGCGTCTGACGCAAGAGTGATCAAGTCCCGGTAGTAGTCACCGAGCAGAGACCGAATCCGTCCAGGGATCGGGTGGCCGGCCATCAGCTTGAAGACCGTGGAGGCCGTGGTGCACGCCTGGTCGACGTCGCGCTGGTGAAGCTGGGCCAGGGCGAGCCGCACGGTGGCCAGAGCCCGGTTCCTGCGGAACGCCTTCGGGATCGTCCCGAGAGCCTTGTGGGAGGCGGCCTCCGCCTCGGCGGAGTCCCCGATCCGGTCCCGGACGATAGCGGTGATGGCCATCAGCTCAGACAGCCCGTAGAAGGCGATCCAAGACGGCCTGGGCTCGGCCGTCCCTGCCTTGCCCAGGGCCTCCTGGGCGTGTCCCAGGGAGCGCAGGGCGGCCTGACGGTTACCGAGGTTCGAGTGGCCGATGGCCGTACGGGCGTGGGCCAGGGAGTTGTACAGGGGCTCGCGCCGGGCGATGGCTGTCCCCTGGGCCGCGTAGGCGGCATCGACGGCTTCGGCGTACTCGTCCCGGTGGTGGGCGAGCATCGCGTACGAGTTCCAGACCCGCATCTCGGCGACGGGATCCTTGGCCATCCCGGCCAGGTACAGGGCCCGGCCCAAGAGCTGGGAGGCTCGATCCATCTGCCGGGCGTCGATCGCGCTCCAGGCGGCCGTGGCGGTGTAGTCGGCGGACACCGAGAAGAGCCTCTGGCGGATGCGCTGGGTGGCGCCGAGCTTCTGCTTCTCCAGGGCCTCGGCCGCCCCGGCCAACGCGGCCCTCTCCAGGCCCTCGTGGCCTCCCCTGTTGCGGTCCAGCGCCATCAGGGCGTCCAGCCCGCTACGGAGCCGGATGACGTCGGAGGTGCCGACCTGGGGAGGGGCACCGACGAAGGGGACGACCACGGCGGCCGTCGTGCCGGTGGCGGCGTTGAGGAAGTTCCTGCGGTCCACAGGGGACTCCGGTTCGGTGGCGGGACGTGGTGTTCGGGTCGGAGGGCTGAACCCCAGCTCCTCGACCGTGCATCCGAATACTGCCTCCAGCGCCTGCTGTTGACGGGGGTGGGGCCACCTGGTTTTTCCGGTCCGCCAGTGGCGGACAGTCCGGTCGCTGACCGTCCCGTCGTATCCGGCACAGATCAAGCGGGTGTTGATCGCGTCCACTAACTCGACCTGGGTCATGCCCCGCTCGTCCATCACGCTGATGAAGCGCTCATTGCCGTCCACATACCCACGGTAGGCAGTGAGTCCCTGTCCGTGAGCAGAAACACACAGAAATTTCCGGTCGGGCCCGATGCACAGCGGGCAGGTATTTCCTGCCCCTCAGCAGCCAGGAGCCGTTCACTCAGGTATGGCCACTCACACCCGCACCCCCTGAGGTCCTGATGACTGTGACGGCAACGCCACGCCCCACGGGGCACCCCGGTTACTCGCAGACTCTCGATCGCGTACCGGAGAGCGCGGGCGTTGCTCGCAGCCTGGTACGTACGGCGCTCACCGCCTGGGGGCAGGAGGACATGGTCGACGACGCCCTGAACCTGATCACCGAGTTGGTCTCCAACGCCGTCGACCATGCCCGCCTCCCCGCGATCCGGATCATCGTCCTGCGCAAGGAGAACTGGGTCCGGCTCGCCGTGGTCGACCGCTCCCGGGACATCCCCCTCATGCGGACCGACTCCAACGGCGACCAGATCCGGGGCCGTGGCCTCGTCCTAGTGGAAGCCCTCTCGGACCGCTGGGGCACCGACCTCCACCGCTGGGGCAAGACGGTCTGGGCCGAGATCCGGTACGAGGGAGCGCTGTGAGGGACGGCAAGCCGTGGATCGGCGACCAGGTGTACGACCACGACGCCCAGAGGAACGGGATCATCACCGACGTCCAGGGCGGTACGTACGTGCTCCGGCCGCTTGCCGGTGGAGGCGCCGAGTGGGACGCCCCCAGTGACGAGAAGCTGAGTGTCAGCGTGCCGCGCCCGGAGTGGATCGGGTGGCTGAGGGCGTGAAGAGATGTCTCCCAGCTCCCTCGCGAGGTCAAGCCCATAGAGGCTCCCCCGGCCTCCCGAGGTGAGAGAAGCCCCGGCTGTCCTCGGATGGTTGGGGCTCCTCCACGTCTCACTCCTCGTCTAGCCACTCGATCTCGTCGTCCGTGAGGTCTTCCATCTCCGGGGCCTCACCATTGGCGTAGGTGATCGGCTTCGGGTCCCAGTGCCGGTACTCCCAGCGTGCCTGAGTGGTGATCTGCTCGATGCTGTGCGTCGGCATGTGGGCACGAGCGGCCTCCATGGCTGCAATGACCACCTCGTCGTACGTGTCGCTCACGCGGATGTGCCGGGTCACCTTCTCGTTGACTTCGATCTCAAGCTTGATCGTCAGAATCTTCTTGATGCCCATGCGGCCCCCCTCCCTCGTCGTTGGGCGACCAGTCTGATCCGCAGCACCAACCGACCGCCGGGGATCAGTGGAGTTGGCATCGAAAACCCTCAAGTAGATGTTCCAGAAGGAAAATGTGGTGCCACGGATCCACCCGACGACGCACGGAAGGGGCCGTGCCGGTATGTCGCAAGCCCGTCGCTTACGTTCGGATCGAGCAGCGGCTCCCTTGCCCGGCCCGCGTCTGATCCGGCGGCGACGGGCTCGACGTACCGGCACGGCCCCGACCCACCCACGCCCCTGCGGATTCCGAGGGCTCGGACGCGGCGGGCAACTCCCGCTCGCCCCAGCGCTGTTGACACGCCGTCCGCCAGACACCAGGCTATCCGGGGAGTACTCCCCGTTTTTTCTTTGTCCCCCATGATCCACCGGTCGCCCGAGGGGCCGGGGGCCTCGACGGCCGACCGGTCCAGAGAGCAGGAGTCCACGTGCCGGACCAGCCCCACGTCATCGACCCCGCGGGCGCCGACCTCCACGGCGAGGCGGATCTGCTGCGCGACCGCGGCGCCGCGGCCCTCATCGAACTGCCGGGCGGGATACGGGCCTGGGCGCCCACCCGGTACGAGACCCTCAAGCGGCTCCTCGCCGACGACCGGGTCTCCAAGGACCCCAACCAGCACTGGCCCGCCTGGATCGAGGGCGAGTACCGCGAGAGCTGGATCACCCTCTGGGTCGGCGTGACCAACATGTTCACCGCGTACGGCGCCGACCACCGCAGGCTGCGCAAACTCGTCTCGCCCGCGTTCACCAAACGCCGTACCGACGCACTCGGGCGCCGCATCGAGGAACTCGCCGCGACGCTGCTCGACCGGATGGCCGAGGCGCCCGACGGGCGGGTGGACCTCCGCTCCGCCTACGCGCACCCGCTCCCGATGCAGGTGATCTGCGAGCTGTTCGGCCTGCCCGAGGACCGGCGCGCCGACACCGCGCGCCTCATCGAGGCCAACATGGACACCACCATCACCCCCGAACAGGCCATGGCCACCTACCGGGAGATCCACGAACTGCTCGCGGGGCTGGTCGCCGCCAAGCGCGAGCGGCCGGGCGACGACCTGACGACCGCCCTGATCGCGGCCCGCGACGAGGAGGGTTCGCAGCTCGCCGAGGGCGAACTGATCGACACCCTCCTCCTCGTCATCGGCGCGGGCCACGAGACCACGGTCAACCTGATCGGCAACGCGGTCCACGCCCTGCTGACCCACCCCGAGCAGCTGCTCCGCGTGCGCGGCGGCGAGATCCCCTGGAGCGAGGTGATCGAGGAGACCCTCCGCTGGGCCCCCTCCATCGCCAACCTCCCGCTGCGGTACGCCGTCGAGGACATCAAGCTCCCCGACGGCACGCTGATCGCGCGGGGCGACGCGATCCTGGCGACGTACGCGGCGGCCGGCCGCGACCCCCTGCGGCACGGCGAGAGCGCGGGCCGCTTCGACATCGGCCGCGCGGACAAGGAGCACCTCGCCTTCGGCCACGGCGTCCACTACTGCATCGGCGCCCCGCTGGCCCGCCTGGAGGCGTCCCTCGCGCTCCCCGCGCTCTTCGCCCGCTTCCCGGACCTGAGCCTCGACGACACACACGGCCCGGCCCGCCTCGCCGAGTCCTTCATCGGCCACGGGTACCGGGTGCTGCCGGTGCGGCTGAGCTGACACACGGCCGTCAGGGGCGGTAGACGGTACCGGGCTTCGCCTTCCCCGGCGCCAGCAGCTGCGGCACGGTCACGAACACGTACCCCCGCTCCTTGAGCGCGTCGATGATCCCAGGCACCGCGGGCACGGTGCCCGGGTAGAGGTCGTGCAGCAGGATGATCCCGTCCCGGCTCGACTGCTTCAGGACGCGCTGCTGTATGACCTTGGGGTCGAACGTCTCGTAGTCCTTGGCGGTCACGCTCCACAGGACCTCCGAGAGGCCGAGTTCGCGGCTGATCTTGTGCACGGTGTCGTCGGTCCGCCCCTGCGGCGGGCGCATGAGCGTCGGCCGCTTCCCGGTGAGCTTTTCTATCGCGTCGTCGGGCTTCTCCAACTCCTCGCGTATCTCCGCGGGCTTGATCTCCGTCAGGATCTTGTGGTCCCAGGTGTGACTGGCGACCTCGTGTCCCTCGGCGGCCATCCGCTTGACGAGCTCCGGGTACTTCTCGATGTGCCGCTTGCCGAGCAGGAAGAAGGTCGCCGGGACCTGTTTCTCCTTGAGGATGTCGAGGAGCTTGGCCGAGTTCTCGCTCGGCCCGGCGTCGAAGGTGAGCGCGATGCACTTGGCCTGGCGGCAGTCCACGGTCCCGAACTTCGCCGGGGCGCCGGCGGCGGCCTGCGTGCGGGCGGCGGCCGGCGCGGTGGTGTGGAGGGTCGTGCACCCCGTCAGCGGCAGGGCAAGCGAAACGGCCGCCAGAAAGGCGGCCGTCGAACGCAACCAGGTCCCCGGTCTTTTCATCTTCATGGTCAGCGAAGGCATGCGGAGACTGTACACCTGGTGTATACACCGCATGTATAGGGGTCCCTGTGACATTCGGATTCCAGAGAAACCCCTGCTCAGACGTCCAGCCGCCCGCCGGACCGGCCGGCGTGCGGACACCCCCGCCGTGGCCTCCCGCGCCCGTCGGCACCCGCCTCCAGGGATCTCGGCCGCATGCGCGGGTGCGGGTGCGCGACTGCGGTCCACTCGTTGCGCACCGCCATGCGGTGGGTGTTCACGTTGCGGAAGGTCTTGTAGTGACATCCGCGCATTACCTAGGGTCGCTCCTGGTGCAAGCGCTTTCTGAAAGGGAGGGGCACTGGCGATGGCGCTCACCGCGACCGACGTACGAGACCGCGCGGACGCAAAAGACACCTCCCTCGACCACAGCGACGTGGAAGAACGGCGCGACCTCTCCCAGGAGCCCCAGTGACAGCCCGCAAGACCTTCCTCGCCGCCCTCGCCGACACCGGTGTCCCCCTCGACACCGCATTCGTCGAACTGCTCACCGCGACCGCCGAGACCAGCGCCAAGGCCGTCCTCGACGGGTACGCCGCCGATCTCGTCGAACTCCGTGACGGCGGCGAGGCCCGCGCGGCCACCCGTTCGCTGCGCACCCTCGTCTCGGTGTACGTGCACGAGGGCTCGGCGTACCACCACTCGGCCGCGCTCCTCGGCCCCGCCGCCGAACTCGCTGACGCGCTCGCCGAGGAGCAGTACGACAACGGGCTGTGGGAGCACGGGGCGGACGGCAACCCGGCCGACACCGCCTTCTCGATCGTCGACCTCAACCTGATCCACCACCTGCTGGAGGAGGACGCCCACGAGCCGACGACCGGACTGCGGTCGACGATCGAGCGGATCCTGCGCCTGGCGGGCCCCTCCCTCGCCATCGGGGGCGTGCACACCGCCAACCACCGCTGGCTGGTCTGCGCGGCCCTCGCCCGCATCCACGCCCGCTGGCCCGACCCCGCCTACCCCGAGCGCATCGAGACCTGGCTCGCCGAGGGCATCGACCAGCTGCCCGGCGGCGAGTACAGCGAGCGCAGCCCCAACTACTCGGCCGCGGTGACCAATCCGGCGCTGCTCGTACTGGCCCGCCACTACGGACGTACGGACCTCTACGCGAACGTACGCGACAACCTGGCCGCCAACCTGTACGTCATCGAGCCCAACGGCGAGGTGGAGACGGTCCATTCGCGCCGCCAGGACCAGACGAGGGTCCGGCACCTGCCCGAGTTCTGGCTCCAGTACCGGGAGATGGCGCTGCGCGACGGAGACGGACGGTTCGCGGCGGTGGCCGCGCTGCTCCAGGAGCGCGGCACCGGCCAGACCTTCGGCGAGACCCCGATCGGCGAGCGCCTCGCCCAGGTCCTGGACCGGCCGGAGCTGGCCGCCCCGCTGCCCGAAGTGACCTCCCTGCCCGACGACTTCGAGCACCACGACGACAGCTGCCGTCTCGTCCGGGTCCGCCGCGGCACACACACGGCGAGCGTCTTCGGCGGAACCGACTTCCCGGAACTGCACGCCATCTCCTCCGGCCTGTCCACCAACCCGACCTTCTTCAAGATGCGCAAGGGCGCGGCGATCCTCGACTCGCTCCGGCTGGCCCCGCGGTTCTTCGCGCTCGGCCACTTCCGGGCGGAGGGACTGGAGCGCACGGACGACGCCTGGCGGCTGCACGCCGAGGTCCGCGGCGCCTTCCACCACCCGCTGCCCCCCGAGCACCGCCGCCCCGACGGCGGCTACCCCCTCACCGACGACAGCCGCTTCTGGTCCGCGATGGACTTCCCGCACCGCCCGAAGGAGTACCGCACGCTCCGCACCGAAGTCCTGGTCCGTGAGGTCGGCGGCGGAGCCTGGGACATCTCCTTCGACCTCTCCGGCGAGGGCTGCGCGAGCCCGCTCGCCCTCGAACTCTGCTTCCGCCCCGGCGGCACCCTGACCGGGGACGGCATCGAACCCGTCCCCGGCTGCCCGGACACCTTCCAACTCGTCTCCGGTGAGGCCACCTACACCGTCGGCACCGACCACATCACCTTCGGCCCCGGCAACGGCAAGGGCGGTCGGCAGCCGGCGGTGGTGGACCCGGGGGAGCGCTACGCCTGGCTGAGCGGCTCCCTGACTCCGGACGGGGTGCGGGTACTGATCACGGGACGTTCACCGCTGACGTACCGGTTGACGCTGCGCTGACCCGGTGCTCCGCCGGTTCGGCGGCCAGGAGTTGGGTGGCGGCCAGTTCGCGGTAGAGGTCGTCGTCGTCGACCAGGGAGTGGTGGGTGCCCACGGCGCGTACGTCGCCGTGTTCCAGGACCACGATCTGGTCGGCGTCGGTGACCGTGGACAGGCGGTGGGCGATCAGAAGGACCGTGCAGCGGCCCGCCGTGCGGGCGACGAGCTCGCCGAGGGCCTGTTCGTTGCGGGCGTCGAGCTGGGCCGTCGCCTCGTCGAGGAGAAGTACCTGGGGGCGGCGCAGCAGGGCGCGGGCGATGGCGAGGCGCTGGCGTTCGCCGCCGGACAGGGTGACGCCGCGCGGGCCCACGGGCGTGTCCAGGCCCTGGGGAAGGCGGGCGAGGAGGCCGTCGAGGCGGGTGACGGCCAGGGCCTCGGCCAGCTGCTCCCCGGTGGCCGAGGGCGCCGCGTACAGGAGGTTCTCGCGGAGGGTGCCCGCCATCACGGGGGAGTCCTGCTCGACGTACGCGATCCGGCGCCGGACCTCGGCGCGGGGCAGGCCCGCGATGTCCTGGCCGCCGATCCTGATCGTGCCCGCGGTCGGCTCGTAGAAGCGCTGGAGGAGGGAGAAGAGGGTGGTCTTGCCCGCGCCCGACAGGCCGACCAGCGCGGTCCGGGTGCCACCGGGGACGGTGAAGCTCACGCCGCGCAGGGCCGGGGCGCGGCCGGGGTAGGTGAACTCGACCCCGGTCAGTTCGACGGCCGGTGGTGCGGCGTGCGCGGGGGTGTGCGCGGACGCGGTCGCGTCGATGTCGTCCTCCACCGGCAGCGCGCCCGCCTCCTGGATCCTGCCCACCGCGCCCAGGCCCTGCTGGAGTTGGGCCGCGCCGCCGACCAGCTGTGACACCGGGCTCGCCAGGAAGAAGACGTACAGGAGGAAGGCGATCAGTTCGGAGACCGACATCGAGTGGTGGGCGACGAAGGTGCCGCCCACGCCGAGCACCACCAGGAACGCGGTCTGGATGGCGGCGCCGCCGACCATGGTGACGAGGGCGCTGTAGCGGGCGCCGACCAGTCCGGCGGCGTACGCCTCGTCGACCGCGTCCTCGGCGGTGCGCGTCTCTCGGCCCTCGGCGCCGTTGGCCTTGACCGTGCGGGCCGCGCCGAGGGTGCGGTCGAGGACGGCGCCGACCGCTCCGACGGACGCCTGGGAGCGGGCCACGGCGGCCTTGATCCGGGGCAGGATGACGGTGATCACGACACCGACCATCGTCAGCACCAGCAGCGTGACGCCGAGCAGACGCGCGTCGAGCGTCGCCATCATGAACAGCGCCCCGGCGAAGGTCAGGACGCCGTTGGCCGTCATGATCAGGCCCTCGGTGGCGGCGCTCTTGAGCAGCGTGCTGTCGGAGGTGACGCGGGCGATCAGGTCGCCGGGGGCCCGCCGGTCCAGCTCGGCGACCCGCAGCCGGATCAGGCGGTGCACCAGACCGCGCCGCACCTCCCGTACCACCCGCTCCGAAGTCCGTTGCTGGAGCCAGGCGTTGAGGCCCGTGAGCAGGGCGCCCGCGACCAGGAACACGGCGAGCAGCGCGACCGGCGCGACCACGCTGCCGCCGCCGTCCAGCCGGTCCAGGATCGCCTGCGCGAACTTCGGCTGCACCAGCCCCGACACACTGGCCAGCAGAGTGAGCACGAGGGAGAGCAGCAGCACGCGCCAGTGGGGTCGGGAGTATCCGACGAGGGCGACGAGCGAGCCGGCGGGAGGTGTGTCTGCGTGTGCGGCCGTGCGGTGTACGTACGGGCTCGCTACCGCTTCCTCGGCCGCTGCCGGGAAGCCGACCCGCGGGTCCGGCACGGGCGGCCCGGGCGTCGGTGTGGCGCCGGTCGGGTTGTTGGGGCGTCTCTCGGAGGAGGGCGTGCCCGCCTGTTCTGCGGAGGGCGTGCCCGCGCGCGGCGCCAGGCGGCGTACCCGCGGGCCCGGCCCCGGCGTCCCGGGCGCCGTCGGGCCGTGATCCTGGACGTGGGCGGGGCCCTGGGCCGGGTCGGGACGACGGCCGTCGGCTGCCGGGCGGTGCTCGGTCGTGCCGTTGTCGTTCATGCGCCGCCTCGTGCTCCCGTCCCGGCCGACTCGGCCGCCAGTGTCGCGAGGCGGGCGGCGGCGGAGGCGCTGCCGCCCGCGGCGCGGAAGGACTCCCCGACGGCCTCGGCCGCCTTCCGGTGACCCCCGGCCGGGTCGAGGACCGTCTCGACCGCCGCGCGGATCCTGGCCGCGTCGGCGCGCCCGAACCGCAGCCGCACCCCCGCGCCCGCGTCCACGACCTGCCCGGCGACGATCGGCTGGTCGTCCCGGATCGGTGCCACGACGAGCGGGACACCGTGCCACAGCGCCTCGCACACGGTGTTGTGCCCGGCGTGGCAGACGACCGCGTCGAGCCGTGGGAGGAGGGCGAGTTGGGGGACGTGGGAGCGCGGGAGGACGTTGTCGGGGACCGGGCCCTCGACAAGCCCGCCGGGGTCGACGAGCACCGCCCGCAGTCGGCCCGCCAGTCCGCCCAGCCCCTCCGCCGCCGCGTTCAGGAAACGGGCCCCGGCGTCGTTGTTGGCCGTGCCGAGGCTGACCAGGACGGTGGGCAGAGGCGATGCGTCCAGCCAGTCCCAGGGGAAGTCGTCGCCGCCCGTGGGGCGGGCGGCGACGGACGGGCCCACCAGCCAGACCCGGTCGGGCAGTTCGGCAGGGCCGAGCAGCGCGCGGGTGGTGTACGCCAGGACGCCGTGCGGGGAGAAGCGGGGGTCCGCCGAGCCGGCCCCGTCGCAGATCCGGTTCCGCAACCGGGCCAGCAGCCCGTCCAGCCACGCCGCGACCTTCGGCATGCCGGCCAGCGGGTCGACGAGTTCGGCGGAGGTGGTGGCCGAGGTCACCCAGACGCGCCCGAGGGACTCGGCGACCAGCGCACCCGCCACCGCCTGCTGGTCGCAGACGACGACATCGGGGTCGTACGCCTCGATCGCCGCCCGTACCCCGGGCGCCATCGCGTCCGCCAGCGGGACGAGGAAGCTCTCCCAGAGGAACTGGAACGCGGCCGGACCCTTCAGGTCGGCGGGCCGCGAGAGTCCGTCCTCGGGGAGAGCGCAGGGGAAGACGACGGCGTCGGATCCGACGAGACCACGGACGAGTTCGGGGTGGCCCGCCCACGCGACCTCGTGCCCGCGCCCGGCGAGTGCCGCCGCGGTGCCCACGGCCGGGTTGACGTGCCCGACCAGCGGCGGCACGACGAACAGGAACCGGCCCATCTAGCGGGCCTCCCGCAGCGCGTGCGCCTCCTGGCCGAGCAGCAGCCAGTCGCGTACGAGGGCGTAAGTCTGTTGGGTGGCCTCCACCAGCACCGAGTGGCCGAGGTCGGGCAGGACGACCGTACGGCAGAGGGGGAGCGAGGCCTCCAGCATCGCGGTCTGCGCCGACAGTTTGGACGCGCCGCCGAAGATGGCGAAGACCGGGCAGCGGATCGCGGACAGGTCCTCGTCGAGCAGAGCGCTGAGCGGGATCTCCTGGGCGAGCGCGGTCTCGTCGAGCACCCGGCCCGCCGCCCGGAACGGCCGGGCGTTGCGCTCGCCCGGGTTCTCCCGCAGCCACTGGGTGACCTGCTGGACCACCAGTCCGCCCTGTTCGCCGACCAGGCCCTCGTACATGTTCCGCGCCCACGCCCGGGCCGGCGGCTCGGCCTCGATGGCGATCACGCTCGCGACCCGCTCGGGGCGGGCGGCGGCCATGGCGTACGCGACGGCGCCGCCGAAGGAGTTGCCGACGAGGTGCACCGGGCGGTCGATCGCCAGCGCGTCCAGCAGTCCGTCGAGGTCGTCGACGAAGTCCTCCATCCGGTAGCCGGTCGGCGGCCGGGAGGTCTTGCCATGCCCGCGCAGGTCGTACATGACGACGTCCAGGCCCTCCTCGGCGAGCCGCGGCGCGAGGCTGAAGTAGTAGCTGGCGAGGCTGTCGATGAGCAGGCCGTGGATGAGGACCACGACGGGGCGCGGGGAGCCGCTCTCGTGGCCCAGCCGCTGGACGTGTACGTCGATGCCGTTCACCCGCATCGTCGCCATGTCAGCCCACCTCCGCGACGGCCAGTGAGTCCACGACGTAGCCGACGAGGTCGCCGACGGTGAGCGCGATGATCTCCTCAAGGCCGCGGTCGGCTATGAACGCGGCGAAGTTGACCCGCTCGCCGTAGAACTCGCGCAGCTGGGCGGAGAGGGTGACGAGGTCGATGCTCTCCAGCTCCAGGTCGTCGTGGAAGGACGTGTCAAGGGTGATCTCCGAGTCGTCGAGCCCGTACTCCTCCAGCACGGTGCGCAGGATGGCCGAGATGTCGGCGAGCGCGGTCGCCGCGTCGGGCGCCGAGGGCCGTCCGCTGTCCGACTGGCCCACAGGACGGTCGAGTTCAGTGGTCATCTTCGTTCTCCTGATCGTTGACTGCCGTCCAGGCCACGACGTACTCCTTGCCGAGCCCCGTGGACGGCCGGGGGGTGGTCAGCGCGCAGTGCCGCACGCGGTACTCCTCGCCCGCGGTGCGGACGGTCAGCCGGTCGCCGTCGACCGAGGTGATCTCGAACCGCTTCGGCTCGCCGCCCAGTCCGGTGCCGCGCGCCTTCGCGACGGCTTCCTTGGCGGCCCAGAAGCGGGTGAACCAGAGCCGTTCGGGGGCTCCCCCCGCCCGGTGGACGAGCGACGTGAGCAGCTCGCGCTCGGCGGTGGTGAGGGCCACGGCGAGGGTGCCCTCGGGGCGGTCGGTGACTTCCTCGATGTCGATGCCGCAGGGACCCTCCCTCCTGGCCATCGCCACGGCCGTCTCGCCGCGGTGCGCGATGGAGACATGCAGTTCGGGCAGGGTCCTGCCGTAGCCGCCGGTCACGAAGGGGCGCCCGGCCGGGTCGTTGCCGACCCTGACCTCGGCCGGGTAGACGGGGCCCGCCCCGGCGTCCCACAACACGTTCCGGACGGCGTCCTTGGCGGCGATCCGGCCGAGCAGCCACTGCCGCCGGCCGCGCGGGGCGTGCGCCGCGTACCGGTCGCGTTCCTCGCCCGCCAGGATGTTGCGCATGATCAGCTCGCGGGTGGCGAGATCGGGCCACTCCTCGTGGACCAGCGCCCAGCCGCCGGGCTGCATCCGGGACAGCGTGTACCGCTCGGGCTCCCGGTCCACCTCGCGGATGCGCGGATTGCTGTCGAACCGGCGGTCCTGCCAGCCGCTGAACTCCGCCCACACCCGCCCCCGATGGACCAGCTGCATGTCCGCCTCGAGGGTGGCGTCGGTGACGGAGGTGATCCGGATCAGGCACTCCAGGCGCTCGCCGGGGGCGGGGTGCGGGCCGTGGAAGCGGATCTCCTTCATCCCGACCGGGAACACCGTCGTCCGCACCGGCTGCCGGGCCATGATCCAGTAGCCGAGGAGCTGCCCCACGTTGTCCAGCAGGGCGCCCGGCGCGGGCGGGGTGACGAGCACCCCGCGTACGTGCCGGTCGCCGACCGCGGTCAGTTCGGCCAGGCCCTGGAAGCGCGGGCCGTGGAACATCCAGCGGCGCGTGTACAGCTCCGCCGCGGTCAGCTCGGGTCTCTCCTCCCGCGCGGCGGGAAAGGTCCAGGGCTCCGGAGGCGTGAACCGGGGCCGTTCCCGGGCGAGTTCGACCACGGCCCGGGCATACGGGCCGAGCGAGGCGGTGACCCGGTCCGGGCCCTCGGGGACGATCCGTACGGGGATGTCGACGGCCGGAGTGGCGGTGATCCACTGGTGCAGCCGTACGTCGTGGACGGCCACCGCGCGGCGGCCGGGCGCGGCCCGCTCGGCGAACTCCATGAGGTGGGCGATCACGGTGGTGCCCGGGACCACGGGCCAGCGGTCGGCGGGGTCGGCCTGGGCGGGCTGCCGGAAGAAGCAGTGGTCCAGGAGGTACGGCATGGTGTCGACGGAGACGTGAAGGGTGGCTTCGAGGGGCTGGGGTTCGGGGGTGACGGGCTCGGCCATACGAACGTCGGCGCCGCTTTTCGGGGGTGTGCCGCCCGTACGGAGGCCGGGCGGGGCGCCGCGTCCGCGTCGACCCGCCGTCACCACGTCCGAGGCGAGCGCCGTCGCGTCCCGCAGCAGTGCCGACAACTCCGCGCCCAGCGGGCCCTGTTCCTCCAGGGCGCCCGCGTCATGGGGCGCGGTGTGCCGCGGCCGGGCCAGTGCGGCGCTCAGCCGGTCGCGGGTCTGCGCCTCCAGCGAGACGTTCGCGCCGCCGAGGTCCAGCCGTACGGGACGGCTCGGACGGCGTACCGTACGGGCCGGTGTGACGGTCGAGGCCGAGGCACCGCCCAGCAGCGGGACGAGGTCCGGCGCGGCCCCGTCCGCCCACAACGCGCCTGCCACGCGGTGGAGTTGGGGCAGGCCCGGGCGGTGCGGGGAGTGCGCGGGGACCACGAGGTGGTCGCGGCCGTGCAGGGTGTCGGCGATGAGCGAGCCGAGCTGACCCGCGCCGAGCTGGACGAACGCGCGGAAGCCCGCCGCGTACATCGTCTCCACCAGGGGCCGGAAGCGGACCGGCTCCAGCAGATGGCGGATGAACAGTTCACGGATCGCGGCCGGTTCGTCCGGGTAGGGGGCGACGGTCGTCGCGGACCACAGGGGCAGCGCGGCCGGGCGCAGGGTGTAGGCCTCGGCGGCCTTCCTGATGGGGTCGAGGTAGGGCTCCAGCATCGGGGTGTGGAAGCCGGAGCGGAACGGCAGGATCTGCGAGATGACCGCCCGGGACCTGAACACCTCGACCAGTGCGGCGACGGCGGGCTCGGGGCCGCAGATCATCGACTGGTTGGGCGCGTTGTCGTGGGAGAGGACCACGTCCCCGCGGCCGTCCAGCTCGGTCAGTACCACCTCGGCGGGGGCGCCGATCGCGGCGAAGGCCAGCCCGGGGACGCTCAGCGCGTCGGGGTCGAAGTCGGCGAGAAAGGCGTCCACCTCCTCGGGAGGGTGGATTCCGGCGGCGGCCATCGCGGTCCACTCGCCGAGGCTGTGCCCGGCGAGCGCGTCCGGGACGACGCCGAGGCGGCGCAGCGCGGTGTCGAGGAGCCGGCCGAGCTCGAAGACGCCGGTGCCCTGCCGGCCCACGTCACCCACGGTGGCGTCGGTGACGGCGCGCGACCAGGGCAGCCCGAAGTGCCGGGCGATGTCCTCGGAGTTGGGCGCGAACTCGGCCTCCAGGCCGGGGAAGACGAACGCGAGCCTGCCTCCGCCCGGGCCCAGCAGGGGGCGCGGCACGAACCACACGTCGCCCCGGCCGCGCCACCCCTTCCCCTTGGCGACCGCCTTGCGGGCCAGCGCCAGCCGCTTGGCCGTCGGCCCGACGACGGCGAGCCGCACCGGATCGGTGGCGGGGGCGCGTTCGTCGAGACCGGCGGCGATGATCGCGGAGTCGGAGCGGTCGAGGAGCGCGGCCATCGCCTCGGGTGTCGGCGCGGTCAGCCGCAGCACCGGCTCCGGCTCGTACACCTCCGCCGGCCGCCGCGCGACCGCGACCTCTTCGAGCACGACGTGCGCGTTGATGCCGCCGAACCCGAAGGCGTTGACGGCGGCCCGGCGCACCGGCTGCCGGTCGTCGGTCCGCCAGGGCCGGGCGGCGCCGATGGGGGTGAACCGGGTACGGGCGAGCGCCGGATGCGGGTCGTCGCAGTGCAGGGTCGGCGGGAGCACCTTGTGGTGGACGGCGAGCGCGGCCTTGATCAGCCCGGCGACGCCCGCCGCGGGCATGGTGTGGCCGATCATCGACTTCACCGAGCCGATCACGGCGTCCGGCGCGTCCCCGGAGATGTCTGCCGACGGTGGCCCGAACACCGCGGCGAGCGTGGTGAGTTCGGTGCCGTCGCCCGCCGGGGTGGCGGTGCCGTGTGCCTCCAGGAGGCCGATCGAGCCGGGGGCGGACGGGTCGAGCCCGGCGGCCTCCCAGGCCTGGCGGACCGCGCGGACCTGGCCGCCGGAGTCGGGCGCCATCAGACTGGTCGTACGTCCGTCGGAGGCGACGCCGGTGCCGGTGATCGCGGCGTAGATCCGGTCGCCGTCCCGCTCGGCGTCGGCGAGCCGCTTGAGGACGACGACGCCGGTGCCCTCACCGATCAGCACGCCGTCCGCGCCCCGGTCGAACGGCCGGATACGCTCGCTCGGGGAGAGCGCGCCGAGTTGGCTGAACACGCTCCAGAAGGTGATGTCGTGGCAGTGGTGCACCCCGCCCGCCAGCATCACGTCACAGCGCCCGCTGCCGAGTTCGCGCACGGCGTGGTCGACGGCGATGAGCGAGGAGGCGCAGGCGGCGTCCACGGTGTAGGCGGGCCCGCGCAGGTCGAGCCGGCCCGCCAGCCGGGACGCGGCGAGGTTGGGCACGAGGCCGATCGAGGACTCCGGTGCCTCGGGCCCGAGCCGGTCGGTGAACGCCTCGCGCACCGCCTCCAGTTGATCGGCCCCGAGGTCCGGCAGCAGTTCGCCCAGGGTGCGCACGAGCTGGCTCGCGGTCCGCACCCGCTGGTCGAGCCGGACCAGGCCGGGCGTGAGATAGCCGCCCCTGCCGAGCACCACACCGACCCGGTGCCGGTCGGCGGGCAGCCGGCCCTGGCCGCCCGCGTCGGCGAGGGCCTGAGCGGCCACCCGCAGCGCGATCAGCTGGTCGGGCTCGGTGGCCGGGACCGCGGCCGGCATGATCCCGAACTCGGTGACGTCCACCTCGGCCAGCTCGTCCACGAAGCCCCCGCGCCGGCAGTAGACCCGGTCGGCGCGGGGCTCGGCGCCGGGCGCGTAGTACTCCTCGGCGTCCCAGCGGCCCGGCGGCACCTCGGTGATGGCGTCGACGCCGGAGACCAGGTTGTGCCAGTACGTGGCCAGGTCGGGGGCGCCCGGGAAGAGCACCGACATGCCGACGATGGCGATGGGTTCGGCGCCGGCGCCGGTCACGTCGGTCACCAGCCCGACGCCGTGTAGACGACGGCGGTGTCGCCCTCGGGCCCCCAGGCCAGCTCGCGCAGCAGGCTCATGGTGCCCTCGTCGGGGTCGATGAGCTGGATGCCGCGGCCCGCGTAGTGCCGCATCAGCTCGGGGGTGACCATGCCGTGGTTGCCGTCGCCGGTCGGCGCCCATGGACCCCAGTGGACGGTCAGTCCGCGGCGGCCGGTACCGGAGTCCGCCCAGCGCGCGCCGAGGGTCTCCAGGGCGTCGTTGGCGGCTGCGTAGTCGGACTGGCCGCGGTTGCCGAGGGTCGCGGCGATGCTGCCGAACAGCACGGTGAACCGGGGGCCCTCCCCGTCCGGCAACTCGCCCAGCGCGGCCAGCAGTTCGCGTGCCCCGTCGACCTTCGTACGGAACACCCGGTCGTACGACCGCGGGCTCTTCTCGGCGATCAGCCTGTCCTCGATCACGCCCGCCGCGTACACGACGCCGTCGAGTCTGCCGTGCTCGGCGTGGATCTCCTTCACCGCCCGGCGCACGGCGTCGCCGTCCAGCGCGTCCACGGCGCGGTAGCGCACCTCGGAGCCGAGCGCGGCGAGTCTGCGCAGGGTGGCGCGCACCTCGCGTTCGGCCCGGATCCGGCCGATCGCCCGCTCGATCTCGGCGGGGACGCGCAGCCCGCCCGCGATGAGCGCGCTCCTCAGTTCACCGGCGGTGCCCGCGGCGGCGAGCGCGGGGTCCTCCGCGCCCTCGGGCAGGGCGGTGCGGCCGAACAGTTCGATCCGGCAGCGGCTCGCTGCGGCCAGGGTCGCGGCGAACCGTGCGGTGATCCCCCGGGCGCCGCCCACCAGCAGGACGACCGAATCGGCGTCCAGGCCGAGCGCGGCGGCCTCGGCGGCACCGTCCCCGGCCGGCCCCGCGCCCGTGCTGCCGAGCAGACCGAGCCCCTCCTCGGCCATGCGCAGTCCGCGCCGTGTGCCGGGGGAGCGCAGGACGACCGGCTCGTGGTCGGGCGCGGTGAGCTCGGCGATCAGCTCCGCGGCGGTGTTCTCGGGCGAGGTGCCGGGCGTGTGCTCGACGACCCGGGCGACCGTGTCGGGGTACTCCCGCGCGAGGGACCGGAAGAAGCCGCGCAGCCCGGGGGAGGCGCCCGCGGCCAGCACCCAGCGCGGGTTGCCCGCCAGCACCCGCTGGTAGGCCGGGAAGACGTCCGGCAGGACGGGCGGGGCGTCCGGCGCGACGAGGTGCACGATCCCGTCGAACGCTCCCTCGGCCGGAGGTTCCTCGGCCGTCACCGCGTGGGCGCCGTGCACGGTCAGGCGGGCGGTCAGCGCCTCGGCGACCGGTCCGGAACCGAGCAGCAGGAAACTGCGGCCGATCAGCAGGTCACTGGAGGGCGCCGGATCGGCGGGGGCGAGGTCGAACTCCCGCATCACGAGACGCTTCGGCGCCACGACGACGGGTTCGGGGACGGCCGGCTCGGCGTCCGGGCTCGCGGGGTCGGCCGCCCCGTCCCGGGCGCCCGCCACCAGCGCGGCGATGCTCGCGGCGGTACGGGCCTTGGTCAGCTCTTCCATGTCGGTGTCGCCGGTCGTGGTGAGGCCGAGGCGGGTGGCCAGTTCGCCGGCTATCTCGGCTCTCTTGATGGAGTCGACGCTGAGGTCGGCTTCGAGGTCGAGGTCGGGTTCGATCATGTCGACGGGGTAGCCGGTGCGTTCGCCGATCACGTCGAGGACGAGGGCGAGGACGGACTCGGCGGTCGGGGCGGTCCCTTCGGCGGGGACGGAAGCGGGCGCCGGGGTGGCTCCCGGGCCGGTCGCCCGCTCGACCAGCGCGGCGATGCTCGCGGCGGTACGGGCCTTGGTCAGCTCTTCCATGTCGGTGTCGCCGGTCGTGGTGAGGCCTAGGCGGGTGGCCAGTTCGCCGGCTATCTCGGCTCTCTTGATGGAGTCGACGCTGAGGTCGGCTTCGAGGTCGAGGTCGGGTTCGATCATGTCGACGGGGTAGCCCGTCCGCTCGCCGATGACATCGAGCACGACGGACAGCACCGAGCGGCCGACGGACACGGGGTCCCCGGCCGGGGTCGGAGCTGCGACGGGAGCGGCGGCGGCAACCGGGGCGGGAGCGGCGGGCAGCGCGGTCACCGTGACCGGGGCGTCGGTGTACGTGATCGGGGCGGGGGATGCGGGACGTATCCCCGGATCCGCTCCCAGGTACCCCAGCATCACATCCCGCTGCGCCGCGATCATCTCCCGGCTCGTGCGCAGGAACTCGCTGATCAGGGCCTCGGATCCGGTGGCCGCCGCCACTGGTCCGACCGGGCTGCTGTGGGTCACGAGGGCCTCCGGGACGCGTTCGGCGGGGTGGAGTGCGGCGGCGGGGATCACGCCGTCCGCTGTACGGATCAGATGGCCGTCGACCGTCCACGCGGCGCGCCTGGGACGCGGGGCGCGGGCGTCGGCGGGGACCGCGTCCCGGCCCTGGAAGAGCCACGAGGTCCTGATGTCCGCACCCGCGACGGCCAGTTGGGCGAGCGCGGCGAGGAGCCCGGCGAGACCGGTGCGCCGGCCGTCCTCCAGGGCGACCGCGCGGTGCGGCCGGTCGCCGAGGACCGCGCCCACCAGCCGGGTCAGCACCGAGCCGGGTCCGGCCTCGACGAAGACCCGGGCCCCGGCCTCGTACATCGCCTCGATCTGGTCGGCGAACCGGACCGGGGAGCCGATCTGCGCGGCGAGTTCGGCCCGGATCTCCTCGGGGCCCCGCGGATAGCGGGTGGCCGTACGGTTCGACCAGACCGGAAAGTCGGTCGGAGCGAACGGGACTTCGGCGAGCACCTCGGCGAAGGCCTCGCCCGCCGCCGCGACCAGTGGGCTGTGGAACGCGCAGGCGACCGGGATGCGCTTGGCGCCGAGCCCCTGGGCACGCAGTCGCTCGACGGCGGTGAGGACGTCCTCGGTGGGTCCCGAAATGACCGTCTGAAGGGGCGAGTTGCGGTTCGCCGTCACCACCGAGTCGGCCAGGCCTGCGGCGGTGAGGGCCGCCGTGACCTCCGGCTCGCCGGCGGCGACGGCGGCCATGGTGCCGGGGTCGCCCTCGCCGGTGGCGCGCAGGATGGCGGCGGCGCGTTCGCGGCTGGCGCGCAGCAGGGCGCCGGGGGTGAGGGCGCCCGCCGCGGCCAGCGCGGCCAGTTCTCCGTAGCTGTGGCCCGCGGCCATCGCCGGGCGCACCCCCGCCCTGGCCAGGAGCTGGAACGCGGCGAGCCCGGTCAGGCCGAGCGCGGGCTGCGCGACGATGGTGTCGGTGATGCGCTCCTGCTGCTCCTTGCGGCCCGTCTCGTCGAAGGCGGTCGGCGGGAAGAGGACGCGCGCCGTCGTCTCGTCGAGCCGCAGGTGGCGCTGGAGTTCGGGGAAGGCGACGAAGAGTTCGGCGAACATCCCGGGCCGCTGACTGCCCTGGCCGGGGAAGAGCAGTGCCACGTCACCCGTCTCGTCGTCGGCCGTGAACAGGCCTTCCTTCGGGGCGTGTTCACCGGCGACCGCGCGGCGCAGCAGCGCCGTCAGCTCCTCGGTCGACCCGGCGACGAGGGCGATCCAGGTCCGGGCGCTGTGGGCGCTATGGGTGCTTGCGGTGCTTGCCGTGGCTCCAGTGCTCCGGGTGCCCCGGGTGGTGGCGGCTTCGGCGCGCCGGGACGCGGCGAGCGCGAAGTCCCGCAGCCGCCACGGCTCGTACGGTCCGGGATCCGCCTCCACGAGGGCGAGCAGTTCGGAGGCGGCCCGTACCGCCGCCGCCCGGTCCGCGCCCCGGAACGTGAAGAGCTCGGCGGGCCAGTGCTGGGCCGAGGTGACCGGCGGCGGGCCGTCCTCGTAGGCCCGCAGGACTACGTGGAAGTTGGTGCCGCCGAAGCCGAAGGCGCTGACCCCGGCCACCCGTTCGGCCGGGGCGGCGGACCAGGGGCGGGCCTCGGTGTGGAAGGCGAACGGACTGCTCCGCGCGTCCCAGGCCGGGTTCGGCTCGGTGAGGTGCAGGGTCGGCGGCTTCACGCCGGTGTGCAGGGCGAGCGAGGTCTTGATCAGTCCGGCGAGTCCGGCCGCGCACTTGGTGTGCCCGATCTGCGACTTGACCGAGCCGAGCGCGCACGCGCCGGGCGAAGCCCCGGCCTCCTCGAACACCCGCGTGAGGGAGCCGAGTTCGGTGCGGTCGCCGACGACGGTGCCGGTGCCGTGCGCCTCGACGAGCCCGACCTCGGCGGGCGAGATACCCGCGTTGCGGTAGGCCCGGGTCAGCGCGTTGTACTGGCCCTCGGGCCGGGGCGCGGTCAGGCCGAGCGCCCGGCCGTCGCTGGCGCTGCCGACGCCCTTGATCACCGCGTACACCCGGTCGCCGTCCCGCTCGGCGTCCGCGAGCCGCTTGAGGACGACACAGCCGACGCCCTCGCCGAGCGCGATGCCGTCGGCCGCGCTGTCGAAGGGCGCGGAGCGGCCGGAGGGCGAGAGGGCGTGCGCGGAGGCGAAGAGCAGATAGTCGTTGATCCCGTTGTGCAGGTCGGCGCCGCCGCACAGCACCAGGTCGCTCGTCCCGCTCGCCAGTTCCTTGCACGCCACGTCGACGGCGGTGAGGGAGGAGGCGCAGGCGGCGTCCACGGTGTAGTTGGCGCCGCCGAGGTCGAGGCGGTTGGCGATCCGGCCCGCGATGACGTTGGCGAGGATGCCGGGGAAGGAGTCCTCGGTGAGCTTGGGCAGCCGCTCGTCCAGCGCGGGCGGCAGGCTCCCCAGGTAGGCGGGCAGGACGGAGCGCAGGGTCATCGCGTTGGACAGGTCGCTGCCCGCCTCCGCGCCGAACACGACCGACGCGCGGGCCCGGTCGAAGGCCCGGCTGCCGTAGCCGGAGTCCTCCAGGGCGCGGCGCGCCGCCTCCAGGGCGAGCAGCTGTACCGGCTCGATGGCGGGCAGCGAGGCGGGCGGAATGCCGTACCGCAGCGGCTCGAAGGGGATCTCCGGGAGGAAGCCTCCCCAGCGGGACGGGGTCTTCTCCCCGGCGCCCCGCGGGTCGTGGTAGAGCTCGGCGTCCCAGCGGGTCGCGGGCACCTCGGTGACGGCGTCCTCGCCCGCCAGCACGTTCGCCCAGAAGGTGGCGAGGTCGGGGGCGCCGGGAAACATGCAGGCCATGCCGACGATCGCGATGTCCAGCGGTTCGGGAGAGGGTTCCGCGGCGGGTTCCCCGATGCCGAGGGCCTCCCGCCGCGCCGCCAGGAAGCGGGCCGCGCCACTGGTGACCGAGGCGTGCAGCTCGGCGACGGTGGTGACGGCGGAGCGCAGCACGGCGACCTCGCCGGCCATGAACATGCCCTCGGCGAGCTGTCTGTCCTCGCTGACCGCGCTCAGCCCGCCGTCGACCCGCTCGATGCCCTTGCTGGCCAGCCGCAGCCGCCCCACGTTGAGCTGCTCCAGCTGCTCCCAGGCCTCGCGGCCGGGTGTCCCGCGGGCGGCCAGGTCTTCCTTGACCGCGGCGAACTCGTCGGTGAACGGGCTGTGGACACAGCGGGTGGCGTGTCCGGGAGCGGTCTCCAGGAGGTCGGTGCGCTCGGCGTCGATCACCTGCCTCTGGAACAGGGGCAGCACCGCGCCCGCGTTCACGGCCTCCTCGGTGAACAGGTAGGCCGTGCCCATCAGCACGCCCACGGCGGCGCCCCGCGCGCTCAGCGGCGCGGCGAGCGCGGTGACCATGGCGGCGGAGCGTTCGTCGTGCACCCCGCCCGCGAAGAACAGTTGCAGTTCGGCGGCGGCGGCGTTCTTCGCGCTCGCCAGGAAGTCGTCGAGCACGCCGAGCTGCGCCTCCCACAGCGGGAAGCTGCCCCGCGGTCCGACGTGACCGCCGCACTCGGCGCCCTCGAAGACGAACTTGCGCGCGCCCGCTTCCAGGAACTGCTTCAGCAGCCCCGGCGACGGCACGTGCAGGAAGGTGGAGATGCCCACCTCCTCCAGTGCGGCGGCCTGCGCGGGACGCCCGCCCGCGATGATCGCGTGGGACGGGCGGATCTCCCGTACGACCTCCAGCTGGGCGGCCTTGATCTCCTCGGCGGCGAAGCCGAGGACGCCGACGCCCCAGGGTGCGTCGCCGAGCGCGGCCCTGGTCTGTTCCAGTACGGCGCGGGTCCGGTCGGCGCCGGACAGCGCGAGCGCGATGAAGGGCAGCCCGCCGTGGTTGCCGACCTCGGCGGCGAACGCGGCCTGGTCGCTCACCCGGGTCATCGGCCCCTGGGCGACGGGCAGTTCGCTTCCGAAGGGCCGGCCGCCCGTGCCGTCGGGGCCGAGCGAGGAACCCGCGCTCTTCGCCGAGTCGAGACCGGGACCCGCGCTCTTCGCCGAGTCGAGACCGGGACCCGCGCTCTTCAACGCGTCGAGGACGGCGTCCCGTACGCCCCGTACCGCCGCGTGCACGGTGCCCCAGCGCTCCTGGAAACGGGCGGCGAGAAAGCCGTCCTGACCGATCTCGGGGGCGGGCGTGCCCTCGTGGGCCCCCCGGCGCCGTACGACTCGGCGACCGTCCTCCACGGTGGTCTCGGAGCCGTCGAGCCCGGCGAGCAGTGCGGAGGTCCCGGCGGGCAGTTCGGCCTCGGCCTCGGCGAGCAGGGCGAGCTGGGTGTCCAGGACGACACCGGCGCCGCCGCCCGCGACGACGGCCGCCGCGGTGTGCGGGCCCGCGCCGCCGCAGGCCCAGACCGGAAGGTCCAACCCGTCTTCGGTGAGGAGTTGTTGGAGCAGTACGAAGGTGCTCAGTTCACCCACAGGGCCGCCCGCCTCGTGGCCCCGGGCGATCAGCCCGTGCGCCCCGGCCGCGCCGGCTCGTAACGCCTGCGCGCGGCCGGTCACCTCGACGAGCACGCGGTGGCTCGGGAAGTCGGCGGGCGTGCAGGAGGCGTCGGCGGTGAGCAGGACGGTGTGGACACAGGCGGGGAGGTCCCGCGCGGGAAAGGCATCGTTGTCGCGGAGCCGTACGCCGAAACCGGCGGCCGACCATTCGTCGGCCAGCGCGAGTTCCGCCGCCGCCCGGCGCCCACCCGCGGTGAGGTCGAGTACCCCGAGACCGCCCGCCCGTACGGCGGCCGCGGTGACCCGTGCCGAGGGGACGGCGAACGGGTTCAGGGCGATGACGATGTCCTCTACGGCAAACAGGCCGGAAGTAGCGAAATTCGGCACAGGCACGCGAACGCTCCAAGTCGCACGAGGGTGAGGATTGGTGGGGGAGAGCGGAGAGCGCTAGCGCTTCACAGCAAGCCGACAGCCGATGTGAAGCACGCTCATGCTTATTGCGCATCCACGTGAAAGTCAAACTCTCAAGGAGGCTGCCATTACCGGACGTAACACGGTCGACACAGCCACCGTTGAGCCAGGTGCGAACCGGCAACACAGGCCTTGTCCGGGGGAGTTGACGGAGTCGGCGGCCGCTGGTCGGGTCGCTCCGCGTCCCCGATTCGGCCTGCGGCAATGCCTGCTGACGCAGTGTCGAACACGGGGTCCGCTTCGATCTTGTGGAAACGAACTGTTTCCCCCGCTGTAAATTGAAACTTTTATTAGTTCCCCTCTTCATAATCAAAATTCACGTGGGGTGGAAGGGTGGGATTTCGGCGCTTGAGGGTGAATGGCCACGATTCGTACTCGCCGGTAAGTTGGCTCATTTCAGCAGCACGGCCCGGCCGCGGGAGCGGCCGGGCCGTGGCTGGATCCAAAGGTGAGCGGGTAGTCGTAGTGCCGGAGGTAGCGGCCGGCGCCGCGGTACGACTCGAACGAGACACCGGAGGCCGAGCTCCGATCGGAAGCTATCCGGCCACGGGAAGCCCCGCCGTACGGAAGACCCTGCGTTCGGCGTCGACCGCGAACACCTCGCAGTCGGCCCTCGCGGCGGCCCACTCGACGCCCTCCGCGCCCATCGCGAACGCCGCCGTCGCCGTCGCGTCCGCCTCGGTCAGTGACGGGGCCACGACGGTCATGCTGAGCAGGCCGGTGGCCGGGCGGCCGGTGCGCCCGTCGAGGATGTGGTCCCCGCGTTCGTAGCGCGCGGAGGTCGCCACCGCGCCGTCGGTGATCTCCAGCACCGCGCACAGCCGGTCGGCCCGCTCGGGATGGCGTACGCCCACCCGCCAGGGACCGCCCGCGGCCACCACGTCACCACCGGCGTTCAGCCAGAACCGGGAAGTCCCCCGGCCGGTGAGCAGGTCCGCGGCCCGCTGCACCGACCAGCCCTTCACCATCGCGCAGGGATCCAGGCCGCGCCCGGGCAACCGCACGTCGAACGCGCCGCCGGTCGCGACCCGGTACGCCTCGCACAGTCCGAGGACCTCGGTCAGGTCCGGGCTGGTGAAGGCGCCGTAGGGGCCCTCGGCGAAGACCCGCGTGCCCACCTTCAGGTGCCGCAGGGCCGCGGTGCCGTCACCGGCCGTCTTCACGGTCAGCCGCAGCCGGTCGCCGTCCGGGGCGGCCGACAGGGAGAACGGGTTCGCCTGCCACCAGCGGTCCTTGGTCAAAAAGCGCCACAGGAAGAACTGCCCCGCCCGCGCGGGCAGCAGGTCGAGGTCGCTCCCGGTGACGTAGACCGAGACGACGTTGTCGGACTCGGGGACGACGGCCGAGACCCGCAGCTGGTGGCGCAGGTTCCGCCACACCGGAAGGACCACCCGGCCCAGGAACACCGAACCGAGCGCCACGCCCCACAGGCCCCACCAGTAGGCGGTGGCCGCGGACGAGGTGGTGAACGTGGTGCCCACCGCGACCTGGTGCGTGAAGGCCAGCACCACCGCCACATACGTGTAGAGGTGGATGAAGTGCCAGGTCTCGTAGGCCAGTCGGCGCCGCGCGAAGCGCGCCGACACCCCGCCGATCGCGAGGATCAGGGCCAGTGCGACGATCGCCCGCAGCACGCCCTCGGTCGTCGTGGCCAGCTCCACCAGCTCGTCCCAGAAGGACGCCGACGCCACCCCGGCATAGCCGAGGGTGATGAACAGCGCGTGCGACAGCAGCGTCCACAGCAGGCCGAAGCCGACCCAGCGGTGCCAGGAGGTCAGCCGGTCCATGCCGATCCGGTGGTCGAGCCACGGCAGGCGGGCGACCAGCAGCAGCTGGAAGGCCATCAGGAGCGCCCCGTACAGGCCCGCCAGCCGGCCGAGCATGATCAGGGTGTCCGAGCCTGGCCCGGCCCGGAGGAAGAACACGGTCACGACGGCCGCGTTCACGGCCAGCAGGGCGTACAGCCCGGTGCGGGCCACCACCTTCGGGCGTATCGCCGTCGGGGGCGGCTGGACACGTTCGGCAGTGGTCACGGAGGGCAGCTCCTCGTTCGGGTGTGGGGACACCGAGCCTGCCCGGTGGGAACTGTCGTTTTCCTGTTGCTCAACTTTCAAGTTTTTATCGATGTGGATCGGAGACGTCGGCGGCTATGGCGTCGATGGCCACGTCACGCACTATGAGCAGGTGGAAAAAGTGCGCCTCCTGGTCGTGGACGACGACCCTCCCATCGCCGACCTCGTCGCGACGGTCGCCCGCTACGAGGGCTGGGAGGCGATGACCGCGTACTCCGGCGAGGACGCGCTGCGCCGGGCCGCCGAGTTCCACCCCGACATCGTGGTCCTCGACCTGATGCTGCCCGGCCTCGACGGGTTCGCCGTCCTCGACCGGCTGCGCCGGTCCGGGACGATGGTGCCCGTCGTCTTCCTCACCGCCCGCGACGGCGTCGCGGACCGGGTCGCGGGCCTCACCCGCGGCGGCGACGACTACCTCGTCAAACCGTTCGCCGTGGAAGAGCTCATGGCGCGGCTGCGGACCGTCCTGCGGCGCGCCGCGGGCCCCGGCTTCCAGCGCTCCGTGCTCCAGGTCGCCGACCTGACGATGGACGAGGACACCCATGAGGTGCGGCGCGCCGACCGGCTGCTCACCCTCACCCCGACCGAGTACGAGGTCCTGCGCTACCTCATGCGCAAGTCGCCGACCGTCCTGACCAAGGCCCAGATCCTCGACCACGTGTGGGAGTACGGCTTCGGCGGCCGCTCCAACGTCGTGGAACTCGTCGTCAGCCGGCTGCGCCGCAAGCTCGACGGCAACGGTGAGGCCGACAGCGGCGAGTCGCTCATCCACACCGTGCGCGGCGTCGGGTACGTGGTGCGGCAGGTCGCCGAGTGAGCAGCCCCGGGACCGGCGGCGCGCTCGGCCGCCTGCGGGGCGCCTACCGCCGGACACGCCTGGGCACCCGGCTGGCCCTCGGCATCGGCGTGCTGTCCCTCATCGTGTTCGCCGTCGTCGGCACGGCCCTGACGACGTACATGAAGGACTACCTGGAACGTCAGCTCGGCGAACAGATGAAGGTCGTCCAGGTCACCCAGTCCAAGGACGCCCAGGCGCACGGCACCGTCCAGCGGCGACCGTACTACGGCTGGTTCACCGCCGTGTACGACGTCAAGGGCCATACGGCGGTCCTGCGCAAGCCTGCCGACGTCCCCGCCGACACCGCCGAACTCACCGCCGTCGCCCAGGCGTTGCCGGACGGAGGCGACGCGCACCTGCTGCGCACCGCGCACATCGCGGGGGAGGGCACGTACAAGCTGCGCGCCTGCGAGGTCGACCCCGGGGTCGTCCTCGTCACCGCGGCGCCCATGCGGGACATGCGGGCCACCGTGCGGCAGCTGATCACGGTCCAGGTCGTCACCTTCGCGCTCGCCCTGCTCGGGCTCGTCGTGCTCGGCCGGACCGTACTGCGGCGCGGGCTGAAGCCCTTCAGCGACATGGCCCACACCGCCCGCGGCATCACCTCGCACAACCTCACCGGCTCGGCGCGGCTGGAGGTGCGGGCCGGGGGCGGGCGCGGCGGACCCGAGGTCGAGGAACTGCGCACCGCGTTCAACACCATGCTGGAGCACATCGACGACGCGCTCGCCGTCCGCACCGAGGCCGAACAGCGACTGCGCCGGTTCGTCGCGGACGCCTCGCACGAGCTGCGTACGCCTCTGATGTCGGTACGCGGCTACGCGGACCTCTTCCAGTACGCCGCCGCCAACGAGCCCGAGGAACGCGAGAAGCACCTGGCCCGGCTGCGCGCCGAGGCCGCCAGGATGGGCGTACTCCTCGACGACCTGCTCCTCCTCGCCCGCCTGGACGCCGCCGAGGTGGAAACACCGCTGCGGCTGGAGGACGCGGACCTGACGGAACTGGCGCGGGAGGCCGCGGACGCCTTCCGCGCCGGGCGAGGGGAGCACGTGCTGTCCGTGACGGCCGGCCCCGGCCCGGTACGCCTGCGCCTGGATCCCCTGCGCATCCGGCAGGTCCTCGACAACCTGCTCACCAACGCCGCCGTGCACACCCCGGCGGGGACGAAGGTGTGTCTGGAGGTGTCGGCCACGGGGGCGGGGCAGCCGGGGCGCGTCGGCTCGTCCGGTACGGCGGTCGTGCGGGTCTGCGACTCCGGGCCCGGGATCCCGGCCGCCGACCAGGAACGGGTCTTCGACCGGTTCTACCGCGTGGACAAGGCCCGCAGCCGTGACCGCGGCGGCAGCGGGCTGGGCCTCGCGGTCGCCCGCTCACTGGTTCGGGCACACGGCGGCACCATCGAGGTGACCAGCCGCCCCGGCTCGACGGCGTTCACGATCCGTCTCCCCCTTCCACCCGCGCTCCTCTGAGGCCGGCACGCCCCCGGGTGTAGTTCGCGCGCACGGCGTCGCGGTCAGCCCGGCGACCGGCTTCTGCCGGGACACTGAGCGGTTGAGACACCGAGGGTCGGCGTGCTTCCCTCAGGTGCTACACGCTTCCGAGTGACAGGGCGCTTGACGCCCCGTCAAGTCAAATGTTGTTGAGTTAGGTTGGCAGGTGGACCTGAGCCGCTGTTGGGTGCCTGGGGCATGTTCGGGCGACGTGGTCCGGGTCCATCAGGCAGGAGAAGGGAAATGTTGTGCGGGACCTGGTACCAACGCTGGACCGTGTCCGGACGGCGGACGGGCGGCTGTTGCGGGTCGAGTGCTCGGGGGATCCCTGCGGGCGGCCGGTCTTTCTGCTCCATGGCATGCCCGGCAGCCGTGTCGGGCCTCGGCCTCGGTCCATGTTCCTTTACCAGCGAGGGACCCTGCTGATCAGCTACGACCGCCCGGGATACGGGGGATCCGACCGCAGGCCGGGCCGCCGGGTGGTGGACGTCGCGGAGGATGTGACCGCGGTCGCCGACGCCCTGGGCCTGGACCGATTCGCGGTCGTGGGCCGCTCCGGCGGCGCCCCGCACGCGCTGGCCTGCGCGGCAGTGCTGCCTGATCGGGTGACCCGGGCGGCCGCACTCGTCACACTCGCACCGCGTGACGCCGAGGGGCTCGACTGGTTCGCGGGGATGGCAGCCTCCAATATCGACGAGTTCCGCACCGCGTTCACCGACCCCGATCGCTTCGTGGCACGGCTCATTCCACGATCCGCGGCCATCCGTTCCGACCCCGCGCGATTGTTGGAGGAACTGCGCGAGGACCTGACCGACGACGACCGGTCCATCGTCTCCGACAACGGGATCCGTTCGATGTTGATGCGCAACTACCAAGAGGCGCTGCGGACTTCACCGTACGGTTGGATCGACGACGCCCTCGCCCTGACCGGGACCTGGGGATTCGACCCGGCCGAGATCCGTGTGCCAGTACTGCTGTGGCACGGTGCGAAGGACGCCTTCTCCCCTGCCTCACACTCGTCCTGGCTCGCCGACCGCATCCCTCGATCCACTTCCATCGTCGAGCCGTCTGCGGCCCACTTCGGGGCCCTGCGCGCTCTGCCGAACGTGCTGAGCTGGCTGTTGGCGGACACCGCTCTGCCCCAGACACCTCCGCTCTGACACCCTTCCGGCAGATGCCGACGGCCTTCCGGCAGATGCCGACGGCAGCATCGCCCGTGTCCGCGGGAGCTCACACCGTCAACGGTTCCAAGTCCCGGTAGTACCGCTGCCCATGACTTACCACCTGTGTGATCCCCTTCTCCTCACCCAGCTGCCTCCCTTGTCGCAGCAGTTCCGTCAGCGTCTCGTCTCGCAAGCGCTGCGACTCCTGCGTACGGCCGAGTGACTGCAAGGTCAGCGCAGAGTTACTGATGACGGCCAGGGCTTCGGGGTGCTGAGCGCCGAGGACGACGCGGAGGCTGTCCGCAGCCTGGCTTTCCAGGACCCGGGCCTCTTCCGAGCGTCCTCGTTCGGCGAGGAAGTTGGCGTAGTTGGCATGGCAGAAGAGGGTGTACGGGTGCCGGTCGCCGAGCGTCTCCCCCATACGCGCCGTCACCCGCAGGAACACCGTCTCGGCCTCGTCCGCGTCCCCGCAGGCCCAGTGGTAGATGCCGAGGTTGTTGAGCGCGGCCTGAGCATGCGGGTGATTCTCGCCCGGCACCTTCATGTACTCGGCCAGCGCCTCCTGGGCCACCCGGCGCGCCTCCTCCCGGTCGTCGGCGGCATAGAGGTCGGCCGCCAAGTTCAGGTCACAGGAGAGAGAGTCAGGGGTGGGTTGCGCGTACTGGGCCCGGTACTGGGCGCAGGTCGACGTCGTCAAGCGGTACGCGTCCTCGAACCGGCCGGCCCGGCGCAGGGATACGGCGAGGGACTTGGCGCAACTGAGCGTGCCGGGAAAATCCTTCCCGAAGACGCGCTTGTAGGCTTCGTACGCGCGCGAGAGGAGCACCACGGAGTCGGAGTAGCGGCCTACTTCACGCAGATCGCGGCCGAGGCGGGAGGCCGAGGCCAGGGTGTAGGGGTGCTCGGGGCCGAGGACCTCCGTACGACGGTTGTAGGTGTCCTGGTCGGTGTCGCGGGCCTCGCCGTAGCGGCCGACCATGCGCAGTGCCAGCGCCAGGTTGTTGGCGGCGCTGAGCGTGCGCCAGTGGGACTCGTGGAAGATCTGGCTGAATCCGTCGTGCGCCTCCTTGGCGAGATCGACTGCGTTCCGGTATTCGCCGAGTGCCGAGAGGTCGCTGGAGAGGCCGGAAGTGGTGATGTACGTGTGGGGGTGCGAGGGGCCGAGGACGCGGCGCTGGCGCTCCAGCAAGTCCATGTCGATCGCCCGGGACTCCTCGTAACGCCCCTGGGAGCGCAGCACGTTGGCCAACTGACTGCGCAGGTACAGATACTGCACGTTGTCCTCGCCGAGAACCGGCTCCCAGTGCTTCAGCAGCTCCTCCGCCAACCGCTGCGCGCTGGGGAAATCACCCCGCTTCCACAGATAGCGGACGCGGTCGATGAGGAGGCGGCGGGGCTCGGTTTTGGCGGAGTCGCGGGCGCCGGAGGCCTGCAAATGGGGCCAGATGGCGCCGAAGAGTGGCCAGGTCTCGGGGTTGTCGATGGGTTCGTCACCGTCGGGGCGGGCACCCGCGAGGATCTCATGAATGACGTGCCGTGCCTGCTGCTGCTCCTCCTCGGTCAGCTGGGCGCGGATGACCGCCTGCACCAGCCGGTGCACCTGGATGCTGTTGCTGACCTGGTCGACCTTGGCCAGGGCGAACCTGGAGATCTCGCGGATGACTCGGCCGAGCAGCAGGCGCTCCTGGAGCGACGGGTCGACCTTCTTCAGCTCGTCGATCATCTCCTTGCTGTAAAGCAGTCTGGAGGAGATCGGCTCGGGGGCCATGAAAGCGCACAGTTGCAGCAGCCGCACAGAGGCGGGAGATCGCTCGTTGAGCTGGGCGATGGAGATGTTCCAGGTCGCGGCCACCGTCGTCGGGTAGTCGGCGGGCCGGCTGAGGTCCAGCACCTCGGTGGTCTGTTCGGCCAGCCGCCGCAAGTACTCCTCGATCGGGGTGGCCGTCTCGGCGAGCCACGCGGCCGCCTGTGCCACGGCCAGCGGCAGGTCTCCAACCGCCTGCGCCACCCTGTCGGCCTCCTCCGTGGTCAGACCGGGGGCGCGCCTGGAGAGGTGCTCGACGCTCTCCTGGCGCGGGAACACGTCGATAGGCAGGGACAGGGCCTGGTGAGCCCAGGCCTGGTTGCGCGAGGTGACGAGGATGTGCCCACCCCCGCTGGCCGGGAAGTGGCGGATGAGGTCTTCGGGGTTGTCGGCGTTGTCGAAGACGAGGATCCAGCGTTTGGTCGGTACACCCCGGGCCAGCATCTGCACGGCCTCCTGGCTGGCCAGCGCCATGTCGTCACCGGCGGGCGCGCCGATCCGCACGCCGAGTTCGGCCAGCGAGGCAAGAACGCTGTCGCCGTGCTCGGCGTTGATCCACCACACCACGTCGTAATCGGCCATGAACCTGTGCACGTACTCAAGCGCCACCTGGGTCTTGCCGACGCCGCCGAGCCCGGACAGGGCCTGAGGCTGCGGCAGGACGACGGACATGCCGCCAAGGAGCTGTTCGCGCAGCTGGTCGAGAATGAGGCTCCGGCCGGTGAACGCGGGGTTGCGTTGGGGTGCGTTCCACACCGTCGGCGTGCTCGCGGGGAAGCGGGGGCCCGCCGAGCCGCCGTCCACGGGCTGCGTCGACAGCTTCAGGGCGCGCAGCAGACCTCTGACACACTGGGCCTCGTCCAGCTGGTGCAGGTTCACCGGGTTGTGATCCAGGTAGGAGTTGGGCAACCGGACCTCATCGACACGCACGGGGACCATGGCCCGGTGGGTGACGTCCGGAGTGACGCGGCTGAGGGCACGCCAGACGGCGTCCGCGTGAAGCGACTTCTGGAAGGCGTTGGACAACAGCACGAGTGTGTGCGTCGTAGCGCTCGACGGCTCCACCGGGCCGGTCGACGCGTCCAGCAGGGAGACCTCACAACCGGACCGTTTGAGGAGCCACTCCACCCACTCCGCCCAGATGCGGTTCTCCGCGACGTACACGATGGAGACCACCGCCGCCGTGGTCGGTGGCCGTCGCCGGGTGAACGCGTCCACACAGCGCTGCCGCACCGCATCGGGCACCGGTGGCAGCTTGGTGACCTCGCCGTCGGAGACCACAGCGGTGAGTCGCTCGAAGGCGGACAACAGGGAGTTCGCGACACCGCTCCTGTCGCCGAAGGTCGCGAGCGTCTCCTCGTACGCGTAGTACGGCCGGTAGGGAATTTCGACGTTCCCCCAATAGGCGCTCAGTTCCTCGACGCTCATGTCCTCGCCGCCGAGGGCCTTGGGCAACCCCTTGAACTTCAGCCGGGCCAGCGCTCGCCCCGCGTCGACCTTTTCCTTCTCGCCCTCGTCGATACGCATGGGAACCGGCAGTACCTGGATGCGGCGCTTGCGGTATCCCTGCGCCACGCTGTGCGCGACCGCGGCTGCCCCGTCCAGCGACTGGTCGCTGAGCGTGAAGCAGGTGACAAGGACATCAGGCATCTGAATGGTGCAGATGTCCGCGTTGTCCGTCAGGCCGGTGCGGCTGTCGATGAGGACGTAGTCGTACGACGCCTTCATGTTGTCTCGAAGCGCGTCCAGGAACAGGCCGCCGCCCAGGCGTTCGTAGAAGTTGTCCCACTCGAACGACGAGACGGTCGCCGAGTACTCGCGGTTCTGCTGCCCCGCGGACAGGAAGTCGAGTGAGCCGCCGTTAGGGAAGGGCAGCCCCAGGCGTTCGGGTGTGAGGGATACGGCATGCTCTTCCACCTGCGCGTAGTCGAGGTGCCAGGGGCCGCTGCGACGCATGCCGGTGGTCGCGGCCCACGAGTAGTCGGCGATGATGTCGATCACGCCGTGGGTGGCCGCGAGCGTGTTGGGATCCAGGAACGGGTGGAAGAAGCGGTGCAGACCCGGCGCCTCCAGGTCCCAGTCGACGGCCAGGACCCGGTTGCCGTTGGCGGCGAGGATCCACGCTGTGTTCGCCAGAGCCATCGTGCGGCCCGTACCACCCTTGTAGGAGTAGAAGGTGACGATGCGTCCGCCCTGCCGCGCCTTCATGCTTCTCCTCCGTTGCCGGACCCGGGTTCGGGATGGGGCGGGTAGATGGGGCCCGTGAGTCGTGGCCGGGGCACGTACGGGCCAGGGGGCGGATGAGCTTCCGCGTGCCTGAGGTACTGCCGGGTCGTGTGCGCCACGACCGCCGGCAGTACGTCGGTGAACGCCTGCAACGTGGGCACGCCGTTGACAGCCAGCCGACTGTTGGTGCGGCGGCCCCGCTCCAGGATGATCGGCAGGGTGCGCTCCAGCTCGGCCGCGAGTTGTCTGCCCTCTTCGCTGTGGCACTGCAGGTCGGTGCGGTTCCAGGGGACGACCGCACTGACCCAGGGCCGGGCGTTCGCGTCGAACTCCTTGAGTCTGCGACGCCGTTCCTCGTCCAGGATGGCCCAGCGGTCGACCAGCAGGATTCCGGGCCGGTTCGGCGCCTTGTCATCGTCCGAGTGCGCGTCGGGGTCGATCGGGGAGCCGTCGCCGGTGTCCGGATCGTCGTCGAAGTCGGACACGGTGATCCGGTAGTCCAGCGACCGGATCAGCTCCTCGGCCACCGCGGGCAGCGGGCGCGTCGACTCGCCGTGGTACGGGTTCCAGTCCTGGGCGCTCTCGCCGTACGGGCGGGCGTCCCGGTGATCCGGGACGGTGCCCATGGTGGGTGCCGCGACGGTCAGGTGGATACGGCGGGGCCCCTCCCCGCGAGGCTTGAACGCGCTGGGTGTGGACTCGTACCCGCGAGGCCGGCTCGACGGCAGTGGCGATTCCTGTGCGACCCGCACGATCCGCTGGGCGAGGGCCAGTACGGTCTCCTCGTACTCGTCCCTCAGCCGGTTGAGCTTGATCAGCCCGTAGATCCCGTGGTCCAGATAGCGCTCCCCGAACGAGGCGTGGTCGATCTGGAGGTGCCTGACGGAATAGGGAAACTGGTCGCGGCTGACATGAACCCACAGCGCGGGGACGATCGCGGTCACCGCCCTGCCACTCGTGGCCCGCGCCCGGAGAACCCGTTCGTTGAACGCGTACCACTCGCGCCCGCACGACTCACTGGTGAAGTAGCGTGGCGAGAACAGCGGCACGAACACCCGGCAGGTCGCGAGATTCTCACTGAGCCGCTCCGGCCAGCTCTGCCCGGAGCGCATCTCCCGGTCCATGAAACCCGCAGGTGACCCCGGGGGGAGATCGGTGAGTGCCATGACGTGGTTGCACAGATCGGTGAACAGCACATGCACCCAGTGGTCCGGGTCACCGCGGTCCGGCCCCCAGGACGGTGTGTGCGCGTAGCTCAGGAAGAAGTACGGCCGGTTGTCCGAACCTCGTTCAGGTACGTCCACGCGCCCCCCATGCCTGGTGATGTCCTCGGGCAACACCGACGGCGTCATCTGGCCGGAATCAACACTCTGCCCGACCGTCGGCCCCGGAGGGGCGCTCGATTCACGTCATTCTCTGGCGATATGCAGACATCTCGACTTGGACTGCGTCGACAGTGTCCCGCATTCCGCAGAGGACCACCACTCTTTCCGCGACTTCCGCTTCTGAGAGAAGCGCACGTGGTAGGAGCGCCCCGATCGCTGCGAAGTCGCTGTCGTCGAGCGTCGCATCCTCGTAGGAGATCCAGTTACCTCTACTGCCCACCACGCAGCGGTACGTCCGGGTCGGCGGGGGTGGTGTCATCCGGTACTCGGCGAGATGGAACGCAGTGCAGGACTCGAAACCCACGCGGAACAGAAGGATTTGGGCATCGGCGTCGAACAGTCTCGCCAGCGGAGATCGCTCACCGAGATGGCAGTACGGGTCGTGGCCGACGAGTAACTCGGCGGCCCTGGGGCCGAGCCCGGCGAACGACGTCTGCGGGTGCGCGCTGCGGACTGCGGAAGGTGTCGTTCGTACGCACTCGGCGAGTGCGCCGACCGCCGGGCAGGGAGTGAAAGCTGGCTCGAACGGTGGCATCGCGGCCCGGACCTCCTCCTGCTCTCGTTCCGTCATCCCCGCGGTCAGGGCGCGGTGGGCGCGGGAGGTGTCGGAGTTCTCCGGCGTGAAGGCGGGTACGACGAGTGTGCCGTCGGGACCGAGAGTCTCCAGGAGGGCGTCGCGTACGGAGGCGGGGCTCAGACCGGTCCCGCTCAAGGACGCGTGCACCAACAGGACACCGCCCCGCCGGACGCCCAACCGGCGGAGTACCTGGCTCAGCCGGTTGCCGTCAGTCACGGAGTCGCCTCCACTCCGTGCGTAGTTCCTCGGCCAAGTAGGCGCCGCTTTCGGTGAGCTCGCGCTCGGGGAGGGCGGCCAGTTCGCCAAGGGCGCGGCCCGCCCGTTCCAGTGCCTCCGTAGTCTTCGGGGACCGGGGCGCGGCTTCGCCGAGTTGCTCACTTGCCTCGTCGAGCAGTTGCCCGGCCCGGTTGCCCGGCACGTTCAGGTCCGCGACCTCGCGCAATGCGCTGAGCCTCGACCTGCGCGCCAGGCGGGGCAGCTCGCGCGCGAACTCCTCCGGCTCGAAATCGACGGCCACGCCCAGTGCGCCGATGCCGTGTCCGCCGAGCCGCAGTCCGCTGCCCGCCGTGAGCGGGGTGATCGTGGTGATGACGCGAGCGTCGCTGTCCTCCCGCCATCCAGGTCGACGCGCGGCAAGTAACTCGAATGCTGTCCGCAGCCGCTTGTGGAAGGCCCTCGAGGCGCCGGGACTCAGCGGTGGCGTGACCGGCACGGAGTAGCAGTCGCGATACGGATCGGCGTCGTCGACGAGGAGAGGTGGCCCGTTCTCGAAGTCCAGTGCCTTCAAGGGCCGCCATTCGGCGGCTCTTTCGTCGTCGGGGGAGTCCAGGTTGCGCACCTGGAAGCCGTCCGGGGTCATCGTGAACCCGATACGCCCGGGCCGCAGCCGTATGGTCCCCAGCGTCGGGAGGTGCACGACCGCGTCCGGCTGGTTCCAGGCGAGGTCCACCGTGACGTGGGCGCTCACCGCCGCAGCCGCGGCTGTCGCCATGAAGCGGGGGAGGTCGACAGGGCCGTTCCAGGAGCGATGCAGCGAGGGACGGAGATATGGGTGGGAGAGAATCGCGTCGAGGTGCGGAGCGGTGGTCTCGTCGGAGTCCAGGCGGAGAAACAGCCGCCAGGACGCGTCCCAGTCCGCATGCCCGGCGAGATGCGCGTTCACGCGGGCCAGCAGAGTGCGGTCCAACTCCAGTTGCGCCAAGCCGAGTTCGTCGACTCCGGTGACCGCCGGCGCCAGTGAGCGCTCGGTGATCCGCTCGGCCACCCCTTCGACAAAGGCGCGCAGGTCTGCGCAGAAGACGGACGGATTGTCGAAGCCGCGCAGGCTGCTGTACCGGTGGGCGTAGAGCCCACCGCCACAGGACTCGACGACCGGGCACTGGCGGCACGTCTCACTGAGCCCTGCCAGGCCCAGCCCGCGGGCGCGGAGGCCCGGGTGTCCGGCGAACTCCTCGAAGCTGTGCCGGAAGACGTCGTAGCCGGTGGCTGCGGCGCCGTCGTACGCCGTCTTCAGCGAGTCGGCCTGCTCGAACGTGCCGTCGGTTTCGACAACCGCGAGGTCGGAGGGGGCGAGCCCCATGGCCTCGGTCAGACTGGGGCCGCCGCGCAGGGTGCTGAGGACCGACTCGAAGGTCCTGACCGGCATGGGGCGCCCCTGTTCCTCCCACCGGTCGAAGACCTTGAGGAGCCAGGCCGCGTATGGAGTGGATGCCTGCGTATGTCCGGGAGGCGGCGTGTCCCAGGTGGAATGCGGAAGCAGGTAGTCGATGCGCGGCGGACCGAGGGCGGTCAGCGCGTCGTGCACCACAATCGGATCATTGGCCACGTCCACGGTGCACAACAGCCCCCCGTAGAGATGTCGGTACTCCGGGAGGCGAAGGAGTTCGAGCCCGCGCAGCACTCGGTCGTAACTGCTGCGCCCCTGGCGGTCGAGCCGGTGACGGTCATTCGCAACCCGGTCTCCATCGATCGAAACCCCGACCTTGACATCGAATTCCTTGAAGATGTCCAGATACTCTCTGTTCAATCGCACGCCGTTGGTGTGAATGCGCAGATCGAGTGCCGTGATCGGGGCGAGAGCCTGGGAGAGTTCCGTGCAGATGAGCCGGATGCGCTCCGGAGCCGCGAGAAGGGGTTCGCCGCCGTGCAGGATGACTGCGACGGAGTCGAGTTTTCGCGCCGCGACGTATTCGGTGAGGCGCTGAGAAACCCGAACGAGTGTTTCCTCGGAGATCAGGGCAGGTCGCCCCTGCCAGCTCTGGTCCGCGTGTTCATACACATAGCAGTGGTCGCAAGCCAAATCGCATCTGCTGTGGATTTTGAGAACCAGTTGTTGAATCGTGAGATCCGTCACTCGCCGCAGCTTACGCTCCAAGACCAGGCTGGGGCGGCGGGTGGCGGCCCCAACCTCCCTCCGCATGTGGTGCATTGGGGTGTCCATGCGGGCAGGGTCACAGGGCGGAGTCAAAGGTGATCGGTTTGACCGGACGCTTCCCCGGAAGGTCCGTCACTCGCCCGGCGGTCCGAACGGTGGTGGTTTCGCGAGTGTCGATCGCCGAAAGAGACGCTGCTTTCTTGCGGGCCGGCTGAATGAAGGGAGATACGCGGGCGGTGGTCGTAACCGGGAGATTCATCTCTATTGCTTCACCTTGGTTGGGGGGCGTGGTCCCGTTTGACCGAGAGGGCTGGATTCCGGCTCAGGAGTGAGGGATGGTGCAGGACAAAGCTCAACGAGAGCAGAGACGCACGGACATCTTGGCAGCCCTTGCGCGAGGTGGGCAATGCGTGCCGCAGTTCCTGGGCTCGACGGCTGCTGCCCCGCTCCTACTCCTCCTGCGATTCGATGGCTTCCGTGCCCCGGCCCAGGCCGCGCAGCGCGAGCGCGTGCAGTTGGCGGAGATCCTCTCGGCCGGGGTGAGCCGACAGGAGCGCGGCCAGGTCATGCGCGGCCTGCTCGAAGCGGCCCAGTTCCAGGTCGAGTTCGGCACGGGTGACGCACAAAGTGATCCGGAGGGACCTCAGTTCGGTGCGCGCGGTGCTCGCCGCCGGACCGGGAACGCCGTCCAAGGGGTCTCCCTCCCAGAGATCGAGGGCGTACTGGACGGTGTCTCGAGCCGTCTCGGTGTCCCCGTCCTCCCGGCGGAACTTCGCCCTGTCCGCGAGTTCTGTGCAGCGGTTCACGTCGATGGCCCGGGGGCTCGTGTGCAGGGCGTAGCCGCCGCCGGTGGTAGCGAGGACCCCGGGTCCCAGGGCGCTCCGTAGGCGGGAGGCGTGGAGGGCCAGGTCCCGCGCGGGGTGCTCCGGGAGTCGCTCTCCCCACATTCCTTCCATCAGCTCCGCGTACGTCACGGTCCTGCCGCTCCTCAGTAGCAGCATGCACAACAGTGCCTGCTCCTGAGGGGAGTTGAGGGGGAGGGTGTGTTCCTCCCGGGTGATCCGTACCGGACCCAGAAGGCGGTAGCGGTCACGGTCGGCCACGGTCGAACTCAGCACCTTGTCGAATGAGGCGGACAGAAGAAGGTTCCTGCCGTGGCGCTGCTCGTCGAGATCCTGAGAGCGCAGGCCGGTGACGGCCTCCGTGAACAGCGCGCGAAACGTCCTGCGTTCCGTCGGCTGCTCGGTCTCCGCCGACGGATGCTCGTGTGACGCCGTCCCCCCGGACAGTTCGGCCAGCAGCCGTCCGAGATCACCGAGATCGTCCGACTCGCCTCCCCTGGGGGTCTGCCCGAGGGCGAACCGAGTGACCTTGACGGTGCCGTCCGGGCACACCATGAGGCAGTTCGGGGTGAGTCGGCCATGTGTCAGGCCACGGCCATGCACCACCGCGATGCCCTTCGCCACCTGGTGTGCCAGTGAGGCGAGCATCCAGTACGGCAGCCGGAAGCCTCCCTCGGCGGTGAGTTCGGCCAGCGTGACTCCTTCCATGAACTCCGTGACAAGCCAAGGGGTGCGGTCATCGACGCCGAAGTCGTGGACACTGACCACGTTGGGATGCCGGACATCGGCGAGCGCCCGTGCGTTGCCCAGGAAGGTCTGGTGCCCATCCGGCGCGGCGTCGTACCGGTAGACCGCCACGGCGCGCCCCGTCCGTGAGTCCTCCGCCTGCCACACCCGCGAGCCATGCCCCAGCTCTCGTACGAGCCGATATCTGTCCAGCACCGGCCGCACGTCCTCCGGGACGGCCCCGCCCAGCCGCTGTACGGTCTCCTCGCGCACCATCGCGATCGGCTCGCCCTGTGCGGTGGCGCCCCCGCCCCCCGGGGCCGCCACTCGGAACTCCCCGGGTACCACACCTGCCCGAGTGTCGATCAACGCGCCTACACGGGCGACGAGTTCGGCGGTGCGGGAGCGAGCCGTGCGGGGCAGCGTGCGCAGCAGAAGCTCCCGCACCCCGGGCCGGAAGGCGTACGATCCCGCCGGTCCCGGGACTGTCGTGAGCACGCCGCTGAGGATCACCTCCGCAAGATGCTGTGCCCGCGGGTTCGTCTCGATGGCGGCCTGGACCAGCCGCATGACCGGCAACTCGGGACGTGCGACAGCGAGATGGCCCGCGAGACGGAAGGCCTCCGGGGAGGCGAGGGAGCGGAAGCGGAGGAGGAGTTCCCCCGGGGAGAGCCGCTCCACGTCGCCGCGGCCCTGGTCGTCGACCGGTGAGAGTGGCGGAGCGGCCCCCAGCAGGGCGGTGGCGCCCGGCAGCCAGTCCGTCCCGATCAGGAGCCGTGCCCAGTTCGCGAGCCAAGGGGCCGAGGGCTCCAGGACCGGGAGGGGAAGTGACCTGGTGCCCGCACTCCCCATGACGTAGGAGTCCACGTGGTACGAGGAGTTGGGCGCCGCCGACTGCGGCGCGTTGATCCACGCCGTGGCAGCGGGCAATGCCGTCGTGCGCCAAAGGCGTTCCGGGATCGGCTGAATCAGCGCGACGGGCATACGAGTGGCCCAGCGGCGCAGTGTGCGGTACCAGCGGTCACCTGCGATGCCCTCTCGCCACTGCGGGCCCATGCAGTCGGTCAGCACGAGGGTGACCGTGCGGCCGTCGGCGCAGGGTTCAGTCGCCTCGGAGGGGCGCACCGTGCCGTCGGCCGTGATCCGGCGCAGTTCCACGGTGCGGAAGACGCCCGATTGGATGAGCGCGGTGTGAAGTTCACGGAGGAGGGAGCGCCACACAGGCATGGTCGGGCCGGAGTCGTACACGAGGTGCAGGGTGAGCCAGCGCTCGGTCGCGGGGCGCAGGACGGGCAGCCACCATTCGGGAGCCCCGTCGAGGCGGGCAATGTGGTGGGCGGTTGCCTCCTCGTCCAGTTCCAGGCCGACAGGGGCCGGGACTAGACGTTTCAGGGGGCGCAGGGCGCGTTGGAGAGCGAGCGGGTGGGACAACATCGGAGGAGCCGGGGCGAGCAGGGAGGTGTGCGGGCGGGTCCGTGCCTCCGGGGCGCGAGAGGCGTCCGGCAGGCGCAGGGGGACCCGGACGTCCTGGACCTTGGGCGGTTCGGTCCGCAGGCCGGGTTCCGGTGATGTCGCCCGTGCACCGGGACCCGACTCTTGCGGCGGGTCCGCGGCCGGGGGCTCAGTGAACGGAACGGTGGTGGATGCCTCGGTGGACTCGATGTGCCCTGCGAGCCACAGCAGTTCGGCCAGTTCCACGGAGGTCGGCTGCCCGGCACCGCCCCTCGCCTCGGCGAGCAGGCGGGCGAGATGTCCGACGCCCGTCGCGGGACGGCTCGCACCGTCACCTTGCTCCCCTCGTCCGTCCGCCGCGGCTCCGTCCGCCGTCGAACCGCTCATGAGTTCACCGTCGCCCCCGGGCCGTCCGCTCGATCTCGCCGGTTCAGAAGTCGTCCGCCTCGTCCCGAAGCCGGCTCAGATACGGCATCAACTGCTCGGCCAGCTCATCCCGCGACGCGGCGTCGATACCCGCGGTCCCGGTCAGATAGATGGCGTTGAGCAACTGATCAGTCGCCAGTTCACCATCAGTGGCCCGTGCGAGGAAACGGTCGATCAGCGTCCGTGCGTATGCGTCCGGTTCGCCCAGGTGCGCGCGCACGATCCCCTCCAGGTGGGCATCGCGAGGCTGCTGGAGTTCCAATCGCACGCACCGTCGCAGAAAGGCTGGTGGGAACTCCCGCTCGCCGTTGCTGGTCAGCACCACGAACGGGAATGCCCGGCACCGCACTCGGCCTCGTGACACCGTCACTCTGTCATCCGTGCCGTCGATCATCACCTCGGCCGACGGCGTGTGGCGCGTGGCGCGGACCAGTTCCGGGATCTCGTACTGGCCTTCCTCCAGGATGTTCAGGAGATCGTTCGGCAGGTCCATGTCGCTCTTGTCGATCTCGTCGATCAGCAGGGCACGGGGGCGGGCGTAGGGCAGCAGGGCGGTGCCGAGCGGCCCGAGGCGCAGGTGGTCCTGGAGTTCGCTGTCGGGCGGGACCTCGCGCACGGCGGTGCGGCCGGCCGCGTACAGCCGTGACAGCGGGTCGTACTGGTAGAGGCCATCGTGGAGTGTCGTTCGGCTGGTGATGTTCCAGCGGAGAACCGGGCCGAGCCTCAACTCCCGTGCCACTGCGTACGCGAGGCTCGACTTGCCGGTCCCGGGCGGTCCGGTCACCAGCAGGGGGCGTCGCAGATAGAGCGCCGCGTTGACGAGTTGGACCACGCGGTCGGTGGTGAGGTAGGTACGGGCGCGGTGTGCGCGGTCCGGGGAGGTCGCCGATGGGTCCTCGTCCTCGGCGGGCGTCGCCAGCTCGGGACCGCCGTCGAAGGCACGCCAGGGTGGCGGCGGGGGCAGGCGCTCGATGCTGTCGTGGGGTTCTCTCGTACCCGTGAAGACGGGCCACAGCGACATCGCTTCTCCTCGTCCGGGCTCGGGTCAGCCAACGGGGGTGTGCTGGTAGCCGACCGGATCGGGCAGGCATCTGGGGTCTTCCCACAGCAGTGCCAGGTCGAAGGCCCAGTGCGGCTCGTTCGGCTCGGCAATGTACGCGGTCTCCCGCAACTCATGGACGTAGGCGGGGAGTTCCGCTGGTGGCATGCCTGTGAGGTGTTCGGCGAGGCGGTCCAGGAAGGCCGTGCCTCGGCAGTCCTCGTGCGACGGGCCGCCGCGGCAGCCGGTCCGGGGCCACAGCATCACCGGTGCGGCGGCGTTCAAGGTCGCGTGGAACAGCCGCTGGGCGCCCACCGCGCGCGGCGGGGCGCCGAAGCCCACGATGTCCGTGCTGCGACGCAACCCGACGGTCAGGGTCCGCGGATCCTGACCGAGGGATCCGCAGCCGACACGGTGCAGCCGCGCCGCGGGCTGGGCGTCGATCTGCTGCCACTTCTGCCGCAGCTTGTGCTGGAGGCCGAAGTCGCGCCGACGCTCCAGGCCCATGACGACGAGCGGGGCGAAACAGCCGAGCGGGCTGTCGTCGTCGGGACTGCGCTGCCAGTGCGCGACGTCCAGGTTGAGCCAGCGGCGCGGGAGAACGAAGGCGATCAGCTCCCGTGCTCCCGGTTCGAGCTCGTGGTATGCCTCGTCCAAGCGCTCCAGGGCGTAGGCGCGGACACGCTCGGCCGGCAGACGACGCGAGCCCACCACACGGCGGTGACGACCGTTGTAGGCGGACACTTCGACGAGGAGTTGGTGGTCGCCGCAGCCGCTGGGCGCGATTTCGACGAGGATGGGTGACCAGGATCGGGCGGTCTCGGCCTTCCGGGCGGGCGCGGTCCCGTTCCGCGCGTCCGGCCACGACCGCAGTGCGAAGCGCGTCGGCGCGTCTTCGACGAAGTCGGCCAGCCGTGCCGTGAACCGGGCGACCGCTTCAGGGTCGGGAACCTCGTACAGCAGATACCAGGCCACGTCCCACAAGCAGCTGAAGCCGGACAGTGGCGGCAGTGGCCCCAATCGGCCCACGGCGTCGCGGTAGAGCCGCTCGGGGCCGCACTCCAGACCACCTTGCTGCTGGGAGGCGGCTTCGACCAGCAGTCGTAGCCGCTCCTTCTGCGGGCCGTCGTACTCCGGTGTCGGGATCAGGTCGGCCAGACGCGGCCAGTAGCGAGCCATGACGTGGGCGGGAAGCATCCGGCCGTTGCGGATTCCGGAGTCGCGCGCGGCCGCCGAGACCATGCCGACGACCCGGCCGGTGTCCGCGAGCGTCACCGCGGCGCCGCTGAACCCGGGCACGAGTGGTTGCCCGTGTGCGGCCCATGCCTCCAACTGCACCCATTCCCCGGCGATCAACTGGTCGGTGGTGGCCCTGTACTCGGCAAGCGTCCCTTCGTCGTAGTGCTTCGGGAAGCCGTAGACGAGCAGCTTGCGCGGCGGATCTCCGTACGCCTCGGTGGGTGCGGCGAACACCGCCGGCTTGATGGTGACTTGACGATCGAGCTCGAGTACCGCGAGATCTCCGAGATCGGTGTCACGGCCGTCCCAACCGCCGTGGGCGATGACGCGAGCGGCGATCGCCTCACCTGTGCCCTGCGCGAAGGAGACGCTCACCCCCTCCGTGCTGCTCCCGGCCACGACATGCGCGCAGGTCAGCACAAGCCGGTCGGAGACCAGGAAACCGGCACCGGTGTCGCGTCCACAGCGGATCCTGGCGTGCCAGGAGGCGCTGGTCATGAGGCCGGGGAGGTCACCGGGGAGTCGGCGGACTGCCCGGGCGACCAGGAGAGCTTGATCACGAGATGGCCCTCGATGGAGGTCTTCGCGATGAGCGCGCCCGCCTCCGCCGTGAGCTTCACGCCGAACTCGATCTCCACGGCGTCGGGCCGGAGCGAGCCGTCCCGGAAGACCCGCAGCGCGGACTCGGCAGCCTCGCGCACACCGTCCAGCGAGTCCTCGAAGGTACGGGTCGCCTGGACCGTTCCGTCGGCTCGTCGGGCGACCAGGTGGGAGCCCGAGTCGTCCTCAGCGGTCTCGACGGCGATCACGGCGCCGTCGTTGGTCCTGAACTCCACCAAGCCGTCCATGGCGCCCCCCGTGCTCCGTAACTCCCGGCCAGCCTCATTGTGACGGACGACACTCAGGGTTGTCCCGGTTTCGGACCGTGCGTTCAGCTGGACAGTGACAGTCCGTTCAGGAGCACTTCGGCCACGTTCTCCGCGTAGAGCCGCACGCGCGTCTCCTCTGTCGACGTCGTCTCCGGATTCATCTTCGAGGCGAGCGCGATCTGGCCGTAGAGCGCGGATCCGCCCGAAGTGAGCAGGAAGTAGAAGGTCTCGTAGGGGATTCTTTTGATTCTGCCCTGTTCGTGCAGAAGTTCAAATACGGGAATGTAGCGTGCTCTTATCGGCTCGATGTAGTTGTGGTAGAGATAATCGAGCCGATCCGTGGCGGCCGCGCCTTCCAGCGTGACAAGGCGGGCCAGATAGGGGCGCGTTGCCGAGTACTCGATGAAATTCCGGATCAGCATTCTCAATCGCACCATGGGGTCGGCCGATTCATCGTCCGAGGCCACCAGATAATCCACGAGAGGGCGAAAGGCCCAGTCGACGGCCGCCTGCCACAGTTTCGCCTTCGATCCGAAGCGTTGGTAGAGCAGATTGCGGCTGACGCCCAGCTCGTCATTTACTGTCCGCAGCGACACTCCGTTGTATCCATGCACCGAGAAAGCTTCGATCGCGGCGGCCATGACCTGGTCGGTCGGGGCGAGTCGCGCGTCTTTGGGCGGACGTCCTCGTGGGCGGGTGACGCGGGGCGGAATATCAGGCATGAGGCCAGCTTAGCGGCCCCTCCTCTCCTCCGTGGGGGGCGGAGGAGAGGAGGGGAGAAGCAGGCGGACAAGGCGGCTGTTCCTTTACCGTGTGAGCCTGTCGACAGGCTTGAACTTCGCTTCGCCGCCCTCGAGGTTCGTATTGAGGAATGCGTGACGATCGCGACGGTTGACTTGGTCGATCCAGCCGGCCACGCCGGGGACGTTCCGGCGCAGGGTCTCGCGCGTGAGGTTTCCGGGCACCCGGGCGAGAGGAGCGAAGCGCCACAGGCCGGTGTCGGGCAGGCCCGTATTCCGATAGCTTTCCCCGCCCAGGTAGAAGCGCGCATGACCGAGCTGTGCTTTATAGCGCAGCCTGCCGTAGACCTGGCGCAGCCCCTTCGCGCCCTCCGGGGGAAGGTAGGTGTCCATGAACGACCGGCACAGTTCGCGGGAGTCGTCGTCGATCTTCGGCTGCTCCGAAAGCCCGAGCAGCAGGTTGGCCTTGAAGCCCTCGGCCACCGTCTCCGGGTACCACGGTGCGTCGACGCCCATGAGGTATCCGACATAGCGCCAGTGATGCATCATCGCCTCGACGTCGGCGTCGGTGGGGCGGTAGCCGAGCAGCTTCAGCTGCATTCCGGGCGCGAACGAGCTGAGCAGCAGGGTCCCGGTCTGTGCGAACTGGCTGATGGGCATGCCCAGCCGGGCCCGGTCCCACTCGGGGTGCGGCAGCAGGGTGTGCCGGATCATCGAGTGCAGGACACGCACGAACACCGCCGAGCGGCGTCCCACGGCACCGGGTCGCATGGCCCCGGGCTCGGTGGTGTCGGTCCAGAGCCGGGAGGTCTCCACGAACCGGCCGAACGCCGACCCGCCGGTGTAGGCGCCGGTCAGCGCGAGCGGCTTGGCTACGGTCTCCAGGCCGTACGCGTTGAACGTGGACATTCCGAAGAACGGGTACAGCTCCTTGTACCGCCGGAAGACCTCCGCACCGTGCTCGACCTTGTCCCAGTCCACCCACTTGGGCTCGGTGTTGATCTGGTCGAACAGTGCCACCAGTTCCGGGGACGGATCGCTGACGCTCTTGATGCCGCCGTGCAGCGCCAGCTCGACGTCCTTGCGCGCGCGGGACTTGCCCTTGGGAGAGGCGAAGCAGGCGTCGATGTAGGCGTCACCGAGCCGGTCTCCGGTGTTCATGGCCCGCCCGAAGGCCTTCGCCAGGTCTTCGGGGACGTCGAGCCGGCACTTGGCGTAGCGTTCCAGTTGCGCCTTGAACGCCTGGCCCTTGGGGCTCGCGGCCGTCTCGAAGTACGTGAAGATCGTGGGGATCGCCACTTCGGTCGGCTGCGTCGTCGACTGCGTCATTGATCTCACCGCTTTCAGGTGGTTGGGGTGTTTCCGGCGGCCAGGTCGCCCGCCAGGCCGCGGGCGACGCGGAGGGCGGCAGTTTCATCGGCCAGGGATGTGTCGCGGCGCAGCAGTCCGGTGATGAACGCCGCGCCGCGCAGGTCTCGTCGGGGCGGCCCCAGCAGCACATGGGTGTGGGGACTGCCCTCGCCGAGCGAGTAGGTGTAGACCCGGTGCGAGCCGGTCACTCGCGTCACCGCGGCGCTCAACCGGGCAAGGAGCGGGCCGAGTTCGGCGGCCTCGGCGCCGTCCAGATCCGCGAGTCCCTCGGTGTGCCGCAGCGTCTGGACCGCGACCCAGCCCGGCGCCGGCAGCGCCGGATGCGTGGACACTCCCCAGTGCCCCGTCCGCATCAGCCAGCCGGGATCCGCGTCCGCGAGCGCGACGGCCCGTGCGCAGAGAAGGCAGCCTTCGCCCGTCATGCCTCCTCCCTCCGCATTCCGGCATGCGGAGGCGCGATCGTGCTGGTCAGCGTGCCGATCCTGGCAAGCGTGACCGACACCACGTCGCCCGCCGCCAGGTATCGTCCGTCCGCGATGCCGGTCCCTGCGGGGGTCCCGGTGAGGAGCACGTCACCGGCTTCCAGGGTGAGGAACGAGCTTACGTACGCCAGGAGTTGAGGCACCGAGAAGATGAGCTCGGCCGTCGAGGAGCGCTGGCGTACGACACCGTTGACCTCGGTGGTGAGGTCCAGCGTGTCGTGCAGGCGCAGTTCGTCGGCGGTGAGCAGGGCGGGCCCGAGCGGCTTGAAACCGTCGAACCCCTTGGCGAGGGCCGGGCTGGCCATCGCGAGTGCCGGATTCTCGCCCAACTGGACGTCACGCGCGGAGAGATCGTTCGCGACCGTCCCGCCCGCGACGAAGTCCCAGGCGTCCGCCTCGGGGATGTCACGGCCGGTGCGCCCGATCACGATGGCCAACTCGCCCTCGTGGTCGACCCGCTCCGGCGCGGACTCCGGCAGGTGGACGACGGCGCCCGGGGCGGTGACGGCGGATCCGGGGATCAGGTGGAAGCGGGGAAGGGCGGGCGGCGGGCTGCCCGTCTCGGCCGCGTGGTCCCGGTAGTTGAGGCCGATGACGACGATCTTGCCCGGACGCCTCACCGGGGGCGCGAAGGTGGCTTGCTCCGGGCTGATCTCCTTGCCGAGCCGCAGGCCCGCCACCTCGGCCAGCCGGCCCTCGACGACGAAGTCCTCCAGCGATCGGCCGGGGGCGTCCAGAAGGTGCAGTCCGTGGGGACCGACCCGCGCGATGCCGTCGCCGGTCTGCGCGAGCAGCATGATGTTCTCCGTTCCTCAGCTCGTGAGTTCCCGAGCGTCCGGGTGCCTGGCCGACCGGCCGACGACCTGGTCCACCAGCGCGTCGGGGTCCGCGGGGCAGGCCTCACCGCGCCAGGCGACGATGCCGTCGGGGCGTACGAGCGCGATGGCGCACCCGTACACCTGGCGGGCGCCGTCCGCGCCGACCCACTCCTCGTCGAGGGGGATTGCGCGGGTGCGGAATGCCCGGGCCAGGGCCCCGCTGTCCACGGCGGGGGCGAGGTTCAGCAGGGCGAAGCGCCCGCGGAAGAGGTCGAGTACGGAGCTCCCGTCGGCCAGTGGGACATGCGGTGCGCGATGCCCGGGGCGTGCGGTGGGCACGTACTCCTCCGGGTCGGCGGGGGGCTCCGGGGTCCCGTCGGAGACGATGAGCGGCGACTGCGGGCAGCGCCCGCCGAGTTGGACGCCGAGCGAGCGCCACTCGGTCTGACGGGTGGCCACGATTCGCTCGCCGACCAGGTCGCGCGCCTCCTTTTGAGCCGGGTCGTCCAGTGCCGGGTCGGGCAGGATCGCGTTGTCCGCACGGTAGTTGTGCCATGCACGGCGGACCATGCGCTCGGCATGCGGGCGGCGCTCCGCCGTGTACGTGTCGAGCAGGTCATCCGGAGCCCAGCCGCGCAGTACGCCCTCCAGCTTCCAGCCGAGGTTGGCCACGTCGCCGAGACCGGTGTTCATCCCGTGCCCGCCCGAGGGCCACATGCGGTGCGCGGAATCGCCCGCCAGCAGCACATGGCCCGACCGGAAGGACTCGGCCACCACCGCGTCGCCGCTCCACTCCCGGGCGTCGAGCACCTCGACCTCCGAGGCCGGCCGGTCGAGCGCGTCGGCGACGGTGGCACGCACCTCGGCGGCGGCGGGCGACTCGCCGTCCGCGAGTGGATAGGTGACCCGCCACAGGTCACCGCCGTCGAGTGAACCGAGAATCATGCGACGGGGGTTGAGCAGGTAGTACTGCACGGCCGGGGCGTGCGGAATGCGTGCCCGCAGCCCGGGAAGACTGACGAAGGCCCCCTGCCAGCGGGCCCGGACATCGGCCGAGTCCCGCAGTGACTCGATGCCCAGGGCCTTGCGGACCGGAGAGGCCGCGCCGTCGCACGCCACCAGATAGCGGGCCCGCACGGTCCTGCGGCCGTACGCCTGCGAGGAGAGCCGTACGGTGACACCGTGCGTGCCGTCGTCGAACGCGTCGCACGTCCACCGGTGGCGCAGGTCCACCGTGGTCTCGGCGGCGGCGCGTTCCCGCAGGGCGAGGTCGAACCAGAACTTCGGCCACCACACGCCGCCTTCGGGGCTCAGTCCGTGTGTGGTGTCGCGCCGGTCCGCGTTGCAGGGGCGGGGGAAGCGGGCCAGTTCGTACGTGGTCATGCGGGAGACGAAGGAGATGTCCCGCCGCGCGTCGGCGGGGAAGCCGCTGCGCAGTACGGCGGAGTCGGCGATGCCCCAACGGCGCAGGAGTTCCATGGACGCGGTGTCGATGGACTCCGCTGTCGGGTAGCGGACCACGCCGTCGTCGCGCTCGACGAGGAGCACGGACAGCCGGCGGGAGCCCAGTTCGATGGCGGCCGCAAGGCCCACCGGACCGCCGCCGACGATCACCACGTCGTACGTCGTGTCGTCCGGGAGGTTGCCGGTGGGGCCCGGCTCCGAGGTGAGTCTCATCGTTCCCAGACCAATGCGCGCAGGTCCCGGCCGGCCTCGCGGCCCTTGAGCAGACGCTCCGGGTCGAGCGGGAAGCCGCCCGGGTTGCTCTGGAACTCCTCGGTCGCCATGAAGTCCCGCATCTCCTGCTGCGAGGAGAAGTTGAGCGACGACAGCTCGACGCGGTTCCCGTCCGGGTCGAGGTAGTAGAAGCTGGTCCCCGGGCCGTGGTTGGACGCCTCGACCGGAAGGAAGCCGGCCGCCTTGAGGGTGCTGTAGAGATCCAGCAGGGCGTCGGCGGTCGGTGTCCGCAGCTGGAAGTGGTGCAGTCCGCGCGAGGACCTGCCCGGCCCGAGGTCCGTGCACTCGAAGACGGCGATGCGCTCGGTGTAGGGATGGTCGAAGTAGAAGTCGAAGAAGCAGATGCGCGACGGCTCGTCCGGGTCGTCGGACGGGGGCGGTGTCATCTCCACGCCGCGCGGCTGATCGAGCAGCAGCGAGTAGAAGTCACAGAGGCGGTCGTAGTCGGTCGTCCGCAGTACGACCTCGGACAGACGAATCCCTGACATTGTCTTTCGTCCTTGCCTGATAAGGGAGTTGGCGGCTCGTAGGGGGTCGGCGGTTCAGTGGACGAGGACGGCCTTGACGGCAGCCCCCGAACGCACCTCGTCGACGGCCTTGTTGATGTCGTCCAGTGCGTAGGTGCGGATCATGGCCTCCAGCGGGAAGCGGCCTTTGCCGTGGAGGTCGAGGATGCGGGGAACGAGTACGGCCGGGGCCTGGTGGCCGACGATCGAACCCGCCACGGTGCGTCCTTCGAGGAGCGCGAGCGCGCTGGTGCGCAGGTCCGCGTCCGGAGCGACTCCGAGGATCGCGGCACTCCCCAACGGGGCGAGCGCGGCAACGGCCTGCGACATCACCTCGGGCACGCCGCTGGACTCCACGCTGAAGTCCACGCCCGGTCCGCCGGTCAGCTCCCGTATCCGCTCGACGGCGAGAGCGTCGGTGGCGTCGACCACGTCGGTCGCGCCCAGGTGGGCGGCGAGGTCGAGCCGCGCGGAGTGCGGGTCGGTCACGATGATCCGTGCGGCACCCGCCGCCGCGGCCGCCATGACCGCGCTCAGCCCGACGGCTCCCGCGCCGAAGACGGCCACCGTGCTGCCGGGCGAGACCTTCAGCAGGTTCCAGACCGCGCCGGCGCCGGTGATGACACCGCAGCCGAGGGGCGCGAGCACGTGATCGGGTACGTCCGTCTCGCCGACCTTGATCAGGCTGCTGGGGCGGCACAGCCCGTATCCGGCGAAGGACGACTGTCCGAAGAAGTGATCGTGCACGGACTCGCCCGAGGCGTCGCGCAGTCCGACGGAGCCGTCGGCCCGCTGGGCACCGAAGTTCAGCGGGAAGTGGAGGGGGCAGTACGCGGGCCGTCCGCTGAGGCAGTTCCGGCAGGTGCCGCAGTAGCTGAAGCTGGCCACCACCCGGTCACCGGGCCCGAGCCCGGTGACGGCCGAGCCGACGGCCTCCACCACGCCGGCCCCCTCGTGTCCGGCGACGACCGGGAGAGGCGTGGGCATACGTCCGGCCGCCACCTCCAGGTCCGTATGGCACAGTCCGGCCGCGGTGAAGCGAACCAGCACCTCGTCCGGGCGGGGATCGCCGATGCTCAGCTCCTCCAGCGCGAAGGGATCGTCGCTGTCCGGCCGGCACACCGCCGCTTTCACACTGTTCATGGCAAGCCCTTCGGGGGGTGTGGCAGGTTCATCGGAGCGTGATCGGCTGGAGTCCGGGGAAGTGCGGGCCCACGAGTGGCGTGTCCATGGCGCGCAGCGTCTCCAGCCAGAGCGCCCGCGTGGTCGCCGCGGCCGTGTCGTCCCAGTCGAAGCCGCAGCGCCAGTGCGGGTGGTCCAGTGCCGCCGGGTGGTGGAAGAGGTCACCGACCATGGCGAGGCTCTGGCCCCCCGAATCGATGAGGGCGACTGAGGCCCCCGGGGTGTGGCCCGGCGCGTGCACGAGACGCAGCCAGTCGTACGGCGAGACGGAGTCGCCTTCCCACAGCACGGCCGCGTCCCGCAGCGGAGCGACCTTGCCGCGCACGGCTTCGTCGGCCTCCCCGTCCACGAAGTGCTTCCAGTCCTCGGCATGGATGTGATGCCTGGCCTGGGGAAACGTGGGCACGCCCGCCGTGGACGCCCAGCCCACATGGTCGATGTGCAGATGGCTGAGGACCACATCGGTCACGGAGTCGAGCGGGCAGTCCAGCTTTTCCAGCCGCTCCGGCAGGAGTTCGCGGAGCGGGGGCAGTTCGCCGTCGGGCAGCAGCTGCGGGGCGAGCCCGCCGCCCAGGTCGAAGAGGACGCGATGTCCTCTCCGGTCCGTGGCCAGGAATCCGCCGAAGGGGATCTGAAGCATCCCGTGCGGGTCGAGGACGCCGGGCAGCGCCTGCCAGACGGACATCGGAACGTCCGGGTAGAGCAGGTTCGGCGGCATCGGTATGACGCCGTCGGTGAGGGGTTCGACTGTCACATCACCTATCTGCATGCCTCGACCGTAATCATTAAAGTGTCGAGCGTCAATTTATTGCCTGCCACGGATGGGGCCGTGCTGGTCTCGCTCGGGCATCTAGGGCGACTATAAATTGACGGGTGACATTTTGCTGCCTAGGCTCGGCGGCACACCACAGAGCAGAGGAGCACCGTCGTGCCTGGTCAACGGATTGATGTGCACACTCATGGCGTCTCGGACGAGGCGATGTTGGCGATCGCGGGCCGGGGCTTCCGGCCGACCGGCGGATACCGCATCTCGGTGCGATGGACGCCCGAGGCCGCGCTCGCCTACATGGACAGGCAGGAGATCGCCGCCCAGCTCGTGTCCATGCCGATCTCGTTCGCGGGGGCGGACGACGACCCGGACTTCGGGACGCGCCTGGCCCGCCTGATCAATGAAGGGCATGCCGAACTGATCGCGAAGCATCCCGGCCGCTTCGGAGCCTTCGCGACGCTCCCGGCGGACGGTCCCGACGAGGCGCTGACGGAAGTCACCTACGCACTGGACGAGCTGAGGCTCGACGGAGTGGTGCTGACCTCGAACGTGCTGGGGCGCTACTTCGGTGATCCGTCCCTCGAACCCGTACTCGCCGAGCTGGCGCGGCGCGAAGTGCCGGTCTTCGTCCACCCCGAGGACTGCCCGCACATCGACGTCCTCGGCTTCGGCCGGCCGAGCTCGATCGTCGAGTTCCCCTTCGACACGGCGCGCACCATCACCAACGCTCTGTACACCGGCGTCTTCCAGCGGCATCCCGGGCTACGGCTGATCCTGGCGCACTGCGGAGGGGCGCTGCCCACGCTCGGCCGGCGGATCGGCGAGCACACCGTCATGGGACGGGGGCCTGCGGACGCGGACATCGATCCGGGGCACGTGGCGGAGGTGCTGCGCGGGCTCTACTACGAGACGGCGCTGGCCGGAAGCCGCAACTCCCTGCTGCCGACGCTCGAAGTGACCTCGGTCGACCACATCCTGTTCGGCACCGACTGGCCCGCGGCTCCGGAACCCACGGTCGTGCGCAACATCGACAACCTCACCGGCTTCGACGGCTTCACCAAGGACGAGCTCCGGGGTGTGGAGCGCGACAACGCGCTCAGGCTGTTCCCGAGGCTCGCCTGAGCCCCTCGTCGACACGGTCCGGGTGGTCGTTGCCGCAGCGGCCGAACTCCCGCACGTGGTCACGTAGTTCTTGCCGACGGCGAACGGCGAACAGGTTGCGACGCGGCGGTGGCGTCATCTCGCTCGGCGACATCCTCGCCGTCCCGCCCGTACGCGCGGCACGCGACCGCGGCCTGCTCAAGGCCCGTGGCCGAACCACGTCCTGTACCTGGTCGGCTACGGCGACTGGACCGGGCCGGCCTCCGTCACACTGATCGGCGTCGGCCGGCCCGCGAGGGGCGCGGCCCGCGCGGTCGCGGAGCTCGTCCGCTGATCCCAGCCAAGGGGCTGGCGATGCCCATGGTCCTATGGTGGCCCGTCCCCGTGACGGCCATCAGGCGATCTTCAGCATCTGTGCCATGGCAGCCACCACCGACGGCTCCACTCGGTAGTACACCCAGGTGCCGCGCCGCTCGGAGGCCAGCAGCCCGGCCTCCTTCAGTTTCCTCAGGTGGTGGGAGACAGTCGGCTGGGAGACGCCGACGTCGGAGATGTCGCACACGCACGCCTCGCCGCCCTCGTGCGAGGCGACCAGCGAGAACAGCCGCAGCCGCACCGGGTCGCCGAGCGCCTTGAACATCGCCGCGGTCCGCTCCGCCTCCTCGGCGCTCAGTGGACGCTCCGTCAGCGGCGGGCAGCATGGCGCCACTGCTTCAGCAGTCCCAGGTTCGAGCAGCGGCAGAACCTTCGTATTCGACATATGTCTATGTTGACACATGTCGAACTAGAGGGACGAGGTCGTACCGGCACCAGCCCGGCTCCGGCCGGATGGGCGGCCGGCCGACGGCGGGCGGCTCGCGCTGCGCATCACGCCGCGCGGGGAGGATCCAGTCGACTCCAGTTTCGATGGATGTCTATGTTGACGCTTGTCGAATCAGGTGTGATGCTGACAGTGCGAGACATCGACAAACGTCGAAGCAAAGGGGAATCACCATGACTGTGCCTCCCAACGAGGGGCCTACCACCGACCAGCTGCCCGTCGCGGTCATCGGAGCCGGCCCCATCGGCCTGGCCGCCGCCGCCCACCTAGTCGAACGCGGCATCGAGCCTCTGGTCCTGGAAGCCGGGCCGGCCGCAGCGGCCGCGGCGCGTGAGTGGGGCCACGTCCGGCTGTTCTCCACCTGGGGCGAGGTCACCGATCCGGCCGCCGAGAAGCTCCTCGCGCCGACCGGCTGGACCAAGCCCGACGCGGCCACGTACCCCACCGGTGGCGACTGGGCCGAGCAGTATCTGCAGCCGCTGGCCGACGCCCTGGGCGACCGTGTGCGCTACCACACCACGGTGACCGGGGTCTCGCGCACCGGACGCGACCGTATCGTCGACGCCGACCGCGTGAACCAGCCCTTCGTCCTGCACCTCACCACCGCCGACGGCGATGAGGAGCGCATCTTCGCGCGCGCCGTCATTGACGCCTCCGGCACCTGGACCACGCCCGGTCCGGCCGGGGCCGACGGGCTGGCCGCCCTCGGGGAAAAGGCCGCTGCCGACCGCGTCACCTACCGCGTCCCCGACCTCAAGGACCCGGCCTGCCGCACTCGTTACGCGGGCAGGCGCACCGCCGTCATCGGCTCCGGCGCCTCCGCCTTCACCGCGCTCGCCACCCTCGCGGACGTCGCCAAGGACGAGCCGGGCACGCACGCGGTGTGGGTGCTGCGGCGTGGCATCAGCGGTTCCACGTTCGGCGGCGGCGAAGCCGACCAGCTGCCCGCCCGCGGCGCGCTGGGGCTGGCAGCGAAAGCCGCGGTCGATCACGGCTACGCCGACGCGGTCACCGGATTCCGCACCGAGGCCATCGAGCGGGCGGACGACGGACGGCTCATCCTGGTCGGCGAGGACGGCCGACGCCTCGACCCGGTCGACGAGGTCATCGTCCTGACCGGCTTCCGCCCCGACCTCGCCTTCCTCTCCGAGATCCGCCTCGGCCTCGACGAGCGCCTCCAGGCACCCCTCGACCTGGCGCCGCTCATCGACCCCAACCAGCACTCCTGCGGCACCGTCCACCCGCACGGCCACAAGGAGCTGTCCCACCCCGAACAGGGCATTTACCTGGTCGGCATGAAGTCCTACGGCCGCGCCCCCACCTTCCTGGCCATGACCGGCTACGAGCAGGTGCGCTCCGTCACCGCCGCCATCGCGGGCGACCTCGAATCGGCAGACCGCGTCGAACTCACCCTCCCCGAAACAGGAGTGTGCGGAGGCGCCGGCCTCTTCGACGACCCGGCAGCCGGCCAGAGCGACGGCGGAGGCTGCTGCGCCCCGGCACCGCAACTCGTACAGATCGGTATCGGTGCCCCCACCACGGCCGCTGCCAACCAGGACTCGTCGTCCGGTGGTTGCCGCTGAGCCTGAACCCCGGCCAGGAACCATGGGAGGTGTACGTCGTCAAGGCCGACGCCGACACCCTGACCAAGCGGCAGGGCGGCACCTGCTGCGCCGGGCCGGCACCGGACGACGCCGACGTGGACGAACCGGTCGGCGCGAGCGGCTGCTGCTGACCGGCCTCGTCCGCCGGCTCGCTCCCAGCCGCTGGAGCTGCTTGGCGTCGGGCCGATCACCGCGGTACAGGTTCTGGTCGGCTGCCGCCGAGGACGACGCTCAGCCCGCCTGTTCCTCTTCCTGTTCCTGATCCGTGCCGGTCCTCGGCGGGACCACCCGAAGGTTCGCCGCGGGCTGCACCCAGGACAGGTCCGTTCCCTCGAGTTCGACGGCGGCGCTCCAGCCGGGGGTCAGTGCGGTGAACTCCCCGTACGGCGGTCGGTACATCCGGAGCACCCGGGCCGGGGGAGCCCCGTCATCCGGTGGGCTGTCCACCGGAAGCACCGAATCGCCGGGGGAGACGCTCCGCCCCACACTGATGCAGCGGGCGTGACAGACCACCCTGTTCGCCGAGGGCCGCTCGTACACGATCTCCACTTGCAGTAGTCCCACAGGCTCGGTACTGCTCATGCTCTCCTTCCGGGGTCAGAACCAATTGTTGGTCGTCGTAAGGACCGAAACCTGCCGACTCCCGACAGGGCGGCCACAGGTCGCGAAGTATCGCTGTCCAGCAATCTTCAATGCCTGAGGTTACGGCGGCGGGAAGCCGAGGCCGTTCCCTCGACCGGGTTGAACTCGTTGGGTGGCCTCAGGCCCTGGCCGGCTTCGTCTTCGAAGCAGAGCCAGGCGCCCAGGTCCGTCGCCGTCTCTTTATGGCCACTGCTCGTCCTTCCAGGAGGCGATCCTCGCCGCAGTCCAGCACTGGTCAGGCCCGCCGGCGGCGGCCGGGCCGGCCTCCCTCCGGATCGCCTCCGTCTGGAAACCGGATCGCCAGCGGACTGCGCACACGGCGCAGCAACCTCATAGGGCTGGTGATCACCAACCTGGTCAACGCCTCCTTCCACACCATCACGGAGGTGCTCCAGCGGCGGCTGGACGAGTGCGGCTACCAGGTGCTGCTGTGCGTCACCGACTCCGACCCGGTGCGCGAACGCCGTTACCTGGACACGCTGTTGGACCATCGCGTCGACGGCCTGATCATCGCGGGCACCGGCGACAACACCGCGACGGTCCGGCAGGTGAGCGCGGCCGGCATCCCGGCGCCCCGCGACCTCGGCGAGCTCGCCGAGGAGCGGATCCTGCGCCGCATCGACAGTCGTCCCGACAACGGCGACCCCGGCCCGGAGGGCGTCGGCCGGCAGCATCCGCGTCGGCTCCCGGCTGGTGGTACGCAGCTCGACCACGGCCCCGCGTCAGCCCTGGTGATGGCCGGTTCGATGCCGTCCGACACCGGTGGTCATGTTCGTCGGTCTCACGCCACCGCCGCGCGGGCCGCGCCCACCAGTGCGGCGTTCCCGGCGGGGCCGGCAGGCCGCATCGCACGAGTACGCCGTGCGTCGGCCGCCGAGGCGTGATCCGGACCAGGGGGCGGGTTTCCCGCGGGGCGCTCCGGGGCTCCGGGCGGCAGTGAATCCGTTTCGGTCTGTGGGTCGTTCGGCGTCCAGCCCCCGGTCACGAGACCGGTGGACAGAGCGGGGGCGACGAGGTCCCAGGAGCGGGCCATGGAGCCTCCGACGACCAGGGCGGTCGCGCCGAAGTCCACCATGCGCGGGCCCAGCACGACGCCCAGTCCGGTGAAGACGTCGTCCAGCACCCACTGGGCACGCACTTCCCCCGCTCTGGCTCGTCCGGCGATGTCGTGTACATCGGCGGTGGGGTCGCCGTAGCGGGCGAGGATCGCCCGGCGTGAGACGGTGTCCTCCAGCGGCCGGCCATCGATCTCGGTGAGGTCCAGCCGCCCCTCGGGTGGTACGCCGGGACCGTTGTCGCGGATGCGGCCGTCGGCGAGAAACGCCGAGCCGACACCGGTGCCGAGCGTGATGCCCACGGCGCGGCGGTGCCCGCGGACGGTGCCCGCGGACCACTCGCCGGTCAGGAAGGCGTGGGCGTCGTTGAGGAACACGACGTCGCTGGGACGCTGGCGCAGTCCGTCGAGGAGTGCCGCTCGCACGTCCATCCCGTACAGGGCGTCGAACTTGCCCACGCCCTCGAAGAGGGCAATCCCCCTTGCGTAGTCGAACGGCCCGGGCACCGCCACGCCCCACCGCGCACCCGGAGGCACCGACAGCCCGTCGGCGCAGTCGCGTACGCGGCCGAGTATGTCTTCGGCGTCGCCGTCCGCGTCGAGCGGCTTGCGCGTACGGCTGGTGACACGCCCGTCGCGCAGGTCGACGAGCGCCGCGGTGACATGGGTGCCGCCGATCTCCAGGACAGGGATCAACGGACCAACGCCTTCACGACACGCACCGGGGCGGCACCGGCCGCTCGGAGGGTGTAGCGGCCGACCGCGGCCGGCACGGTCAGCGTCTCCGCGTAGGCCAGTTCGTGCCGGTCTCCGGCCGCGGTGTGCACCGTGACGCCTTCCCCTTCCGCCACGTTCAGGATGTGGAACCGTCCCTGCGTGTCGTCGTCGGCCTCGGCCCCGGCGTCGAGCACGAACCTCCTGACCTCGTAGAACATCTCGGCCAGGTCGCCGATGACCTCCTCCCGCCAACCGGTGCCCTCGCGCAGGGTGCGCGGCTCTTGAACCAGGTCACGGGTGACGGCCGCACCGCGTCGTCCGGTCTCCAGGTTGGCGAACCCGTGCTCGTAGGGCAGGGGGCGCGGGTTGCCGTCGGCACCGGGCCGCAGCCAGTCGTAGAACCTCAGGCTGTACAGATAGGGGGTGGCGCTGATCTCCAGCACGAGGTTGCCCGCGCCGCTGGCGTGCGGGGTGCCCGCCGGGATCATGAACAGCTGGCCCTGCTCGGCGGGGAAGGCCAGGACGTGGTCCTCGGGATCCATGGGGACCCCGTCGGTGACGGCCCTCTCCACCTCCTTGCGGAAGACGTCCACGTCGGCGTCCTCGCGCAGGCCGAGGAACACCTTGGTGTCGGTGCTGCCGCGGGTGAGGTAGTACGTCTCGTGCTGGGTGTAGGCCCAGCCGAAACGCTCGCGCATATATGACTCCTTCGGGTGGCAGTGCACGGAGAGGCTGCCGCCGCCGACGGTGTCCAGGTAGTCGAAGCGGATCGGGAAGGACGTGCCGAAGCGGGCGTGCACCTGTACCCCGAGCACGTTGTCCGGTTCCAGCACGCACATGAGTGGGAACGGCACCTCGGCCTGGGCCTGCGGTCCGGTGCCGATGAGGATGCCGGCCTCGGGCGCGATCAGTTCGTAGCCGAGCGCGGTGTTGCGGGCGTCGGGGTTGAAGCCGAGTTCGCGCTGTGCCCAATGGCCGCCCCAGGGCGTGGAGTTGAAGTACGGGCGGGTGCGGACGGGCTGGCGGGCCAGGGCGGCGTACGTGGCGCGCAGGCCTGCTCCGTCGATCCATGCCGGGTGGTCGGGGTGCTGCATGTCGAGCCAGGCGTCGAGGCGGTGTGCGAGCGAGTCGCGGTGCCGGTCGATCATCGGCCAGTCGATGTAGAACAGCCGTCTGAAGTCGGGCTTCTCACCCGGCAGACCGAGGTTGGCGCCCACCTCGCCCGCGCCGACGGCGGCCTCCGCGTAGCGCTTGGGCACATCGGCGTACCAGAGCAGGTCGTGATCCACGAGGGCGGCGCCGGGTCCGTAGACGAGGAGCAGTCCTTCGTCCGGCGGTGCGGATACCGGGAGGTTCTCGAAGAGGTCGTCGAAGGGGTTGTCGGCGAGCTTGCGGAAGTAGGGGTCGTCGGCGTCCGCCGGGTGTTCGGTACGGCTTCTGACCTGCGCCGGCCGTGCGTAGTGGCTCCGGATGTCGAGCAGGGTGACGGAGACACCGCGCCTGGTCAGCTCGTGTTCGAGGCGATCAGCGAGGAGGGACCAGTCGACGGACGGGGGCCCCTCGACGGCCACCACCGCGGGACCGTCGGGGAGTTGGGAGGCCACTGCCTGCCATCCCGTGTGGAGGACGGCCTGCGGGGCGGGGGCGTAGCGCGGATCGAGCCGGTACACACGGTCTCCTTTGCGGGAGCGAGGAGTGAGGGAGGCGCTCATTCCTTGCTCGCTCCGGCGAGCATCCCGGACACCAGCGTGCGCTGCGAGAAGACGAAGAGCACCAGCACGGGCAGGATGGCGATGAGGATGGCGAGGGCGAGTTCGGGGATGGTGACGTTCAGTCCGGCGCCGGCGACGGGGTTGAAGGACGGCGTAGAGGTCAGCAGTTGGTTCAGGCCCACCTGGACGGGGAACTGCTCGCTGTTCGGCAGGACGAGATACGGCAGGAAGAAGTTGTTCCAGTTGCCCACGAAGCTGAAGAACGCGACCAGTCCGACCACCGGCTTGGCGAGCGGGAGCGCGATGCGTGAGAAGAGCTGCCATTCCGTGCAGCCGTCGATCCGCGCGGCGGACAGCAGGTCCCTGGGGAGACTGCTCCCGAAGTAGATGTAGACCAGGTACACGCCGAACGGATAGAAGGAGAAGGGGAGTATCACCGACCAGACGGTGCCGATCAGGTGGAAGCGGTTGAGCTCGAGGAAGATCGGCAGCACCAGGGTGGCCTGCGGCATGATCATGGTGACCAGGGTGACCACGAGGAGCGTCTTGCGTCCCCGGAAATTCGTCAGCGCGAGTGCGTAGCCGGCCGGAACGCTGACGGCCAGCGTCAGGATGAGCGAACCGCCCGAGTAGACGGCCGAGTTGCGCAGCCACGTCATCATGGCGCCGTCCTGGAAGGCGAACAGGTGCCGCCAGGCCGTGCCGATCTGATGGAACGAGCCGAAGGAGAGGGGGTTGTCCCGCACCACTTCGCCGGCGGTCTTCGACGGTGCCAGCAGCAGCCAGATCACCGGCAGTACGAAGAACAACAGCAGCAAGGCCAGGAGGAGTCCTACGACCAGGAAGGGGAGGGCCCTGGAAGGACGGATACGCCGCCTCACGGCCGTCAGGGAGAGAGCGGTCTGTGTCATTTCTCATCCAACTTGAACAGGTTCGAGCGAGCGACCAGCAGCCCGGCGGCGAGGAGGCCCACGGCAAGGAGGACGACGGAGATGGCGGCGGCGCCGTTGAAGTCGCCCTGCTGAAAGGCGTAGACGTAGGCGAGCTGGTTCGGCGACCAGGTGGGACTCACCCTGCCGAGGCTGGCGGTCTGGAGAAGCTGGGGCTCGACGAACAACTGGGTGCCCGTCGCGAAAGCCATGATCGTCATATAGACGATCCACTGCCGGATCATCGGGATCTGGATGTGCCAGGCGGTGCGCCACGGGCCCGCGCCGTCCATGCGGGCTGCTTCCAGCACCTCGTCGGGGATATTGTTCAAAGCCCCGTACATCACGACCATCCAGCCCCCGGCGCCCGTCCAGAAGGCGATCAGCATGAGGATCAGCGGCAGGTTGCCGGGCGCCAGGGCGGCGGCGAAGGTCTTCAGCCCCATGGCGGTGAGCAGCCAGGACACCGGGCTGACGTCGGGGTCCAGCATGAACAGCCAGACCAGAACGCTCGCCACTCCGGCGAGGGCGCCGGGGATGTAGTACAGGAAGCGGAAGAGAGCCGATGTGCCCGGACGCACGCGGCTGCGCAGGACCACTGCGGTCAGCACGACCAGGACGACGAGGGTCACCAGCCACATGACCAGATAGATCAGCATGTGGGTGAAGGCCGGGGCGAAGCGGTAGTCCTGGATGACCTTCACGAACTGGTTGAGCCCGGTGAACTGGCCCCGGTCATTGGTGAGCGCGAGGTAGAACGCGTACCCGGTGGGGAAGACGCCGAACGCGAGCAGCAGCAGCGCGTAGCCGGCGACGAAGAAGTAGCCCGCGCGACCGCGGCCCTTGCGCCGCGGCGTGGTGCCGCGGCGCGAGGGGGAGACGGCGACGCGCTCGGTCTCCAGCAAGGTCACTGATCGACCACCTTGTAGCCCTGGGTCTTGGCCTCGCCCGCGATCTCCTGCTGCCAGGCCGGCAGCGTATCGGTCAGGCTCTTTCCGGCGGTCAGAGCCGGGAGGACGACGCTGGACCAGGCGGTGGAGTCCGAGAACCTGGTGTTCGACCAGCCGGTCCACACCTCGCTCGCGGCCTGCTCGAACGGCTCGCTCACATCATTGGCGAAGTAGTTGCTGTTGGCCGGGTTGGCCAGCCAGGCCTTCGCGGCCTGGGTGTAGGCCGGATAGGTGGGCGCGGTGGCCTGGTTCTCGTCGGAGGTGGTCAGCCAGGTGACCAGGTCCGAGGACGCCTTGAGGTTGGCGCTGTGCGAGGACACCATCCACACGCCGCCGCCGACGTTGCCCGTGGCAGTCGTGCTCTCTCCCGTCCATGTCAGAGGGGGCGCCGCGGCGATCTGCTTGGCCGGAGTCTTGAAGCCGGCCTTGAAGAGGTACTGGCCGTACCAGGAAGGGCCGTAGGCCATCAGGACCTTGCCGCCGCTGTTCTTGGCGAATCCCTGGCTGAAGAAGCCCTGTGTGGCGATGGCCTTGGCGCTGATCAGGTTGTCCAGCAGTGTCGCCATCCGGGTGCACTTCGGGTCCCGCAGGTCGGTGCGCAGGGTGTCGGGCTTCACCAGGCTGAACGCGGGGCACTGGCCCGACCAGAAGTACGACTCGTGGGAGTTGGTGTCGCCGACCGAGCCGACCAGATAGCCCGGATGCTCCTTGGCGACCTGCTTGCCGAGGGCCTCGTACTCCTGCCACGTCGTGGGGACCTTGTAACCCCACTTGTCCATAAGGGACTTGTTGTACCAGAGGAGGACCTGCGCGATGTCATTGCGCATGCAGTAGGTGTGGCCGTTGAACTGGCAGGGCGTCAGCGAACCCTTGGCGAACCCGTCCAGGGTGCTCTGCGGTACGAGCTTCTCGTCCAGGGGCGCGGCGAACGGCCGCGCGCCGGGCTTGGTGGCCTCCGACGCCCAGGTCACGTCGGTGGACGTGCCGAACACCACGTCGGGCCACCCGCTGCCGGTCCTGTCGAACAGCTGCACCTTCGACTGCAGATATGTCGACCCGTCGGCGCCGCCGTCGTACGTGACGATCTTCATCTTCACGTCGGGATGCGACTTCTGGTACGCCTGCACCGACGGCAGCCGGGTCGAGTCGGCCCACACCGTTATCCGCGAACCCGCCTTCTGTGCGACCGGCTGGAACGCCGACTGCTTGGAGGAGGAAGGGGTGGTGGTGTCGGCGCTGGCGCAGCCTGCCAGGGCCGCCGCGGTGGCCAGGGAGAGCGTGACTGCCGCCGTGCGGAGCAGGGAGTGACGCCGGCCGGTTCTCGGAGATCGGGAAGACTCCATTGTCTTGCCTTGCCTTTCTGTTCTCGCGCCGCTCAGCGCGGTTGCTCGACGAACGGCTGGAGTTCGCTGCCGTAGCCGAAATCGAGGGGAAGGGCTATGCCGGGCCCCGCGGGGGCGTGCACCAGGCCCTGGTCGTCCACGTGGCGCTCTCGGACAACGTTCACCGAGGTCACCAGGGACTCGTAGTAGGTGGTGTTGGAGATGGCCATGCACAGGTGGTGGTTGGGGATGTCCGAACCGTGCACCTCGGCCCGCAGACGGTAGGCGTCGGCGAGATGCGCGGTGCGCATGGCGCCGGTGATTCCGCCCCGGAGGGTGGTGCCGGCCCGGACGCCGAAGGTGGCGGCACCGGCCCGGATGAAGTCCGCCGCGTTCATGTGCGCTCCGTCGGAGGTCTCCGCCACCAGGAGCGGTACGTCCACGGTCTCGGCGAGCCTCTGATAGGCCGAGATGCTGAATTCGCGGATCGGCTCCTCGTACCAGAGGTAGTCGGCCTCGGAGAGCGCCCGCCCCAGCCGGATCGCGTCGGGCAGGTCGAAGCCCGCCGATCCGTCGTACATGAGAGGGACGTCCGGACCGACGTGGTCGCGCAGGGCCAGGCACAGTTCCGCGTCACGGCGGGCGTCGCCCCAGGCGTGCAGTTTGATACCGCGATACCCCAGGGCCAGGCACTGGTCCGCCACGTCGAGGAACTCCGCGATGCTGGAGAACGTCGAGGTGGAGGCGTAGGCGGGGATGGCTTCTCTGAAGCCGCCGAGCAGGCGCCAGACCGGCTCGCCGTGGTAGCGGCCGGCCAGGTCCCACAGGGCGATGTCGATGAGGCCCAGGGTGGGGAGCGGGAGTTCGTGGATACGGTCCAGCTCCCACACCCGGTGCCACAGCCATTCCCGCTGGAACGGGTCGGCTCCGACCAGTTCCGCGCGGAAGACCCGGTCCACCAGGTCCCGCAGGGTGGAGTAGGCGCCCGGACGAGCGAACACCGCCACTCCCTCGGCTCCGTCGTCCGTCCCGATGTGCAGGACCGCGCCGTCGCCCACCGGAGCGCTGCCGCTCAGCCCGTCGCGCCAGCGGAAGGGCGGACTGGCTGCCGGAACATCGATCCGGTGTACTTCGACATGGGTGATCTTCATCCTGGCTTTCGTCTTCTGTGGGAAAGGTGTCGGCTCGGAAGCGGAGTTCTCGGAAGCGCGGTGCTCGGAAGCGCGGTGCTCAGAAGCCGCCGTACGCCTGGAGCCCGTAGATGCTGCCGCCGTTCCCGCTGGAATCGGTGACGGTCAGGCGCAGATAGCGCGCGGTGACGGGTTTGTCGGCGAAGGAGTAGACGGCCGACGACGAGGTGGTGCCGGAGGTGTGGTCCTCGAACAGGGACCAGCTCGTGCCGTCGGTGGAGTACTCCAGGCGGTACTCGTAACCGCCGGCCTTCTCGAAGGTGGTCACCACGCTGGAGACACCGGTGTCCTTGCCCAGGTCGACCCGGATCCAGGACGGGTCGACCTGGCCCGCGCCCTGCGCCCAGCGGGTGGAGAGACTCCCGTCCACCGCCTTCTCGGGTGCGTAGTCCGCGGAGTACGACGACGAGGCGGTGACCGGCTTGTCCAGGGCCAGGTCGTGGTCGGCCGGTGTGGTGACGACAGCCGCCTCGCTGGGGTCGGAGGCGTTCAGCGCCTCGTCGCGTGCCACGACGGTGAAGGAGTACCGCGTTTCGGCGGTCAGGCCGCAGACCCGCAGGGTCGTGGCGTCGGTGACACCGATCCGCTTGCCGTCCTGGTAGACGACGTAGCTGGTCACGTCGGTGTCATCGGTGGCCGCGGGCCAGCTGACGTCCACCAGGCCGGGCAGCAGCGGCTTGACCGTGGGGTGTCCGGGGGTGGTCGGGGCCGTGTGGTCCGTAACGGTCCTGGGAGTGCCGTAGACCTGGAAGTCGTAGATGCTGCCGCCGTTCCAGCTGGATCCGGTGACGGTCAGTCGTACGAAACGGCCCGCGACCGGATCGTCCGTGTGGGCGTAGTCGGTCGCCGCCGTGGTGTTCGCGGCGGTGCGGTCCGCGAGTGTCCTCCAGTGGACCTCGTCGGGTGACACCTCGACGCGGTACTTGTACCCGCTGGCCTTCTCGAAGGTCGTGATCGCGCCGGTCACGTCGTACGACGCACCGAGATCGACCTGGATCCAGGACGGGTCGGGCAGACCCAGGCCCTGGGCCCAGCGCGTGGACAGGTCTCCGTCCACCGCCTTTTGCGGGGTGTTGTCCTCCGAGTACGACGAGGCGGTGATGGGCTTCTTGAGGGCGAGGTCCGTGCCCGGGGGCATGGTGACGTGCAGGGTCGGGCTGGGGCCGGACTCGTTTCCGGCGGCGTCACGGGCGGTGATCCGGAAGGTGTACGTCTTCCCGGCGGTCAGGCCCGGAAGGCGCACCGAGGTCTTGCCGGTGGCGCTGATCAGCTTGTCGTCGCGGTAGACGGAGTAGCCCGTGACCGCGGTGTCGTCGGTGGACGCGGCCCAGGTGAGGTCTGCCACCGTCGGGAAGTCGGTGACGGCGACCGGAGTGCCGGGTTTGCTGGGCGCTTGGTGGTCGGGGACGTCGGGTCCCGGGTCGAGGTGGCGGTAACTCGGCTGCAGGCCCGCGTTGTCGACGACGGAAGCCGGCAGTTGGTCGCAGGATCCCACGGTGGTGTTGCCGCCGATGGTGCTGCCCGTGCTGTTGGCCTGGGCGGAGTAGGCGGGCTGGGTGGTGAAGTTGCCTGTGGCCTGGATGTCCATGCCGTGGTTGAGGAACAGCCACTGGTAGGCGACGTCGCACAGGGCGTTGCCGGTGTTCGTCCAGTACCGGCTGCCTTCGTCGTGGTAGATCGCGCCGTAGGCGGGCGCCGGTATGCCGTGGATGTAGTTGCCGGACACCACGCCGCCGGGGTCGGTGCTGAGTGTGTAGATGGCACCGCCGTCGGCCTGCGACTTCATGATGTCGTAGATCTCGTTGTCCGTGACCTCGGTGTCGCGGCTGGTCGTGGGGGTGTCCCAGATCGGTACGCCCAGATTCCCCGGGGAGTAGTTGCTGTTGCCGCCCTGGTCGGTGAGGCCCCAGCCCCAGCCGACGGATATGCCGGTGTAGGGCAGGTCGTACACCTTGTTGTGGGTGATCGTGGTGTCGTCGGTGTAGCCGGCCAGGATGCCGATGGAGCCGTTGTACTGGTCGGCGACCTGGGTGACCACGTTGTTGTCGACCCTGGTGTCCTTGGTGATGTCCCGGGGGTCGTCGGGGTGGGCGTCGATCGCCGTGACCCCGCCGATCTGGATGCCGGTGGCGGCGATCTCGCGGAAGACGTTGCCCGTGATGTCGGAGCCCTGGGTACCGGTGTTCAGGTTGAGCCCGACCGCGCCGAGATGGGTGAAGGTGTTGCCCTCGAAGCTGATGCCGTGGCCGTAACTGACATTGACGGCACCTGGCGTCTTCTGCCACTTCAGGCGGGTCGCGTCGAAGTCGGGGTCGTCGCCGACCATCCGGAAGCCGGCCTGGCCCTCGATGAGGCCCTCGGACGAACTGGGTGCGAGCCAGGTGGAGTGGGAGAAGGTGATGCCCCGGAAGGACACGTTGCTGACCGGGCCGGTCCTGGTGCCGTTGAGGTCCACCAGGTCCTGCACCAGCGGCACGGTGACGGTCGCGGTGGACAGGTTCTGGTCGGCCTTGGGCATGTAGTAGATCTCGCCCTCGCCCTTGTCCAGGTACCACTCACCGGGCGTGTCCAGCAGTTCGCGGGCGTTCTCCAGCCAGGTCGGGTTCTGGATCTCCTGGCCCTGCTGGAGATGGGCGTTGTGCCAGCAGGGCTGCTGCATGGTCATCTTGTTGTCGGCGATCGACTGCACGGGGCAGCGCATCAGCTTCCAGCCCCAGGAGCTGACGACCTCCAGGTCCGAGGGACGCTTGTAGGTGTTGAGGGTGGGGTCGGTGAAGGCGTAGCCGGTGGACGTCTTGCTGAAGCCGGAGGGGTTCTTGCCGCTGCGCGCCCGGGTCTCCAACTCGCCGTCCACATAGAGCTGGCGGGTGTCGATGTCGCCGACCTTGGCCTTGTAGACCCGTCCCGCTCCGTCGGCCGGAACCCAGCCGGTGACCTGCTCGCCTCCGCTGATCACCGGGTGTGCGCCGGGGGCGGCCTCGTAGACGATCCGGTGTCCGTCGCGGCCGGAGTCCCGGGCGGTCAGGGCGAACGTACGGCTGAGTCGGTAGGTGCCGGACATGAGCCGGACATGGATGTCGCCTGGGGCCTTCTGCTTGACGTCGCGCACGTGGTCCCGCGCGTGGTCGAGCGTCCGGAAAGGGTGTGCGGCGCTGCCCGAGCCCACGTCGCGGCCGGCCGGAGAGACATAGACATCGAGATCCGGCGACCGGGGAGCAGCCTGGGCCGGCAGGGCAGTCAGCAGGGCTGCCACCGCGGCCACCGAGAAGGCGGCCGTGAAACTTCTTCGCAGCGGCACGAAGGCGCCCCTGCGCGCAGACGGATGAGACACACGTATCCAATCGCCTGAGGGAGGTTGATACCTGGGAGTCCCGGTCGTCCACCGGGACTTCAGGGCGTTGGGCGGCTCGACCGCTGTGCTGTGGCACATGCGGGGTCGGCCGCTTTACGAGGCTGGTGCCTCCGCGGACGGCGGCGGAGTCCCGGTGCCGCCGCTCCCCGAAGGCCCCTCGGCGGTCGCCGTCGCCCCGGGACTGAACAGCCGGTCGCGGATCTTCTTCTCGAACTGGCTCTGCGTGGTGGCGATGTGTTCCACCATCAGCCGCTCGGCGAGATCGGCCGCCCCCGCGGCGACCGCCTCCGCTATGGCCACATGCTGACCTGCGGCGACTTCCAGCGATCCGGGCACGTCACCGTGGAAGAGCAGTACGTCGGACTGGGATGCCAAACGCCTCACACCGGCGACACTCGACCTCAGGAACACGTTGTGCGAGGCGGCGCCCACCGCGTCGTGGAAGGCCGCATCAGCCTTGGCGAAGGTGTCCACGTCGTTCATCGTGGCCGCTGCCAGGGAGCTCTCCGCGCTTTCCCGTATGGCCCGGACCTCGATCGGGGTGGCGTGGGAGGCGGCACGGCGTGCTGTCTCCGACTCGATCACCTTGCGGTAGTCCAGGAGCATGCGGACGTCTTCCATGCTGGTCGGCCGGAAGTGCGAGAGTTCCTCGTCCAGTAGCCCGCCGACCGAGGAGGCAACGAAGATGCCTGCGCCTCGCCGCACAGTGAGCCGGCCGATGGCGGCCAGGACCTTCACGGCCTCCCGGGTGACGTTGCGGGATGCTCCCAGGATCTGGGCCAGCCCCTGTTCGGTGGGGAGGCGGTCGCCGGGCCGCAGGTTCTCCTGGGCGATGTAGTTCAGCAGTTCTTCCGCGACCAGTTCGTACCCCGGACGGTAGGGACGTGACGTCGCATCATCTGCGCTGCCAGGAACCTGTGTTGAGTCGCCCAAGGCGAACCCCCTCTTACGCTGCGGATTAATCTGATTCATTGATGGTGGCCAATATGGCACTGCGGCCGCGCGTTGGGAAGAGATCAGTCAGACCTCAAGCGGAAGTCCTGCGGAACTCCCATCAAAGCGGAAGAAACTACGCACGCCTGTAGGGGTGTTGCGCAGAATGGATCCCATCCTTAGGGTCCTGCCTGCCAGATGAAACAGACTCTTCCTCATGCGCTGACCGATGAACGCTACCTGTACGAAGGAGACATCGTGGAAGTGGGAATCGGCGGCGGCCTCCAGCGCCAGATATCCGGGCAGGCCTGACATGGGTACGTTCGACGGACTCAGTGCCCTGGTCACCGGCGGTGCCTCGGGCATCGGCCTGGCCAGCGCCCGGCTGCTCGCCGCGCAGGGAGCGCGCGTCGCCGTGCTCGACCGGGCCGAAGCGGCGCCTGAGGGCTTCGCCGTCCACGTCCGGGCCGACATCGGCGACGATCCCTCGGTCGTGACAGCCGTGGAGCGAGCCGTCTCAGCCCTCGGCGGTCTTGACGTCCTGGTCAACAGTGCCGGGATCGGTGCGCAGGGCGGTATCGAGGACAACACCGACGACGAGTGGTACCGGGTTCTGGACATCAACGTCCTCGGGCTTGTGCGTGTCACCCGGGCCGCACTGCCGTCACTGCGCGCATCGGCCCACGCGGCGATCGTCAACATCAGCTCGATCGCTGCGGCAGCCGGCCTGCCGCAGCGGGCGCTGTACTCGGCGAGCAAGGGCGCGGTGCTCTCCCTGACCCGGGCGATGGCCGCCGACCTGCTGCCCGAGAGAATCCGGGTCAACGCCGTCAGTCCCGGCACCGCCGACACACCGTGGGTCAACCGGCTCCTCGACCGGGCGGACGACCCGGCGGCGGAGCGCGCGGCGCTGGCCGCACGGCAGCCGCACGGCCGTCTGGTCAGTGCCGACGAGGTCGCCTATCTGGCTTCGCCCGGAGCCGCGTCCACCACGGGCACCGCCCTGGCCGTGGACGGCGGTATGGACGGGCTGCGGCTGCGGAAGGAGGGCTGATGAAAGCACAGCGCTTCGCCACCGTGATTCGGCTGCGTCCGGAGAAGGAGGCGGAGTACCGCGCACTCCACTCCGCCGTCTGGCCGGAGGTCCTGGCAGCCCTCAAGCGTGCCAACATCGGTAACTACTCCATTTTCCTGCGGGACGGCCTGCTGTTCAGCTACCTCGAGTACACGGGCACCGACTACGCCGCTGACACCGCGGCGATCGCCGCCGACCCGGTCTCGCGCGAGTGGTGGGCGCTGACGGACCCGTGCCAGCGGCCCCTGGACACCGCGGCCGAGGGACAGTGGTGGGCCCCCGCGGAGGAGATCTTCCACCTTGACTGAAGCTCACGTACGCCGGAGCCGTCCGCGGGCCGCACCTCGCGCGCCGGCCGCTGCGAGGAGGGCGCTCCCGCGCCGCGCTCCTCGCGGCGGGCGCGTGCGCCTTTCCCTCGCCAGTCCTTCTCGACGCTCAAGGACCGAACCGTGCGTATCGATGCTCATCACCACCTGTGGGATCTGTCAGTTCGCGATCAGCCGTGGACCAGCGACGTGCCCGCGCTGCGCCGGACCTTCACCGCCGCCGAACTGAGGCCGGCGCTCGAGCGGAACGCGATCGACGCCACCGTCGTCGTACAGACCCTCGCCGTGCCGGGGGAGACACCGGAACTGCTGGCCCTGACGTGTACGGACCCGCAGGTGCGGGCGGTCGTGGGCTGGACCGACCTGACCGAACCCGGCATCGCCGACCGCCTCGCGGAGCTGCGGGAGCAACCCGGAGGATCCGCGCTCGTCGGTATCCGGCACGGCATCCAGGACGAGACCGACCCGCAGTGGCCGGCGCGCCCCGAGGTCCGCCGCGGCATCACCTCGGTCGCGGCAGCGGGCCTCGTCTACGACCTTCTCGTCCGCCCCGACCAACTGCCCTCAGCGGTGCGGGCCGTGCGCGAGTTGCCCGACGTCCGGTTCGTGCTGGATCACGCCGGCAATCCTGTCGTGAGTCCGGACGGCCTCGTCTCCTGGACCGCGTTGCTGACCGATCTGGCCGAGTGCCCGAATGTGACGGTGAAGCTGTCCGGCCTGGTCACCCGGACCGGCGGGGCCCCGGCTGCGGCTCTGCGCCCCTACGCGGACGTACTGTTCGCGACGATGGGACCGGACCGCCTCATGTACGGTTCGGACTGGCCGGTCTGCCTGCTCGCCGCCGAGTACGACGAGGTCGTGGCCGTCGCGGAATCACTCACCGAGGAGCTCAGCGCCGACGAACGGGAAGCGGTCTTCGGGACAACGGCCGCGCGCTGGTACGGAATCCCCTCGTGAAGGGCCGCCCACTCGGTCGTACGAGCGTCCGTGTCAGCACGCTGGGATTCGGTGCCGCCCCCCTCGGCAATCTCTACAGCCCGATCGACGACCGCCAGGCACAGGCCACCCTCGAGGCCGCCTGGGACATGGGGGTGCGCTACTACGACACCGCCCCGCACTACGGCCTCGGACTGTCCGAACGGCGGCTCGGCGATGCCCTCGCTCACCGTCCACGGACGGAGTTCACCATCTCCACCAAGGTCGGCAGACTGCTGGAACCCCATCCGGCACCCACCGGATCCGACCTGACGGCAGGCGGCTTCGCCGTACCCGACACGCTGGTCCGCCGCCCCGACTACTCACGGGACGGCGTACTGCGAAGTCTGGAAGGCAGCCTGAATCGCCTGCGACTGGACCATGTGGACATCGTCTACGTCCATGATCCCGACGATCACCTGGACGCCGCCCTCGACCATGCCCTGCCCACGTTGACGGCTCTGCGCGACCAAGGTGTCATCGGTGCCGTCGGTGTCGGCATGAACACGGTCGCCCCGCTGCTGCGCGTCGTCGCAGGGGCGGATGTCGACGCCGTGATGGTGGCCGGGCGGTGGACCCTTCTCGACCGCACCGCTCGCCCCTTGCTGGACGCGTGCGCCGAACGTGGGGTCGCGGTGGTGGCCGCCGCCCCGTTCAACTCCGGTCTGCTCAGCCGTCCTCACCCCGCGAGTGACGCCACCTTCGACTACGGCCCCGCCTCGGAATCGGCACTGCGTCGTGCTCGGCTCCTTGCCGGGGTGTCCGGTCGACACGGCATCGCACTTCCCCACGCCGCCCTGCGGTTTCCGCTGCGCGACCCCTGCGTGGCCTGCGTGGTCGCAGGTTTCCGTACCCCTGAGGAGGTCATGTCCGCTGCCCGCTGGACCGCCACCGATCTGACCGAGGAAGCATGGCTGGACCTCGACACGGCAGCCACACGGGCGGCAGAAGACCCGCCCTCGTGAGAGCGGCTGACGCACACCCCCTCTCTCCGTCGGGGCCGAGACAGGCTGGCTCCCACGCGAACTGGAACGCCAGTATCCCCGGGGTCCGGGACAAGTCGTTCGACACGCTCGAAGACGCCAAGGAGTGGCTGCCCAGGCCAGCACCGATGGCGAACGCGTCCGCCTCCAACATCTTCGAGACCGCCATCGACGACAAGCGCTTGGCGCCACGTACACCTCGGTCATCCGCGAAGCGCGGGGCCATCGACGCCTTGCTCGGCCAACCCGCCGCGGTCGCCATGGCGGCGCCTCTCGCACCGACTACTCAGAGCCAGTCCTTCCGCTTGAAGATGACGTACAAACTGGTGCAGACAACCGCCATCAGGATGATCGCGAAGGGGTATCCGAGCACCCAGTGCAACTCCGGCATGCGGTCGAAGTTCATGCCGTAGATCGTGCCGACGAGGGTCGGGGCGAACAGGATGGCCGCCCAGGACGAGATCTTCTTGATCTCCTCGTTCTGTTCGAAGCCCGCCTCCGCCAACGCGCGCATCTCGGCGTTCTGCTGCTGGGTGACGAGGGTGGCGTTGACGGTGAGGATGTCGGTGAGGGCCTGGCGGAAGCCGTCGACGCGTTCGCTGGTGTGGGTGACGTGGTCGGCGACGTCGCGGAGGTAGCGCTGGAGTTCCTCTTCGGTGCCGTACTTGGCGAAACCCGCCATCAGGCCGTGCAGCATGCCGACCAGCGGGCGGGTGGCACGCTGGAACTCGACCATTTCGCGGGAGAGTTCGTAGATGCGGCGGGACACCTCGGGGTCGCCGCGGAAGACCTCGGTCTCGATCTCGTCGATGTCGTTCTGGACGCCGGAGACGACGGGGACGTAGCCGTCGACCACGGAGTCGAGGATCGCGTAGAGGACGGCCTCGGGGCCGAGTTTCAGCAACTCCGGGGAGTCCTCCATACGGCGGCGCACCGCGGACAGGTCCGGGGCCGCGCCGTGCCGGACGGTGATCACGAAGTCGGGGCCCACGAAGACGTGCAGCTCGCCGAAGTAGACCTCCTCGGCCGCGTCCAGATAGCGGGCCGCGCTCAGGACGACGAAGAGTGTGTCTCCGTAGCGCTCGAGTTTCGGACGCTGGTGTGCCTCCATCGCGTCCTCGACGGCGAGCGGATGCAGGTCGAACTCGGCCGCCAGGGAGAGGAGTTCGGCCTCCGTGGGGCGGGCCAGGCCGATCCACGCCATACCGGACGGCTGGTCGCGCAGCTCTCGGAAGGTGTCGGCGAGGGAGGCGGGGGTCGAGACCCGTACGCCGTCGCGGTACAGGGCCGCCTGTACGACGCTGTCGGCGGCGGCGGGTTCCGGCTCCGGCGGGTCGGCGCGCGGCGCGGGGGGTGTCGCGCCGGTCGCGGCCGGTGGGTTCAGGGCGCGTCGCCAGACGGGCTTTTTGCCGTTCTTGGCGGTCGGACGGGGGCGTCGCTCGGACATTGCGGCTGCCTCCCATGTCGCAGGTACGTCGCTGTGATCACGGAGAAGGATATACGGGTCAAATGTCACGGGCGGGTAGGGGGCGTACTGTCCGGGCGGACGTTCCCGTGGAGAGCCCCACGGCTTGCGGACAGAAGGTGTCCGCAAGCCCCGTTAGCGTGCACGGCATGACGACGAAGACCAGCGGCGTGGACGGGAACGGGAACGGGAAAGACGGGAACGGGAACGGGAACGGGAACGGGAAAGACGGAAGCGGGAGCGGGAAGTCGGCCGGTGGCGGGAACAGGGCGCGCGGCGTCGGCGCCCACCCCGCACCCGTGCTCGACCCCCGCGCCCTCAACCGCGCGACCCTCGCCCGCCAGCTCCTCCTGCGCCGGTCCGCCGGTCGTGGTGCCACGGACGCCGTCCGGCACCTCGTGGGTCTTCAGGCGCAGAACGTGAAGCCGCCGTACTACGCCCTCGCCGCCCGACTGGAAGGGTTCCGGCCCGAGGAGCTGTCGACGGCCATGGAAGGCCGTGCCGTCGTCCGCATCGTGACCCTGCGCTCCACCATCCACACCCACACCGCCGACGACGCCCTCACCCTGCGACCGCTCGTGCAGGGGGCCCGCGACCGGGAGCTGAACAACTTCCGCAAGGGGCTCACGGGTGTCGACCTGGACCGGCTCTCCGTGATCGCCCGGGAGCTGGTGGAGGCCGAGCCGCGCACGATGAAACAGTTGCGCGAGGAACTGCTCGTGCACTGGCCGGACGCCGACCCCTTCGCGCTCTCGGTCGCCGCCCGCTGCCGGCTGCCGCTCGTCCAAATCACCCCGCGCGGTCTGTGGGGCCGCAGCGGCCAGGTCGCGCTGACCACCGCCGAACACTGGCTGGGCCGTCCCGCCGAGCCGTCCCCGGGCCCCGACGCGGCCGTCCTGCGCTACCTCGCCGCGTTCGGGCCCGCTTCCGTCAAGGACATGCAGACCTGGGCGGGGCTGACCCGGCTGCGCGAGGCCTTCGAACGCCTCCGCCCGCGGTTGCTGACCTTCCGTGACGAGAACGGCGTCGAACTCTTCGACCTCCCCGACGCGCCCCGCCCCGACGCCGACACCCCGGCCCCGCCCCGTTTCCTGCCCGAGTTCGACAACCTGCTCCTCTCGCACTCCGACCGCTCCCGGGTGGTGCCCGCCCGTCTCAAAGGGCGCACCTGGGCGGCCAATCAGGCGTACCGCACGCTGCTCGTCGACGGATTCCTGGGGGGCCTGTGGCGACAGGAGGGGGACGTGCTCACCATCGAACCCTTCGGCCGGCTCACGAAGGTCCAGCGGGAGGAGGTGGTGGCGGAGGCCGAGGGGTTGCTCCGGACGCTGTCCGGCACATCGGCGTCGTACGACATCCGCTTCGGGACCGTGGCCGCGTAAGCCACGTACATCACCCGAGCCACGTACATCACCCGAGCCACGTACATCACTTGATGTCATGTACGTCACCCGAGCCGCGCACGTCACTGGAGTCACGTAGCGCCCGTACGTCCGTACGCCCGAACGGGTGCTCAGTCCGCGCGACCCGTCACCGCCACCGTCACCCCGAGCCCGATCAGGGTGCAGCCACCGGCGCCCCCGATCAGCGACAGCCGACGGTCCGAGCCGGCGAACCAGGAGCGGGCCGCGGACGCCGTCAGCCCCCACAGGGTGTCGGTGACCAGACCGATGGAGATCGGGATAAGACCGAGCACCAGCATCTGTCCGGGCACCCGCCCCGCCGAGTGGTCCACGAACTGCGGCAGCACGGCCGCGAAGAAGACCAGCCCCTTGGGGTTGGTGAGGCCGACGAGGGCGCCGTCCAGGACGGTCCGCAGATCGCCGCGCGCCGCGGCCGCGGGCTCCTGCCGAAACGCCGAGGCCTTCATCTCCTTGCGGTGCCGGAACGCCCGCACCCCCAGTAGAACCAGATACGCGGCACCCGCCAGCTTCACCACCAGGAAGACGGTCAGCGAGCGCTCGACCAGTGAGCCGATCCCGAAGGCGACCGCGGCCACCAGCAGATACGAGCCGACGACATTGCCCAGCGCCGTCATCACCGCCGTGCGCCGGCCGTGCGCGAGCGCCCGCCCGATCACGAACAGCACACTCGGCCCGGGAATCACGATCACCAGCAGCGACATCGCCGAGAAGGCCAGGAACCGGTCCGTGGACACCATGTCCATCACCCCCAACGGCCGCCATTCAAACAGGGGCCCTACAGTCCCGGACATGGAACTGCGGCAACTCGCCTACTTCGTCACGGTCGCCGAGGAACTGCACTTCGGGCGGGCGGCGGAGCGTCTGCACATCGTGCAGTCGGCCGTCAGCCAGCAGATACGGCGGCTGGAACGGGAACTGGGCGCCGAGCTGTTCGACCGTTCACCCCGGCACGTACGGCTGACGGGGGCGGGGGAGCGGCTGCTGCCCGAGGCGCGGGCGGTGCTCGCCGCCGTGGACCGCGCCCGCGCTGCGGTCGCCGGGGCCGAGGTGCTGCGCCTCGGCACCAGTACCGGACTCGGCGCTCACCTGGACCGGGTGCTCGCGGGCTTCGCCGAGCGGCAGCCCGCGGTCCAGGTCGAGCTGGTCTCGCTTCCCGCGCAGGAGCGGCTCGCGCGGGTCGTGGACGGTCGCCTCGACGCCGCGTTCGTACGGGGCGCGGAGCCCCTGCCGGGCGTACGCGTGTTGCCGCTGTGGCCCGATCCGCTGGTGGCCGCGCTGCCCGCCGGGCACCCCTTGGCCGCCCGCGACGAGATCGACCTCGCCGAACTGGCCGCACTCCCGTTGAGCATCACCGCGCGCCGGACCAACCCCACCCTGGTCGACCTGGTCGTCGGGGCCTGTCACGACGCCGGCTTCGAACCACTGCCGGGACCGGTGAGCGGCTCCCTGCAGGACACCCTCGCCAGCATCGGTACCCGGCCGCTGTGGACGGTCGTCTACGCCTCGCACGCCCGCGTCCTGCACAGCCCCCGGGTCGCCTTCGTACCCTTCCGGGCACCAGGACTCGCGCTCACCACGGGACTCGCCGTGCAGGGCGCGACGCCGACGCCCCACCTGGGCGCCCTGCGTGCGGCCTGCGGCGATCACGAGAACTGATCGCTGCGGTCGCGGTCCGCCTCTTGGTCGACGAGCGCCCGCGCGATGAACTGAACCCGTAGCCGGAAGGCGGCCGGAGCCGCCCCAGGAGAGGGAGTTCAGCCATGCCCATCGTCACCATCCAGCAGGGTCCTCGCGACGTCGAGCTCAAGCGGGACCTCGTCAAGCGCGTCACCGACGCCTTCGTCGACGCGTACAGGATCCCCGCCGAGAGCGTGCACGTCTGGATCCACGAGGTGCCGGCGGACAGTTGGGGTACCGCGGGGAAGCTGACCGCCGACAAGTAGGGGGAAAGACGGGGGAGAAATGGATAGGGGGCGTTGCGGGCCGCTCGTGGAGGCTCGCAACGCCCCCTGGCTTTCACCTGAGGGGTGCTCAGGAGTTCGGGGGTGACTACGAGTTGATCTGCGTCTTCACCAGGTTCGAGAAGGTCGTCAGGCGGGTGTAGACGCCCGGGTAGCCGGCCTCGGCGCAGCCGTTGCCCCAGGAGGTGATGCCGGCCAGGACGCCGCCGATGAGCAGCGGGCCGCCGCTGTCGCCCTGGCAGGTGTCGACGCCGCCGGAGGTGTATCCGGCGCAGACCATGTCGGAGGCCACGAAGTCGGAGCCGTAGGAGCCGGCGCAGCTGGAGTTGGACACGATCGGGACGGTCGCGGTGCGCAGCTGGTTGGAGGAGCTGCCGCTCTCCGAGGTGGTGCCCCAGCCGATGATGCGGGCGGTGGCGCCGGTGGCGTAGACGCCGGTGTCCGTGGAGGCCACGTACGACGCCGTGGTGTACGACATCGACGTCGACAGGGTCAGTACGGCCACGTCGTCGCCGTTGGTGGCGTCGGTGTAGTCGGGGTTGATCCAGATCTTGCTGACCTTGCTGACGGTGCCGTTCGTGCCGTTGAGGTACGTTCTGCCGCCGATGACGCGGACGCTGCTCGTGGTCTCGCCGACCATGCAGTGGGCGGCGGTGACGACCTTGTTGGCCGCGACCAGGGTGCCACCGCAGAACTGGTTCTGCGAGGCGTCCGTGATCTGCATCATGAACGGGTACGCGGTGGTGGTCGTCGTCGTGCCGCCGACGATCGGCTGGGGGGCGGCGACGGCGCCGGGTGCGCCGAGGAGAGCGGTCGCGGCGGCGGCAGCGGTCGCCGTACAGAGGACGGCGGTCTTCTTGGCGCGGTTGAGCCCGAACATGGATCTCCTCAGAAGTTGCCGGTGGGGGGACGCGCGGGTGTGGGGGGTGTCGCACGGCGACTGTGGGCTGACGCCGTGTGCCCGAGCGAGCGGCACGACGCTCACGCTAGAAGGCGGAACGTTCCGCATCCAAGAGGGGAACCCCCTAGGCGAGTTGCGGGAGGGAAAACCCTTGCTCGAGAGGGACGGGGTTTAGCCGCCGGACCTTCGCCTGCGCGCCGGTGGGGGTTGCCCGCGACCCCCACCGGCCAGGGGGCGGCGGGGGCGAGGAGAATTCACCCGCTCCGGCGCCCCGCAGCCAGCCGAACGATGTCCACCCGCGACCGGATCCCCAGCTTTCGGTACACCCGCGTCAGCGTCGCCTCGACGGTCTTCACGCTGATGAACAGCCGCGCGGCTATCTCCCGGTTGGTGGCGCCCTCCATGACCAGCGCCGCGACCTGACGCTCCGTCGCGGCGAGGCTGTCGAGCGCGGCGGGAGCGAGCGGCGTCGTGGCCGGGACCGCCGCCGGACCGGCCGCAGTCGCGGACTCCACCTGTCGCAGCCACGGCAGCGCCCGGCAGCGGCGGAACAGCCGCGTCGCCTCGTCGTACGAGGTCGGCCCCGGCCGGTGGGTGCGCAGCCCGGCGAGGGCGTACGCCGCCCGGGCTTCCTCCAGGCCGTAGCCCAGTTTGCCCAGCCGGTCCTGAGCGGCCGTCAGCTGACGTACCGCGGGCCCCTGTTCACCGCGCGCGGCCCGCACCAGCGCCTCCGCCCGGTCGAGCACGGCGAGCACGCTCTCCCGCCCGAGCCGCAGCGCCCGCGCCCGCGTGGCGTCGATGACGTCCTGCGCCTCGACCGGCTCACCGATCCGCACCAGCGCCTCGGCGAGGTCGCCGTGCCAGCGTCCCCGGGCCGGGTCCGTGACCCCGAGCCGCTCCTCCAGCTCCCGTACCCGCCGCAGGGACTGCACCACCGCGAGTGAGTCCCCGGCCACCAGCTGGGCGTGCCCGAGGGCTCCCAGGGCGCGCGAGAGGTAGACCAGGTCGCCGTCCTCCTCGGCGCGGTCCACGGCCTCCCGGGCCAGCGCCAGCGCCCGGTCGACGTCGCCGCCCGCGGCCTCGGCGAGCGAGGTGAACATGGCGGTGGCCGCCTCACCGATCCCCGTGTCGCGGGCCAGTCGCAGGCTCTCCCGGGCCAGGTCGAGCGCCCGCCCGCAGTGCCCGGAGCGCAGCTCGGTCTCGGCGAGCCCGCGCAGGAAGTGCACCTCGCTCTCGACCATCCCGCGCCGCCGCACCTCGCGCAGCAGGGCGGTGATCGTGGTACGGGCCTCGGCGAGCTGGTCGCCCATGATCAGCCAGCGGAAGCGGGCGGCGCCGGCGCCGTTGTGGTCGCACGCCACCCGGGGGTCCTGCGGTTCGCGCATCGCCCGCTGGATGGTGGCGGGTGCGCCCGGATGGCCCATCAGGGTCTCCATCTGGGCCTGGAAGCCGAGCGCGAGAAGTTCGGTGGGCCGGTCCCCGGCGCGGGCGGCGAGCTGGGCGGCGATCGCGGCCTCCTCGCGGCCCTTGGCCATCTCGCCCTCCACCAGCAGGGCCCGCCAGGCGAGTTGGTAGCGCACGAGCGCGAGCAGCCGGGGGTCATCGCCCGCATCGGCGAGGGCCTGCGGGAAGACCGCGTCGACCTCGGCCATGGCCTGCCCCGCCGCGTCGATGACGACCATCCAGGCGCGGACGCGCTCCGCCGGCGCGGTGACCCGGCGGAGCGCGTCGCGGGCGATGTCCCGCGCGAGGTCCGACTCCCCGGCGGTCAGCGCGTCCTCGGCGGCCTGCAACCGCCTCTCGTCCGGGCCGGGAACGGTCTCCGGGGGAGTGTGCCGGGCCGCGAGCAGCCCGAGCCCGGCCGCGACCGAGGGCGCGCCCCGGTCCCTGGCCGCGGCCGCCGCCTCCCCGAGCCGGGCGGCGACCTGCGGATCGGTACCGGTGGTGGCCAGGGCGAGGTGCCGGGCCCGTTCGATGGGGTCGGAGGCGGCCGTGGAGAGCGCGGCATGGGCGGCACGGCGTTCCTGGGCGCTCGCCTCCGCGTACAGGGCGGCCGAGATCATCGGATGCGCGAACCGGATGGCCGGTGTCTCGCGCTCGGTCGCCAGCAGCCCGAGCGAGGCGGCGTGCGCGGTCTCGGCCTCGGCGTTCTGGCGCCCGGCGGCGTGCAGCAGCGCCAGCGTGGGGCGGGCGCCCGCACTCGCGACGAGCAGGGTGTGGCGGGCCTCGGCCGAGAGCATCTCCAGACGGCTGAGGACGAGCGCGCGCAACGAGGTCGGCACGGGCAGCGGTTCGCCGGGACTCGGCCGGGCAGGATTCTCGGCGAGCGCGCGGCCGAGTTCCAGCGCGAAGAGCGGGTTGCCGCCGCTGGTGCGGTGGATGTCGCGGACGGTCGTGCGGGGCAGCCCGGTGTAGCCGCGGTGGCCGAGGAGTTCGGCGACCTGCGCGCGGGAGAGCGGGTTGAGCCGCACGGCGAGGGTGTCCGGCGGGGACGCGCGTAGATGGCGGTCGTGCTGTTGGTCCCGTGGCTCGGTGTCGGTGCGCACCGCGGACAGCATCCGTACGGGCATCTCGCCGAGCCTGCGGGCGGCGAAGCCGAGCAGTTCGGCGCTGGCCGGATCCAGCCACTGGAGGTCGTCGGCGACGATCAGGACCGGGCCCTGGGCGGCCAGGGCGCGGAACACGGAGAGGACCGCGAGGCGCAGGGCGAGGCCGTCCCGTTGCAGGGTCGATTCTCCGCGGCCGGTGAGGGCCGATTCGAGGGCGGTGCGCTGCGGGGCGGGCAGCCGGTCGGAGACCTGGTCCACCACCAGACCGAGGAGGTCGGCCAGGGCGAGGAAGGGCAGATGGGATTCGGACTCGGTCGCCGAGCAGCGCAACACGGTGTGTGCCGATTCGGCGCATTCCGCGGCCAGCGCACGCAGGACGGTGGACTTTCCTATTCCCGCGGGGCCGTGCACCAGCACGCTGCCTCCGTCGGAGAGCTGCTCGCGCGCGCCCGCGAAGAGCTCCTCCCGGCCGATGACCAGGTCGGGGCGGGGTCTCGCAGGCTCCTTGAAGTCCCCTCGCACGGTCACCGCTCCCCTCGCATGTCGTGTCCGAGCCAATATTAGGCAACGACTCTTTGAATTTCGGAGTCTCAGGGTGGTGAGGGAAATAACAGGAGTGTTGGCATAACGCATTTCAGAGCGCCGCCGTCTGAATGAAGAACGCCAGGAGGACGCCGCGGAGCGGCTGGTGACGGGGGCCGCGGAGCGGGCATAAGGGGTGGTTGGGTGGGAAACCTTCGCGGAGCGACGGAGCAAAGGCCGCGGAGCGGCCAAGGCCGAGGCGGTCGGAGAGCTAGGGCAGAAATCCGGCTCGCCGCGCGGCGACCACCGCCTCCAGCCGAGTGTGCGCACCAAGCTTGCGCATGGCCGAGCGCAGATACCCCTTGACCGTCTCCGGTCGCAGCCCCAACCGCTCGGCGGCACCCCCGTTGGTGGCTCCCGCCGCGACGCAGGCGAGGACGTCCACCTCGCGCGGAGCGAGGGCGGTGTGAGGCGTCCGGGCGTCGGACGCCGCCGCACCGGCCAGCCGCCCGCACACGTCGAGCAGTTCGGCCCGCAGCGCCGGGTCGACGATGCGCGGCGCCAGTGCCCGCAGCGCCCCGTGCGCCTCGCGGACCTCTTCCCACGAGGGGCTTCCGACCGCCGGTTCGGGCTCCCTGGCGACGGTCAGCAGCCCCTGCGCCTCGTCCCGTACGACCAGCGCCTGCTCCACGTCCCGGGCCGCCGCCACCGCCGCGCCGAACGTGCGGTCACCCAGGGGCTGGGCCGTGCGCAGGGCGCCGTACAACACCCCGCGCACCCGGCGGCGTACGACGACGGGTACGGCGATCACGGAACACAGGCCCTCCGTGGCGACCGCCACGTCGTACTCGTGGCTGATCCGCCGGGAGGCGGAGTAGTCCGTCACCGCACAGGGCCGGGCCAGCGCGACCGCCTTGCCGCCCAGGCCGTTGCCCGAGGACACGGCGAGGGCGCTGAGCGCGGGCGTCGCCGTACCGCTGAGTTCGCTGATACGTACCTGGGCGCGACCGGGTTCGACGAGGCCGCCGAAGGCGACCGGCAGTCCCGTGGCGCGCCGCAGTCGTACCAGCGCACCACGCATCTCCACCGCCTCGGCCGTGTCTGCTGCCACGTGTTCGCCCCTTCGTCGCGGCGTACCCCCGTTCGGGGGTGGTGAGACCTCCATCACGGAATACACGATGGTAAGCGGCTGTGCGGCAACGAGGAGGACACATGACGGTGACGAACGGTGCGACGGACGAGTTCCGCGCCGCGCGGGACTTCCTGCTGAAGCACCGTGCGGACTACGCCACCGCGTACGAGGGCTTCGACTGGCCCCGCCCGGAGTCCTTCAACTGGGCGCTCGACTGGTTCGACGTCATCGCACGGGGCAACGACCGCACCGCCCTGCACATCGTCGAGGAGGACGGCGAGCGCGCCGAGTTCTCCTTCGCCGCCCTCTCCGAGCGTTCGAACCGGGTGGCCAACTGGCTGCGCGCGCGGGGTGTACGCGCCGAGGACCGCGTCCTGGTCATGCTCGGCAACCAGGTCGAGCTGTGGGAGACGGCACTCGCCGCGATGAAGCTGCGCGCCGTCGTCATCCCCGCGACCACCCTGCTGGGCCCCGCCGACCTGCGCGACCGGGTCGAGCGCGGCCGCGTCCGGCATGTGATCGCGCGCGCCGAGGAGGCGGAGAAGTTCGACGAAGTGCCCGGCCGCCAGACCCGGATCACGGTCGGTGGAGCACGGCCCGGCTGGCAGTCGTACGAGGAGGCGTACACCGCCGACCCGGGCTTCGAGCCCGAGGGGGTCACCCACTCGGACGACCCCCTGATGCTCTACTTCACCTCCGGCACCACCGCCCACCCCAAGCTCGTCGAGCACACCCACGCCTCCTACCCGATCGGTCATCTGGCGACGATGTACTGGATCGGGCTCAAGCCCGGCGACGTGCATCTGAACATCTCCTCGCCCGGCTGGGCCAAGCACGCCTGGTCCAACCTGTTCGCGCCCTGGAACGCGGAGGCGACCGTCTTCATCCACAACTACACGCGCTTCGACGCGGGCCGGCTGATGGCGGAGATGGACCGGGCGGGCGTCACCACCTTCTGCGCCCCGCCCACGGTGTGGCGGATGCTCATCCAGGCCGACCTGACGCAGCTGCGCACCCCGCCGCGTGAGGCCGTCGCCGCCGGCGAGCCGCTGAACCCGGAGGTCATCGAGCAGGTACGGCGCGCCTGGGGCGTCACCATCCGGGACGGCTTCGGGCAGACCGAGACGGCCGTCCAGGTCTCCAACAGCCCCGGACAGCAGCTCAAGACGGGCTCCATGGGACGGCCAAGTCCCGGCTTCCGCGTCGAACTCCTCGACCCGGTCTCGGGTGCGCCCGGGGCGGTGGAGGGGGAGATCGCGCTCGATCTGTCGGCGCGGCCGGTGGGCGTGATGACCGGCTACCACGGCGCCGCCGACCGCACGGCGGAGGCGATGGCGGGCGGCTACTACCGCACCGGTGACATCGGCGCCCGGGACGAGGACGGATACATCACCTACGTCGGCCGCGCCGACGACGTGTTCAAGGCCTCCGACTACAAGATCTCGCCCTTCGAGCTGGAGAGCGCCCTGCTGGAGCACGCGGCGGTGGCGGAGGCGGCCGTCGTCCCGGCCCCCGACGAGCTGCGGCTCGCCGTCCCGAAGGCGTACGTCGTGCTCGCGGCGGGCCACGAACCCGGCCCCGACCTGGCGAAGGTGCTCTTCGAACACTCGCGGACGGTGCTCGCGCCGTACAAGCGCATCCGCCGTCTGGAGTTCGGCACACTCCCCAAGACCATCTCCGGCAAGATCCGCCGGATCGAGCTGCGCGAGGCCACGGCCGCGGGCTCGGACGCCGAGTACCGCGAGGAGGACTTCCGGTGAACGCACTCTCCTACGCGCACGGGACGAGCGCGACGACCCTGCTCGGCGACACCATCGGGGCCAACCTGGACCGGGCGGTCGCGGCCTGGCCGGACCGGGAGGCGCTCGTCGACGTGCCGTCCGGGCGGCGCTGGACGTACGCCCAGTTCTCCGCGGACGTCGACGAGTTGGCGTACGCGCTGCTGGCCACCGGCGTCGCCAAGGGCGACCGGGTGGGCATCTGGGCGGTCAACTGCCCGGAGTGGGTGCTCGTCCAGTACGCCACCGCCCGCGTCGGCGCGGTCATGGTGAACATCAACCCGGCCTACCGCACCCACGAGGTCGAGTACGTCCTCCGGCAGGCAGGCATCTCGCTGCTCTTCGCCTCCCTCAGCCACAAGACCAGCGACTACCGGGCGATGGTCGAGCAAGTGCGCGGCAGATGCCCGCAGTTGCGGGAGGCCGTCTACATCGGCGACCCGAGCTGGGACGCCCTGATCGGACGCGGGACCCCCGATCTCCACGAGGAGTTCCGGATCCGCAAGAGCGAGTTGTCCTGCGACGACCCCATCAACATCCAGTACACCTCGGGCACCACGGGCTTCCCCAAGGGGGCGACCCTCTCCCACCACAACATCCTCAACAACGGCTATTTCGTGGGCGATTCGATCGCCTACAGCGAGCAGGACCGGATCTGCATCCCCGTCCCCTTCTACCACTGCTTCGGCATGGTCATGGGCAACCTCGCGGCGACCTCGCACGGCGCCTGCATGGTCATCCCCGCGCCCTCCTTCGATCCGGCGGCGACGCTCCGCGCGGTCCAGGACGAGCGCTGCACGTCGCTGTACGGCGTACCGACCATGTTCATCGCGGAGTTGAACCTCCCCGGCTTCGCGACCTACGACCTGTCCTCGCTGCGCACCGGCATCATGGCGGGCTCGCCCTGCCCGGTCGAGGTGATGAAGCGGGTGGTCGCCGAGATGCACATGGCGGAGGTCTCCATCTGCTACGGCATGACCGAGACCTCGCCCGTGTCCCTCCAGACCCGCAGGGACGACGACCTGGAGCACCGCACCGGCACCGTCGGCCGGGTGCTCCCGCACCTGGAGGTGAAGGTCGTCGACCCGGCGGAGGGGGTGACGCAGCCCCGCGGCACCGCCGGAGAGCTGTGCACCCGCGGCTACAGCGTGATGCTCGGCTACTGGAACGAGCCCGAGAAGACCGCCGAGGCCGTCGACGCGGGGCGCTGGATGCACACGGGCGACCTCGCCGTGATGCGTGAGGACGGGTACGTCGAGATCGTCGGCCGCATCAAGGACATGATCATCCGCGGCGGCGAGAACATCTACCCGCGCGAGATCGAGGAGTTCCTCTACGCCCATCCGAAGATCGCCGATGTCCAGGTGGTCGGAGTGCCCCACGAGCGCTACGGCGAGGAGGTGCTCGCCTGCGTCATCCCGCTCGACCCGGCCGACCCCTTGACGCTGGAGGAACTGCGCGCCTTCTGCGAGGACCGGTTGGCCCACTACAAGATCCCCAGCCGCCTGCAGGTCCTGGAGTCCTTCCCGATGACGGTGTCGGGGAAGGTCCGCAAGATCGAACTGCGGCAGACGTACGCCGAGTAGGACGCTTCCCCCTGCCGGGGTTCAGGCCCGCCTATCGGGATTCAGGCCCCGGTGGCGAGGAGTTCGTCGGCGTGGGTGTTCACCGGCTGGGGGGTGCCCGTGAGGTCGAGGACGAAGAGGGGGATCCCGAGGGTGTCGGCGCGGCGGCGGGCGTCGTCCGCGTACCCGGCCAGGGAGAAGTAGACGGATCCCGTGGACTCCGACATGGCCGTCAGCCACAGGCACTCCACGTCGCGCAGTGTGGCCGGGCGGACGGTGGGGTCCACCTGCGCCAGGATGCCGCGGGCGGCGAGTCCGATGCCCGAGGGCGGGCGCTGGTCCGCCCTGCGGATGTCTCGGTAGCCGAGCCACCGCAGATACAACGCGGCCGCCGTCACGGCGTCCCGGGCGGTGCGGATGGTCACCGGCTGGAACACCGGGCGCGGTGTCGGGGTGGTGCGGGGCAGCGGGACGTGGTCGGGGATGAGGGGGCTTCCCGGCGTGGCGGGGGAGGGTGACGACCCTGCGGTACTGAGGGGTGGCGACCCGGCGGTAGTGAGGGGTGGCGACCCGGCGGTACTGGACGGCGGTGGCTCGGGGGTGTGTGGTGCCGCCTCCGGTTCCGGTTCCGTCTCCAGGTCCGCGGGGGCACCGATGCCCGGCATGACCTCCGCGCGCAGGGGGCGCCGTACCCCTCGTACCGGAATCCGCAGCATGGCTCCGCAGGGGCAGCCCAGTTCCGGATGGGGCCACTGGTCCGCGCGCCCGCAGGTGTCGCAGGGGACCGTGACCCAGTCCTCGTCCCAAGTGCGGTGGGTGACCGGCGCGGGATCGGCGAGGCGGTCGAGCGGGGGCGTGACGGGGGCGCCGCACACGCACGGGTACGACGGCGCGGCAAAGAGATGCTCGCGACGGCAGGCCGGACACCGCACCGGCACGCTCTCGGCCATGGCCCACTCCAGGACGTCACGTCGGGACAGCGTGTCCATCGTCCTCCAGGCAAGGGGTCCACGGCAGCGAAACGCTCCGACAACCCGGCCCCCTTCCCTCCGGTGGATCCAGCCCGGTGCGCGCCCTTGACGCTCTTCGGTACGCCACCTACATTACTTCCAGATAGTAGAAGTTAACTTCCGCAATGTGGAATTGCTGCACTGTGGAATCACCAGGAATCACCAGCTCTCCGCGGGGCGCGACGGGAGCGCGAATCCGACAGCCGAAGCAGGAGTACTCCATGGCTCGTATGACCGCTGCCCGCGCGGCAGTAGAGATCCTCAAGCGCGAGGGCGTCAGCGACGCGTTCGGGGTCCCGGGCGCGGCGATCAACCCCTTCTACGCGGCCCTCAAGGCCTCCGGGGGGATCAGCCACACCCTCGCCCGCCATGTCGAGGGCGCCTCGCACATGGCGGAGGGCTACACCCGCACCCACCCGGGCAACATCGGTGTCTGCATCGGTACGTCGGGGCCCGCCGGCACCGACATGATCACCGGCCTCTACTCCGCCATCGGGGACTCGATCCCGATCCTGTGCATCACGGGCCAGGCGCCGACCGCCGTGCTCCACAAAGAGGACTTCCAGGCCGTCGACATCGCCTCGATCGCGAAGCCGGTGACCAAGATGGCGGTCACCGTGCTGGAGGCGGCCCAGGTCCCCGGCGTCTTCCAGCAGGCCTTCCACCTCATGCGCTCCGGCCGTCCGGGCCCGGTCCTCATCGACCTGCCCGTCGACGTCCAGCTCACCGAGATCGAGTTCGACCCGGAGACGTACGAGCCGCTCCAGGCGTACAAGCCCGCCGCCACCCGCGCCCAGATCGAGAAGGCGATCGGGCTGCTGAACGAGTCCGAGCGGCCGCTGATCGTCGCCGGCGGCGGTGTCATCAACGCCGACGCCAGCGAACTCCTCGTGGAATTCGCCGATTTGACGGGCGTCCCGGTCGTCCCCACCCTGATGGGCTGGGGCGTCCTGCCCGACGACCACGAGCTGAACGCCGGCATGGTGGGCCTGCAGACCTCGCACCGCTACGGCAACGCGACCTTCCTGGAGTCCGACTTCGTCCTCGGTATCGGCAACCGCTGGGCCAACCGCCACACCGGCAAGCTGGACGTCTACACGGCGGGCCGCACCTTCGTGCACGTCGACATCGAGCCCACCCAGATCGGCAAGATCTTCGCCCCGGACTACGGCATCGCCTCCGACGCGAAGGCCGCGCTCGCGCTGTTCGTCCAGGTGGCGAAGGAACTCAGGGCCGAGGGCCGGCTGCCGGACCGCTCCGCGTGGGCCGCCTCCGCCCAGGAGCGCAGGGCGACCCTCCAGCGCCGTACGCACTTCGACGACATCCCGATCAAGCCGCAGCGCGTCTACGAGGAGATGAACAAGGCCTTCGGCCCGGAGACCCGGTACGTCTCCACCATCGGCCTCTCGCAGATCGCCGGCGCCCAGATGCTGCACGTCTACCGGCCCCGGCACTGGATCAACTGCGGCCAGGCGGGACCGCTCGGCTGGACGATCCCGGCCGCGCTGGGCGTCGCCAAGGCCGACCCGGAGGCCTCCGTCGTCGCCCTCTCCGGCGACTACGACTTCCAGTTCATGATCGAGGAACTGGCCGTCGGCGCCCAGCACCGGATCCCGTACGTCCATGTCCTGGTCAACAACTCCTACCTGGGCCTGATCCGCCAGGCGCAGCGGGCCTTCGACATCGACTTCCAGGTGAAGCTGGAGTTCGAGAACATCAACTCGCCCGAGCTCGGCGTCTACGGTGTCGACCACGTCAAGGTCGTCGAGGGACTCGGCTGCAAGGCGATCCGCGTCACCGACCCGGCTGAGCTGGGCGCCGCCTTCGAGCAGGCCAAGAAGCTCGCCGCCGAGTACCGGGTGCCGGTCGTCGTCGAGGCGATCCTGGAGCGCGTCACCAACATCTCGATGTCCACGACGAACGACATCGGAAACGTCGTGGAGTTCGAGGAGATCGCGACCGAGCCGGGCCACGCGCCCACGTCCATCAGGACGCTGAAGGTCTGACGTACGCGTCCCGCACGTACCAGGGGCGGGGGGGCCGGTGGGGGGTGCGGCCCCCGGGGTGGGGCCGGGGGGGTTGGCCCCGCGACCCCCGATAGACCGGAGCCCCCGCCGGGGGGCCCCCCCCCCCCCACACCAAGCGCCCCCTCTTGCTCTCCCCCCCCGCCCCCCCCCGCCCCGGGCCGCCCACCCCTATGGGCCCCCCCGCCCCTGGTGTTGCTCCCTGTGCTGTACCCCCGTACCCCCGTTTTCCCCGTTCCCCCGTCGCGAGGCCCGCCGCCCCCGTGCCGGCGGGCCCCGTGTGCCGAGAATGTGCCCATCACCGGGGTGAGTTGAAGCCCCTGGGGCCGTGTTCAGAGCTTGATTTGAGGGTTGCGTAGCCGGCGTACGTCCACTGGAGTACGTGTTCGAGGCGTGTGCTCAGTCCTCCGGGAGCTCGAGCTCCTCGAATCCCGGCCAGTGGTCGGGGCCGCCGCCCTGCCAGTCGATGATGTCGGTCTTGTCGACCTCGATCTCGTCCAGGTCGACCTCGGCCCGCCGCAGGATCTCGATGACGTCGTCGAGGTGATAGGCGACACCGAGCGTCTCGTCCCCCATGGTGACCCGTCGCGAGCCGTCCAGTGCCGGGGCGTGCACGACGATGCTGGGATAGTCCATGCATTCAGGCTGCTGTGCTCCGGCCGACTCCGCACCCCGGGAGCACGCTCGGGAGTACGCGGAGACGCCGGATACGGAGTCCGTACCCGGCGCCTCGCTCGGTGTGTGACGGGGACCGCGGCGGCCGCGACGGAACCGGGACCGGCCTTCCCTCAGGTCGAGAAGGGGGTCCCGGGACCTTCACCACCGCACTGGCTCGCATCCGCCGCGGTCCTCGTCGTGCCCGCGTGCCACCGGCGACCACCCCTCATCCGGGTCGCTCGGGTCCTCGCGGGCCGCGCGTCACCGGGCCGACCTCCCGTCTGGCCCGGTGACGCGGTCAGGGGGTCAGTCCTCGCGCAGGGCGTGGACCGCTTCCGCCACGCGCCGGCCGTACTCCGGGTCGGCGGCGTGGAAGTGGGCGAGGTTCTTCTCGACGACGTCGTCGCGGGAGACCTGTGCGAGGCCGCCGGCGATGTTCGCGATCAGCCGGGACCGCTCCTCGGCCGACATCAGGCGGTAGAGCTCGCCCGCCTGGAAGAAGTCGTCGTCCTTGGGGTGGAGGGGAGCCTCGTGGGCGCCGGTCCAGCCGGCGACGGCCAGCGGGGCCGACAGCGGGCGGCCGGTCTCGGCCGGGCCGCCGTAGGAGTTCGGCTCGTAGTTCTTGGCGGTGCGGCCCTGCGCGTTGGATGCCATGAAGCCGTCGCGGCCGTAGTTGTCCGCGGCCGTGGCCTTCGGCGCGTTCACCGCGAGCTGGGTGTGGTTGACGCCGAGGCGGTAGCGGTGGGCGTCCGCGTAGGCGAACAGCCGGCCCTGCAGCATCTTGTCGGGGGAGGGGCCGACGCCCGGAACGAAGTTGTTCGGGGAGAACGCGGCCTGCTCGACCTCGGCGAAGACGTTGTCGGGATTGCGGTCCAGGACCAGCCGGCCCACGCGCTGGAGCGGGAAGTCCTTGTGCGGCCACACCTTGGTGAGGTCGAAGGGGTTGAAGCGGTAGTCCGCCGCCTCGGCCGCGGGCATGATCTGGACGTAGAGGGTCCAGGAGGGGCGCACGCCCCGCTCGATCGCCTGGAGCAGGTCCGTCTGGTGGGAGTTGGGGTCCCTGCCCGCGATCTCCTGCGCCTGCTCGGTGGAGAGGCTGCGGACGCCCTGGTTCGTCTTGAAGTGGTACTTGACGAAGAAGGCCTCGCCCTCGGCGTTCGTCCACTGGTAGGTGTGCGAGCCGTAGCCGTTCATGTGCCGGTACGAGGCGGGGATGCCGCGGTCGCCCATCAGCCAGGTCACCTGGTGCGTGGCCTCGGGTGCGTGCGCCCAGAAGTCCCAGACGTTGTCCGGCTCCTGCTTGCCCGTGAACGGGTCGCGCTTCTGGGAGTGGATGAAGTCGGGGAACTTGAGCGGGTCCTTGATGAAGAAGACCGGGGTGTTGTTCCCGACGAGGTCGTAATTCCCCTCCTCCGTGTAGAACTTGACCGCGAAGCCACGCGGGTCGCGGACCGCGTCCGCGCCGCCCAGGTTGTCGGCCACGGTGGAGAAGCGCAGGAAGACCTCGGTGCGCTTGCCGACCGTGTTCAGGAAGTCGGCGTGGGTGAAGCCGGTGACGTCGTCCGTGACCTCGAAGTGGCCGTACGCGCCGGAGCCGCGGGCGTGCACGACGCGCTCCGGGATGCGCTCGCGGTTGAACCGGGCGAGCTTCTCCAGGAGGTGCTGGTCCTGAAGGAGGAGAGGGCCGCCTGCGCCGGCGGTGGCTGAGTTCTGGTTGTCGGCGACGGGAGCGCCGGACTCGGTCGTAAGCACGCGCTTCGACATCGTGGACCTTCCATGCGAGGGGCAGCGGAAAGCGACTTCCGCTTTGTGGAGCCTAGGTTTGGGGCGTTCCGAACGTCAACAGTTTGTTGAAGTGGGTTCCGGGTGGCGTCACCGCTTGGGCGCGACAGGACAGGTGTCAGCGACGACACCACCCGGAAGTCTCAAAACCGCCCCGGAGTTCCCGGGGCCGCGCCCGACGTATCGGGGCCGCGCACGGCACGGCAGGCCGCGCTCGCTGTACGAGGCCGCGCCCGAGGTACCAGGGTCGCGCCTCGTGTATCGGGAAGGAGTCCTACGTATCGGGCTCCGTCCGCGGTGCCAGGGCCGCGCCCGGTGCGTCGAGGCTGTGCCTGACGCCGTCAGGCTGCGCTCGGTGTGAGGGCCGCGCCGGCGTGCCGGAGCGGCGCCCGTCGTGTCGGGCCGCCTCCGAGGCTCCAGGGCTGCGACTGGCGTATTGGGGCTGCGTCCGGCGTGTCGGGCTGCGCCCGAGCTGCCGGTGCCGCGGTCGACGTCTCAGAGCTGGGCGCCCGAGAGGCGCTCCACGGATCGCAGGAGGGCCGAGTGGTCGAGGCCGCCATCGCCCTGGGCGCGCAGGGAGGCGACGAGCTGGGCGACCACGGAGCCCACCGGCAGCGCGGCGCCGACCGTGCGGGCGGCGTCCGTGACGATGCCCATGTCCTTGTGGTGCAGGTCGATGCGGAAGCCCGGCTTGAAGTCGCGGTTCAGGAAGTTGTCCTTCTTCCGCGCCAGTACGGTGGAGCCGGCGAGACCGCCGCCCAGGACGTCGAGCGCGGCCTTCAGGTCCACGCCGGACTTCTCCAGGAAGACCACGGCCTCGGCGCACGCCTGGATGTTCACGGCGACGATCAGCTGGTTCGCGGCCTTCACGGTCTGGCCGGAGCCGTGCGGCCCGCAGAGCACGATGGTCTTGCCGAGCGCCTCGAAGATCGGCTCGGCCTCGTCGAAGTCGGCCTGCTCGCCGCCGACCATGATCGACAGTACGGCCTCGATCGCCCCGGCCTCACCGCCGGACACGGGAGCGTCCAGAACCCGGACCCCCTTCGCGGCGGCCGCCTTCGCGAGGTCCACGGAGGTCTGCGGGGTGATCGACGACATGTCGATCAGCAGCGCGCCGGACCTCACGTTCTCCAGGATGCCCTCGGGGCCGTACGCGATGGCCTCGACGTGCGGGGAGGCGGGCACCATCGTGATCACCACGTCGGCGTCCCGCACGGCCTCGGCGATCGAACCGGCGGCCGTACCGCCCGCGGCGGCGAGGCGCTCCAGCTTGTCCTGCTCCAGCGTGAACCCGGTGACGTCGTACCCGGCCTTGACCAGGTTCTCCGACATGGGGGAGCCCATGATGCCGAGGCCGATCCACGCGATCGACGGGCGGGTCGGGTGGGAGGAATCTGCAAGGGTGCTGCTCATCAGGGTGCCTCTCTGACTGCTGTGATACGTCGATGAGTTGCCGCTCAGCGGGCGGCTCGGGCCTCGGCCGGCAGCCAGTCGAAGGCCGCCGCGCTCGGACGGTCGCCCGGCTTGTACTCCAGGCCGACCCAGCCCTCGTAACCGGCCTTGCGCAGGCGGCCGAGCAGGTCCTCCAGGGGCAGGGTCCCGGTGCCCGGGGCACCGCGGCCGGGGTTGTCGGCGATCTGCACGTGGCCGGTCTTCGCGGCGTACCGCTCGATCGCCGACGGCAGGTCCTCGCCGTTCATGGACAAGTGGTACAGGTCCATGAGGAACCTGGCGTTGCCGAGGCCGGTCGCCTCGTTGACCCTGTCGACGACGGCGACTCCCGCCGGGGCGCTCACCAGGGGATAGAGCGGTGACTCGGGCTGGTTGAGGGTCTCGATCAGAAGGATCGCGCCGATCCGGTCGGCGGCCCGTGCCGCGAGCGCCAGGTTCTCCAGCGCGAGCGCGTCCTGCTCGGCCGCCTCCACGCCCTCGACACGGTTGCCGTACAGCGCGTTGAGGGCCTTGCAGCCCAGCGACCGTGCGAAGTCGGCCGCCACGTCGATGTTGGCGCGGAACCTCTCCGACTCCGCGCCGGGGATCGACAGTGCGCCCCGGTCGGGACCGGGCAGCTGTCCGGCGTAGAAGTTCAGCCCCGTGAGCTGGACGCCCGCGTCCTCGATCGCCTTCTTCAGGGCGTCGAGTTCGGACCGCTCGGGGGTGGGGGAGTCGACCCAGGGCCACCACAGCTCGACCGCGGTGAAGCCCGCCGCGGCGGCGGCCGCGGGGCGCTCCAGGAGCGGGAGTTCCGTGAAGAGGATCGACAGGTTGACGTTGAAGCGCTGCTCGGTGGCTGTGCCCCATTCGGAACCCGGCATGTGGCTCGGCGCTCCCTTCCGTGTCGAGACGTTCGGCGGCGAGAGTCGAGACGTCATTGAATTCCGTATTGCGGAAGTTGATTTCTGCTTAATGGAAGACTGCCGTCGGGTGTCGAGGCTTGTCAAGAGGGGGCTGCCGGAAAATCGACACCGCGCAGTAGGTTGAGCGCGTGCGATCGAGAGTGGAGTGCTGCGGCGTGGCACTGACCTGCGTGAATGTGCACCCATCTGTTCTGACCTGCGGAAACACCCCTCGGTCGTTCGCGTTGCTTCGCAGTGTTTTCCGGGCGTGTGTGCCCTGCGTGTGCCCTGTGGGAGGCGGTCGCAGTGGTCCCCGGCTCGATCCGCGCAAGCGGCGCCTGTGCAGGACGGGGGTGCCCGCCACTTGCTGCGCCGCAAGTGTTTGACGGGCCAGCGGCCGGGAGGCGCGCCGCATGTCGGCATGGCTCCGGGCGCGTTCTGGCGTCATCCTGTCCTGTTCCCCCCTCGCGCATGCTGGACTGGGGTGGTCAGGCTCGACTCCGTGCACCTGTTTTCCGATGACGCATCATGTGGAGTGTGTCGCCATGCGTTACGGGCGATGTCTCGACGGTGAAATGACGCTCTCCGAGGTATCTTGACGCTCATTTGACGCTCGTTCTGATGGAATGTCAGACGGATTTTCGGCAGCTCAAACACCTTCAAGCTGGCCAGGATCGGTGCCCCGTCGCGAACTGGTGACGCTCTCGGTGATGCAGCCGCAAGTCCATAGGGACTACGGCGGCAAGGAGCCGCTCTTTCGGGTCTGTACAGGCCGTGCCTGTGCGGTGTGGGCTGGAGGCTGTGGAACGACGGCCTGCTCCGAACGAACGGCAGCGCGCACTTCTTGAGCGGATCGCGGCAGGGGAGGAACCCGGCGCCTGGGCGCCGGGGGAGTGGCGCTCGGCGTATGCCCTGCGCGACCGTGGGCTTTTGACGTTGGACAAGGGCGGCGGTGCTGCCCGTGCGGAGGTCACTGAGGCCGGACGGTTCTACCTGCGTCACGGCGGCCATCCCGACGATGCGGAGCCTGCCGACCGCAGTGAGCCGTCGGCGCCCGCCGACTCTCCGACGCCGTACCGCGAGCGGCCCGTTGCCCGTGCGCGGAGAGAGAAGGCTCGCGAGTTGGTCGAACGGCTCCTCGCCGAAGGACACGTCCGGTTCGCCCATGCCGATGACAAGGAGATCGCGGAATGGCGGCGGGTCGTCAACTACGCGAAGCGCCATGGCATGGAGCCGGAGGGAAAACGCATCGAGAAGGTGCCGTATGGCGGGCCCGGGCTGGAGTTCTTCCTCGCGGAAGGCCCGCATCCCAATGCCCGGAGCCAGCGACCGAAGACGGGTGCACCGGCGGTCCGAGTCCCCACGCGGCTGGTGTCCCTTCATCCGGTGGTGGCTGACCTCAAGGCCGACGCGGGGCATATGCGCGGGAGATCGACCCCCTGCTGAACCTTCCGGGCATGCCGACTCCGCGTTCAGCACCGCAGGGTCCCGTTCCGCGCCGGTCGACGGCCCGCCATGATGCGGACCCCCCGGCCTTGCCCGAGCGCCGGGAGATCTAGGGGACGACCGTGGGCTGGTGGAGCACCAGGTGGGCGTGGACGCGTCCGAGCTGAGGTTTTATGACTTCGCCTCACGCGCCGCGAAACGGTGTCGCAGCGAGCCGCGGGATCTGACCGGGTGGCACGAGTGTACGAGGGCCGCCGACCTGGTCAAGCTCGTCTCGCACTTGGTGGACGTGATCTGGCACGACGAACGCCGCGAGGAGCGGGTGCGGGCCGAGTGGGCTTATCCGTTTTCCTTTCTGTCGCACAGTCGGTGCCCGAAGTCGGTGTCTGGAACGTCGCTCTGGGCAGGTGTGGACGCCGGCGGGAAACCGTCCCTGCTGCCGATAGGGCAGGCGTGGGGAAGGGTGCCGCCGGTCAGGCGTCGATGACGACGGGGATGATGAGGGGCCTGCGGCGGTGGGTCCGGAAGGCCCAGTTCGGCACGGCACGGGCGATGAGCTGTTCCAGCTGGTGTGCGTCGCCGACCCCTTCCCGGGCTGCGGTCGCCAGAGTCTTCTCGATGACGGGGATGACCGGTTCGAAGATGGTGTCGTCGTGGACGAACCCGCGGGCCAGGAAGTCGGGTGTCTCGGCACGGGAACTGTGAAGTGGTCCAACGCGGAGAAGGGCTTCGGTTTCATCGCCCAGGACGCCGGCGGCTCGGATGTCCTCGCGCACTAGTCCGCGATCAACTCCTTGGGCTTCCGTGAGCTGCAGGAGCGCCAGATCGTGACGTTCGACGTCACCCAGGGACAGAAGGGCCCGCAGGCCGAGAACATCAACCCCGCCTGACCTTGCCCACCCCGCCCGTGGGCACCGCGCTCGGCGCGCACGGCTGCCCCATGCAGCCGTACCGCCCGCCCCGGACAACGGGCGCCTGGGCTTGTCCGGCGCGTCGGCGGGAACTGAGATGCACGGTTCAGGGCCGCGCAGCAGCTGCGCGGCCCTGAACCGTGTCGAGTCCGGCGTCGCGCGCCGATGGGGCCGGCGCGGGGCAGCGTGCCACGCGTCGACAGCGGTTGCCGCGTGCGAGGACTTCTGCATGGGACGTTCCGGCAGAGCTCATCGACCCGCACGGCGGGCTGCCTCCGGTTGAGCTGGTTGGGGTGTGCGGTCAGCGGGGTGGGTGGTCCCTTCCAGGTGTAGCTGGCGCAAGATGCTTTCTGTCTCCTGCCTGAGGTGTTCGGGAGAAGCCAGACGCTGCCACAGCGGGTCGGGGCGGCAGGGAACGGTGGCGCCGCGGGCGGCCCATGCCTCGGCGAGCTGTGTGTACACGGGTGTGCCCTGGTCCGGGGCTTCTGCTGGGGTCTGGCCACGGGCGTGCGCGGGGTACCTTCGGCGCGTTTGTTCAGGGAGACGGGCGTCGGCTCTGCGTTTGCCGTTGCCTGCCGGTGTGCCCTGGCTGGAGGTCATCCAATGATCATCCGTCACGTTCGTCAAAACGATCCGTCCGCCCTCTTGGACACCGTTTCTGGTCCGCTGCGACGACCTCGGCCACCGTCCTCCCTCAGCGAGGTGCGACACCGTTGGGCTGCCCGGCCGCAAACCGGTTGGTCCGTCTGGTCGTTGGGCGGACTGGGATGAACTCCCGCCCCGGCGTGTTTCCCCGAGCGCCCGCGGGGCGGGGCCCCGCGGACCTGGCACCTGACCCCGCTCCACCCGCGCTGTCGCGCCGAGCGGGATTGCGTGGAGCGGGAAGCTGCCGGGGCGGCGCAGCGAGCGGGCGGCCGACCGGCACGTTCCGCCTCTGCGCTCCGCCTCTCAAGGCGCTTGCCGGCGGTGGTTCGCTTCCTGCAGGGCATCTTTGTGTGTCTCCGCGGCTTCGGGGGGCCGGCCTGCGCGGGCGCCGAGGTCGGCCGCCAGCAGCCTGTTGAAGGCGCTGGGGTTGCTGCTTTCGGCGTACTCGAGCATGTGCAACAGGGCTGTGAGCTCGCCCTGACGGAGGTACAGGTGGGTCAGGGGGGCGGAGGCGTGGGAGACCAGTGCCCGCCGCACGCGGTTTTCGTAGGCGCGTCTGTGCAGGTCGGCGAAGCGGATCTGGGGTTCCTCGAACAGGTAGGGCTGGGCGGGAAGGTAGGGGGCCAGGCTGTCCAGCAGCGTGGGGATGTCCTGGCCCTCCTGTCGGTAGGACGGCTGTTCCCTGCTGCCGGCCCCGGCCGGGTCGAGACGGAAAGCTTCGACGAAGGCCGTGACGAGCCGGGGTTCGGGAAGCAGGCCGGCCCCGGGCCACCGGACACCGGACAGGTACCGGTCCTCCTTGTCGGCGGTGTAGAGACACCAGCCGGACGTGCTCGCCCAGTGGAGCCCGCAGTCGCCCCCGCCATGCTGATCCGCGAATGCCTGTGTGAACGAGATGCCGGCCTCGACGTCGAGGTACGCGCCGTCCGTGTCGCGCCAGGGACCGCAACTCTGAATCCCGGTCACCGGCAGATCCGCTTCCAGGAGGCACTCGGCGACAGCAGCGGCATAGTGACCCGCCCGCCTCGCGAGCTCAGCTGACATCTGGGGGCTCGGTTCGCTGGCCACGGAACTCTCTCTCCGCTGTCGGGATCGGACGGTGACGTCGCCGTAGGTCGTGCCGGGCCGGATTGACGTCCGTCGCAGCGCGTGCGGCAACCCGTACCGGCTCGCGTCCGCGGGGTACGACGGCTGGTGATGGTACCGACCTGAACTCGGCGTGGCTGGCACCGCTCCCTGTGTTGCGCCTCGGCGGCGCCGGGGGAGTGGCCGTGTCGTTCGAGCTCGATTACCTCCTCACTGGCCATGCGGAAATCTATGTTGGCCAGAGTAGACATTGGGCGGTGGCCCAGTTACGATTTCTCTCGTAGCCAGGAAGACAGCAGGACCCGGCAGACACGAACTGCCAGGTAGCAATACGTTGTTGCAGTGCGTAGGACGGTGCGGTGGTGGAGTTTCGAAGCCATGTTTGTTGCAGGACGGCGACGGGGCTGACGACCGGACCGGGGGGCCCGCAGTGATCAGGGGCCACCATCAGTAGGACCGCAGGTAATGCGGTGGCGGTATCGGCAAGTGCGGTACGCAGTACCCAGCAGTGGAGTCAGTGAGCGGTACCTCGGTGAAGGCGTCGGCTGCGGGCGCGCGCACCGGGAAGTTCGGCAGTGGGGTTCCAAGCCAGAGCAGTCGCAGGACGGGCGACGGGGCTGGCTGCCGAAGAGTGGTGCTGTCACAGGCCACTGAGCAGTTCGCATCACCAGCAGTACGCAGTCCTCGATCAGTAAGTGACGACAAGAGGGAAAGAACGGAGGGGCCGAGCGCCATCAGGATCGCCCGGGCGTGAGTGTCGAGCCCGGGTACCGCAGGACATCGACAGTGAGGTGGTCTCCGGTCAAGCAACCGCGATCCCCGTACCCCCGGCAGCATTTCGGTCGGGTCTGCGGAAACAGAAAGCCGGCGCAGTATCAGGGTCGGCAGATGGTGTAGAAGTTCCTTCGGGGCCCTGGTGCCAGTACGGCACCAGGGCCCCTCGACGCGTTCCACGGAGAGGTCAGATGACAGCAGACGACTCGTTCGGCCGTCTCGATGACGACGATTACCCCGCCTACACGATGGGCCGGGCCGCCGAGATGCTCGGCACCACCCAGGGCTTCCTCCGTGCCATCGGTGAAGCGCGCCTGATCACCCCGCTGCGTTCCGCGGGCGGACACCGCCGTTACTCGCGCTACCAGCTGCGGATCGCCGCTCGCGCCCGGGAGCTCGTCGACCAGGGCACTCCGATCGAGGCCGCCTGCCGCATCGTCATCCTCGAAGACCAGCTCGAAGAAGCACAGCGCATCAACGCCGAATACCGCCGCGCCGCCGAATCAGCGAACCCGACAACCGCCGCCTGAGGCGCTTTGGACCAGCAACTCCGTCTTCCGGTCTGGTGCTCAGCTCGGCCTCGACGGCAGGCCGTTACAACCCTTGATCGGCTGCGCTCTTGTGCTGGCTGGCGTGATCGGGGGAGGGAAGGTGAGGGGGCAGGATGCCCGGCGCTCACACGGCCGTCAGTGCATGACGGCATGGGCCGGGCAGGCAACAGCAGCCCGATGGCAGGGTTCCGGTGATGACGTCAGCGGAGCCTCTTCCCGTTCCTGCCGCGCCCTCAGTCATCACAGATGCCCCTGTGCGAATGGTTCGCGGGGATGACCGTGGGCGCGGCGCCTGGTCCTGTCCGAAGCTGTCAGGCGGCCTGGATGAGTTCGGCGCGGCCGAACAGCAGGGCGTATCCGGAGGGGAGCTGGTTGAGGATGCGGTCCAGGAGGGCGGTTCCGGCGAGGTGGCAGAGGACGGCGAGGACGGCGCCGGTGTCCCAGCGGGCCACAGCGGGAGTGGTACCTGTGCGGGTGGCGTGGTCCTTGACGAAGCCCCAGCCGGTGAGCGGTTGAGGGTCGGGGATCTGGCTGGTGAAGGCGAGGGCGGCCTCGGTCGGGAGGCAGGCGGCGAGGTCGACGCGTTCGTCTCCGGTGAGCTGGCGGCCGAGGGCCCCAGCACGGCGCGTGTGACGTCCTCGGCGCGCTCCCAGGTGGGATATGCGCCGTGGTATCGAACCCTTTCCAGCATCTGGTGAAAAAAACGTCATGCTGGTCCCGGCAGCTGCCGGTCCATGCAGCTGAAGCATTGGACAGTGATTGCCTTTGTCGTGCAAGGGCGCTTTTGCCGGTGGGAAGGGCGACGGGGGAGCGCAGGGCCGGCCCTGCTGATGTGGTGAGCGGGTCACGCGTGCCTGGGTTCAGGCGTGCTCGGGACGGCCGAAGAGGAGGTCGTAGCCCGGGGGGAGCTGGAGCAGGATGCGGCGGGTGAGTTCCTCGCCCGCCGCATCGGCGGTCACGCTCAGTACGGCACTGACGTCCCAGGCCGCGGTCTGTTCGGTGGCTCCCTCGATCCACGCCGCGGTGGCCCGCAGGAACCGCTCCGGTGGGAGCGGCTCGGTGGATTGCAGCGGGTTGAGCAGGACCAGGGCGAAGGTCTCCGGGAGCCGGGCGGCCAGCTCGGCCCGGACCTCGCCCACCAGGTGCGCGCCCAGCAGCGCCAGAACGGTACGGGCGGCCCGCTCGGCTTCCTGGGGTGTGGCGTACTCGCCGCGTTCCTGCACGTGGTCGAGGAATGATTCCCATCGCATGGCCACCACTACCCCCTTCACGTCGTTGTGCGATGGACGTAGGGCGGAGGACGGGACCAGAGGGGGATCGGTGGCCGTCCTCCGCCGTCGGAGCGGTCGGGAAACTGGTTCCTCAGCCGCCGATCTGCTTGTGCTCGGACTCCCCGCCGATCGCGATCTTGCGGGGCTTGGCGCGCTCGGCGATGGGGATCCGCAGGGTCAGCACCCCCGCTTCGTAGTCGGCCGTGATGCGCTCGGTGTCCAGGGT
>NZ_JBIVXA010000006.1:0-299539 GCF_044768965.1 Streptomyces sp. NPDC090798
CCGCCCCGGAGTCCTTGGCGGCCTGGAGGACCTTGGCGATGTCCAGGTAGCTGGTGGCGGGGGTGTCACCGCCCAAAGCGAACGCCTCGTCCGCCACCCGGACATGCAGAGCGTCCCTGTCTGGTTCCGCATACACGGCAACGCTCGCGATCCCGGCATCCCGGCACGCCCGGGCCACGCGGACAGCGATTTCGCCACGGTTGGCGATGAGCACCTTGCGCACGATGGCTCCCTCCTTGAAACAAGCCGAGTTTAGGGACTGCCGACACGACCTTTCGACCCGTCCCCAATGGTGAGCTTGCCCACACGGAGCGTGATTCGAGGCTCGCTCGACCCGCGAGATCCCTTGTCACACCGCGGTACGCAGGAATCCTTGGCTGAACCCTAGCCCTCCTGTGTGGCCAAGGTCTCTGTGAGGCCGTGCTGCGACGCACAGCGTTTCTTTGTGGAGTCCCTACGAATGGCCCAACGATTCTTTGCCCGTGGCCGAACCCTTGTCCCGGCGTTTACCCGTTAGTAGCGTTCGGGATGTCTCGAACGTACTTGAGGTAACAGCACTCGGAAGTGGGTGGGGACCGGTGGTGCGCAGACCGGTGGCGTGGGTGGCGGCGATCGTGCTCTTCGTGGAGGCGATCGGCATCGCGCTGCTGAACTGGTTCCTCGGCGTGGTCGTCGACCGCCAGGACATGTCTCTGGCGGGTCTCGACTCGGACATGATGTCCGTCTCGTCCAAGGTCGGGGGGCTGGTCTTCGGCCTCTACTTCGCGCTGTGCGGCGTCGCCGCGCTGCTCGTCGCGGTGCGCGGCCGCGCCCCGGGCCTCCTCGGCCGCATCCTGCTGATCAGCGCCGCCGTGGTGCACGGTCTGCTCGGCGCGTTCACGGTGGGTCTGGTGGGCTGGGGCGCGTTCGTGTTCATGATGGTGGCGCTCGGGCTGATCGTGTTCACTCTGTTGGCCTTCGACCGGGGCGCGGGTCCCGCCGACGCCGCGCCGGGCGACGGCGCGGGCGGCAAGGACGGCAACGGAGGCACGAACGGCGGAACGAACGGCGGTACCGGGGGATCCCCGGTCACGGCGCCCCCGGCACCGAGCGCGTCCTGATCACTTCTCCCGTGGGGTCCACAACTCCGTGATGCCCACGCCCAGTTCGGCCAGCAGGCGGCGCACCAGCGGCAGGGAGATGCCGATGACGTTGCCGTGGTCGCCGTCGATGCCCTCGATGAACGGGGCCGAGCGGCCGTCGAGCGTGAAGGCCCCGGCGACGTGGAGCGGCTCGCCCGAGGCGACGTACTCGGCGATCTCGGCGTCGGTCGGCTCGCCGAAGCGGACCACCGTGGACGCGGTCGCCGACGCGTAGCGCTTGGCTGCCGTGTCGTAGACGCAGTGCCCCGTCTGGAGGGTGCCTGCCCGGCCGCGCATCGCCTTCCAGCGTGCGGTGGCCTCCTCGGCGTCCGCGGGCTTGCCCAGCGCCTCGCCGTCCAGGTCGAGGACCGAGTCGCAGCCGATCACCAGGGCGCCCTGGACCTCGGGCCGGGCGGCCACGACGGAGGCCTTGGCCTCGGCCAGGGCGAGGGCGAGTTCGGCGGGGGTCGGGGCAAGGACGGCGTCCTCGTCGACGCCGCTCACGATGACCTCGGGGTCGAGCCCGGCCTGGCGCAGCAGGCCGAGCCGGGCGGGGGACTGCGAGGCGAGCACGAGGCGGCGGCGCGGCTGATCAGTCATGCGGTCAGGGTATCGGCGTGGGCGTGTCGCCCCGTCGCCTTGTCTCGCATTCCCGCCGATCGCATCACGCAGATCACGTCACGCCGATCACATCACCCCGAGGACGATCATCGCGAGCAGCATGGCCAACGCCAGGAGAAGGCCGAGCCGCCGCAACATCTCCTGCATGTCGCGAAGTTCCTTGGGCGGCTCGTTCTCCGGGTCGGACCACAGCATGCCTTCGATCGTGCGGCGGCGGGGGCGCCGGCCGCCTGAGTACGCGTACTCAAACTTGCCCTCGACCCGATTAAACGGGTCTATGGTTCCTTTAGTGTGCGTCCGCCTGCTACGGTCATGGCATTTACTAAAGGAACTCTGGTCCCTTTTGGGGAGGGAACTGCCGTGTTCACCACCGCCTGGACCGCATCGCCCCAGCTCCCCGCCGTGGGCTTCACCCCCAACTGGTCCCAGGAGGGCTTCTGGCGCCAGTCCCTGCGCCAGGTCGTCCGCGTCGGGGCGGGCGGCGGCCGGGTGCGCATACGGCTGTCGAACGCGTACGGAGCCTCGCCGCTGCGGATCGCCGGGGCCACCGTGGCCCGTGCGGGCGAAGGGGCCGGTATCGAGCCCGGCTCGCTGCGGCGGCTCACCTTCGAGGGGGCCGGGGGCGTCGAGGTCCCGGCGCGCGGACAGGTCGCCAGCGACCCCGCCGAACTCGTGGTGGAGGCCCTGGGGTCCGTGACCGTCACCCTGCACCTCGACGCCGTCACCGGGCCCGCGACCTTCCACGCCCAGGCCTTCACGACGAGCCACCGGGGCGAAGGGGACCGCCTCGACGACCTCGACGGCGACGGATTCGGCGAGCCGAGCGAGTCCTGGTACTTCCTGTCGGCCGTCGAGGTCGACGCGGGCCGCACGGACGGTGTCGTGCTCTTCGGAGACTCCATCGTGGACGGGTTCGGCTCGACGCCGGGGGCGAACCGCCGCTGGTCGGACGCGCTCGCCGAGCGCACGGGGCGGCCCGTGCTGGGCGCGGGCATCGGCGGGAACCTGCTGCTGAACGACTCCGCCTGGTACGGGGAGAAGGGCGTCCGGCGGTTCGGGCGGGACGTTCTCGAACAGGCCGGGGTCGAGGCGGTCGTCGTGCTGCTGGGGCTCAACGACATCGGGTTCAGCGAAACGGACGAACAGCCGACGTACAAGCCCGCGCCACTGCTGGAGGCCGATGAACTCATCGACGGGTACCGGGAATTGATACGGCAGGCACGTGGGCGGGGGCTGCGGGCGATCGGGGCGACGCTGCTCCCCTTCGGGGGGTCCGATCACTGGGGGGAGCGGGCGGCGAAGGTGAGCCGTGAGGTGAACGGGTGGATTCTCGGGGCGGGGGAGTGGGACGCGGTGGTGGATCTCAACGGGGTGTTGGCCGATCCGGCGGATCCGGATCGGCTACGGGGTGTGTACGACTTCGGCGATCACCTGCATCCCAATGACGCCGGGTACGGGGTGATGGCCGAGGAGGCGGCGGGGTGCCTCTAGGCGGGCCAGTACGTGCGTGTCCAGGCCGTGGGGCCCGGCTGGGGCAGGTGCTGGCCGGCTATGCGGGACGGGTCCGACCAGGAGTCCCGGGTGCCGGGCGCGCCGGGTGGCGTGGTGGTCGCCGCCGCGGCGCGCGCTCGGACCACCGCCAGGGCGGCGGCCAGCTCCTCAGGGGTCGGATTGCCCCGTACGACCTTGATCGTCATGTCTGCTCCCAAGGGTCCGGGGTTCTAGAGCGGGATGTTGCCGTGCTTCTTCGGAGGGAGTGATTCCCGCTTCGTACGCAGCTGACGCAGGCCCCGTACGACGTGGGAGCGGGTGTCGGAGGGCATGATCACCGCGTCGATGTAGCCGCGCTCGGCCGCCGTGTAGGGGTTGAGGAGGGTGTCCTCGTACTCCTGGATCAGGCGGGCCCGGGTGGCGTCACCGTTTCCGGCGCTCTCGGCGGCCGCGATGGTGCGGCGGTGCAGGATGTTCACCGCGCCCTGCGCGCCCATCACCGCGATCTGGGCGGTCGGCCAGGCGAGGTTGAGGTCCGCGCCCAGGTGCTTGGAGCCCATGACGTCGTAGGCGCCGCCGAAGGCCTTGCGGGTGATGACCGTGATGAGCGGGACGGTCGCCTCGGCGTACGCGTAGATCAGCTTGGCGCCGCGGCGGATGATGCCCATGTGCTCCTGGTCGACGCCCGGGAGGAAGCCGGGGACGTCCACGAAGGTGATGACGGGGACATTGAAGGCGTCGCAGGTGCGCACGAAGCGGGCCGCCTTCTCGGACGCGTCGATGTCCAGGCAGCCGGCGAACTGCATCGGCTGGTTGGCGACGATGCCCACCGGGTGGCCCTCGACCCGTCCGAAGCCGGTGAGGATGTTCGGCGCGAACAGTGCCTGGGTCTCGAAGAACTCGGCGTCGTCCAGGACGTGTTCGATCACCGTGTGCATGTCGTACGGCTGGTTCGCGCTGTCCGGCACGATCACGTCCAGCTCGCGGTCCTCGTCCGTGAGGGCGAGGTCCGCCTCCTCGGGGAAGACCGGGGGCTCACTGAGGTTGTTGGACGGCAGGTACGACAGCAGCTGCTTGACGTACTCGATGGCGTCCTTCTCGTCGCCCGCCATGTGGTGGGCCACACCCGACACCGCGTTGTGGGTGCGCGCGCCGCCGAGCTCCTCGAAGCCGACGTCCTCGCCCGTCACCGTCTTGATGACGTCCGGGCCCGTGATGAACATGTGCGAGGTCTGGTCGACCATGACCGTGAAGTCGGTGATCGCGGGGGAGTACACCGCGCCGCCGGCGCAGGGGCCGACGACGAGCGAGATCTGCGGGATGACACCGGAGGCGTGGGTGTTGCGGCGGAAGATCTCGCCGTACATGCCGAGCGCGCTGACGCCCTCCTGGATGCGGGCGCCGCCGGAGTCGTTGATGCCGATGACCGGACAGCCGGTCTTCAGCGCGAAGTCCATCACCTTCATGATCTTCTGGCCGAAGACCTCACCCAGGGCGCCGCCGAAGACGGTGAAGTCCTGGGAGAAGACGGCGACCGGGCGGCCGTCGACCATGCCGTAGCCGGTGACGACGCCGTCGCCGTAGGGCCGGTTGTTCTCCATGCCGAAGTCGGTCGAGCGGTGCTGTGCGAACTCGTCCAGCTCGACGAACGAGCCCTCGTCGAGCAGCAGCTCGATCCGCTCACGGGCTGTCAGCTTGCCCTTGGCGTGCTGCTTTTCGACAGCTCGTGCCGAGCCGGCGTGCGTCGCTTCCTGGACGCGGCGCCGCAGGTCCGCGAGTTTGCCCGCGGTCGTGTGGATGTCGGGGTGGTGCAGCTCTTCCGGCTCGGACATCGGGATGCGGCTCCCTGCCTGCTCAGTGGGAAAATGAGGGTGATGTGCTCAGGGGGTTGCTACTGACTCGTAGGGTAGTGGTGCCGATACCGTTCGGCAGTGCGGCGTTTACCACACCTAGGGTGGGTTGCATGACGCCGCGAGATGCTTCAGACGCGAACGACAACCGGTGGTCCGACCTGGACCGTCCACCGCTGAACGGGGCCGCACTGCGCCGGGCTCTGGTGCGCGAGGGCGGGCTCTGGCGTGATGTCCGGGTCACGCCGCACACCGGGTCCACCAACTCCGACCTCGTGGCCCTCGCCACGGACGAGAAGGCCGACGAGGGCGTCGTCCTCGTCGCCGAGGAGCAGAACGCCGGGCGGGGCCGCCTGGACCGCCAGTGGACCGCACCGGCCCGCTCGGGCCTGTTCTTCTCCGTGCTGCTGAGGCCCACCGGGGTCCCCGTCGAGCGCTGGGGCTGGCTCCCGCTGCTCACCGGGGTCGCGGTGGCCACGGCCCTGTCCCGGGTGGCGGGCGTCGACACGGCACTCAAGTGGCCCAACGACCTGCTGGTCACCGTGGACGGCGAGGAGCGCAAGACGGGCGGCATCCTCGCCGAGCGCGCCGGGAACGACGCGGTCGTCGTCGGCATCGGCATCAACGTCACCCTGCGCGAGGACGAACTCCCCGTGCCCGGCGCGGGCTCCCTCGCCCTCGCGGGCGCCACGACCACGGACCGTGACACCGTGCTGCGGGCCGTCCTGCGCTCCCTGGAGCAGTGGTACGAGAAGTGGCGGGCCGCCGGCGGCGACCCCGCCGCCTCCGGTCTCCAGGAGACGTATGCCGCGGGATGCGCGACCCTCGGAAGGGTGGTGCGGGCCGAACTGCCCGGCGACACGTCGATCACCGGGGAGGCGGTGGCGGTCGACGGGGACGGGCGTCTGGTCCTGGCCACGGAGGAGGGCGTACAGCAGCCGGTGGGAGCGGGGGACATCGTCCATCTGCGGCCGGCGTGAGCCGAGGAGGTCGGCAGACCGTACTCAGCGGTGGGGCCCGGAACCGATCGCGGTGCCGAGCTCCGGCCGGGCGTACGAGTCAGGAGTGAGCCAGCGCACACCTGCCGTAGAGTTGAGCGCGGTCGATACCTGACCACGGCAGATCGGAAGGGCAGCAGGCGTGACCGTCGACGACACGGGCTCCGGCACGGGTGCACACCCCGCCCCCGACGGTGAGCCGGGGCGTACCGCCGGGCCGGTCACCGACCCGGCGCCCGCACGCGTCGACACGAACGGTGACATGGCCGGCGAGAAGGCCGCCGGGCCGACCGGCGAGAAGGCCGCCGGGCCGACCGGCGAGACGACCGGGCGGATGGACGGACAGAGCCGCTTGGACGCGCAGAACCGGATGGACGAGGAGTCCGTCGACTCCGGCGAGGACCCCCTCGCGCTGCGCCTCGAAACGCTCATTCTCGGCGCCGAGCGCCGCTACACCCCCTTCCAGGCCGCCCGCAGCGCAGGCGTCTCCATGGAACTGGCCTCCCGTTTCTGGCGGGCCATGGGCTTCGCCGACATCGGCCAGGCCAAGGCGCTGACCGAGGCCGACGTGCTGGCGCTGCGGCGCCTCGCCGGTCTCGTCGAGGCGGGCCTGCTGAGCGAGGCGATGGCGGTCCAGGTCGCCCGCTCCACCGGGCAGACCACGGCCCGCCTGGCCGAATGGCAGATCGACTCCTTCCTGGAGGGCCTGACCGAGCCCCCCGAACCGGGCATGACGCGCACCGAGGTCACGTACCCCCTGATCGAGCTGCTCCTGCCCGAGCTGGAGGAGTTCATCGTCTACGTCTGGCGGCGCCAGCTCGCCGCCGCGACCGGCCGGGTCGTCCAGGCCGGTGACGACGAGGAGATGGTCGACCGCCGCCTCGCCGTCGGCTTCGCGGACCTCGTCGGCTTCACGCGGCTGACGCGCCGGATGGAGGAGGAGGAACTCGGCGAGCTCGTCGAGGCCTTCGAGACCACTGCCGCCGACCTGGTGGCCGCGCACGGGGGGCGCCTCATCAAGACCCTCGGCGACGAGGTGCTGTACGCCGCGGACGACGCCGGGATCGCCGCCGAGATCGCTCTGCGTCTCATCGAGACGATGGCCAACGACGAGACGATGCCGGAGCTGCGCGTCGGCATCGCCTTCGGCACCGTGACGACCCGCATGGGCGATGTGTTCGGTACGACGGTGAACCTCGCCTCGCGGCTCACGTCGATAGCGCCACGGGATGCCGTCCTGGTGGACGGCGCCTTCGCGGAGGAACTGATCCGCACCGGGGACGCGCCCGCCTCCGAGGCGGAGGCCGCCGAGGCCGCGGCCGCCGCGGAGAAGGAGGGCGAGGAGCCGCCCGTCTTCCGCTTCGCGCTCCAGCCGATGTGGCAGCGCCCCGTCCGCGGCCTCGGCGTGGTCGAACCATGGCTGCTGGCCCGCCGGAACGGCGACCAGCCGTAGATCCTGTTTCTCTCAATGGCCTCCGGCGGGGGCCGCCAGATCGTTCACACAGATGCCGACGATGGGCACGCACAGACCCGGCGGGTTCTGGCCGGGCGTCGGCGTCGGGGCGTGGGTGCTGGGGCTCGGGGCCGGTGGCTGTTGCGTGTGTGGCTGCGACGGTACGACGACGGGCGCGGTGGGGATGCCGGTCGTGTCCGGCACGCTCCCCACGGGGGCGCTCGCCCGGGACGGGATCGTCGCCGTCGATGAGGGTGAGGCGGCCGTCGACGGTGCCGTGGGCGCGTGGCTCACGCCCGAGGACGGGGTCGCGCTCGCCCCGCCGCGCGCGGCGGTCGTCCCCGCGGACGCGGGATGCGCGGAGGGCGCGGCCCACACCGTCGGCGCGGCGTCGAGCGCCTCGCCCGTGGCGACCCCGGGCCTCGGCTCGGCCTCCGTGTTCCCGCTCCCGCCGCTGACCACCGACTCCGGTGCCATCCGCGCCAGACTCAACGCCCCCGCGGCCAGCGCGAGCCCACCCACGGCGAACAGCGCCCGCCGAGGACGCGGCTTACGGTGGCGCCCCCGCCCCCGGAGCGGACCGATCGCCTCGCCCTCCGAGAGGCTCGTGGAGGCGCCACCGGCGGGTGCGGGATCTGCCGCCGGGCGACCGCCGGGCGTCCGGTCGGCCCCCACGGGACGGGGCACGGGGCGCGTTGCCGCGCCACCGGCCCCCGCCGGGGTCCCGGCCCTGCCACCGGTCGGCCCGGGATCCGCCGTCGCGCGGTCGGCGGCCGGGCGGCCGGCCATACGCGCCGCCGGTACGCGGCCGGGTGCCGCGGACCCCGCCGCGGCGAGGCCGCCCGGCACCCGTGCCATCAACGGGTTGGCGGTCGGCACACGCGCCGCCCGGCGGGGTGCCGTGTCGCCGGGCCGCGAGGGGGCGGCCGACGGCCTCGCCGACGCGGCCGCTGAACCCCCGGAGGGCCCCGTGTCCGTCGGTGTTCTCGACTGCCTCGTCACGTCTGTCGTCGTGCCGTTCGTCATGGTCATCCCTCCCCGATGTGCCCGCGCCCCCCGAAGCGCCGGGCGGTGCGCAGGTTATGCGTCTTTTGGGGGTGTGGGGCGGGAGTTGGGCGGGATGTCACTCGAACGGGGAGCGTGGGGCGAGGGGAAGGGAGGGGACGGGTTTCGCCGGGCCGGGGTGGCTGCGATGATCGGAGGCATCGGAAGTTAACCTGCGTTAACCGTTCACCGGGAGGGTGTCATGGCGGAGCAAGGGGACGAGCGGCGGTTCGGGGAGTTCGTCGTCGTACGGCGGCACGGGTACGTCGCGGAGCTCGCCCTCGACCGGCCGAAGGCCATGAACGCCGTGTCCACGGACATGGCCCGCTCCATCACGGCCGCCTGCGAGGCGCTCGGCGGCGAGCACGACGTACGCGTGGTCGTGCTGACCTCCACCGCCGAGCGCGCCTTCTGCGTCGGCGCCGACCTGAAGGAGCGCAACTCCTTCAGCGATGCCGACCTGGTCCGCCAGCGCCCCGTCGCACGGGCCGCGTACACCGGCGTCCTGGAACTGCCGATGCCGACCATCGCCGCCGTGCACGGCTTCGCGCTCGGCGGCGGCTTCGAGCTCGCCCTGTCCTGCGACCTCATCGTGGCCGATCGTACGGCGGTGCTCGGGCTGCCCGAGGTGTCGGTCGGGGTGATTCCCGGAGGCGGGGGTACGCAGTTGCTGCCGCGGCGGGTCGGGGCGGCCCGCGCGGCCGAGCTGATCTTCTCGGCGCGGCGGCTGGAGGCGGACGAGGCGCGGGAGTTGGGCCTCGTCGACGAACTCGTGGACGCGGGCCGGGACCGCGGCGAAGCCCTCGCGCTCGCCGCCCGTATCGCCGCCAACTCCCCCGTCGGCCTGCGGGCCGCGAAGCGCGCGCTGCGGCTCGGGCACGGGCTCGACCTGCGCGCGGGCCTGGAGGTGGAGGACGCCGCCTGGCGGTCCGTCGCCTTCTCGGGGGACCGTGCGGAGGGCGTCGCCGCGTTCAACGAGAAGCGCAAGCCGCAGTGGCCGGGGGAGTAGTCCCCCACGCTTCCCGGCGCCCTCCGGCCGGTACGGCCACTCGGACCCCTGTTCGGCTCACCAATGTCCCGAATCACGGTAAATATCCCTAGCCTGGAGTGATGGGTGAGGACAGACGGCTGAGGGCCGTGGTGGAGCTGGCGCAGGGGATGGCGGCGGCACGCACCCCGCGCGAGTCCTGGCGGGCCGCGGCGCTCGGCGCCTGCCACGCGCTCGCCGGGAGCTTCGCCGCGCTCTCCGTGTGGGAGCGCGACCTCGGCCGGCTGCGGGTCCTGGCGAACGTGGGCGAACGCGCGCCGGACGAGGAGGAGTTCCCGGACGGCGAGGCCTACCCCGTGCACCAGTTCCCGGAGATCACCGAGTTCCTGCACGAGCGCTGGGCCGGGGGCGGCGGCCCGAACGCCTGGGTGGAGACCGCCGACGGACCGGCGGCCGGTCCCGTCGGCCACTGTCACCTGGGGGCGCCTCCCAGCGCCGGCCGGGGGAGGGTCGCGGCCCTGCGCCGGCGCGGCCGGGGCTGCTGCGTCGTCGCCCCGATCGTGCTGAACGGGCGGGCGTGGGGCGAGCTGTATGTGGCCCGCCCGGTCACAGCACCCGTCTTCGACCGGGGCGACGCGGACTTCGCGACCGTGCTGGCCTCCGTCGTCGCCGCCGGGCTCGCCCAGACCGAGCGCCTGGAGGAGGCGCGGCGGCTCGCGTTCACGGACGCCCTCACCGGACTCGCCAACCGCCGTGCCGTCGACGTACGCCTGGAAGAGGCCCTCGAGCGGCACCGGCAGGAAGGGGACGCGGTCAGCCTCGTCGTCTGTGACCTCAACGGACTCAAGAACGTCAACGACACCCGCGGGCACGCCGTCGGCGACCGGCTCCTGGAACGGTTCGGATCGGTGCTTTCGCTGTGCGGGGCGATGCTCCCGGGCACCCTCGCCGCCCGCCTCGGCGGTGACGAGTTCTGCCTGCTCGCGGTCGGCCCGCCGGCCGACGAGGTCGTCCGCATCGCCGACGAACTCTGCCGTCGCGCCGCCGAGTTGGAGCTGGGGGAGGGAGTGGCGTGCGGGGTCGCCTCGACCGCTGACCCGATCGGTCCGGTGCGCTCGGCGCGGCGGCTCTTCCGGCTGGCCGACGCCGCCCAGTACCGCGCGAAGGCCGTACGGGCCGCGCAGCCCGTCGTCGCCGGGCGCGAGGGCCCCGACGACCCGGTCGTGCGTCTCGCCGACGCGCCCTCCCCTGCGCAGGGGGAACGCCGCCGCTTCCGGGGGCGCCACGAGCACCCCCGCCCCTGAGCCCGCGCGGGCGTGTGTGACGTACGTCGAAGTAAGGGGTCAACCGCCCACCCACTAGTGACATCATCGAATTCACTGCGTACGCTCCTGAATATGGATATGCACACTGTGGTGGTGGGGACGTCCGGAGTGACCGCGTCCGACGTTCTCGCCGTGGCGCGCGGCGGCGCCCGGATCGAGCTCTCCGACGAGGCGGTGGCGGCCCTCGCCGCGGCCCGCGAGATCGTGGACGCGCTGGCCGCCAAGCCGGAGCCGGTCTACGGCGTCTCCACCGGGTTCGGCGCCCTCGCGAGCCGGCACATCAGCCCGGAGCTGCGCGCCCAGCTGCAGCGCAACATCGTCCGTTCGCACGCCGCCGGCATGGGCCCGCGCGTGGAGCGCGAGGTCGTCCGCGCGCTGATGTTCCTGCGGCTCAAGACCGTCTGCTCCGGGCACACCGGTGTGCGGCCCGGGGTCGCCCGGACCATGGCCGACATCCTCAACGCCGGGATCACCCCGGTCGTCCACGAGTACGGCTCCCTCGGCTGTTCGGGCGACCTGGCCCCGCTCTCCCACTGCGCGCTGACGCTGATGGGCGAGGGCGACGCCGAAGGCCCCGACGGTGTCGTACGGCCCGCGGGCGAGCTGCTCGCCGAGGCCGGCATCACCCCCGTCGAACTGCGCGAGAAGGAGGGCCTCGCCCTCCTCAACGGCACCGACGGCATGCTCGGCATGCTGGTCATGGCCCTCGCCGACCTGGAGACGCTCTACAAGTCGGCCGACGTCACCGCCGCGCTCTCCCTCGAAGCCCTGCTCGGCACGGACAAGGTGCTCGCCCCCGAGCTGCACGCCATCCGCCCGCACCCGGGACAGGGCGCCAGCGCCGCCAACATGCTGGCCGTGCTGAAGGGCTCGGAGCTCACCGGCCACCACCAGGACGACGCCCCGCGCGTCCAGGACGCCTACTCCGTGCGCTGCGCCCCGCAGGTCGCGGGCGCCGGACGCGACACCCTCGCGCACGCCCGGCTCGTCGCCGAGCGTGAGCTCGCCTCCGCCGTGGACAACCCGGTCGTGCTGCCCGACGGCCGCGTCGAGTCGAACGGCAACTTCCACGGCGCCCCGGTCGCCTACGTCCTCGACTTCCTCGCCATCGCCGCCGCCGACCTCGGCTCGATCGCCGAGCGCCGCACCGACCGGCTGCTCGACAAGAACCGCTCGCACGGTCTGCCGCCGTTCCTCGCGGACGACGCGGGCGTCGACTCGGGCCTGATGATCGCCCAGTACACCCAGGCGGCGCTGGTGAGCGAGATGAAGCGCCTCGCCGTGCCGGCGTCCGCGGACTCCATCCCCTCCTCCGCCATGCAGGAGGACCACGTCTCCATGGGCTGGTCGGCCGCGCGCAAGCTGCGCACCGCCGTCGACAACCTCACCCGTATCGTCGCGATCGAGCTGTACGCGGCCACCCGCGCGATCGAACTGCGCGAGGGCCTGACCCCGGCCCCCGCCTCGCGGGCCGTCATCGAGGCCGTCCGCGCGGCCGGTGTCCAGGGCCCCGGCCCCGACCGCTTCCTCGCCCCGGACCTGGAGGCGGCGGACGCGTTCGTGCGCGGTGGCCGGGTGGTGGCGGCGGTGGAGCCGGTGACCGGACCGCTGGCCTGACCGGAGCACCGCGGGCCGCCGCTGTCACAGCGGCGGCCCGAAGTGTGCTACTGTCTCATTGATACGTTTTTGGTACCCATTTACTTTGTGCGCCTGATCGGAATCCTCCGCAGGCGCGTTTTGTTTTACCGGCATCTCCGGCATTTCCCGGTGCATCTCCGGATTGGGGCCCTACCTATTCAGGAGAAAAACATGGCAACTGGCACCGTGAAGTGGTTCAACTCGGAAAAGGGCTTCGGCTTCATCGAGCAGGACGGCGGCGGCCCCGACGTCTTCGCGCACTACTCCAACATCGCCAGCTCCGGCTTCCGTGAGCTGCTGGAGGGCCAGAAGGTCTCGTTCGACGTCGCGCAGGGCCAGAAGGGCCTGCAGGCGGAGAACATCATCCCCGCCTGATTTCGGGGACGCGCTTTTCCAGAGCCGGGGCCCGCACCTTCGGGGTGCGGGTCCCGGCTCGTGCTGTGAGTGCTTGTCAGTTGCGAGCGCTGTGCGTGCAGTCCGTGGGGCCCAGGAAGGAAATCCAGATCCAGCATGACTCGATCCGAACGTCCCGTCCGTAAGCGGCCGGCAAACGCACGCGGTGGCGCCCAGACCGGCGGCTTCGCGAAGAGCGCGGGCCGCGGCGGCGGCCGTGGCACCGGCAAGAGCCCGGCCCGCAAGGCCGTGGCGCCGCAGGAGTTCTCCCTGCCCGAGACCATCACCCCGGCGCTGCCCGCCGTCGACTCCTTCGACGCGCTCGACATGCCGGCCGCCCTCACCAAGACCCTGGCCGCGCAGGGCGTCACCGAGCCCTTCCCGATCCAGGGCGCGACGCTGCCCAACTCCCTGGCCGGACGCGACGTCCTGGGCCGTGGCCGCACCGGCTCCGGCAAGACGCTCGCCTTCGGACTCGCCCTGCTGGCCCGTACGGCGGGCCGCCGGGCGGAGTCGAAGGCGCCGCTCGCGCTCGTCCTCGTCCCCACGCGTGAACTCGCCCAGCAGGTCGACGACGCGCTCACGCCGTACGCCACCGCGGTCAACCTGCGCGTGGCCACGGCCGTCGGCGGGATGTCGATCGGCCGGCAGGCCGGTGCGCTGCGGCGCGGCGCCGAGGTGCTCGTGGCCACCCCAGGGCGGCTCAAGGACCTCATCGAGCGTGGGGACTGCGTCCTCGACCAGGTCGCGATCACCGTCCTCGACGAGGCCGACCAGATGGCCGACATGGGCTTCATGCCGCAGGTCACCGCACTGCTCAAGCAGGTCGAGCCGGGCGGTCAGCGACTGCTCTTCTCGGCCACGCTCGACAAGAACATCGACCGGCTCGTGAAGATGTTCCTCACGGACCCCGTGGTGCACTCCGTCGACCCCTCGGCGGGTGCGGTGACCACCATGGAGCACCACGTGCTCCACGTCGCCGACGAGACCGACAAGAAGGCCGTCGCCCTGCGGATCGCGGCGCGTGACGGCCGGGTGATCCTCTTCGTCGACACCAAGCGCGGCGCCGACCGGTTCACCAAGCGGCTGCTCGCGAGCGGTGTCCGGGCGTCCGCGCTGCACGGCGGGCGCAGCCAGCCGCAGCGCAACCGCACCCTGGACCAGTTCAAGAACGGTCAGGTCACCGCGCTCGTCGCCACCAACGTCGCGGCGCGCGGCATCCACATCGACGACCTCGACCTCGTGGTCAACGTCGACCCGCCGACCGACCACAAGGACTACCTGCACCGCGGCGGACGCACCGCCCGGGCCGGTGAGTCCGGCAGCGTCGTCACCCTCGTACTGCCCGAGCAGCGGCGGGAGATGACGCGGCTGATGGCGGACGCCGGCATCACCCCGCGCACGGCGCGGATCGCGTCCAGCGACGAGGAACTCGCCCGTCTCACCGGCGCCCGCGAGCCCTCCGGCGTCCCGGTCGTCATCGAGGTGCCGCAACAGGCCGAACAGCCGAAGAAGCGGTCACGGCCGCGGGTCGGAGGCGGGGCGAGGCGCCCGGCCGGAACGGGCTCGGGTGCGGGTTCGGAGTCGCAGGGCCGTCAGCCGCGGCGTGCCGCCGGCGGTACGTCCGGTGGTGGCACGGGTGGCGGCAACGGGGGTGCGGGTCGCTCCGGCGGCCGTGGGCGTGCCCCGCAGCAGCAGCGGCGTACGGAGCGTGGCGGGCAGGGCGGCGGGCGTCGCGCAGCGTAGCCCGGTTGGTATCCGCGGGCCGGTGGGGGCTGGTCGTGCGGTTCCTCGCGCCCCCAGGAAGCGCGCCCCCAGGGGCGCGCTTCCTGGTTTCTCAGTAGTCGTCGAAGTTGCCCAGGAAGCCCGGGTCGACCTTGTCGAGTTCCAGGCCGGTGCCTCGGTGGAGGTCCATGAGGTCCGACATGTGGACGGCGCGGCGGCGGGCCGCGGGAAGGTCGCGGCGGTTGGCGGCCGTCCACAGGACCGGGTCGAAGGTGATCCCGTGGGACCCCGGCATGGGCCCCGTCTCGGCACGCCAGCCGGGCCAGCGCAGGGTGTCGTAGAACTGCTCGATGCCGCCGTCCAGGAGCCAGCTGAGCCAGTCCGCGTGGCCCACGCCGAGCGCGTCCCAGCGCAGGGAGTCCGGCGCGAAGTACAGCACCTCGCCGGGACCGCCGGGGCGGTTCGCCTGCGCGGGGTCGGGTCCGTTGACCACGAAGACCCCGCCGAGGACGTCATGGGCGATGACGAGCCCGCCCTCTGGCCGCCACGCCGGGTCGAACCGCTCGGGGAGGTCGTTGACCTCGGCGAAGCTCGGCGTCCCCGCGGGCGCGTCGTCGTCGGGGCTGCCGTAGATGCGCAGCCAGCCGCTGTCCAGCAGCACTCCGCCGCAGTTGAGCACGAAGGAGCCGAGCCAGGAGCGCGCGGTGAGTTGCAGTTGCAGCAGGGATCCACGGGCCTGCGCCGGGTCCACCGGCAGCACATCCATGGACACCCTGCTGTTGGAGATCGCCTCGGAGAGGAGCGGCCACGCGGGCTCCTCGACATCAGTCAGCTCGGTCAGGTCTCGCATGGGTATCCCGTGGGGTTTCCGGGCCGGAGCGTCGCGCTCAGAAGGCCGCCGTGCGCTCCCGGCGCACCGAGTAGGTCACAAAGCCGGCGCCGAGGCCCAGGAAAAGGGTTCCGCCGACGACGTACGGCGTCGTGTTGACGCTTCCGGTGTCGGCGAGCAGGGTCCGGCTGTCGTGCGACCCGGTGGTGTCGGAGCCTGTGTCGTTCGCTCCGGCGTCGCTCGCATCGGCGACGCCCGACTGGGTGTCGCTCGACTCCGTGAAAGCCTGCACCGCGGTTCTCGACGTGGTGTTCGTCGACATATTGCTGGGCTGAGCAGGCTTTTCGGGGGCCGCGTTGGCGGACGGGACGAACCACAGGGCCCCCAGAAGGGTTCCCGCTGCGGTGGCGGTCAGCAACGAGCGACGAGCGGCGGACACGTAATATCGATCCCCTTGTGGCGCTGGCGAATTGGCCGTGTGGGCCGATGCTAATGAAAGGCGCGGGTCGTGGGAAAGTCGCGGGAGCCACGGGCCGTACGCTCCGTCTCATGAGTACTCCTGAGACATCACGATTTGTCCGGCTTCGAGTGGAGCTGGTGTTGGAAGTCGATGACGCGGACGCCGTCACCAAGGCCGCGTTGCGCCGCATCGCGGACGACTCCGGCATGCCGGCCGACGAGCGGACCCACGCCGAGAACGCAGTGACGGAAGACACTGCCGAAGCCCTCGCCTATCTCGTAGATCCGTTCGACCTGGTCAGCGAGGTGCCCGGGGTCGACCTCGCCCAGGCTTCCTGGAGCAGCGAGCCGATCGACTACGACCCCGATTCGCCGGAATGGGACCTCGACGAGGATGATGGCGGCGAGGATGACGACGAGGAAGTCGGAGTCGGCTGACGCCTCTTGGGGAAAACGTGACCCCGGGTGGCAACCGCTGCCCGGGGTTTTGTCGTCTCCGACGACGCACCGACCACCTCCGCACCAGAATTCGGTCCGGCTGTCGGTACCACTCGATCGGGGTCCGTCGGCCCGGGCCGATTCGGTTGACGCCGTTGACGGACGTGGTGTGACACACACATCAGAAGTATGTGGAACGGGACGAACCGGTCGTAGCGTTGATGATTCGTACGGGGCATATGTGGTTCTAGGTGATTCGGCAACGATGGAGAAGCGTGTGATGACGGACAGTAAGCGGCGCAAGGGTCTGATGGCCGCGTCCGCCCTGCTCGGCGGAGTGCTGGTGCTCTCTGCGTGCAGCAGCGGCGGCGGCAGCAAGGCCAGTGCCTCGGACGGCGAGACCTCGCAGGCCCAGGCCGACGCGGCGGCGGCCAAGAAGAGCTCCCAGGCACAGATCAAGATCACGCCCGCGGACGGGTCCGACAACGCCTCCATCAACAACGCCGCGGCGGTCACCGTGAGCAAGGGCACGCTCTCGTCCGTCACCATGACGACGGAGTCGGGCACGGCGGTTTCCGGTCAGATATCCGCCGACAAGAAGAGCTGGAAGCCCGCCTCCCAGCTCGAGCGCGCCACCACGTACAAGGTGGCCGCCGAGGCCACCGACTCGGCGGGCCTCGTCGCCCACGAGAACGCCTCGTTCACCACGGTCTCCCCGGCGAACAGCTTCATAGGCAACTTCACGCCGGAGGACGGTTCCACCGTCGGCGTCGGCATGCCGGTCTCGATCAACTTCAACAAGGCGATCACGAACAAGGCCGCCGTGCAGAAGGGGATCACCGTCTCCTCCAGCAGCGGCCAGGAAGTCGTCGGCCACTGGTTCAACGCCAACCGCCTCGACTTCCGTCCCGAGAACTACTGGACCGGCGGCTCCACCGTCACCCTCAAGCTCAACCTGGACGGCGTCCAGGGCGCGAGCGGTGTCTACGGCGTGCAGCAGAAGACGGTCACCTTCAAGATCGGCCGCAACCAGGTCTCGATCGTCGACGCCCAGACCAAGACCATGAAGGTCACGCAGGACGGCAAGACGATCAAGACGATCCCGATCTCCTCGGGATCCCCGGAGCACAAGACGTACCAGGGCCAGATGGTGATCTCCGAGAAGTTCAAGGAGACCCGCATGAACGGCTCGACGGTCGGCTTCACGAAGACCGACGGCAAGGGCGAGTACGACATCAAGGACGTGCCGCACGCCATGCGTCTGTCGAACTCCGGCACCTTCATCCACGGCAACTACTGGGGCGCGAAGTCCATCTTCGGCGCGGTGAACACCAGCCACGGCTGTGTGGGTCTGTCCGACACCAAGGGTGCCAATGACCCGAACACGCCCGCGGCCTGGTTCTACGACCACTCGCTGGTCGGTGACGTCGTGGTCGTCAAGAACACCGGCGACAAGACCGTCGCCCCGGACAACGGCCTCAACGGCTGGAACCTGAGCTGGTCCGCCTGGAAGGCCGGCTCGGCCGCCTAGGCTCGCCTTCGCGGCCAACCGCCGCCGCTCTCGCGGACGTGGTTGCTCGCCGTAGGGGTTCCTCAATTGATGGTTGCGGTCTTTGTCGCTCGAACGTGACGGCTCGTTCGAACGTGACAGCCGCTCAATACGACGGCCCGCACCCCACCAGGGGTGCGGGCCGTCGGCCTTGGCGGGTGCACAGGATTCCTCGGCGGCCCACAGGTGAACTTCCGGGCCGCCACAGCCTTCTCATCCTTCTCTTATGCAGGGCTTATCGCGCCATCACGCGCCGTACCTAGTTTTCCGCCATGTTCTTCACCTACCTGAGGCGCGAACTGCGCCGCCGCAGGAAGGCGGCGCTCGTCGTCGCCTCCGGACTCGCCCTGGGCATCGCCCTGGTCATCGTGGTCAGTTCCGTGTCGTCCGGCATGGAGAAGGCGCAGGGCAAGGTCCTCCAGTCGCTGTACGGACTGGGTACGGACATGACCGTCACCAAGGCGGCGGCGCCGGCGACGAGCACCAGCCAGCGTCCGCGCTTCAACTTCGACGCGAACGACAACGGCTCCACCAAGGAGCAGAGCAGCGACCGCGTCATGGTGCAGGGCTTCCAGACCCTGGCCGCCTCCACGGTCACCAAGGTCGACTCCCAGAAGGGCGTCGCGGACTCCGTCGGCGGGCTGAGCCTCCAGGTCATCAGGATCAACGGCCAGTTCACGCGGGGTCAGTTCCAGCAGAACCAGAACAGTGGCACCGGCCAGGGGGGCGGGCGTCCGAACGGCCAGCAGTCCCCGCAGGGCCGTGTCGAGGGCGGCGGCGCCAACTTCGACGTCAACAACTACTCGGTGTACGGCACCGACGTCACCAAGCCCGCCCTCGGCCCGCTGACCTCCTCGAAGATCACCAGCGGCCGTACGTTCAAGACGTCCGAGACCGATACCAAGGTAGTCGTCGCCGACGTCTCGTACGCCAAGGAGAAGAAGCTCAAGGTCGGCTCCACCGTCACCATAAAGAGCGTCAAGTACAAGGTCATCGGCATCGCCACGCCCGACAGCGGTGACGCGGCGGCCAACCTCTACATCCCGCTCAAGCAGGCGCAGACGCTCAGCGGCTCCAAGGACAAGGTCACCACGATCTACGTCAAGGCGTCGGACTCGCAGCAGATCTCCAGCGTGAAGAGCACCATCCAGAAGAACATCTCGGGGACGACGGTCACCACCTCCGCCGACCTCGCGTCCACCGTCTCCGGCTCCCTCTCCACGGCCTCCAGCCTCGCCTCCAACGTCGGCAAGTGGCTGTCCATCGCGGTGCTCGTGGCCGCGTTCCTGGTCGCCGGTCTGCTCACCTCCTCCGCCGTCTCCCGGCGCGTGCGCGAGTTCGGCACCCTCAAGGCGCTCGGCTGGAAGTCGGGCCGGGTGACCCGGCAGGTCGTCGGCGAGGCCATGGTCAACGGTCTGGTCGGCGGTGCCCTCGGTATCGCGATCGGCCTCGCGGGCGCCTACGTCGTCACCGAGATCAGCCCCACCCTGCAGGCGCAGGTGGGCCGTTCGGGCGGCGGCGGAGGCCAGGGCGGCCCCGGCGGCGGCTTCGGCGGTGGTGGCGGCTTCGGCGGCGGTGGCCGGCAGGCCGCGACCAAGGCCCTCGATGTCGCGCTCACCGCACCCGTCAGCCTCAGCACCATCGTCGGCGCGGTGGCCCTCGCCGTCACCGGCGGTCTGATCGCCGGCGCCTTCGGCGGCTGGCGCGCCTCCCGGCTCCGTCCCGCGGACGCCCTGCGCCGCGTCGAATAGGCCTCAGCAGCCCCCTCAGGGGGTGCCCGAAACCGCCCGCTGTACGGGGCACCCCCTTCACGTCATCCAGGAGTTGCACCATGTACGAACTCAGAGGCGTCACCAAGCGCTATACCCGGGGCAAGGAGACGGTCGACGCGCTCGCCGGGGTCGACCTGACCATCGCGGACGGCGACCGGCTCGTCATCCAGGGCCCCACCGGTGGCGGAAAATCCACCCTTCTCCAGATGCTCGGCGGTCTCGACCGGCCCACCGCGGGCAGCGTCGAACTCGACGGCACGGACATGGCCAAACTGTCCGAGGCGAAGCTCACCAAAGTGCGCAGCGAGAACATCGGATTCGTCTTTCAGAGCTTCAACCTGATTCCCACGCTCACCGCCCAGGAAAACGTGGAGACTGCCCTCGTACCTCTCGGTGTGAAGGCGAAGGAACGGCGGCAACGGGCCGCCGACGCACTGGAGTCGGTGGGCCTCGCCGAGCGGCTCGGACATCTGCCCGCCGAGCTCTCCGGTGGCCAGCAGCAGCGTGTCGCCATCGCCCGTGCCCTGGTCAAGCAGCCGAAGGTGCTGCTCGCCGACGAGCCCACCGGCAACCTCGACGAGTCCATGCGCGACGAGATCATGGAGGTGCTCGAAGCCATGTGGAAGGAGCACGGGCTCACTTTCATCATGGTCACGCACGATTCCTCGATCGCGAAGAGGGCACCGCGCCTCGCGACGATTCGCAAGGGGAAGATCTCCGTCAAGGAAAACGCGGGTGCTTAAAGAAGTGCAAAAGGAGCGTGCGGGGGCTTAGCGGAACAACTCCGTCAACTCTTCACCCTCGCCCCGCTATTGAGGGGGCGATCACCCCCCGGGCATACTTGCGTATTCCGGGGGGTGTACGTGCACGCGTACGAGGCTTCCCCCGACCGGATGAACGGGGATTTCGTCCGGACCTGATCTCCAGGGGGAGACTTGCGCAGACAAGTGAAAAGAGCGTGCGCCGCGACCATCGCCATGGCGGCGTCCGTGGCGCTGGCGGCGGGAATGACCAGCCCGGCGTCGGCGCGGGCGGAGCAGCGCACGGCGGGGGTGTTCGCGGCCGGGAAAGCGGCCGGGATCACGGCCAAGCACCGCATCACCCTGATCACCGGTGACCGGGTGGTCGTCGACGCCAAGGGGCGCGTCGTCGGCTTCGAGCGGGCCAAGGGCCGCGAGCACGTCCCCGTGCAGATCCGCAAGGCCGACGGCCACACCCTGGTGGTGCCGGCCGACGCCCAGGCGCTCATAGCCGGCGGCAAGCTCGACCGGCGGCTCTTCGACGTCACCGAGCTCAACAAGGCGGCGGTCCGCAAGTCCCAGCAGCGGGGCCTGAAGGTGATCGTCGGCTACCGGGGAGCCGCGGCGGCCGCCAAGGCCGACGTCCGTGAGGCCGGCACGCTCCGCAGGAGTCTGAAGGCCCTGAACGCGGACGCGGTGCAGACGCCGCAGCGGGACGCGGCCGAGCTGTGGTCCGCGGTCACCGACGACGGCCGGACGGCCTCCGGCATCGCGCACGTCTGGCTGGACGGCGTCCGCAAGGCGAGCCTCGACAAGTCCGTGCCGCAGATCGGCGCCCCCACGGCGTGGGCGGCCGGATACGACGGCAAGGGCGTCAAGATCGCCGTCCTGGACACCGGTGTCGACGCGAGTCACCCGGACCTCAAGACCCAGGTGATCGAGTCCAAGAACTTCTCCACCGCCGCCGACGCCACCGACCACTTCGGCCACGGCACCCATGTCGCGTCCATCGCGGCGGGTACCGGCGCCAAGTCGGGCGGCAAGTACAAGGGTGTCGCGCCCGGGGCGAAGATCCTCAACGGCAAGGTCCTCGACGACACCGGCAGCGGCGACGACTCGAACATCCTCGCGGGCATGGAGTGGGCGGCCGAGCAGGGCGCCGACATCGTGAACCTGAGCCTGGGCGGCCAGGACACCCCCGACATCGACCCGTTGGAGGCCGAGGTCAACAAGCTCTCGGCCGAGAAGGGCATCCTCTTCGCGATCGCGGCGGGCAACGAGGGCCCCGAGTCGATCGGCTCGCCCGGCAGCGCGGACGCCGCGCTCACCGTCGGCGCCGTCGACGACAACGACAAGCTGGCGGACTTCTCCAGCACCGGCCCGCGCGTCGGCGACAGCGCCATCAAGCCGGACGTCACCGCGCCCGGCGTGGACATCACGGCCGCCGCGGCTCCGGGCAGCCTCATCGACCAGGAGGTCGGCGAGAAGCCCGCGGGCTACCTGACCATTTCCGGTACGTCGATGGCGACCCCGCATGTCGCGGGCGCCGCGGCCATCCTCAAGCAGGAACACCCGGACTGGACGTACACCGAGCTCAAGGGTGCGCTGACGGGCTCCGCGAAGGGCGGCAAGTACACGCCGTTCCAGCAGGGTTCGGGCCGGATCGCCGTCGACAAGGCGATCAAGCAGACCGTGATCGCCGACCCGTCGTCGGTGAGCTTCGGCGTCGCGCAGTGGCCGCACACCGACGACACGGCGACGACCAAGCAGCTGACGTACCGCAACCTCGGTACGAAGGACGTCACCCTGACCCTGGCGATCTCCGCGACCAACCCCAAGGGCCAGGCGGCTCCGGCGGGCTTCTTCGCGCTCGGCGCCAAGACGGTCACCGTCCCGGCGGGTGGCAAGGCCTCCGTCGACGTCACCACGAACACGAAGCTCGGCGGCACCCTCGACGGCGCGTACTCGGCGTACGTGACGGCGAGCGGCGGCGGACAGTCCGTGCGCACGGCCGCCGCGGTCGAGCGCGAGGCGGAGTCGTACGACGTCACCTTCAAGTACGTCAACCGTGCCGGTGAGACGCCCACGCACCTCACCGACCTGGAGGGCTACTCCGGCCTCGGTGAGGCCCGGGACTACACGTCGCAGAGCACGGCCGACACCGCGACCCTGCGCGTTCCCAAGGGCAAGTACGTGCTCAACTCCCTCTTCGTGAAGGACCTGGTCGAGGCGAAGGGCGGGGTCGACTGGCTGATCCAGCCCCGGCTGAGCGTCACCAAGAACACCACGGTGACCCTCGACGCCCGCACCGCCAAGGGCGCCGACATCACGGTGCCGGACGCGGGGGCGAAGCCGCTGTCGGCACTCGTCAACTACTTCGACGACGCCACCGGCCTCGGTACCGGCATCGGCCTGGCCTCTTTCCAGGACGTGCGCGTGGCGCACGTCGGCCCGGCGGTCTCCTCCGGCCTCTTCCAGAGCTGGTCCGGACAGTGGACCAAGGGCGCGGGCACCGAGTACGACACCGTCACCGGTACCAGGACCACCAAGCTCCAGGGCGCGCACGTCAAGCACTACAAGGCGAGCGAGCTGGCCAAGGTGAAGGCGAACCTCGGGGCCGCGGCCTCCGGCAAGACGGGCGCGGTCACCGCGTACGGCTTCCTGCCCGACGACGACAGCATGAGCGTCGGGGTCAGCCAGAAGCTGCCGGCCTCGCGCGCGCTGTACGTGTCGACCGGCGAGAAGGTCCAGTGGGCGTTCGACTTCGAGCAGGACGCCGGCGTCGACGCCACCGGGACCCCGATCATCGAGGCCTACTACACGGACGACTACCCGCAGATCCTCAAGGCGGGCAAGAGCTACACGAGGACGTACAACACGGCCGTCTTCGGCCCGAAGATCAACGCGGACTACGGCGTCTTCCGGGACGGCAACGGCATCTCGGGCTACCTGCCGCTGTTCGCCGACGGGGGCGGTCACCCCGGCTCCTCGCTGTACACGTCCGTGACGACGACGCTGTACCGCAACGGCGCGAAGGTCGCCTCGAACGACGACCCGCTCATCGGGACGAAGGAGTTCAAGGTCCCGGCCGCCGAGGCCACCTACAAGCTCACGACCTCGGTCAAGCGCACCGTGAAGATCGCCGCGGCCTCCACGCGGATCGACGCGAGCTGGACCTTCAAGTCCAAGAAGGCCGACTTCGCGAAGCTGCCCACCTCCACGGTCCGCTTCAACGCCACCACCGGCCTCGACAGCCGTGTCGCGGCCGGCAAGGCGGTCACGATCCCGGTCTCCGTGCAGGGCTCGGCCGCGGGCAAGAACCTCAAGTCGCTGTACGTGTACGTCTCGTACGACTACGGCCAGACCTGGAAGATGCTCAAGGTCAAGAACGGCAAGATCACCGTCAAGAACCCGGCGAGGGGGAAGGGCATCTCCTTCCACGCGAAGATCACCGACAAGCAGGGCAACAAGTCGACGGTATCGATCTACAACGCGTACTACGGAAAGTGATCCCGTAGCGCGGCCACGTGAAGTGTGCCGATAGCGAACGGCCCGTCGGAAGAGCAGCTTCCGACGGGCCGTCCGTGTTTCCGTGGGCCCCATGACCACCCAGACCGTGGAGTACATCCGGTACCGCATTCCCGAGGAGAAGTCCGCGGAGTTCCTGGCCGCCTACACCCGGGCGGCGGCCCAGCTCGCCGCGTCCCCGAGTTGCGTGGACTACGAGCTGGCGCGCTGTGAGGAGGACTTCGAGCACTTCGTCCTGCGCATCACCTGGACCTCGACCGAGGACCACGTCGAGGGCTTCCGGAAGTCGGAGCTGTTCCCCGGCTTCCTCGCCGAGATCCAGCCCTACATCCCCTACATCGAGGAGATGCGCCACTACACGCCGACGACGGTACGGGGCGTGGGCGCGTCGGTTCCCACCCTCTACGCCTGGGCCGGGGGCGCCGAGGCCATCGGCCGCCTCACCGAGGTCTTCTACGACAAGGTCCTCAAGGACGACGTCCTCGCACCGGTCTTCTCCGGCCTCGCCCCCGAACACGCCGCCCACGTCGCCCTCTGGCTCGGCGAGGTCTTCGGCGGGCCCACCGCCTACTCCGAGACCCAGGGCGGCCACGGGCACATGGTCGCCAAGCATCTCGGCAAGAACATCACGGAGGTGCAGCGGCGTCGGTGGGTCAACCTGCTCCAGGACGCGGCGGACGACGCGGGTCTGCCCACGGACGCCGAGTTCCGCTCCGCCTTCCTCGCCTACGCCGAGTGGGGCACACGGCTGGCCGTCCACTTCTCCGCGCCCGACGCGACCCTTCCGGGGGATCAACCGGTACCGAGGTGGACGTGGGGGGCGGCCCCGCCGTACCAGCCCTGACCCCGACGTCCCTCGCCCCCGCCGCCCCTACCCGTCCCATCCCCGGGGGCTCCGCCCCCAGACCCCCGGGGCGGACTCTGGCTGCGGGCGGGTGGGGGCGGCGCGCGCAGTTCCCCGCGCCCCTGAGACACGGGGCTGCGCCCCGGTCCCCATCGGCCAAAAGACAACGGGTGAGCGGGGGACCCGGGGCGAAGCCCCGCAGCAGGGGCGCGGGGCGCTGCGCGCTCAGCCCCCGCGGAGCCGCAGTCGAGGGATTTCGGGTGGGCGGGGGATCCGGGGCGGAGCGCCGGTGTCAGGGGCGCGGGGAAGTGTGCGCGCACGTCCCACTTACCCGTACGCGCGGTCTAAGGCCGGTCGGGGCTCGGGTCCTACGAGGGCGTCGTCGCGCCCGCGCGGGTCGCGTCCGTGCCCCAGCTGGCCAGCAACCGCAGCGCCTCCGCCGAGGCGGACCCCGGCTCCGCGTGGTAGGTGACCAGCGACTGCTCGCTGTCGTCGGGCAGCCGGAACGACTCGTACTGGAGGGAGAGATCACCCACCAGCGGATGCCGGATCCGCTTCACCCCGTGGCTCTTCTCCTTGACGTCGTGCGTGGCCCACAGCCGCCGGAAGTCCTCGCTCTTCACGGACAGCTCCCCGACCAGCGTCGACAGCCGCGGATCGTCGGGGTGACAGCCCGCGTCCATGCGCAGCATGCAGACGATGTCGATCGCCTTCTGCTCCCAGTCCACGTACAGGTCGCGGTACTCGGGCTTCAGGAACACCAGCCGCGCCCAGTTCCGCTCCTGCGGCGCCAGCTCCGACCAGTCACCGAACACGGCCGCCGCCATCCGGTTCCACACCAGGATGTCCGTACGCCGCCCACCGACGTACGCGGGGATGCCGTCCATCGAGTCCAGCAGCTGCCGCAGCGCCCCCCGAACCTGCTGCGGCCGCGCCGGCTGCTTCTTCTTGTGCGCCTTGGGCTTCGCGAGGTGCGTGAGATGCGCGTGCTCGGCGTCCGTCAGCCGCAGGGCGCGGGCGATCGCGTCGAGTACCTCCGCCGACACGTTCCGTCCGTTGCCCTGTTCCAGGCGCGTGTAGTACGCCACGGACACCCCGGCCAGCTGCGCCAGCTCCTCGCGCCGCAGCCCGGGCACCCGGCGGTGCCGGCCGAAGTCGGGCAGCCCCACGTCCTCCGGCTTCAGCCGGGCCCGGCGGGTGCGCAGAAACTCACTGAGCTCGGCTCGCCGGTCCAGGGGTGGGGAGGGCTGTTCGTCCATACGTCCAGTATTCACGGTCGTACGCCGGTGATCCTGACCCCGCCAGTAGTAGGACCAGCGGACGTACGCAAAGCCGTGACCTGGGTGAAGGCTCTCCCGTGGGGCAGGCTGTACAGCGTGCCCGGCCGAAGGCAGCCGGGCACAGGACATACCACTCCTTAGGAGAACCCCGGCATGACCACTGTTGCTGCGTACGCCGCCCCCGCCGCCAAGGCTCCGCTGGAGCGCACCACCATCGAGCGCCGCCCGGTCGGTGAGTTCGACGTCCTGATCGACATCAAGTTCGCCGGTATCTGCCACTCGGACATCCACCAGGCCCGGGAGGGCTGGGGAGAGGCGATCTTCCCGATGGTGCCGGGTCACGAGATCGCCGGCATCGTCTCCGAGGTGGGCTCCGGCGTCACCAAGTTCAAGGTCGGCGACCGCGTGGGCGTCGGCTGTCTCGTCGACTCCTGCCGCGAGTGCGACAACTGCAAGGCCGGCCTGGAGCAGTACTGCACCGGAGGCGGCGTCGGCACCTACAACGCCCTCGACAAGAACGGCGAGCCGACCTACGGCGGCTACTCCGAGAAGATCGTCGTCGACGAGAACTACACCGTCCGTATCCCCGACGGCATCTCCCTCGACGTGGCCGCGCCGCTGCTCTGCGCCGGCATCACCACGTACTCCCCGCTCAAGCACTGGAACGCCGGCCCCGGCAAGAAGGTCGCGATCCTCGGCATGGGCGGCCTCGGCCACATGGGCGTCAAGATCGCGGACGCGCTCGGTGCCGAGGTGACCGTCCTGTCGCAGTCCCTGCGCAAGAAGGACGACGGGCTGAAGCTGGGCGCCGACCACTACTACGCCACCAGCGACCCGAAGACCTTCGAGGAGCTGCGCGGCACCTTCGACCTGATCCTGTCGACCGTGTCCGCCCCGCTGGACCTGGACGCCTACCTGTCGCTGCTGAAGACGGACGGCGCCTTCGTGAACGTGGGCGCCCCGGAGGAGCCCGTCAAGCTCAACCTCTTCTCCGTGATCGGCGGCCGCAAGACCCTCGCCGGTTCCGGCATCGGCGGTATCCAGGAGACCCAGGAGATGCTGGACTTCTGCGCCGAGCACGGCTTCGGCGCCGAGATCGAGCTGATCAGCGCGTCCGAGATCAACGACGCCTACGAGCGGGTGCTGGCGAGCGACGTCCGCTACCGCTTCGTGATCGACACCGCCACCATCTAGTCGCGGACGGAGTTCAACGGAGTTCAGAGGGCGCCGACCGGTCGTACGACCGGTCGGCGCCCTCGGTGTTTCCACCGCACGTACAGCGAGCCCGTCAGCGGCGGCCCGACCTGCCCAGCAGCCAGAGCAGATACGGGCCGCCCACCAAGGACGTGAGCGCCCCGACCGGGATCTCGAGCGGCGGCATCAGCGTGCGGGCCACCAGGTCGGCGCCGACCACGATCAGCGCGCCCGTCAGGGCGGAAGCGGCGAGGGGGAGTTGCGGGGTGCGCGTGAGGCGGCGGGCCAGTTGGGGGCCGGTGAGAGCGACGAAGCCGACCGGGCCGGCCGCGCCGGTCGCGACCGCGGCGAGCACCACCCCCAGCACGGTCAGGCCGAGCTGGGTGCGCCGCACGCGGACGCCGAGCGCGGCGGCCGTGTCGGCGTCAAGCCCGAGGGTGCGCAGAGCGCGGCTCGCCCACACCAGGGCGGGCAGCGAGAGGAGGAGGACCCGGGCGAGGGGGCCCGCCTGCTCCCAGCCGCGCCCGTTCAGACTGCCCGTCAGCCACAGCTTGACCTGCTCGGCGGCGGCCAGTTCGCTGTCGGTGAGGTAGAGCTGGACGACGGCGGAGAGGGCGACGCCGATGCCCACCCCCGTCAGGACGAACCGGCTCGGCCGCATTCCGTGCCGCCAGGCCAGTACGTACACCACGGCGGCGGCCGCGAGACCGCCGGTGACGGCGACGGCCGGCAGCGCGCCGGGGGAGGCGACGGTTCCGGTGGCCAGCGCCAGTACGGTCGCGGCGGCGGCACCGTGCCCGACGCCGATGACGTCCGGGCTGGCCAGCGGGTTGCGCGTCACGGTCTGTACGAGCGCCCCGGAGAGCCCGAGCGCCGCCCCGACCAGCGTGCCGAGCACGATCCGCGGGACCCGCAGTTCGCCGACGACCAGGTCGTAGGGGCCGCCGTGGCCGCGCAGCACCCGCCAGACCTCGCCCGGCGGCACGTATGTCTGCCCGGCGCACGCCGCGAGCAGCATGACGCCCGCGAGGAGCAGGAGGAGGACGGTGACGACGGCCGCGGCGCGCCGGTGCAGGAGGAGGGAGAGGTGCCGGTGGCGGACTACGCGGAGCCCGGCCGAGTGCGGGTACGTGGCGCGGCGCTCGGTGGGCGTCGCGGATGCGGCGGGGGTTGTCGGGGTCGTGGGGGCTGTGGTCACGAGGCCATGCCCTTCCGCCGTACGAGTACGACCAGGACCGGCACGCCGACCAGCGCGGTCATCACTCCGGCCGGCACTTCCGCCGGGGCGCGTACGACCCGGCCCGCCACGTCCGCGGCGAGCAGCAGGGCGGCGCCGAGGAGTGCGGAGAGGGGGAGCGTCCAGCGGTGGCCGCCACTGACCAGTCGGCGGGCGAGGTGGGGGACGGCGAGGCCGATGAAGGCGATGGGGCCCGCGGCGGCGACCGCGGCCGCGGTGAGCACGGTCGCGCCGAGCGCCGCACAGCCCCGTACGAGCGTGACCCGGTGGCCGAGCGCCCGTGCGGTGTCGTCGCCGAGCGCGAGCGCGTCCAGGCCGCGGGCGCAGGCCAGCACGAGCAGCGCACCGGCTGCGAGGAAGGGCAGCATGCGCCCCACCGTTTCCGCGTCGCGCCCGCTGAGCGCGCCCACCTGCCAGAACCGGAACTGGTCCAGCGTGGCCGAACTCGACGTGAGGACCACCGTCGTGGCTCCCGCCGTCATCGCCGACAGCGCGGTTCCGGCGAGCGCCAGTTTCACCGGGGAGGCGCCGCCGCGTCCGCGCGAGGCGATGGCGTACACGACGCAGGCGGCGAGGACCGCGCCGGTGAAGGCGTACCAGACGTACCCGTCGAAGCCGTTCGCCCAGCCGAGCGCGATGGCGAACACGACACCGGCCGCCGCGCCCTGACTGAGCCCGAGGATGCCGGGGTCGGCGAGCGGATTGCGGGTGACCGCCTGGAGCGCCGCCCCCGCGAGTCCGAGGGCGGCACCGGCGGTGAGTCCGATCGCGGTCCGCGGCACCCTCAGCGACCGTACGACCAGCGCGTCCGGTGAACTCCCGCCGTGCGCCAGCGCGTCGAGGACGGCGGACAGCGGGACGGGGCGGGTGCCGACGGCGAGGCTGAGGGCGACGGCGGTGACGGCGAGGAGAAGGGCCACGCCCAGCCGGCTCGCACGCCGCACGCCTGCCGGGGCGGACGTGCGGCGTGCGACAGACGTAGGACCGGTCACTTGCCGAGGGTGTCCGCGAGCTGTCGAACGACGAGCCGGGCGGCGGTGGGGCCGGCGTTGAGGTACCAGGGGTCGTCGTCGACCTTCACCGCGTGCCCGGCCTTGACCGCCTTCATCGACTTCCACAGGGGCCCGGCGAGCACGCTGCCCGCGTCGGTCTTGGAGGCGTCGCCCTGCACCGAGTAGAAGATCCAGTCCCCGTCCGCGACATCGATGCTCTCCGCCCCGATGTCCTGCGAAATCGCCTTGAACCGCTGCGACTTGGGCCGGGAGAGCCCCATGTCGACGGCGATGGAGCCGGTGAACGACGACACTCCGAACATCCGGGTCCGGTCCGGTGTGAACCGCACCATGGACACGGCGGGATCGCCGAGCCGCTTCCCCCGCGTGGCGGCGTCGCTCACGATGCCGTCGAGCAGTTCCCGCGCCTTGTCGCCCTTGCCGACCGCGTCACCGACGAGGAGCAGATCCCGCTTCCAGTTGATGCCGTTGCCGGCCGTGACGACGGTGGGCGCGATCTTCGTCAGCTTCGGGTAGAGGTCGCCGAGCGAGTCGTTGATCAGGATCAGATCGGGCTTGGCGGCGGCGAGCGTCTCCAGGTTGGGCGCGTTGCGGGTCCCCGCGTCGGTCATGGCCGACAGCTGCTTCTTGTACGTGGGGAAGGCGTCGCTCAGATAGTCCGGCGCCAGCCCGGCGTTGTCCGCGCGGGTCGTCACGGTCGGCACGATGCCGAGGGTCAGCAGGTCGTCCAGCTGTCCGGTGCTGAGCGCGGCGATCTTCTTGGGCGCGCTCTTGATCTCCGTCTTGCCCTCGAAGTGCCCGACGGTCCGGGGGAATTCTCCGTCCTTGACGCTGCCCGCGCCCATCCCGGCGGCGACGGCGCTGGGGGCGACGGAGGGGCCTTCGGAGGCTCCGCTCACGAGATTGCGGTCGCCGCTGGAGGTGTTCTTGCTCTGCGAGGAGCCGTTGTTCCCGTCCCCGCTCCCGCTCCCGGACGAACATCCGGTCAGCAGGCCGCCGACGATGGCAACGGCCAGGACGGCCTTCGACCCCAAGGTGCGCACGAGTACTCCGATCAATGGATAAGGCAAGCCTAACCTTAGCCCCCGTTTCGGGGTGACGGGGTCTGCTCCAAATGGGGACACGCCGTGCCGGGTTCGGGGACATATCAGCGTAAAACGTGTGTTATTCATTCATGCACACACCTACGCGGCGCACCGTGCTCGGTGCCTCGATCGCGGCCGCCGGCTCGGGACTCCTGGCCGGCTGCTCCGGGTCCGACTCCTCCTCCGGGCCCGGCTCGCACCCCGGGCCCGGCGAGCACCAGGGGAGCGGAGTCGGTCACGGCGGCAGGCCCTTCATCCCCAGGGGACCCAAGGGGTACGTGAACCCGTCCGATCCCGAGGTCCTCGCCGTCGAGAGGAAACGCGGGGGCGGCCCCGTTCGCTCGTTCAAGCTCACGGCCGCCGAGACCACCCTCGACCTGGGTGGACGGACCGTCAGATCATGGGCGTACGGCGACTCGCTGCCCGGCAGGGAGGTGCGGATCAAGTCGGGCGACATCCTCGATCTCAACCTGGCCAACCATCTGCCGGTGTCCACGACGCTGCACTCGCACGGTGTCCGCATGCGCTGCGACATGGACGGAGTGCCGGGTCTGACCCAGCACCCCATCAGGCCCGGCGACGACTTCAACTACCGCTTCGCCGTGACGCACCCGGGCACGTACTGGCTGCACTCGCACTCGGGGCTGCAGCTCGACCGCGGCCTGTACGCCCCGCTGATCGTCGAGGACCCCAGGGAGCCGTTGTCCTACGACAAGGAGTGGGTCGTCATCCTGGACGACTGGGTGGACGGCGTGGCCGGCTCCACCCCCGACGGTGTGCTCGCACAGCTGCTCGACGGCAAGGGCATGGCGACGGGCATGGGCATGGGCGAGGACGACGAACCCGGGGGCAAGGCCCATGACAAGGCCGCCCACGAGAAGCCCCACGGCCCCTCCCGCGTCCTGCACAACTCCCGCAGCCGCATCCTGCACAGCGAGGGAGGCAGCGTCGACTACCCGTTCTACCTGGTCAACGGCCGTCTCCCGAAGGCTCCTTCGGTCTTCCGGGCCCGCAAGGGTGACCGCATCCGGCTGCGGATCATCAACGCCGGCGCCGAAACGGCCTTCCGGGTGGCGCTGGGCGGCCACGAGATGACGATCACGCACACGGACGGCTACCCCGTCGAGCACACGAGGACGGACGCGCTGCTGCTCGGCATGGCCGAACGCTACGACGTGCTGATCACCGCCAAGGACGGGGTGTTCCCGCTGGTCGCGCTCGCCGAGGGCAAGAACGCCAGAGCCCTGGCCGTCCTGCGCACCGGCAGTGGGGACAATCCCCGCCCCTCCGTGCACCCGGACGAACTCGACGGCAAGCTCGTCCCGGCCAGACGCCTCGTGCCGGACGACTCGGTGGCCCTCACCGACGACGAACCGGACCGCGAGCTGCGTATCAGGCTGACCGGCGGGATGAAGAAGTTCGACTGGGCCTTCGACCACCGGCCGTACTCCGTCGAGCAACGCCACCCGGTCAGCTACGGCGAACGGATCCGCCTGACCCTCATCAACGCCACCGACATGTGGCACCCCATGCACCTGCACGGCCACACCTTCGCCCTCACCGGCTTCGGCGTGGTCGGCGCCCGCAAGGACACCGCCCACGTAGTGCCGCACCACAAACTCGTCGTCGACTTCTACGCCGACAACCCGGGCCTGTGGATGCTCCACTGCCACAACCAGTACCACTCGGAGTCCGGCATGATGACGATCCTCGGCTACCGGAAGTGAGGCACCAGCCACCGAAGCGCTGTCACTTGACCATGGGAAAGCCGGGGTGCCTCAGCCAGGCGCCCAGGAACTCCCGGTCACCGACGTGGCTGTACGTGCCTCGGCGAGGTGCCCGAGCAGGAGGTGGTCCCCCCGCCCCGGGCCGTGGGCGAGCAGGAGCGGTCCGGCCGCGGGCGGGCGGTCGAGCCCCGGAAAGCGGCAGAGCGTCGAGCGCACCTCGCTCCTCCGTCCACCACAACCCTGCCGCGGGCCCGCCCACCGCATCCTCCGTACATCAGCCGCGGCGCTGCCTCCAGCGGCGCCGATGTCCTCATACCTGGCCGCGACGCCGTCGGTGACCTCATCGGCGGTAGGGGGTCGCGTACAGGCTGGTCGGCTCGGACATGGTTCGAGAGCGTAGCTTGGGACGGCCGGGACGACCGGTTCGGTGTTTCGGGCGGACACGCTGCGGGGGAGAGCGGATGAACGGCTGGGGTCGGCTCAGGGAAAGGGGCCGGGCAGGCCGTCCGGCGGTCATGGTCGTCGTTCTGGTGGCCGCGGGACTCGGGCTGACCTGGTTCGCGGGAACGCGTTTCGCCTATGCCACGGGCCTGGCCGGCACCCCGGGGCATCTCCGGGTCGAAGCTTGCGCCTGGGAACACGTCGGGGGCCACCGGTATCCGCACTGCGGTGGAATCTTCCGCTCCTCCGACGGCACCGTCGTGGACCCGAACGCCTCGATCGGCAAGAACCTGCCCGTCGGCGACACGGTCGCGTTGCAGCGGGTGGCCTCCGGCGGATACGAGCAGACGGGCACCGCGTCCTCGTTCGGGTGGCTGGCGATTTCCCTGCTCGGTCTGATGGTGCTGCTGCTGGGGATTCTGGTCGTCTGCGGCAAGGGCGGTGCGCGTCGAGTACCGCGCGGGCTGCTGGTGCTGCTCGGGGCGCTGGGTGCCCTGATGCTGCTCAGCGCGTTCATCGGCGGAGTGGCGGGGATGACCGAGGTGTTCTGAGGCCCGGTGCCGATGCAGAGGAATCGATGCACAGGAATCGATGCACAGGAGCGGAGTTCGTGGCGGGCTTCGCGCCGGAGGGGACGCGAACTCCCGGGCGGGTGCCACGCCCGCTCGGATCGGGGCGTGCTCAACGCCGTACCCCCTGAATCCTCCCCACCTCCTCAATCCTCACCGTGCGGACGACGTGCACGGGGGATACGCTTTTGACGGCAAAGTCAGGTTCTCCGGGCGGCTTTGCAGACGCCGAGGCCTCATTCACGATGATCGATTCTTTCTGCGGAGACCTTTCCCGAGCGTGGTGCACCCTCTCGCGTTCTCAGGGGTGAGCAACTGCCGACTCCCTCCTTCGAAGAAGGCGTGCCTCGCGCTTCGGGCGCCGTAGGAGGGCTGCCTCAGGACCCGTGGCTTCGCGGTCCCTGCAATGGAGGTCGGGATGAGAGTTGTCGTTGATCTTTCCCGGTGTCAGGGATACGCGCAGTGCGCGTTCCTGGCCCCGGACGCGTTCCGGATGCACGGCGAGGAAGCGCTGATGTACGCCTCGAACCCCGACGACACCCAGCGCCAACAGGTGTTGCGCGCTGCGGCGGCCTGCCCGCTCCAGGCCATTCTGGTCGACCAGCTGGAGGGCCGGGACGCGCCGGTGGGGACGTCGCCGTCATGAGCACTGCCGACACCCTGCAGGGGTTCAAGCGCGACGGCCGCGTCGTGATCGTCGGGGCGTCACTGGCGGGACTGCGCGCCGCGGAAGCCCTGCGCGACGAGGGGTTCACCGGGAAGCTGACCATGATCGGTGACGAGTTGGGGGAGCCCTATGACCGCCCCCCGCTGTCCAAGCAGGTACTGACCGGATGGGTGCCGGCCGACGGCACCGCCCTGCCACGGCGTCGTGACATCGACGCGGAGTGGCTCCTGGGCGTCCCCGCCGACGGACTGGATCTGGCGAACAACCACGTGCGGCTCGCCGACGGCCGCACGATCCCCTTCGACCGCATGCTGATCTCCACCGGCGTACGGGCCCGGCCCTGGCCCGTCGAGGCCGAGGCGGCCCTGGACGGTGTCTTCGTGGTCCGTACGCGCGAGGACGCCGCCGGCCTGCAGCGGGCGGTCGCCGCCGGGCCCTCCCGCGTACTGATCATCGGCGCGGGCTTCACCGGCTCCGAGATCGCCTCCGTCTGCCGCGAGCGCGACATCCCGGTGACCGTCGCGGAGCTCGCGCCGGCCCCGCTGGTCGGGGGACTCGGCGCGATGATCGGCGAGGTCGCGGCGGAGATGCAGCGCGCGCACGGCGTCGACCTGCGCTGCGGGGTCCGTGTCACCCAGCTGGAGGGCGACGCGCAGGGGCGGTTGCGCCGCGCCCACTTCGACGACGGCAGCACGGTCGACGCCGACGTGGCGGTGGTGGCGCTCGGAGGCATCCGCAACACCGAGTGGCTGCGGGACTCGGGACTGGCGGTGGGCATATGGGGAGTCGCCTGTGACGCCGGCTGCCGCGCCTTCGACCTCAACGGCCTGGTCACCGACGACATCTTCGTCGCCGGAGACGTGGCACGCAGCCCGAACCCGATCTACGAGTACCGGTTCATCTCGCTCGAACACTGGGCCAACGCCGTGGAGCAGGCGGAGATCGCCGCGCACAACATGGTCAGCACCCAGGCGGACCGCTGGCCGCACCTGACCATCCCGACGTTCTGGTCGATCCAGTTCGGCGTCAACATCAAGTCCGTCGGTGTGCCGACCTACGCCGACGAGGTCGTCGTCACCCAGGGATCCGTGCCCGACCACCGCTTCGTCGCCACCTACGGGTACCAGGGCCGCGTCACGGCGGCCGTCAGCTTCAACAACGCGAAGTGGCTGGACCACTACCGGCGGCTGATCGAGACGGCCGCGCCCTTCCCGCCCCCCTGCCCCACGCCCGACCAGCCCCTCGACGCGAAGCCGGTGCCCGTCGACTTCCCGGGCCCCACTCTGCTCGGTCAGGGCGCCACGGTGGTCGTCACCGGCCATGACCCGGGTGAGCGGCGCGTCACAGCCGTGCGGCAGCACCGCTAGGAGGGAACAGGAGGGAAAGCGACATGACCACGACCGAGACGCCCGACATCCTGCCCCGGATCCTCGACTACTCGAATCGGGCCGACCCGTACCCGCTCTACGCCGAGCTGCGCAAGACGCCGGTGGCCCTGCAGGAGGACGGCAGCTACGTCATCAGCACCTACCGCGAACTCAGTGGCATCCTGCACGACCCGCACCTGAGCTCCGACGTCCGTAATCTGTCGCATCCGATGCCCGCGATGCAGGAACGCACCACGCCGTCGTTCATCAACCTCGACCCGCCCGAGCACGACCGTCTGCGGCGCCTGGCGATGCGTCACTTCGGCCCCCCGCACACCCCGGGCCTGGTGACCGGCATGGAACCCGACCTGGCCGCCATCGTCGCCGGTCTGATCGACGACTTCGCGGGCAAGGAACGGATCGACATCGTCGATGACTTCGCCTATCCGTTCCCCGTCACCGTGATCTGCCACCTGCTCGGTGTACCGCGCGAGGACGAACCGCGGTTCCACGTGTGGGTGAACGCCATCATCGACTCGATCGACTACAACCCCAGGACCGACCCGCAGGAGAAACTGGACAACGGCGTGCAGGCCACCAAAGACCTGCGCGAGTACCTCGGCGGGCTGCTGGAACAACGCCACGGCCACCCCGGCGACGACCTGCTGACACGGCTGGCCAACGACGACGGGCCCGACGGGCGGATGACCGACGCCGAAATCGTCAGCACCGCCAACCTGCTGCTCATCGCCGGCCACGAGACCACCGTCAACCTCATCGCCAACGGCATGCTGACGCTGCTGCGCCACCCTGAGGTGCTGCAACGCCTGCGCGCCGAACCGGACCTGGTCGTACCGCTGGTCGAGGAACTGCTGCGCTACGAGCCCCCCGTGCACATCATTCCGTGGCGGGCGGCGTACAGCGACATCGCCGTCGGCGACACCGTCATCCCCAAGGGCTCGAAGATCATGCTCATGCTCGCCTCGGGGAGCCGCGACCCGGACCGCTTCCACGATCCCGACCGCTTCGACCCCGATCGCCAGGACAACCAGCACCTCGGCTTCGGAAGCGGCATCCACCTGTGCTTCGGCGGCCCCATGGCCCGACTGGAAACCCAGATCGCCCTGACCGAACTGGTACGCCGCCTCGCCGACCCCACCCTGGTGACCGACCCACCCCCGTACCGCCCCAGCCCCGTCCTGCGAGGCCCCATCCACCTGCTCATCGACCAGAACTGACACCGGTCGGGGATCTCCTGGGGCAGCGCGCGACAGGGAGTGGTCAGCCTGAGCCGACCAGGAGCCCAGCAACATCAGGAGCTGCACGTGGCAAGGCTGGGAGCGTGGAAGTGGGTGGGGAATTGGAGCCGTCTGCTGCCGGCCGTCCTGCTTCTCATCGCCGCATTGATCGACCTCAGCACGCCCCGCACCGTCAGCGCCGCGGCCCTCTATGCGGCTGCGATCCTGTCGGCCGCTCCCCTGCTGTCACTGCGGGGCACCGTCCTCACGGGGGTGTTCGCGCTCCTTGTCGACTGGATGATGTTCCGGTACTTCGGCTATCGCCGGAGTGCGATCGCGATGAGCGAGCTGATCATGGTTGCGACAGTGACCGTGATCGCGGGCTTCCTCAATCGGGTCTTGTACCACCGGAAAGTGCAGCTGGAGTCCGTACGTGACATTGCGGCGGCTGTTCAGCGTGCTGTCCTGCCACAGCCTCCGGACAGAATCGGTTCGCTGCGCTTTGCCGCACGTTACGAGGCGGCTCGGGCGGACGCGCAGATCGGCGGGGACCTCTACGTAGTGGTCGACACTCCGTTCGGCGTGCGCTGCGTGATCGGCGATGTGCGTGGCAAGGGGATAGGGGCGGTCAAGGCGGTCGCGGTCGGCATCGGGACTTTCCGAGAGGCAGCCCGGCACGAGCCCACCCTGACCGGTCTCCTGGAACGGCTGGAGCAGGCCGTCGTCCTCGAGGCTCAGCAGTCGGGGAACCTGACCGAGCTCGAAGGGTTCGTCACAGGCGTATTGGTCGAGTTCCCCCGGCGGGGCAACGAGGTTCGGTTGGTCAACCGCGGCCACCCGGCGCCCGTACTGATCCTGGGAGACATGGTGCGGTATGTCGAGCCCGGCAGGCGAAGTCTGCCCCTGGGCCTGGGGGCCCTCGACGCCGGCCCTGCGCGCGTCGACACGGTGACGTTCCCCGAAGGGGCCAGTCTGCTGCTCTACACCGACGGACTCACAGAAGCACGGGACGAGACGGGTACCTTCTACGACCCCATCGGCACATGCACGGGACATCGCCATGCCGGCCCGGACGCTCTTCTTGACGCTCTGATCGCCGACCACTTCCGACACAGCGGTGGCCGAAGGACTGATGACATGGCGCTGCTGGCCATCACCCGGACCTAGGCGCTGGACCTGGGGGCCGTGGTCCCAGGGGTGCTCGTGGTGCTGGATCCCGTGTGCCTTGGCAGGAGCGCTGCCGCGGCCAGGCCGCCGAGGCCGAAGACCGCCAGGGTGATCATCGCGGTGGCGTAGGCGCCCTTGGTGAGACCGGCGACGAGGATGGTGCCGGCGATGGCCGTGCCGAAGGACGAGCCGAGATTCGACACGCTGCGGGACAGGCCCGAGATCTCCCCCTGCTGTTCTTCGGGGAAGCTCGACTGTACGACGTTGACGGACGGCGTCAGCATGACTCCCAGTCCGAGTCCTATGAGCAGGAGACCAGGGACGAAGGCCCAGGCGGTGGAGAAACTCCCGGCCAGGGCGATCAGCGCGGCCACGCCGACGACGGAGACGGCGAAACCGGTCATGACGAGGGTTCGCGGGGAGTGCCGACCGGCCAGGCGCTCGGCGGACAGCGACGTGACCAGCAGGCCCAGTGTGGCCGCCGTGAAAATGACTCCGGTCTGGATGGCGTCGTAGCCGCGCACTACTTGCAGGTAGGCCGCCACCGTGAACGACGTTCCCATGAGCAGCAGCCATTGGATGTTCTGGGTGACGAGTCCGAGGTTAGAGGTGCGGTTGTGGAAGAGACGAAGGGACAGCAGCGGTTCCCGGCCGGAGGCCTCCCTGGCGCGCACGGAGTGGAAGAACCACCACAGCACGAGTGCGCCCAGGACCAGCAGGGTGACCATGAGCCAGATGTTGTTGTCCGCGGCCAGGATGCCCATGACGACGAGGACGAGGCCGACGGCCGAGAGGACCGCCCCGACGGTGTCGAAGGAACGGGTGGGATCCGGGGGCAGCGGGTCCTCGATACGAAGGCTGAGTACGACGATCACCGCGATCACCAGGGCCTGGAACACGAAGGCCGCGCGCCAGCTGATCGCGGTGGTGATGAGTCCGCCGATCAGTGGCCCCGCGGCGGCTCCGACGCCGCCCAGCGCCATGACGACCCCGAACGCGCGGGCGCGCGAGGTGACGTCCGGGTGGAGGAGGGTCGTAAGGATGTAGACGGGCGGGATGAGCAGCGCGGTGCCGATGCCTTCGAGGATCGAGTTGCCGAGGATCAGGACGCCGAGCCCCGGGGCGGCCGCGCTCAGCAGGGCACCGATCGCGTAGACGACGAGGCCGGTCAGGAAACAGCGCTTGCGGCCGTAGCGGTCGGTCAGCTTGCCGCCGGGGATCATCAACGCCGCCATCACCAGCAGGAAGAGCGTGATGGCCACCTGGACGCCTTGGACGGTGGTGTCCAGGTCCTCGCTGATGTCGTTGATCATCACGTTCATGTTGGAGCCGGCGAAGCTGCAGATGAACTGGGCGAGGGCGAGGGCGGCCAGCACGCGTCTTTGTCCCGCCTGTCCCGCCGGCCGTGCGGGCCCGGCCGTCTCAACCACCTGTATCACCCCCGTCGGTGTCCTCGTCGGGCGCCGTGAGGCCCTGGGTCGCCACATGGCCGTGGTCGCCGTAGCGCGGTCCGGTCTGCGCCTTCTCCAGCTCTTCGTCAAGCGCCATGGCCGCGGTGACCAGGGCGAGGTGGGTGAACGCCTGGGGGAAGTTCCCGAGTTGCTCGCCCGAGGGGCCGATCTCCTCGGCGAAGAGGCCGACGTGGTTGGCGTAGGTGAGCATCTTGTCGAAGGCGTGGCGGGCCTGGTTGAGCCTGCCGCTGCGGGCGAGCGCCTCGACGTAGAAGAAGCTGCACAGGTTGAAGGTGCCCTCCGAGCCGCGCAGACCGTCGGGGGAGGCCTTCGGGTCGTACCGGTAGACGAGGCTGTCACTGACCAGTTCCTCGTCCATGGCGTCCAGGGTGCTGATCCAGTCCGGATCGTGGGGCGAGACGAAGCCGACCTTCGGCATGAGCAGGAGCGAGGCGTCCAGGACATCGGTGTCGTAGTGCTGCACGAACGCCCCCCGCTTGTCGTGCCAGCCGCGTTCGATGATCTGGCGGAAAACCGCGTCCCGCGCCCCTGTCCAGCGAGCGACGTCGGCGGGGCGGGAGAAGTCGGTGGCCGCGCGGACGCCGCGGTCGAACGCCACCCACGTCATCAACCGGCTGTAGGTGAAGTTCTGACGGCCGCCACGGGTCTCCCAGATGCCTTCGTCCGGCTGGTCCCAGTTGTCGGCGAGCCAGTCCAGGACGTCGCTCAGAGCCTTCCATCCGCGGATCGCACCGATGTCACCGCCCACGATCAGCGCGTCCAACGCCTCGCCGTAGATGTCGAGTTGCAACTGGTCGGCCGCCGCGTTGCCCGCCCGCACCGGACGGGACCCCAGATAGCCCTCCAGGTGGTCGAGGGCCTCTTCGGTCAGGTGGGGATCGCCGTCGACGCGGTACATGATCTGCAGGGGGTCCGCCGAGGCGCCCCCTCCTGACTCGATGCGCTCGCGCAGCCAGCGGCGGAAGGCGTGCGCCTCCTCCTGGAAGCCCAGATCGATCAACGCCCTGACGGACAGCGCCGCGTCACGGATCCACGTGTAGCGGTAGTCCCAGTTGCGCTCACCGCCGATCTGCTCGGGCAGTCCCATGGTGGCAGCGGCGATGGGTGCCCCGGTGGGGGCGTACGTGAGCAGCTTGAGCGTGATCGCCGAGCGGTTCACGATGTCCTGCCAGCGGCCTCGGTAGGCGCAGGAACGCAGCCACGACAGCCAGAAGGCGCGGCACGTCTCGAATGCGTCGGCGATCCCTTCCAGGGAAGGGCGCTGTGGGGCGGGATCGCTGCTCGCTGTGCTGGTCAGCACCACTGCGGCCGTCTGGCCGGCGGACAGGGTGAAGCGGGCGGTGATGTCGTTGCCGTCCGCGCGGAGCGCGACGCCGGTGGTGGACTGCAGATGCAGGTCCCTCCCCGGGCCGTGAAACAGCGCGGAGTGATCATCGGGCTGCGAGAGCGTGTGCGAGGCACGGCCGTAGTCGAAACGCGGGCGACAGGTGAGGGCGAAGGGCAGGCTGCCCCGGACCACCCGTGCGACCCTCACCAGACGGTGCACGCCCGTCGGGGCCGGGGAGTCGACCGGCACCATGAAGTCGGCCACCTCACCGACTCCGCCGGGTGCCATGAAGCGGGTGACCAGGACCGCTGTGTCGGACAGATACAGCTGCCGGACCGTCATGCCGTTCCCGTCCGGGGACTCCGCGGCGAGACGGCAATGCCCTCCGCGTTCACTGTCCAGGAGTGAGGCGAAGAGGCTGGGTGAGTCGAAGCGGGGCGTGCACCACCAGTCGATGGTTCCGCCGGACGACACCAGGGCGACGGTCTGGAGATCGCCGACCATGCCGTGTTCCGCGATGGGCGGGTACCGGTTCACAAGACCTCCCTGCTCGGTCCGACGCACTCCCGCAGCTCGGGCGGGCACACGTCAGCGACCCGTCCACGCCAAGCCTTCGGCAGTGCTGGGGCCTTCGCCTCACCCGCGGCGGGTGAAACCGGAACCGGGAGCACGGGTGAAACCGGAACCGGGCGCACGATGTGTACTCGGCCTCAGGGGGCGATCTTGTCCGGACGAGCAGACAATGACGGGATGTGACCGTTCTGGCCCCCGAGACGGGCCGTGCTGCCGTGCTCACCCCGGACCGGCGAAGGACTGATAGGTGATGTCGGACGAGAGAGCCGAACGCATCGCGGACTTCAGCGCATGTGGGCCGGGCCTGTGGGACCGGCGCTACCGGGAGATCGACCACTGGAAGCGCTATCTCACGGACAACGGGTTCACGGTGGTGAAGATCTTCCTGAACCTGTCCGAGGAGGAGCAGCGCACCCGCTCCTGAAGCGGATCGACCTCCCGGAGAAGAACTGGAAGTTCTCTGTGGCCGACGTCCGGGAGCGACGCCGATGGGACGACTACCAGGACGCGAGCGGCCATCTCAGGTGGCTGGTCCGAGCGCTGTCATGCGGAAGCCACCACCTCGCCGGCCATGACCTGGGGAGGGTTGGGGAGCAGTGACGCGAGGTTGTCCCGCACGAAGTCCGCGGCCCTCGAGATCGATTCGTCGGCGCCGGCCCGGTCCTGGAAGACGCTGGTCGAGACCATCACTCCGTCCCCGGTGTCGATCCAGTAGTAGGCCACGAAGCCGGAGACCTGGCGCATGAGCGGCACGAACCCCTCGTTCACGACACGTGCGGCCTCGGCCGAATCGGTCACCCCTTCGTACCGCCGGACTGCTGCGTACATCGACAGGCTCCTCACGGCGTTGTGGATTCGTCCTCTGCTGAGATGTCGTACCCCTGCGACGGCTGCCCGGCCCATGAGGCGTCCGGCAATCACCTGAAGGGCCGCCCTGGTTGATCCGAACGGCGGCCCTCGGCCAGAGCCAGCCCCCTCAGCTGCAATCTCCCGTACTACGGCGGACCAAGTGATGAGGTGAGGCATCATCGGGTGGCCCCTGCGGCCGAGGTGCCGGGCCGGCGTGCCGCTTGTCGTGTCGCCCCTCATCGGTCCGACGACCGTCCATTAGGCTCGCGTCGCCACACAGGTCCCGATCTTCACGGAGGGCAGCACGGCGGGGATCAATCGAGAGCGCCTCGTCAGAACGCTGACCTTCTGGCTGCGTCCTGCCTTCGCGTTGCGGGTCATCAACCGGTTTCAGAAGATCGTGGGTTTCGACCGCTCGATGGCCCTGGCGTCCAGCGCCCTGACGGCATTGGTCCCGCTCTCCATCCTCCTTGGCGCCGTCTTCAGCAACTTCGTGCACTACGACGTCGCAGAGCGGATCATCAAGCGCTACCACCTCACCGGAGCAGGCGCCACGGCAGTGAACTCCCTGTTCTCTCCTGCCGAAGGCACCAGCGCGAGCATGGGCATCTTCGGAATCGTGTTTCTGACGATCTCGGTGCTGAGTTTCGCGCGGGCCGTGCAGCGACTCTTCGAACAGGCATGGGAACTCAAGCCTCTCAGTGTGCGCAACACGCGCAACGGCTTGTGGTGGATCCTCACCCTCGGCGGCTATGTGGTGGTCACCGCGACCGTCTCCGCGCTCCTTGGCGGGGGAGCGCTTGGTCTGGCGGCCTCGGTGTGTCAGGTACCGGTGACCGCTGCGTTCCTTGTCTGGAGCGGCTGGATCCTGTCGGCAAAGCGGATCAGCCGGGTGGACCTGCTCCCCTTCGGCGTCACCGCCGCTGTTCTGACGGTGGCCTATTCCGTGGGCGCAACCATCTACATGCCGCGCCTCTTCAACTCCTCCGCCGCACGCTACGGGGTGGTCGGTGCCGTCTTCGCGATGATCTCCGCGCTCTTCGCAGCGATGCTCGTCCTGGTCGCGTCGGCGGCACTGGGACGAGAGGTACGAGACGAGCTCAGCCGGATCCGTCAGGGCCACCGCCCTTCCGACCACGAGGTCCACCGACAGTGGGACAGCGTGGTCGAGCAGACTCGGTCACGGTGGCGGACGGCACGGGAACAGGTCTCTCATCATCAGATCAAAGGCTCGGACCACTGAGTCGCGAGGCGGGACCTTGTCCGCGTGTTCCATGACGGCGGTTCCGAGAGCCGGGGCAGGGGCCGGACAAGGCACACGGTCTCGTCGCGGGTCAGGCGTGCGGCAGAGGCTGCTCCGTCCAGACGGTCTTGCCGTCGTGGGTGTAGCGGGTGCCCCACCGCTCCGTGACCTGCGCGACCAGGAAGAGCCCGCGCCCGCCCTCGTCCGTGCTGAGGGCCCGTCGGAGGTGAGGGGAAGTGTGGCTGGTGTCGGACACCTCACAGATCAGGCAGTGCGTACGGATGAGGCGGAGGGTGACGGGGCCGGCCGCGTACCGGTAGGTGTTGGTGACGAGCTCGCTGGCGACCAGCTCGGTGGTGAAGGCCAGTTCCGTCAGCCCCCATTCGGTCAGTTTCGCCGTGGTCAGCTGCCTGGCACGGGCAGCGGCGGTCGCTTCCAAGGGAAGCTGCCATGTGGCGACATCTTGTGGGGGCAGCACCCGGGTACGGGCGAGGAGCAGCGCGATGTCGTCGGTGGGGAGGTGTTCCTTGGGCAGCAGCGCTTCGACCACGGTGTGGCAGGTGCTGTCCAGGGGATCGGCGGAGTGGGTGAGACATTCGTGCAGGTGCTCCAGCGCGGCGTCGATGTCGCCGCCCCGCGCCTCCAGAAGACCGTTGGTGTAGAGCGTGAGCAGGCTTCCCTCGGGGAGGTCGAGGTCGCACGTCTCGAACGGCAGTCCGCCCAGTCCCAGCGGTGGGCCTGCGGGCAGGTCGAGCATGGTCACCTGGCCGTCCGGCGTGGTCACCAGCGGCGCCGGGTGGCCGGCGCGTGCCAGGGAGCAGTGCCGGGAGACCGGATCGTAGACCGCGTAGACGCAGGTGGCCCCGATCATCTGCTCGATCGCCGACCCATTGCCGTCGGTGTTCGCCTCCAGCTCGGTGGCCAGCAGACTGACCAGATCGTCCAGCCGCGCCACCACCTCGTCCGGTTCCAGGTCGAGGCTGGCCAGGGTGCGCACGGCGGCGCGCAGGCGACCCATCGAGGCCGCGGCGTGGATCCCGTGACCGACCACGTCTCCCACAACGAGGGCGACCCGGGCCCCTGACAACGGGATCACGTCGAACCAGTCACCGCCGATGCCCGGTTCACCGCTCGCTGGGAGGTATCGGCAGGCCACCTCGACGGCCGGCAGGTCGGACGCCGCGCTCGGCAGCAGACTGCGCTGGAGAGTCAGGGCGGCGCTCTGCTGCTGGGTGAAGCGGCGCGCGTTGTCGATGCAGACGGCCGCACGCGAGGAGAACTCCTGGGCCACGGCGGCATCGTCGTCCTCGAAAGGCTCCGAATGGCGCGATCGCCACAGGCTCACCACGCCCAGTACGAGACCGCGCGCGACCAGGGGTACCGCGATCAGCGAATGAACTCCGAGGCCCAAGGCGATCTCGATCCGCCGCCGGTCCATGGCGTACCACTCGGGACGAAGAGACAGCAGTCCTTCGAGAACCGGGCGACGCTCGGACAGACATCGGGCCTGCGGTGATTCCGCAAGCAGCGGGATCACATCGCCTTCCTGGAACGGGACGCGGTGCTCCGGGGGTGAGAGAGCGGCTCGAAGCAGTGGACCTGAGGCACCGGGAACGGGTTCGTCGCCCAGTGTCACCGGCTTGAGGAGGTCCACCGAGCAGTAGTCGGCCAGGCCGTGGACGGCCACCTCGGCCAGTTCCCGAGCGGTCTGTGTCACGTCCAGTGAGGTTCCGATCCGGGCGCTTGCCTCGTTCAGCAGGGCGAGTCTGCGCTGGGCCCGGTGGCGGTCGGTCACGTCCTCGATCGTCTCGGCCACGCCGAGAACCCGGCCCGAGGGGTCTTCCATCCGGAACGCCGAGACGGACACCACCCGTTCCCGACCTGGATCGTGGCGGGCCCGGGCGGACTGCTCCGTGAAGATCAACGGCTCGCCGGTCTCCAGGACGTGCCGCACCCGCTCCTCGGTCGGACCTGCGTCCTCGTCGACCATGAATTCGCGGGGGCGACGGCCCACCGGCGCCTCGGCCGGGACGCCGCTCGCCTTCTCGACCGCACGGTTGACCCGGATCACCGTCCTGTCCGGGCTGTATGTGACCAGACCGATCGGGGACCGGCGGTACAGGCCGTCCAGCAGCGCACGGTCCCGCTGCCAGGCAATGACCTCCGCGGCGGGGGCTCCGACCAGGACCCACTCCTGACTGTCCCCGTCCCGCGTGATCGCGCGGGCCCGGAATCCCATCTCCACCCGCCGTCCGTCGAGGTGCCGGACGGGCAGGATCCCGAACCAGCCGCCCGTGCGCATGGCGTCCACGACGACGGACCGCGCGACAGGCAGGTCACGGGCGTCGACCAGGTCCTGCCACGCCCGTCCGATCACTTCCTTCGCCGGATAGCCCAGCAGCTCCTGTGCGCGTGCGCTCCAGCCGACCACGGTGCCCAGATCGTCGAGCACAGCCGAGGCGCCACGCCCGAGGGCGAACGGATCCTCAGGACTCTCGCTGAAATGCATCGACGGCGTCCCCATATCCACCACCTTGCCTACGTGACTCCGATGTTCCTCCCCGCGCTCTCCGTTCGCGACCTTCCCGTTCCTCCCGGCCCGGCGGCCCGGCCCAAGCGGCATGGAGAGGGGCAGCGCGTGCGACGAGTGAGGCGGCCACGTTCACCGCCTCAGCAGCACGACCCGGCCGCGCTCGGGCCGGTTCGGCTACTTCTCTGGCGTGCGGTCAGCCATCCGTCGGAGCCGGCGTGAGACCCGTCGGGCAGGATGCCCCCCGGTTCGTCCCGAAGGGGGTACCCAGCTTGACGCCCGTCCCGCCCAACCCGCAGTACCCGTCCGGGTTTTTGCTGCCCGAAAGGTACTGCTGGTGATAGCCCTCGGCCGCGTAGAAGGTGCGGCCTTCGGCGGGGAGGAGTTCGGTGGTGATGGTGCCGTAGCCGGAGGAGGTCAGGACCTTCTGGTAGGCGTCGCGGGAGGCGGCCGCGGTGGCTGCCTGGGCGGGGGAGTGGGTGTGGATGGCCGAGCGGTACTGGGTGCCGACGTCGTTGCCCTGGCGGAAGCCCTGGGTCGGGTTGTGGGACTCCCAGAAGACCTGGAGAAGGCGCTCGTAGGAGACGAGGCTGGGGTCGTGGACCACGCGGACGACCTCCGTGTGGCCGGTCAGGCCCGAGCAGACCTCCTCGTACGTGGGGTGCTCGGTGAAGCCGCCCTGGTAGCCGACCAGGGTCGTGTACACGCCCGTCGGGAGCTGCCAGAACTTGCGCTCGGCGCCCCAGAAACAGCCCATGCCGAAGTCGGCGATCTCCAGGCCCTCGGGGTAGGGGCCGAGGAGGGGGTTGCCGAGGACGGTGTGCCGGTCGGGGACCGTGAAGATCGGTTCTGGGCGGCCGCGCAGTGCCTGTTCGGCGGTCGGGAGCTGAGGGGTGCGGCTGTGCAGGAACATGCGGTCTCCACGGGATCACAGGGGCACGGGGCCGGGGCACCGTGGTGTTCGACGGGTGAGCCCCGGTCGTGATCGCGGGGCTCGTACGTCCTCAGCGGGGCAGTGACGCCGGCGTTCCGCCGTTCGCCTCGTAGCCCGCCACCGCCAGGGCGCGGTAGAGCGCGTAGTCCGCCGCCGGGTCGGGTGTGAGGGTCCAGGGGAGGGCGCCCACGTGGCCGTCCACGTGCACCAGCTGGTTCATGGCCTCCGCCCAGCGCTCGCCGCGGACCAGGAAGAGCACCAGGAGATGGCGCACGTGCGCCAGCATCGGGTCGTCGGGGCGGGCCGCGTGCACCGCGTAGAGCGCGCCGTGGACCGCCTTGGTGACGACCTCGCTCTGGTAGAAGCCGCGGACCAGGTTCACCTCGGGGAGGTGCTCGAAGACCGCGAAGAGGGGCATGGCGGCCAGCAGGGAGCCCTGAGGGGCGCGGGCCGCCGCGGCCTCCGCGAAGGAGTACGCCACCTCGCGCGAGCCGTGCCACTTCTCGCACCAGTAGTGCAGGGCGGCCAGATGCGCGCCCATGTGGGCCGGCGCGCGGTCCAGGATCTTCAGCCAGAGCGCCTCGAACTCCGGCCGGGGGTAGGCGAGTCCGCGGGCCACCGACAGCTCGATGATGTACGGGATCGGGTCACCGGGGGAGAGCAGGGCCGCCTCGCCGCATGCCGTCCTCGCCTCCTCCATGATGATCCGGAACTCGTCCGTCCCCGGCGTCGACGTCCGCCACGCCTGCTGCACCAGGAACTCCGCGTGCACCGCCGCGCCGCCCGCGTCCTTGGGCTTCTCGGCCCGCCACACCCGCAGCCACTGCCCGCCCGGCGTCTGGCTGACCCCGCCCGGGCGTTGCTGCAGCTCCAGGGACGCGGCGCCGGCGAAGGCCTGCACCCGCTGCCAGCGCGTCTCGCCCGAGATCTCCGTGCCCGCCAGGAGCTGCGAGGCCGCTTGGTAGTCCTGTGTGCGCTGCACCAGGTCCAGGACGTCCAGGAGGTCCCCGTCCGGTCCGGGCATGCGGATGTCCAGCTCCTCCTGACGCAGGAATCCGTAGTTCTCCGGGTCCGCCGCGTCCGGGTCGCCGGGCGAGACCAGCTGAATGCCGGTGCGCCTGCGCCTGAGGACCGGCAGCAGGACCAGGCTGAACATGGCCAGCGCCATCAGGACCCAGAGAATCTCCATGCCTCAAGCGAACCAGACGGGTCCGACAATTGGCCAACCCGGTCCGCTCCCGGTCCGCTCCCGGCCCGATCCCAGTTCGCTCCCGGCCCGATCCCGGCACGTCCCGCCGACCACGAGGCGCCCCGCACAGGCCGTGAGCCGCCATCAGGCCCGCGGGCGCACTACGCTCGGGACCCATGAGCGACAGGCACATCAGTCAGCACTTCGAGACCCTCGCGATCCACGCGGGCAACACCGCCGATCCCCTCACCGGCGCGGTCGTCCCGCCGATCTACCAGGTCTCGACCTACAAGCAGGACGGCGTCGGAGGGCTGCGCGGCGGTTACGAGTACAGCCGCAGCGCCAACCCCACCAGGACCGCCCTGGAAGAGAACCTCGCCGCCCTGGAGGGCGGTCGTCGCGGCCTCGCGTTCGCGTCCGGACTGGCGGCCGAGGACTGCCTGTTGCGTACGCTGCTCAGCCCCGGCGACCACGTGGTCATCCCGAACGACGCGTACGGCGGTACGTTCCGCCTCTTCGCGAAGGTCGTCTCGCGGTGGGGCGTCGAGTGGTCCGTGGCCGACACCAGCGACCCGGCCGCCGTACGGGCGGCCCTCACGCCGAAGACCAAGGTCGTGTGGGTGGAGACCCCCTCCAACCCGCTTCTCGGCATCACCGACATCGCCGCGGTCGCGCAGATCGCGCGCGAGGCGGGCGCCCGGCTCGTCGTCGACAACACCTTCGCCACCCCCTACCTGCAGCAGCCGCTCGCGCTCGGCGCGGACGTCGTCGTGCACTCGCTGACCAAGTACATGGGCGGCCACTCGGACGTCGTCGGCGGCGCGCTGATCGTCAGCGACCAGGCGCTCGGCGAGGAGCTGGCGTACCACCAGAACGCGATGGGCGCGGTCGCCGGGCCCTTCGACTCCTGGCTGGTGCTGCGCGGCACCAAGACGCTCTCGGTGCGCATGGACCGTCACAGCGAGAACGCCACCAAGATCGCCGACATGCTCACCCGGCACGCGCGCGTGACCCGCGTTCTCTACCCGGGCCTCCCGGAGCACCCCGGTCACGAGATCGCCGCCAAGCAGATGAGGGCGTTCGGCGGTATGGTCTCCTTCCAGGTCGAGGGCGGCGAGGAAGCGGCCGTCGAGGTCTGCAACCGCGCCAAGGTCTTCACCCTCGGTGAGTCCCTGGGCGGCGTGGAGTCCCTGATCGAGCACCCGGGGCGCATGACGCACGCGTCCGCCGCCGGCTCGGCCCTGGAGGTCCCCGGCGACCTCGTCCGCCTCTCCGTGGGCATCGAGAACGTCGACGACCTGCTCCAGGACCTGCAGCAGGCCCTCGGCTAAACCCACCATCGGCCCCTCGGGGTCACCAGCCCGTCAGTGGTGGGGTCGTCTGCGAAGGCGGCTCCACCCAGGGACGGGCCATCGACGCCCACACCACGAAGGCGACGACGGCGGCGAACAGCAGCAGCCACATCACCCGCCGGGCCAGCGTCCTGCGGCGCAGCATCCGGCTCCCGCGGCGCACGACGTCCGCGTACAGGTCGGGCGGCACGGAGGGCTGCTTCTGCTCCAGCAGCCGCCGTACGGTCGCCTCGCGCTCGGGCAGGTTCACGACCGCACCACCGACCTCACGACCGCGCCACCGTGCCTCATGACGGCACCACCTTCGCCATGGTCGGTGCCGGTCCGCGCGGTGGGTGCAGCAGTGTCGTCATCGCCCGCGCGCAGATCGCCCGGACCCGTTCCACGGGGAGCCCGAGCAGGGCCGCCGTCTGTTCCTCGGCGACCCCCTCGTACATCCTCAGGACCAGGATCAGCCGCTCCTGGGGCGTCAGCCGGGCCAGGACGGCCACGGAGCCGGACGGGGACGGGGACGGGGGTGGGGATGGGCGGGAGCGCCCCAGAGCCCCGTACTGGTGCCACGCCCCACGCGCGAAGCGGACGGCCAGCTGCTGGCGGGCCCGGTCGTACGGGTCCTCGCCGCGCAGCCGGTCCCAGGAGGCGTACGTGTGGGCGAGCGTCAGCGTCAGCAGGCGCCGCGCGCGCGGATTGGCGTTCGGCGGCTCCGCCGTGAGCAGTGTGGCGGCATGCAGCAGCCGCCCTGCCGCGCCCGCGACGAACGCCTCGAACTCCCGGGCCCGGCGGGCGTTTTGGAACGCGCGCCGATCTCGCACCACGCCTCCCGCCCGAGGACGACCCTGACGGAACCAAGGGTCCGGCCGTGTACGACGGGCCGCACCGTGTGCGACAAGGACCCGGTCTCATATGAGGCCAGACGCGGCCCCGCGGTCAAGAGTCCGGCGGGCACACACGTGTGAAGCCGAAACGACACGCGCGGGTGAAGCCGCAAACACACGCGCGTGTGAAGGCTCGGGAAGGGGCGGAACGGTCAGGAAGCCGGTGAGAGGGTCAGGAAGCCGGCTGCTCCCCCGCCGTGCCCCCCGCCGTGCCCCCCGTCGGGGCCATCCGCGACGAGAGCGCACTGTTGAAGCGCGTGAGGAGCGAGCAGAAGGCCTCGCGCTCCTCCGGCGCCCAGTCGTGGGTCAGCTCGGCCATCAACTGACGCCTGGAGGAGCGCACTTCGTCGAGGCGGGACTGTCCGCGCGGTGACAGCTGTAGCACCACGGCGCGTCCGTCCTCGGGGTGCGAGGTCCGCTTGACGAGACCGGTGTCGACCAGCGGGGCCACCTGCCGGGTCACCGTCGAGGAGTCGATGCCCATGCTCGCGGCGAGCGCCTTGACGCCCATCGGGCCTTCCTTGTCGAGGCGGTTGAGCAGCAGGTATGCGGCGCGGTCCATGGAGTTGCGGACCTGCCCCACCCCGCCGAGCCGGGTCTGTTCGGCACGGCGCGCGAACAACGCGACCTCGTGCTGAAGCGTGTCGAGAAGACCGGTGTCACCGACGGTCGTCATGTCCATCGACATCTCTGGTGTTGTGGGCATGGCCGGGGGCTCAATTCATGCGTGGGGAGCTGGGTTGGGGGAAAGGGTACGCGGCTCGGACGCGGGTCGTACCGACGCTGAGTAAAACCGGTCTCGGCCCGTGGTCACACCAGGAGTCCTCGGGTGTGAACTGCGAGACTGGTGGTCATGAGCTACAGCACGGCCGACTCCTTGCCCAGGGTGACTCTGGACGACGTACGAGGCGCCCAGAAGATGCTCACGGGCGTGGCGCGGATGACCGCGATGGAGGGCAGCAGGTACCTGTCCCAGCTGGTGGGCGCCCCGGTGCACTTCAAGTGCGAGAACCTCCAGCGCACCGGCTCGTTCAAGCTGCGGGGCGCGTATGTGCGGATCGCGGGGCTGCTTCCGGAGGAGCGCGCCGCGGGTGTGGTCGCGGCCAGCGCGGGCAACCACGCGCAGGGCGTCGCCCTCGCCTCCTCGCTGCTCGGCGTGCGCTCCACGGTCTTCATGCCGACCGGCGCCCCGCTGCCGAAGGTCGCGGCCACCCGCGACTACGGCGCCGAGGTGAGGCTGCACGGTCAGGTGGTCGACGAGACGCTGGCCGCCGCCCAGGAGTACGCGGCCGAGACGGGCGCGGTGTTCATCCACCCCTTCGACCACCCCGACATCATCGCGGGTCAGGGCACGGTCGGCCTGGAGATCCTGGAGCAGTGCCCGGAGGTGCGCACGATCGTCGTGGGGATCGGCGGCGGGGGGCTGGCCGCGGGCATCGCGGTCGCGGTGAAGGCGCTGCGCCCCGATGTACGGATCATCGGCGTGCAGGCGGCGGGCGCGGCGGCGTATCCGCCCTCGCTGGCGGCCGGACGCCCGGTGGCGGTCGACAACCCGGCGACGATGGCCGACGGCATCAAGGTCGGACGGCCCGGCGATGTGCCGTTCCGGATCGTCGAGGAGCTGGTGGACGAGGTCCGCACGGTGTCGGAGAGCCACCTGTCGAGTGCGCTGCTGCTCTGTCTGGAGCGGGCCAAACTGGTCGTCGAACCGGCGGGCGCGAGCCCCGTCGCGGCGTTGCTGAGCGAGCCCGGGACCTTCGAGGGGCCGGTCGTCGCGCTGCTGTCGGGCGGCAATGTGGACCCGCTGCTGATGCAGCGCATCCTGCGCCACGGCATGGCCGCGAGCGGCCGCTACCTCGCGGTCACCCTGCGGCTGACGGACCGTCCCGGCGCTCTGGCCACACTTCTCGGGGTGTTGTCAGTGGCGGACGCTAACGTCCTCGATGTGAGCCACGTACGGACCGATCCCCGGCTCGGGCTCACGGAGGTGGAGGTCGAGCTGCACCTGGAGACGAAGGGTCCGGAGCACTGCGCCGAGGTCGGCCGCGCCCTGCGCGAGGCCGGCTACACGGTCATCGACTGATCTTCCGTCGTCCGTCTTCCGAGGTCAGGGTCTCTGTCCTCGAACCTCGGAAAAACCTGTTGAGTAACGCGATACATCGCGTTACGGTGTGTCTCGCGCCCGGTCCTCGCCCGGCCTCTCGCTGCGCTCGCCGCAGTCTGTGAGGCGGGACGAGACGGGCAAAGGTAAGAAGTTACCGTGAAAATTCCCCAACGACGTGGAGAACTCACATGCCAGGCGCCATCTATGCCGAAGGCCTGGTGAAGACCTTCGGTGACGTAAGGGCTCTGGACGGGGTCGATCTCGATGTCCCGGAAGGCACCGTCCTGGGCCTGCTGGGACCGAACGGCGCGGGCAAGACGACCGCCGTCCGCTGTCTGACGACCCTCCTGCGCCCCGACAGCGGCAAGGCGTTCGTCGCGGGCGTCGACGTGCTCAAGCACCCCGACGAGGTACGGCGCAAGGTCGGCCTCTCCGGACAGTTCGCGGCCGTCGACGAGTACCTGACCGGCCGCGAGAACCTCCAGATGGTCGGCCAGCTCTACCAGATGAGGGCGAAGGCGGCGAAGGTCCGCGCGGCCGAGCTCCTCGAGCAGTTCAACCTGACGGAGGCCGCCGACCGCCCCGCGAAGACGTACTCGGGCGGTATGCGCCGCCGGCTCGACCTGGCCGCCGCGCTGGTCGTCTCACCGCCGGTGATGTTCATGGACGAGCCGACGACCGGCCTCGACCCGCGCAACCGGCAGCAGTTGTGGGAGATCATCAAGCAGCTGGTCTCCGGCGGTACGACCCTGCTGCTGACCACGCAGTACCTGGAAGAGGCCGATCACCTCGCGCACGACATCTGTGTGGTCGACCACGGCCGTGTGATCGCCCGCGGTACCGCCGACCAGCTCAAGGCGCAGACCGGGGGCGAGCGCGTCGAGGTCGTCGTGCACGAGCGTGAGCACATAGCGACGGCCTCGGAGGTGCTCCGCGGCTTCGGCAAGGGTGAGACGACCGTCGAGGAGCACACCCGCAAGCTCACCGTGCCCGTCACCGGCGGCGCGAAGCTCCTCGCGGAGGTCATCCGCGAGCTGGACGGCCGCGGCATCGAGATCGACGACATCGGGCTGCGCAGGCCCACGCTCGACGACGTCTTCCTCTCCCTGACCGGACATGTCGCCGAGGTGAAGGACGAGGAGAACGGGGCGGCGGGGGACGCGAGGGGCCGCAAGCCGAAGAAGGACCCCGCGAAGAAGGACCCGGCGAAGACCGAAACCGCGCAGACGGAAACCGCGCAGACGGAGGCCACGAAGTGAGTGCCGTGACAGACGCCGTCCCCACGGCGGCCCCCCGGGGCGCCGTCTCGCCGCGCATCCGAGACCGGCGGCCCGACGCCTTGAAGGAGCAGGCGAAGTGAGCGCTGTGAACGATTCCCTGGTCATCGCCCGCCGGAACTTGATTCGGATGACCCGGATTCCCGAAATGATTCTGTTTGGGCTCATCCAGCCCATCATGTTCGTGGTGCTGTTCACGTACGTGTTCGGCGGTTCCATGCAGATCGGCAACAGCGCCGATCTGGACGTCTACAAGAACTTCCTGATGGCGGGCATCTTCGCGCAGACCGTCACGTTCGCCACCGCCAGCTCCGGTGCGGGCATCGCCGACGACATGCACAAGGGCCTGATCGACCGGTTCCGCTCGCTGCCCATGGCGCGCGGCGCGGTGCTGACCGGGCGTACCGTTGCGGACCTCGTGCAGACGGCCTTGACGCTGTTCGTCCTCGCGATCGTCGCGTTGATCGTAGGTTGGCGCCCCGGCTCCGTGGAGACGACCAACTTCGGGAAGATCTTGGGCGGCTTCGGCCTGCTGCTTCTTCTGGGGTACGCCTTCACGTGGATCGGCGCGCTGATCGGCCTGTCGGTGCGCACACCGGAGGCGGCCACCTCCGGCGGCCTGATCTGGCTGTTCCCGGTGACCTTCATCTCGAACGCGTTCGTGGACTCCAGCAAGATGACCCCGTGGCTGCGTCACATCGCTGAGTGGAACCCGTTCAGCGCGACCGTTCAGGCGTGCCGCAAGCTCTTCGGCGACCCAGGCCTGTCCCCGTCTGATGCCTGGCCGATGCAGCACCCCGTGTGGGCGTCGCTGATCTACTCGATCCTGATCATCGTCGTCTTCCGCACGCTCGCGGTCCGCAAGTACCGCCGGGCGACCAGTTGATCGCTCCTCCGTCTTCCCGGGTTCCTTTCGCGAAAGCTGGCTGTGGGCTCGCGACCACTGACAACGCCCGCGGCGGCCCAGTATCGCCCCGTTGGACTTGCCCGGGCCGAAGGCCCGGGCCGACGCCGGGGCGGCGAAAAGGTTGGTGTGCGGGGCCGACGGAAGCGGGTAACGTCTTTCTCATGTTCTTCCAGACGCCGATTCACGAGTGAGCGCGTGATGGGCCCCCGCTGACGTCCTTCGACGTCGCCACCCGTCCTCCACCGATGAATCCGTAGATCACTTCACATCATGACCGGGAGAACCCGTGACCGTGAGCAAGAACATCAACAACCCCGTGGGCATGGGCGGCGGCCAGCGCAAGAAGCTGTCCCGCGCCGAACGGCAGAACAACGGTCCGTACCGCAACCTCGACCGCCAGGGTGCGGCCGACCAGAAGGCGGAGCTGGTGCGCAAGATGCGCGAGAAGACAGGCGCAGCTGACGGCGCCGGGCAGGCGGGCGACGACACCGCACAGAGCTGACGCAGCGCCGCCGTAGGGCGGCACCGCACGGGGCAGGGCCCGGACCGCGACGCGCGGTCCGGGCCCTGCTGCCCTACCGGGCGCGGCCGGTCCCGCTCAGCTCTCGGCCGACCACCCGCGTCTCAGCTGACCACCCGCGGCAGCCGCACCTTCGGCAGCCCCGTCACCGCCACCACCCCGAGCCGCACCGGCAGCTCAGCGCGTTCCGCGAGTTCCTGATGGCCGGGATCTTCGCGCGGACCGTCACCTTCGCCACCGCGGGCGCCGGAGCGGGCATCGCCGACGACATGCACAAGGGCCGCCTCATCGACCGCTTCCGCTCGCTGCCCATGGCGCGCGGCGCGGTCCTGACCGGCCGGACCCTCGCCGACCTGGTGCAGACGGCCTCGCCGTCGGACGCCTGACCCATGCAGCACCCCGTGTGAGCCTCGCTGCTCTGGTCGGTCCTGATCATCGGACGCGGGCATGACGATGCCCCCGGCGCGGCCGGGGGCATCGTCGCAGGGGTCGGTCCCGGCTCAGCCCTTGTAGGGCTCGGCCTTGAGGATCTTCACCGAGGCGAGCTTGCCGTTGGGCAGCTCGTACTGGGCGTCCTCGCCGATCTTCTTGCCGTTCACGCCGGAGCCCAGGGGGGACTGGGGCGAGTAGGTCTCGATGTCGGCGCTGGCGTACTCGCGCGAGGCGAGCAGGAAGTCCAGCGTGTCGTCCTCGTCGCCGTCGAAGGCGATGGTGACGACCATGCCGGGGGCGACCATGCCGTCCGCCGCGGGAGCCTCGCCCACCTTGGCGTTCTCCAGGAGCTGGGTCAGCTGGCGCACACGGAGCTCCTGCTTGCCCTGCTCTTCCTTGGCCGCGTGGTACCCGCCGTTCTCGCGCAGGTCGCCCTCCTCGCGCGCGGCCGCGATCTTGGCGGCGATCTCCGTGCGCGCAGGACCAGACAGGTAGTCCAGCTCGGCCCTGAGCTGGTTGTACGCCTCCTGGGTCAGCCAGGTGACGTTCTCGCTGGTCTGGGTCACAGGTGCTCCTCGTAGGTACTGGGAATACAAAGCATCGCCCTACCCAGAAGAATGTGCTTTCACGGGTGGGCGAAACCACGAGCCTAACAATTCCCAGGCAGAAGGGGGAGGACATAAGACATCAGAATTACGTCAACGCAGGTCAGCGCGTGGTGTCAGTCGGCGTGGCAGCCGAGCAGCTCCGCCGTGCCGCCGCGGGAGGTGGTACGGAGCGTGACGACCTTGTCGATGCGGGAGGAGCCCTGGTCGAAACGGAAGTCCGCGCGGCCCACCTCGCTGCCGTCGTCGGCCTGCGAGCGCAGCGTGCAGTATCCGTGGGTGCCCGCGTCCTTGCGCACCTCCAGGTGCACCTCGACCGCGTTGTCCGAGACGGCCTTGAAGGTGATCACCTCGGCGCTGATCTTGTTCGAGAAGACGTAGTAGTACGCGAACCAGCCCATCAGGGCGAGCAGGGCCACGCCCAGCACACTGCCGATGACCTTGAGTTTCCGGTCCGCGCGCTCGTCCTCGGAGCGGCCGTACCGGCCCTCGGGCAGCTGTGTGCTCGCCGTGCTCATGATCGTCCTCTCGGGGACGGGGTCCCGGAATTATTCGTCCCCCGATTCCGTCACTATAGAAGCCGCCCATGACGCAGAAACACGCCGGGCGACGACTTGCCGACTGGCCTCACCGGCCGACTTACTGAGGATCGAGTCTTGACTGACCAGCTGCGACTGATGGCCGTGCACGCCCACCCCGACGACGAGTCGAGCAAGGGCGCGGCCACCATGGCGAAGTACGTGTCCGAGGGGGTGGACGTGCTGGTCGTGACCTGCACGGGCGGGGAGCGCGGCTCCATCCTCAACCCGAAGCTCCAGGGCGACCAGTACATCGAGGAGAACATCCACGAGGTACGCAAGAAGGAGATGGACGAGGCCCGCGAGATCCTCGGCATCAAGCAGGAGTGGCTCGGATTCGTGGACTCCGGCCTTCCGGAGGGGGACCCGCTGCCGCCGCTTCCCGAGGGCTGCTTCGCGCTCGAGGACGTGGACAAGGCGGCCGGCGAGCTGGTCAGGCAGATCCGCTCGTTCCGTCCGCAGGTGATCACCACGTACGACGAGAACGGTGGTTATCCGCACCCCGACCACATCATGACCCACAAGATCTCGATGGTGGCGTTCGAGGGGGCGACGGACACCGAGAAGTACCCGGAGTCCGAGTACGGCCCGGCGTTCCAGCCGCAGAAGCTCTACTACAACCAGGGCTTCAACCGCCCGAGGACCGAGGCATTGCACAACGCCCTCCTTGAGCGCGGTCTGGAGTCGCCGTACGGGGACTGGCTGAAGCGGTGGAGCGAGTTCGAGCGCACCGAGCGCACGCTGACCACGCACGTTCCGTGCGCGGAGTTCTTCGAGATCCGTGACAAGGCGCTGATCGCGCACGCCACGCAGATCGACCCCGACGGCGGCTGGTTCAAGGTCCCCATGGAGATCCAGAAGGAGGTCTGGCCGACCGAGGAGTACGAGCTCGCCACCTCCCTGGTCGACACCTCCCTCCCCGAGGACGACCTCTTCGCGGGCATCCGCGACAATGCCTGACATGAGCGCAAGCCTGGCACTGACGCACCTCGTCCCCCTCGCCAAGGAGGTCGACGAGAACAAGGTCACCCCCGGCGTCCTCGGCTTCATCGTCTTCGCGGCGTTGGCCCTGGCGGTGTGGGGCCTGATGAAGTCCATGAACCGGCACATGGGGAAGGTCACCTTCGAGGAGGACCCGGAGAAGCCCGGGAAGGGCGCCGCGGCCTCCGGCAAGGGGAGCGGCTCCGGTCCCGGCGGGAAGGCCTCGCCCGCGAAGGGCTGAGGCCGGTGTGCGGACTCCGGCCTCGGGCGGTCGGAGTGCGCACCCGCGGCACCGCCCTTCTGTACGACGGGGTCCCTCGTATGTACGACGGCGTCCCCTCGTACGGGTGACCCCTCCCGTACGCAGGGGTCACCCATACGCAGGGGGCGGCCGTCGGCGCGGTCATGCCGTCGCCCGCTCCAGCCTGCCGTCCATGCCGCACTGCAGGGCGTACGCGAAGCCGAGCGGGTTGCTCCACGCGTCGGCGAAGTGCCGGGCGAGCCCGTGGACGATCTCGCCCGCGGTCTCCCGGCCGCCGAGATAGCGGGTGACGTACGCGTGGGCGTACTCGGCGGCGAACAGCTGCGGCATCTCGATCAGCGGCCCCAGCACCCCGCCCGCGCCCGCCTCGATGAGCGCGCCGCCCAGGCGCGCCGGCCCGGCGTCGGCGGGCAGCCCGGCGTAACCGGCGTTGAGGAACACCAAGGGGCGCCGCGGGAGCAGGGGCCCGGCGGGGCCGCGTTCGGCGAGGACCGTACGGACGTCGATGTCCTTGCCGTCGCTCAGCCGCAGGACGAACAGCGGGGCACGGTCGTCGGCGACGGGTCTGAAGTGCCCGTGGCACCAGAAGTACATCAGCTGCTCGTCGAGCTCGCCGGAGCGCAGGGCGCGCAGCATTTCGTCGCACAGGGTGCGTTCGACGCGGACGGTGCCGGTGGCGAGGGCGCTCTCGACCTCCGCCGCCCGGGTGACGCCCTCCGGGTCGATGCCCTGGTCGTGATTCAGGCTCACCACCGGAAGCGGGGGCGGCAGCCGGGCGTGCTCGTCGTCGGCGGCGACCGGGAAGCGCGGGTGGTGGCCGCCGGTCTGCTCGATCTGGTGCCGGTAGCCGAGGAAGCGGCGGAAGGCGTCGCCGCCGGGCCCACCGGGGCCGTTCGCGGTGTCCTCGGGCAGCGCGAGCATCGGCCAGGGCAGGAACAGGCCGGAGTCCACGCGGATGCGCAACGGCTCCTCGCGGCTCAGCGCGCCGGTCAGGATCTCGCCGAAGCGCCGGGTGCCCCGGCCGCCGTCGCCGAGCAGCTCCCCGTACAGCAGGTGGGAGCCCTGACGGGCGAGCTCGTCGAGGATCCCGCGCAGTTCCTGCCGTGGCTCGGCGGTGAGATCCGGGCAGGTGGCGTACGGGAAGTGGGGGCGGCCCCCGACCGGGATCCCGCGCTCGTCGACGGGCTGGTAGTCGACCAGCTCCCGTTTCCACAGCGCCCGCAGCTGCGCCGCGGCGGCGGTGACGGCGGCCGGCTTCACATTCAGCCTCAGCGCGTGCTCGGTCGCGGACGGGGGCGCGGCCGGGCCGTACATCCGGGCCCGGATGTGGTCGTCGGCGTGGGCGTCGAGGGCGAGGACCAGGTCCGGGTGGCGGACGGTGGGGGCCGGGCGGCGGGTGAAGCCGTGGCTGGGGTCCTGGACGACCTGGCTGAGAAGTTCGCGGGCCATCGGGCTCAGGCCCTCCGCGCGGACGCGGGGCGGGGCGCGGTGGGCCGGTGCGGCCCCGGATCGGACGGGACCACGTCGATCTCGGCCTCGACCTGCTGGAGAACGGTCCCGGTGGCGGAGTCCTCGACGGTGAAACGCAGCCGGTGCGAGCCGGGGCGGTGCGGGGTGAAGCGGAACTCCGCCCCGTCGGCGGGGACGCCGTGCGGGGGGTCGATCTCCGCGTGGCCGAGGGAGGTCGCGCGGGCCGTGAGCGCGGGGAGCGGTGCGGTGGACCAGGGGTGCCCCGGCCCGGGTACGACCTGGAGGGCGATGCGGGCGGGCACGTCCGGGACGGGTACGTCGTCGAGAAGGGTCAGCCGGACATGGGCCCTGGAGTCGTCCGGGCGGTCGCGGTCACCGGGGCGCGGGAAGCCGGGGCGCGGTTCGGGCTGGGTGTCGCGGGCGGCGCGCGGGATCAGCGGATCGCCGGCCTCGGTCCATTCGAGCGTGTCCAGCAGGGCGGCGGGGTAGCGGGAGGCCAGTTCGTACGGCGGCTCGCCGGCCGGGGACGGTCCGGCTTCGGCGAGGTCCACCCAGGCCTCGCCCGCCTCGTCGCCGATCCCATGGAACACATGGCGGATCTCGGCCGCCCACTCGTCGCTCAGGAAGCGGTGGGCGGGGGAGCGGAGCGCGTACTCGAGCATGGTCCAGGCCCGTCCGTGCGGGCAGTCCGCCTCTTCGAAGAGCGCCAAGGCCCCCTCGAACAGCCGGTCCGCCTCGCGCCGGCGGCCGTCCGTCCCGCCTGTCCCGCCCCTCCCGTCCACGCCGTCCGTCCCGCCCGTCCTGTCCGTCCCGCCCGTCCCGTCCACGCCGCCCGTCCCGTCCGTACGGGCCAGGGTCAGCGCGTGGTGGTGCAGTGTCCATGCCGTCCCGAGCAGGTCGGAGACCTCATGGAAGCGGCGCAGGACGTCCGGGAACTCCTCCTGCCAGGGAAAGCCGGGCTCGTCCGTCCGTGCCACGGTCCACCACAGGTGCGCCCAGGCGCCGCCGCGCCGGTCGCCCGCGCGCTCGTGCAGCCGACGCGCCTCGGCGAGGGCGTCCGGGTCCGGGCCGCCCGACTGAGCGGCCAGCCGCGCGAGTTCGCCGCCCGCCCACGCCACCCCCCGCGCCTCACCGACCGCCCGGAACGTCTCCCGCGCGGCGTACAGCAGCCTCCGCGCGTCCTCGGCCCGGCCGCGCAACCGGCACATCCGCCCGTACAGGAAGACCGCCCACGCCTCGCCGCGCCGGTCGCCCGCCACCTGGTGGGCCTCCACGGCCCGCCTCAGCAGCCGTCCGGCCGCGCGCGGATCACCCCGGTCGCAGCGGACGGCGGCCCGGGTGAGCAGCGCCCAGCCGTCGGCGCACCGGTCGGAGGGGAGGGCGGAGAGGGCGCAGAGGTGCTGCTCGGCCTCGCCGAGGCGGCCACCGCGGTAGGCGGTGACGGCCCGTTCGAGGAGGACCGTGTGGTCCTCGGGAGTGTGCGCCAACGGCGGAGCGGCGCCCTCCCGGGGGTCCGTCTCGCATGTGCGCCCGACGAACGACACCGAAGTCCCCCTCGCACCCGAACATCCCCACCGCGCTAGCGCGCCGCGGTCACCGCCACCCCCATGACCTCCCGGGCGTGACGGTTCGGCACCATTCCCAGGCGCCAAGCCTGCCATCCCGCGTCCAGGTCGACCCCCCGTTCCAGCAAGAGTTGGTAGGCCTCCACGTAGTCGTCGAGCTTTCCGTCGCGGAGCGGGTGGCCGGTGCGGGAGAGCTGCGCCAGTTCCTCCTGGGCGACGGCGCTGCCCACTTCGAGGCCGCCAGGGGAGCCGTACGGCAGAAGGGTGCACCTCAGGAACCTGGCCCAGTCCTCGCCACGCCGGTCGCCGTACGAGGCGAACAGGCCGGCCGCCTCGTCGCACAGGGCGAGGGCCCCCGGCGTACGGGCGTTTCCTGCGTCGACCACCGCCAGCTCCAGGCAGGTCCACGCCTCGCCGTGGGCCACGCCGATGCGCTGGAAGTCGGCGCGCGCGTCGACCAGGAGCTGGCGGGCGAAGCCCGAGTTGCGCAGGGAGCCGGTCTGGGCGGCCCGTTGGTCGCGGGTGACGCGCGCCGAGTGGTGGCGGGCGCAGGCGAGCCCGTACACGTCCCGCATCCGCGAGAACATCGTGCGGGAGCGCTCCAGTTCACGGACCGCCTGATCCAGGTTGCCGGTTTCCTCCAGGGACTGGCCCAGGTAGTAGATCGTCCATGCCTCGCCGCGCGCGTCCTCGTTCTCCCGGTGCCGGGAGGCCGCCTGGCGCAGGCCGTCGACCGCGGTGGACAGGTCGCCGTCGACGAGGCGGGCGCGGGCCAGCTGGGTCAGGGCCCAGGCCTCGCCGCGGGCGTCGCGCGTACGGCCGTACAGGTCGAGTGCGTCACGCAACTCCCGTTCCGCGCGCGGTACGTCGCCCATCCGCAGGCCCAGCTGGCCGAGCTGGAAGTGGGCCCACGCCTCGCCGTGCACGGACTCGCCCGCGCGGTGCAGGACCAGGGCCTCGGTGAGCAGGTTCAGGGCGAGGGCGAGATGGCCCCGGTCGCGCTCCACGGCGGCCAGCGCGTGCATCGTCCACGCGCGGTCCGTCGCCAGCTCGGGGGAGGCCTGCAGGTCCATGGCCTCCTGGAGCCTGGCGGCCGCCTCGGTGAGGTTGCCCTGGTGGTGGAGGGTGATGCCGAGGGAGCCCAGGGCCCGGGCCGCGCCCGCGTCGTGGTGCGCCTCGAAGTAGAGGTTCACCACGGACGACAGGGTGGTGTGGGCCTTGTCCAGCTCGCCGAGCTGGCGGGCCGCGATGCCGGTGCGCCACTGCACCGAGCGCACCAGCAGGCCCTGGTCGACCGCCTGCGTCAACTCGCTGATCTCGCCCAGGCGGTAGAGGTCGCCGCGCAGCAGGCAGTAGTCGCACAGAGCGCCGAGGAGGTTCAGTACGGCCGCTTGGTTCACGCCTTCCGCGTGGCGCAGGGCCGCCGTGATGAAGCTCGACTCGTCGTCCAGCCAGCGCAGGGCCGCGTCGAGGGAGGTGAAGCCGTGCGGACCGAACTGGTCGGCTCGCGTCGACGTCTTGCCGTCGACCAGGCGGATCACCGAGTCGGCCAGCTCCGCGTAGTTCACGATCAGGCGCTCTTGGGCCGCCGTCCGCTCGGCCGGCTCCTCCTCGTCGAGCAGCCGTGCCTGGGCGAAGGCCCGGACGAGGTCGTGCAGCCGGTAGCGGCTGCCGCGTACGTGGTCGATCAGGCCCGCCTGTGCGAGCGCGGTCAGATGGCGGGTGGCCTCCTGCTCGTCCGTCGCCAGCAGGGAGGCCGCGGCGGCGGCGCCGAGCGAGGCGCGGCCGGCCAGCGCCAGCCTGCGCAGCAGGCGCCTCGCCGTGTCGGTCTGGTCGGTGTAGCGCAGCCACAGCACCCGCTCGACCGGCTCCACGGGGCCGTACGCGCCGAGGTCGGAGGCGAGTTGGCGCGGAGTGCGCGGGCCGAGGGAGGAGCCCGCGATGCGCAGGGCGAGGGGGAGGCCGCCGCACAGCGCCCGTACCTGGTCGGAGGCTTCGGCGTCGTACGGGTCCGGCTTCTCCTGGGCCGCCGCGTTCAGCAGTTCCTCGGCGCCCGCCGCGTCCAGGGCGTCGACCGGGAGCTGGTGCACCCAGGCGGCGAGGTCGGCGGGCAGGTCGAGGGGTTTGCGGGCGGTGACCAGGACCAGGCTCTCCGAGCGCTCGGGGACCAGGGTGCGGACCTGCTCGGCGTCGCTCGCGTCGTCGAGCACGATCGTGACCGGCAGGCCCGTCAGATGCTGGTGGTACAGCTCGCTGAGGCGTCTGACCTGCTGGTCCTGCGAGGAACGCTCACGAAAGAGGAGCTGCTCGCGGGGTGCGCCGAGCCGGTTGAGGAGGTGGAGCATGGCGTCGCGGGTGGTGAGGGGCGGCTCCTCGGTGCTGTCGCCGCGCAGGTCCACCACGCACGCGCCGCGGAACTGGTCCTTCAGGCTGTGCGCGGCCCGGATCGCGAGGGTGCTGCGCCCGGAGCCCGGGGCGCCGTGCAGGACGACCACCGTCGGCTTCGTCTCGGTGCCGGCGCGGGCCGCGTGCACCCACTGCGCCACCCGGGCCAGCTCGGTCCGGCGCCCCGTGAACGGGCCGGCCGGCTCGGGAAGCTGCCCGAAGGACCGCTCCAGTACGTTGCGTCTGCGCGCGGCGGCGCTCTTGTCGGTGCGCCGCAGCTGGGGAGCGCCCTGCTTGGCCCCCGCGGAGGCGATGAGCACCCGCTGCTGATCGAGGAACGGCCGGATGCCCCGTACCTCCAGCGCCGTCAGCCACTGGAGCCGCAACTGCTCGGGGCCGCCCGGCTGGCCCAGGGCTCCCGCCCGGCGGCTCGCGGCCGGTACGTGCGCGGCGGTCACCTTGAGCACGGTGGCCGCCGCGCCCACCACGGCGGCGGTCGCCCCCGCGCCGACGGCCGTTGCGGCGCCCGTGCCGAGCGCCAGGTCCGCCGCGCAGGCCGCGACGGCGGCAACCACCGCCATCAGCAGGGCGGTTCTGGCGCCCTCCCGGGCGTACCGCTGTCCGAACGTCAGCCGGCCGGCGTCCGCCTCGTCCAGCGCCCGGGTGTACGCCCCGTACTCCTCGGCGGCGGCCTCCGCCATGGTGTCGAGCGCGGCCCGGGCCCGTGACAGCAACACGGCCCCGTCGCTCCGCCCGCCCGAGCGCCGTACCTCTTCCTCCACGGCCCGGGTCAACAGCCGCTCGGCCTCCGCCCGATGGCCTTCCCGCATGTCACGTCCCCCTCCGGCGGCAACTCCCTTGCGTTTCAAGTGTCCTTGGTGAGGAGCGTGAGCGCGAGGGTGCGACGCGATCAATGGGCGGCTGCGCCCGGCGCGTCAGGGGCCGGGGACTGCGGCAGGATGGACCCATGCCGAACCGACTGGCCCATGAGACGTCTCCCTACCTGCTTCAGCATGCCGACAACCCCGTCGACTGGTGGCCCTGGTCGGCAGAGGCCTTCGAGGAGGCGCGCAAGCGGGGTGTGCCCGTGCTGCTCAGCGTCGGGTACAGCAGCTGTCACTGGTGCCATGTCATGGCGCACGAGTCCTTCGAGGACGAGGCGACCGCCGCCTACCTCAACGAGCACTTCGTCAACGTCAAGGTCGACCGCGAGGAGCGGCCAGACGTCGACGCCGTCTACATGGAGGCCGTGCAGGCGGCCACGGGGCAGGGCGGGTGGCCCATGACCGTGTTTCTCACGCAGGATGCGGAGCCCTTCTATTTCGGGACGTACTTTCCGCCCGCGCCCCGGCACGGGATGCCGTCGTTCCGGCAGGTGCTGGAGGGGGTGCGCGGGGCCTGGACCGACCGTCGGGGAGAGGTCGTCGAGGTCGCGGGGAAGATCGTGCGGGATCTCGCCGAGCGGGAGATGAGCTTCGGGAGCGGCGGGGTGCCCGGCGAGGAGGACCTGGCCGGGGCGCTGCTCGGGCTCACCCGGGAGTACGACGCCTCGCGCGGCGGCTTCGGGGGCGCGCCCAAGTTCCCGCCGTCCATGGTGATCGAGTTCCTGCTGCGGCATCACGCGCGGACCGGTTCCGAGGGCGCTCTCCAGATGGCGCAGGACACCTGTGAGCGGATGGCGCGGGGCGGGATCTACGACCAGTTGGGTGGGGGGTTCGCGCGGTACTCCGTGGATCGCGAGTGGGTTGTGCCCCATTTCGAGAAGATGCTGTACGATAATGCACTTTTGTGCCGGGTTTATGCGCATCTCTGGCGTTCCACCGGCTCCGAACTCGCCCGTCGTGTCGCCCTGGAGACCGCCGACTTCATGGTGAGCGAACTCCGCACGAACGAGGGCGGGTTCGCCTCCGCTCTCGACGCCGACAGCGACGACGGCACGGGGAAGCACGTCGAGGGCGCGTACTACGTGTGGACCCCGCGGCAGCTCCGCGAGGTTCTCGGCGCGGAGGACGGCGAACTCGCCGCCCGGTACTTCGGGGTGACGGAGGAGGGGACCTTCGAGGAGGGCTCCTCCGTGCTGCAACTGCCCCAGCAGGACGAGCTGTTCGACGCGCAGAAGGTGGCCGGCATCCGGCGCCGGCTGCTCGCCGCGCGGGCCGAGCGGCCCGCTCCCGGGCGCGACGACAAGATCGTCGCCGCCTGGAACGGGCTCGCCGTCGCCGCCCTCGCGGAGACCGGCGCCTACTTCGACCGCCCCGACCTCGTGGAGGCCGCGATCGCCGCCGCGGATCTCCTCGTACGAGTGCACATGGACGACCGGGCGCGACTCTCCCGTACCAGCAAGGACGGGCAGGCCGGGGCCAACGCGGGGGTGCTGGAGGACTACGCGGACGTCGCCGAGGGGTTCCTCGCCCTGGCCTCCGTCACCGGGGAAGGGGTGTGGCTGGAATTCGCCGGGTTCCTGCTGGATCAGGTGATCGTGCAGTTCACCGATCCCGAGTCCGGCGCGCTTTACGACACCGCGGCCGACGCCGAGCGGCTCATCCGCCGGCCCCAGGACCCCACCGACAACGCCACGCCCTCCGGCTGGAGTGCGGCGGCCGGTGCCCTGCTGAGCTATGCCGCCCAGACCGGCGCCGAGCCCCATCGGGCCGCCGCCGAAAGGGCGTTGGGTGTCGTGAAGGCGCTCGGCCCGCGCGCTCCCCGTTTCATCGGCTGGGGACTCGCGGTGGCGGAGGCGCTGCTCGACGGGCCGCGTGAGGTCGCGGTCGTGGGGCCGGAGGGGCATCCCCTGACAAAAGCCCTGCACCGGACGGCGCTGCTCGCCACCGCGCCGGGCGCCGTGGTCGCCGTGGGCACTCCGGAGAGTGACGAGCTGCCGCTCCTTGCCGACCGTCCCCTCGTGCAGGGCGAGCCCGCCGCGTACGTCTGCCGTAACTTCACCTGTGACGCTCCGACGACCGATCCCGACCGGCTCCGCACGGCTCTGAGCGGCTGAAATATAGATCATCGGCCTGCTCGCCAACCGGTTGAAACGCGACCAGTGTTCGAATTGTTCAGCAAATGATCCGACTGTGATGAAACACGCTCTTCACCAGAACAGTCTGTGCGCTTCACAGATCACCCATAGTCTCGGCACCGTGACGCGGCGGATGTGACACACCGTCGCGACTGGGGGTTTTGGGATCTGGGGGGATCTGTTGCTCACGTCTGTCTTTATTGCTGCCGTTTCACTGGCCCTGTTCTGGATGGCGGCGTTCACTCTCTGGTGGCAGATGCACGCGTGGCGCACGCCCGAGGTGCTGGCGTCCACCCGGTTCAGCAGACCGGACGGCGATGACCGGCTGGCGTTCTCGCTGCTGCTGCCGGCCCGTCACGAACAGGCCGTGCTCGACCACACCATCCAGCGACTGCTGGAATCGAGCCACACCGACTTCGAGATCGTCGTCATCGTCGGGCACGACGATCCGGAGACCGCCGAGGTCGCCCGGCGGGCCGCGGCCCGCGACGAGCGGGTGCGGGTCGTCGTCGACCACCACGAGAAGAAGAACAAGCCGAAGGCCATGAACACGGCGCTGCCGCACTGCCGCGGCGATGTCGTCGGGGTCTTCGACGCCGAGGACCAGGTCCATCCGGAGCTGCTCGCCCATGTCGACCACGCGTTCCGCACGACGGGTGCGGACGTCGTCCAGGGCGGGGTCCAGCTGATCAACTTCCACTCCAACTGGTACAGCCTGCGCAACTGCCTGGAGTACTTCTTCTGGTTCCGCTCGCGCCTGCACCTGCATGCGCAAAAAGGTTTCATCCCGCTCGGCGGCAACACCGTCTTCGTACGGACGGACGTACTGCGGGAAGCGGACGGCTGGGACCCCGAGTGCCTCGCCGAGGACTGCGACCTGGGGGTACGGCTCTCCAGCGTCGGCAAGAAGGTCGTCGTCGCCTACGACTCCGACATGGTGACCCGGGAGGAGACCCCGGGCAGCCTGGTGTCGCTGATGAAGCAGCGCACTCGGTGGAACCAGGGCTTCCTACAGGTCTACCGAAAGAAGGACTGGAAGCAACTGCCGGGCTTCGGACAGCGGTTGCTCGCCCGCTACACGCTGATGACGCCGTATCTGCAGGCCGTCTCCGGGGTGGTCATCCCGCTCAACGTGGCCATCGCACTCTTCCTCGACGTGCCCGTCGGGATCGCCTTCATCACCTTCCTGCCGGCCGTGACCGCCCTGGTCACCTTCGTCTTCGAGCTCGTCGGACTGCACGACTTCGGCAAGCAGTACGGGCTGCGCGTCCGGTTCGTCCACTATCTGAAGCTCGTGGTCGGTGGCCCCTTCTATCAGGTGCTCCTCGCCGGTGCGGCCGTCCGTGCCGTCTGGCGTGAGCAAAGGGGCCGCAACGACTGGGAGCTGACCAGACACGTCGGTGCGCACCTCACCGAGGCCGAAGTGACCCACTAGGGCCTGCGGCCGCCTGCCGGGCGTCCCTGCCGGCGGGAAGGCCCCGGTTCCGTATGCCTTGGTTCCGCATGCCCCGGTGCCGCAGGCCCTGGTGCCGCTGTCCTTGGGCCCGAACATCCCGAACGTCCCGAAAGTCCCGAGAGGACCTTCCCGCGTGACCTCGACACTTCCCGCGGTGACCACGTCCACGGTCCCCGCGACGCGACCCGCCGCGCCCGACATCGTCCACGACCTCCCGCCGCTCCAGCGGCCGCGCACCTCGCGCGCCGACCTCCTGCTGTGCGGCGCCCTGCTGCTGGCGATCATCGTCGTACAGGGCTGGAACATCACCGACTACCCGACCCTCAGCGACGACGAGGGCACCTATCTCGCCCAGGCGTGGGCCGTGCAGCAGGGCAAGGGCCTCGCGCACTACACGTACTGGTACGACCACCCGCCGCTGGGCTGGATCCAGATGGCCGCCCTGACCTGGATCCCCGCCCACATCAGCCCCTCGCTGATGACGGTCGGCCCGATGCGCGTCGCGATGCTCGCGGTCAGTGCCGCCAGCGCGGTCCTGCTGTACGTCCTCGCGCGCCGTCTCTCGCTGCCGCGCTGGGCCGCGGGCCTCGCGATGGTGCTCTTCGGGCTCTCCCCGCTGTCGGTCGTGCTCCAGCGCGAGATCTTCCTCGACAACATCGCGGTGATGTGGACGCTGCTCGCGTTCTGCCTCGCCGCGTCCCCGAGCCGGCACCTCTGGCACCACTTCGGGGCGGGCATCGCGGCCGCGGCCGCCGTGCTCACCAAGGAGACGATGCTCGTCGTCCTGCCCGCGCTCCTGGTCACCATGTGGCGCCACGGCCACCGCGACACCCGTAAGTTCGCGCTCACCGGAGCCATCACCGCCTGCATCCTGATCGGCCTCGCGTACCCCCTGTTCGCCCTGCTGAAGGGCGAGCTGTTCCCGGGCGCGGGCCATGTCTCGCTCTGGGACGGCATCACGTACCAGATGAGCCGACCCGGCTCCGGCTTCCTCCTCGACCCCGGCACCGGCTCGTACGGCGTGCTGCACTCCTGGCTCTACTACGACCGGGTGCTGATCATCGGCGGCCTCGCCGGAGCACTGCTGCTCCTGGCCACCTGGCGCTGGTCCGTCACCGCCCGAGCCCTCGCCGGACCCGCCCTCACGGTGGCGATCCTCGCGCTGGTGGCGCTGCGACCGAGCGGCTATCTGCCCGCGATGTACATCATCCAGGCGCTGCCGTTCCTCGCGCTGGTCCTCGCCGGAGGCGCCGCCAGCCTCGCCCATCTGGTGCTGCGCAGGTGGCGGAGCGACGAGGAGAAGCCGTACGTCACCTGGGGACGGCGGGTGACGGCGGCCGCGCTCGTGGCGGTCGCCGCGCTCTACGTGCTGCCGCGCTGGTACGACGGCGACCACACCGCCGTGACCGCCGACGCCAACGCCCCCTACCGGGCGGCGGCCACCTGGCTGAAGACCGAGGTGCGCAACCCGGCCGACACCAGGGTCCTCGTCGATGATGCCCTCTGGCTCGACCTGGTCCATGACGGCTACCGCCCCGGGCTCGGCGTCATCTGGTTCTACAAGGCGGACCTCGACCCCGCGGTGACCAGGACGATGCCGCGCGGCTGGAAGGACATCGACTACGTCGTCGCCTCCCCGACGGTGCGGCGTGACGCGGTCGACCTGCCCAACGTCAAGGCGGCCATCGAGCACTCGACTCCGGTCGCCACCTTCGGCAAGGGCGCCGACCGGATCGAGATCCGGCAGATCGACGAAAGCACGGGAAACACCATGACCACGACGACGTCCGGGGGCAGTCGATGAGCAGTTTCGAGAGCACCGTCCCCGGGGAGCTCGGCGATCCGGCCGTACGGGCGTCCGAGGTCCCTGAACCCGGCGCCGTCACCATCGTCGTACCGACCTTCAACGAGTCCGCGAACATCCGCGAACTCCTGCGCCGGATCACCGAGTCGGTGCCCTCCCGGCTGCCCTGCGAGGTCGTCTTCGTGGACGACTCCACGGACGACACCCCCGAGGTGATCTCCCAGGAGGCGCAGGACTGCCCGTTCCCGGTGACCGTGCTGCACCGCGAGGAAGCCGTGGGCGGGCTCGGTGGTGCGGTCGTCGAGGGCCTGAAGGCGGCGAGCTCCGACTGGATCGTCGTCATGGACGGCGATCTCCAGCATCCGCCGTCCCTGATACCGGAGTTGGTGGCCTCGGGGGAGCGGTCCGCCGCCGGCCTCGTCGTCGCCAGCCGGTACATCAAGGGCGGCAGCCGCGAGGGCCTCGCGGGCGGCTACCGCATCGCCGTCTCCCGCGGCGCGACCTGGCTGACCAAGACGCTCTTCCCGCGCCGGCTGCGCGGCATCAGCGATCCGATGAGCGGCTTCTTCGCGATCCGCCGCAGCGCGGTCACCGCCGAGATCCTCCAGCCGCTCGGCTACAAGATCCTCCTCGAACTCGCCGTCCGCAGCCGCCCCCGCCAGGTCACCGAGGTGCCCTTCGTCTTCCAGGACCGGTTCGCGGGCGAGTCCAAGTCGACCGCGCAGGAGGGCTTCCGGTTCCTGCGCCACCTCGTCGGGCTGCGCACCGCCTCGCCGGTCGCCCGGATGGTGGTCTTCGGCCTGATCGGCGCCACCGGCTTCCTGCCGAACCTGGTCGGCCTGTACGCGCTCACGGCCGCCGGCATGCACTACGTACCGGCCGAGATCCTCGCCAACCAGCTCGGCGTCGCCTGGAACTTCCTGCTCATCGAGCATCTGCTGTTCCGCGAGCGCCGCAGGCACCGCACCTGGTGGGACCGGGTGGGCCGGTTCGTGCTGCTCGCCAACGCCGACCTGGTGCTGCGCATCCCGCTGATCGCCCTGTTCGTCGGCCACTTCGGGATGGGCGCCCTGTCCGCCACCGCGCTGGCCCTGGTGATGACCTTCGTCCTGCGCTTCGTGGGCACCGAGGCGCTGGTCTATCTGCCGCGCCGCAGCAGCGAGGCCGCGGGCGGGAGCCGCACGACAAGGAGAGCCGCGTGAAATATCTGGCACGACCCAGACGGAGAACCGCACTGCTCGCCGTGGCGGGCCTGGCCGCCGGGCTGCTGCTCGTCTCGCCCCAGCCCGCCTCCGCCGCCAACCTCGTCACCAACCCGGGCTTCGAGACCGCCGGCACGGACGGCATGCCGTACTGCTGGGAGAAGTCCGGCTGGGGCGACAACGACTTCACCTTCGCCACCGTCGCCGACTCCCACTCCGGTTCCAAGGCCATGAAGGTCACGCTGACCCGGCGCGTCGACGGCGACCGCAAGGCCCTGATCACGGAGTCCGCGACCTGCGCGCCGGTGGTCACCGCGGGCAAGCAGTACGACCTCGGCCTCTGGTACAAGTCGACCACCCCCGACACCTCGATCACCCTCTTCCGGCACGACACCACGGCGGGCTGGCAGTACTGGACCGACCTCAAGACGCTGGACATGGCGGCGAGCTGGACGCAGGCGAGCGTCCGCACACCCGCCGTCCCGGCCGGTACCGACCGCATCACCTGGGGCGTCTCGGTGTACGGCACCGGCTCGGCGACCACCGACGACTACACGATGGAACAGGTCTCCGACCCGATCCCGCCCGCCACCTGCACCGGCACCGCCGACCAGTGCGCGAACGGCCGCTGGGACGTGCTGCCCACGCAGAACCCGGTGCGCTCCATGCACTCCGTCGTCCTCAACAACGGCAAGGTGCTGCTGATCGCCGGGTCAGGCAACAGCGAGGAGAACTTCGACGCGGGCACGTTCACCAGCGCGGTCTACGACCCGGTGAACGGCACGTACAAGGTGATCCCCACGCCGAAGGACATGTTCTGCTCGGGTCACGTCCAGCTCGCCGACGGGCGGGTGCTGGTGATGAGCGGCAACAAGGCGTTCCCGGTCGCGGGCGGGCACGGCTACGAGGGGTACAAGGACTCGTACATCTTCGACCCGGTCACCGAGACGTACAGCAAGACGAACGACCTGAACGACGGTCACTGGTATCCGTCGGCCACCGAGCTCGGCAACGGTGACGTCATCTCGTTCGGCGGACTGCGCGAGGACTCCACCGGGTCGGTGACGGCCGAGCGCTGGTCGGCGGCGCAGCAGCGGTGGCTGCCGTTCACGCAGGTCAACCAGACCTGGTCGTACTGGGGTCTGTACCCATCGATGATCCTGATGCAGGACGGGCGGCTCTTCTACTCGGGCAGCCATGTCTTCGGCAACGGCACGCCCGGCACGGGCTCGGCGATCTACGACTACGACGCGAACACCGTCACGGCGATCCCCGGGCTCCAGAGCAAGGACGAGCGCGACCAGTCCGCGAGCGTGCTGCTGCCCCCGGCCCAGGACCAGAAGGTGCTGACGATCGGCGGCGGCAACATCGACTCCAACCCGGAGGCGAACCGGCTCACCGACATCATCGACCTGAAGGCCGCGAACCCGGCGTACACCGTCGGCCCGCGGATCCCGCAGGGCACGGTCGACCTCGGCAACGGCAAGGTCGCCGAGACCGGCAACCAGGGCAAGATGTACGTCTCCGCCGTCCTCCTGCCGGACGGCAAGGTGCTGGAGACGGGCGGCGGCCTGCACAACCGCGCCAACCCGGTCTTCGAGGCGTCGATGTTCGACCCGGCGACCGCCACCTTCGCCCCGGTGGCCGCCGACCCCGAGGCGCGCGGCTACCACTCCTCCGCGTTCCTGCTGCCCGACGGCCGGGTGATGGCCACCGGCGACAACCCGGGCAACGGCACCTGGAACCACAACGTGTCCATCTACACGCCGCCCTACCTCCTCAAGGGCACCCGTCCGACGATCACCTCGGTGATCGACAACGAGTGGGTGTACGGGGACACGCAGCGCATCACGGTCGACCGGCCCGTCGTGAAGGCCGAGCTGATCCGCCCGGCCGCGGTGACGCACTCCTCCGACCCGAACCAGCGTTTCGTGGACCTGCCCCTGTCCGTGGACGGCAACAACGTCGACCTGAACGTGACGAGCAACCCCGACATGGCCCCGCCCGGTTGGTACATGCTCTTCGCGGTCGACGCGAACGGCGTCCCCTCGGTCGCCAAGTGGGTGCACCTCCAGGGCCCCTCGGCCCTGGCCACGGACACCGCCTCGGCGCACGTCCACTCCTTCGCCGACTCCCTCGAGGGCACGGTCACCAAGGGCGGCAAGAAGCGGACCTCGCAGAAGGTCAGCACGACGATCTCCGGCTGCGACCGGCACTACGGCACGATCAACGTCTGCGTGCCGACCGTCTTCCCGGACGGCGTCAAGAAGACGACGGCCTCGCGCTGCGCCTGGCTGAAGACGAACGACTACGGCCGCCTGAAGGTCAACGGCAAGGACGACCCGCTGGGCCTCGACCCGAACAAGGACGGAGTGGCCTGCGGGGCCAAGGATCTGAAACGCCGTTAGGAGCTGCGGAGCCGAGGATCTGAAACGCCGTTGGGCGCTCAGTTCCCGAACTCGGCGAGGGCGCGCTCCACGATGGTCTCCAGGCTGTCGTGGTGCGCGCCCTTCCAGTAGGCGCGCCCACACTCCTGGCACTGCGCGAACACGTCGTAGGACCGCTCGGTGCCGCCTTCCAGCTGGTCCACGACCTGCTCCTTCGTGGCCTCCTTGAGCAGGCCGTTGCAGGCGGTGCAGCGCGTCCAGGGCCTCAGCTCGGGTGTGAACCGGCCCAGCACGTCGCGGAGTTGGTCATCGGGCCGGGTGCTGTAGATGAACGCGCCCGCCCACAGCTCGCGGCGGCGCAGCAGCCCCCGGTCGCGGCTGAGCATCACGCGCCGTTCGGCGGCGGAGCGCGCGGCGAGGGCCGGGTCGCCGATGTCCGTCGACTCGTACGCCGCGTCGACTCCGAGGAGGCGCAGCCTGCGCGCGAGGGTGCCGAGGTGGACGTCGAGGAGGAAGCGGAGCGGGGCGCCGGGAACCCGCTGTGGGCGCTCGACCGCCCGTACGCCGACGCTCTCGCCGGCCGCCGGGATGTGCGAGACGGGTACTTCGTGGCCGTCCACGACGAGGGCGCCGACCTCGGTCAGCGGGACGCCGAGCGACTCGACGACATGCCCGAGGGTGGAGGAGCCGTCGGTGGCGACCGCCGTGGCTCCCGAACGCCGCCCGTGCGGTACGAACATCCCCAGCTCGGGGGCGAAGGCGACATGGATCTCCGGTCCGTTCACCCGGTCAGGATGTCACGCCGCAGAGCCCTGGCCTCAGGGGTTTTCGGTGGGGAGGCCGTGTTCCAGGACGTCCATCGTGCGGTCCACCAGATCCGAGAACTCGTCCCGGTGGCCGTTCTCCGCCCAGTACAGGGAGGTCTCCATCAGGCCGCCGATGATCGCCATCGCGTAGACCCGCACCTCCAGGCTGTCGGGGTCCCGTCCGGTGCGTTCGCCGATCGCCTGGCAGAGCATGTTGCCGGTGACCGACATGCTCTCCATCATCCGTGAGCGCACCGCCGGGACCTGGACCATCAGTTGGGTGCGCAGCCGGGACACCTCGGGGTCGTCCTTGATGCCGAGCCGGATGGCCTTCTGCATCACATAGCGGAGGGTGTCCATCCACGGCTCGTCGGTGGGCCGGGCACGCAGTTCCTCCATGATGAGCGGGTCGAACTCGTCCGTGAGGACGATGTCCTCCTTGGTGGGGAAGTAGCGGAAGATCGTCGACGGCGACACCTCGGCGCGCTCGGCGATCTGCTCGATCGTCGTCGCGTCGTACCCCTGTTCCTCGACCAGCGCGTACGTCGCGGTGCGGATCGCCTCGCGGGTCTTGATCTTCTTCCGCTCGCGGAGTCCCAGCTGAGGGCGGTCGGCGGGGCTGAAGGGGGAGGGTGCGGCCGTCATGGTGCTCATTGTCCGGCATCCGCCACAACGGTGGCCATGGCCGGGTCCTCGTCCGCCTTCGGGGCGTGCGCGACCGGGGTGTTCGGCAGGAACGCCGCGGCCAGCAGGGCGGTGACCAGGGCCGCGATGCCGCACACCAGCAGGACCAGGCCCATGCCGTGGACGTACGCGCTGTTCGCGGAGGCCACCAGGTCGGCCGAGCCCGCTTTCTGGGCGACGATGTGCGCCGCGACCACGGACTCCCCGGCGGTGTCGGCCGCCTTCGCGGGCAGCCCGGTGACGTCGAGGCGGTCCCGGAAGGTGCTGGCCAGCAGGCTGCCGAGGAGGGCGATGCCGATCGCGCTGCCGACCTGGCGCGTCGTCATGAGGAGCCCTGAGCCGCTGCCGGCCCGGTCGCGGGGCAGGGCGCCCAGGGCGCCGTCCATCGCGGGGACGACCGAGAAACCGAAGCCGAAGCCGGTGATCGACAGCCACAGCGCGGTGAAGCCGTAGCCCGAGTCGACGGTCGTACGGCTGCCGAGCAGCGCGGCGAAGGCCAGTACCACCAGTCCCGCGCTGACCACCGCGCGGGAGCCGAACCGGGCGACGACCGGCTGTGCGGCCCGGGCCGCGATGATCAGACCGCCCATCATGGGCAGCAGCCTGACGCCGGTACCGAGGGCGTCGTGGCCGAGCACCGCCTGGAGATACGGCGGCAGCACGAACAGCAGGCCGGACAGGACGAACATCACCAGGGTCGCCGCGATCGTGTTGAACAGGAACCCGCGGTGGGTGAGCAGCGACATGTCGAGCATGGGGCGTTCCACGCGCCGCTCGCGCAGCACCAGGGCGGCGATCAGAAGGGCGGCCCCGGCGAGCATGCCCACGATCAGCGGGTCGCCCCAGCCGCGGCTGGGTGCCTCGATGATCGCGTAGATGAGGGCCCCGAGGCCGGCCGCCGTGAACGCCGTGGAGAGTGTGTCGACCTTGGGGGAGGCGGGGTCGCGGGTCTCGGGCAGCAGGAAGACGCAGGCGGCGATGCCGAGGGCGGCCATCGGGACGTTGACCAGGAAGACCGAGCCCCACCAGAAGTGGTCGAGCAGCCAGCCGCCGATGATCGGGCCGAGCGGCAGGCCGAGCGACGAGGCGGCGGAGATGATGCCGACGGCCTTGGTGCGCTCGCCGGGTCCGAAGAGCGAGGGCAGCACGGACAGGGCGAGTGGCATGACCAGCGCGGCGCCGAGGCCCATCACCGTGCGGGCCGCGATGACCCAGTTCACGTCGCCGGCCAGGGAGCCCATCACGGAACCCGCGAGGAAGATCCCGAGTCCGACGACCAGCATCCGCCGCCGCCCGAACCGGTCGCCGAGCAGTCCCGCCGGGAGCATCAGCGCGGCGAAGACGATCACGTACGCGTCCGCCATCCACTGCTGCTGGCCGGTGGTGGCGCCGAGTTCGCCCGCCATCGTCGGCAGGGCCACGTTGAGGATCGTCGTGTCGAAGCCGAGCGTGAGCATGCTGGCGACCAGGGCCCCGAGGGCCCACCAGCGGCGCGGGTCGCGCCGTGCAGCGTTCTGAGTGACAGTAGCCATGAAATGAGAGTAGCTCTCAAAAGGTTGTGTCTGTCAATAAGGATCTACTGTCAGGCATACGCAAAATGGCCACGGCTCGGAAGCCGTGGCCATGAAGGAGAAGGGGAGGTGCGTTATCCGTGCTGGTAGGCCACCAGCGAGATGCCCACGTAGTGCACGACGAACGCCGCGAGGGTCAGGGAGTGGAAGACCTCGTGGAAGCCGAACCAGCTGGGTGAGGGGTTGGGGCGCTTGATCCCGTAGATCACGCCGCCCGCGCTGTAGAGCAGTCCGCCGACGATCACCAGGACCAGCACGGCGATGCCGCCCGTGCGCATGAAGTCCGGGAGGAAGAAGACGGCCGCCCAGCCCATCGCTATGTAGCAGGGGGTGTAGAGCCAGCGCGGGGCGCCGACCCAGAACACCCGGAAGATGATGCCCGCCGCCGCGGCGGCCCAGATGCTCCACAGGAGCCACTGCCCCTTGGCGCCCGGGAGCAGCAGCATCGTCAGCGGTGTGTAGGTGCCCGCGATGATCAGGAAGATGTTGGCGTGGTCGAGTCTGCGCAGCACGCCGTCCATCCGCGGGCTCCAGTTGCCGCGGTGGTAGAGCGCGCTCACTCCGAACAGGAGGCAGGCCGTCAGGACGAAGATCCCGCAGGCGATGCGGGCCCGCGTGGAACTGGCCAGGGCGGTGAGCACCAGGCCGGAGATCAGGACGGCGGGGAACATGCCGAGGTGCAGCCAGCCGCGGAGCTTGGGCTTGACCGGATGCGACGAAGAGAGCGCTTCGGGACTGCGGCCTGCGGCCGGCGAGTCCGTGGGCGCGTCGGGGACGGGCGCAGTCATAGGCGGAATCCTACCTACGGAACCGTAAGTTACGCGTCAGTACGGCGCACTGAACAGCCAAGAGTGGCCATGTTCTCACGAGCGTGGCCCAAGGCGGCGCCGACGCAAAAGAACCTCCAGCCGAACCCAACGTGTACGCAAAGAATCGCGGATACACGTGGCGATGGTCACTCCGCTCACGTGTGAGGCCCTCTGGACATATGGGCGAACCCGTCGGATGATCAAATGAGTGCGGTCGGCACCGGATGAGCGCCATGGGTCCTACACCCCCGAAGCATCCGGGTCGCAGCCCCCACGGGGCCTCAACAAAAAACCCCTCATCTAGGAGCAATCGTGGCGCGCGACATCGCGGCTCCCTCCACCGTCCCCACCCAGCACAAGGCACTGATCTCGTGGGTCAACGAGATCGCAGAACTGACCCAGCCGGACAACGTGGTCTGGTGTGACGGATCCGAGGCCGAGTACGAGCGCCTGTGCGAGGAGCTCGTTCACAAGGGCACCTTCAAGAAGCTTGATCCGATCAAGCGCCCGCATTCCTACTACGCCGCTTCCGACCCGACCGATGTCGCGCGGGTCGAGGACCGAACGTTCATCTGCTCCGAGAAGGAGGAGGACGCGGGCCCGACCAACCACTGGAAGGCGCCCGCCGAGATGCGGGAGATATTCGCGGGGGAGAAGGGCGTCTTCCGCGGCTCGATGAAGGGCCGGACGATGTACGTCGTCCCGTTCTGCATGGGCCCGCTCGGCTCCGACCTCTCCGCGATCGGCGTCGAGATCACCGACTCCGCCTACGTCGCCGTGTCCATGCGCACCATGACCCGCATGGGACAGCCCGTCCTCGACGAGCTCGGCACCGACGGCTTCTTCGTGCGTGCTGTGCACACGCTCGGAGCGCCGCTGGCCGAGGGCGAGGCGGACGTGCCGTGGCCGTGCAACTCCACCAAGTACATCTCGCACTTCCCCGAGTCCCGCGAGATCTGGTCGTACGGCTCCGGCTACGGCGGCAACGCGCTGCTCGGCAAGAAGTGCTACGCCCTGCGCATCGCGTCCGTCATGGCGCGTGACGAGGGCTGGCTCGCCGAGCACATGCTCATCCTGAAGCTGACCCCGCCGCAGGGTGAGTCCAAGTACGTCGCCGCCGCCTTCCCGAGCGCCTGCGGCAAGACCAACCTCGCCATGCTGGAGCCCACTGTCTCCGGCTGGACCGTCGAGACGATCGGCGACGACATCGCGTGGATGCGGTTCGGCGAGGACGGCCGGCTGTACGCGATCAACCCCGAGGCCGGATTCTTCGGCGTCGCGCCCGGCACCGGCGAGCACACCAACGCCAACGCGATGAAGACGCTGTGGGGCAACTCCGTCTTCACCAACGTCGCGCTCACCGACGACAACGACATCTGGTGGGAGGGCATGACGGAGGAGACTCCGGCCCACCTGACCGACTGGAAGGGCAACGACTGGACGCCGGAGTCCGGTACGCCCGCCGCCCACCCCAACGCCCGCTTCACCGTCCCCGCCTCGCAGTGCCCGATCATCGCGCCCGAGTGGGAGGACCCCAAGGGCGTGCCGATCTCGGCGATCCTCTTCGGCGGACGCCGCGCCACCGCCGTACCGCTGGTGACCGAGTCCTTCGACTGGAACCACGGCGTCTTCCTCGGCGCCAACGTGGCCTCCGAGAAGACCGCCGCCGCCGAGGGCAAGGTCGGCGAGCTGCGCCGCGACCCCTTCGCCATGCTGCCGTTCTGCGGCTACAACATGGGCGACTACATGGGGCACTGGATCGACGTCGCCAAGGACAAGGACCAGGCGAAGCTTCCGAAGATCTACTACGTGAACTGGTTCCGCAAGAACGACGCGGGCAAGTTCGTGTGGCCGGGCTTCGGTGAGAACAGCCGCGTCCTGAAGTGGATCGTGGACCGCCTCGACGGCAGGGCCGAGGGCGTCGAGACTCCCATCGGCGTCCTGCCGGCCAAGGGAGCACTCGACACCAAGGGGCTCGACCTCTCCGAGGCCGATCTCGACTTCCTGCTCACCGTCGACAAGGACGTGTGGCGCGAGGAGGCGGCGCTCGTGCCCGAGCACCTCAACACCTTCGGCGAGCACACCCCGAAGGAACTGTGGGACGAGTACCGCGCGCTGGTGCAGCGCCTGGGCTAGCCCCGGCACAGATCTCCGCGGCCGGTCCGACTTGCCCTGACCTGCGACGTCGCTACGACCGGCCGCGGTGACAGCAACCCCGCAAGGCCGGGGCCCGCACAACGCCGTGCGGGCCCCGGCCTCTGCTCGTGAAGCTGGTGGTGCGGGCCGGGGTGGTTGATCACTGCGAACGGCCGCGGTCCTCCAGATAGCGCGTGTGCGACTCCTGGCGCCGGGCCTCGACCTCCCGCAGGGCCACCGCGAGCCGGTCCGCCTCCTCGTGCAGCAGGGTGAGCTGGCGCTCCAGGTGGCGTTCCGGTGTTTCGGCACCGGGCGCCAGCCGGGTCCACCACCGGGTCCGTACGAAGGTGTCGACGGCCTCGGGGATGTCCTGCCGTACGGCACGGGACAGCGCGTGCACGCCCTCCGGGTCCCGCGCGAGCACCTCGGCCACCCAGCCGGGATCGAGCAGCGCGGTCAGAAGCTCGGTCAGCTCGGTGAGCCGGCCCGCTGCCGCCGGGGGCAGTTCCACACCGCCCAGATACTCCCGCAGGCGGCCGAAGTCACCCCGCAGCTCCTCCAGTTGGGCCGAGGGGTCGGGGAAGTCCGGCAGCGGCGGGCGCTCCGGCGGGGCGATCAGGGCACCCGCCCCGTACAGCCCCGCGACGACAACGGGCCAGTACGGGCCCGCGACCCCCGCGAAGGTGAGGGCCAGACCGGCGAGCCCGCAGGCGCTGCCGGTGAGGTTCTTGCGGGACTCCAGATACCTCAGGGGGTTCCTATTGGTAGCCACGGATCTCCTCGAAGGCGCCGTCGAGCGAACCCTTGCGGGCGTCGAAGAGCCGGCCGCCGGTCAGCTCGGCGATGTGCTGGAGCTCGCCCCGGTCGGAGTCGCCGAACAGGATCGGGAAGACCGGGATCTCCTTCTGCCCGTCCGGCAGCCGGCCGTAGAAGCCGTCGAAGTCCTCGGGATCGGCGCCGCTCGTGTTCTCGCCGTCCGTCATCAGCACGATCGACGTGAACGTGTCGCCGCCCGCGCCCAGATGCTCGTACGCCTTCTCCAGCGACGTGTAGATCGCGGTGTCGCCGGAGGCGCTGAGAGCCTCGGTGTCCTTGCGGATGCCGTCCAGACCGGCCCCCGGGTCCTCGGGCCGCACCACGTGCGTGTGGACGCTCTTGACCTTCGAGCCGAACGGCATCAGCGTCACCTCCTCGCGGTCGCGGAAGCCGCCCGTCAGCCCGGTGAGCGCCTTCTTCAGCCGGTCGAGCCGGCCGCCGCCCATCGAGCCGGAGGTGTCGAGGACGTAGACGGTCCGGGAGGGCCGGCGGAGCTTGTTCTCGTAGGAGTCCAGGAGATGGTCGGCGACGGACCGGCTGCCGGGGAAGGGGAGCTCACGCCGGCGGCCGGTGTCGAGGCCGGCCGCCGGGGCGACGGAGGCGACGACCGGGCGGCGCCGCGTCTGCCGCGTGATCTCCCGCTGCACGGCCGGAGCGCGCAGCGCCTCGGTGAGGCGGCGGACACTCTCGCGGGTGTCCCTGCTGGAGGAGGCGAGCGAGGAGAGCGGGTAGTCGGCGGTCACCACGCCGTCGCGCGGGCGGATGACCGTGAGCCCCTTCATGCCCTTGAGGACCGACTCGTAGTTGAGCAGGGCGTCCACGGTGCCACGCCGCTCGTACGCCGTCGCCAGCCAGCCCGAGGACCCCGACGTCAGCTTCTGCCCCTTGAAGAACTCCTTCAGGCGCCCGGTCGCCTTCGCCACGTCCGCCTCGGTGAGCGCCGACTGCGCCCCGGACAACCCCGAGGCCACCGAGATCAGCGTGGAGAAACCGGAGTTGGAGCGGGCCGGGTCCGTCATGCCGTACGTCAGCTTCCCGTCCGCGACCGCCGTCTCGACCTGCGACCAGGTCACGTCCTGCGGCTTCCAGCCCAGCGCGCTCACGGTCGCGGGCTTCACTCCGATCGCCACCGGGCTCGACATGATCGGCGTCTCCGAGACGACCTCCTTCGCCGCCTCGGGGCGCAGCCGCAGATAGTCGTCGGACGACAGCCACAGCGCGTCGTAGGCGCCGTCCACCTTCCCCTTCGCGAGCAGGTCGACGGCGGAGAGGGTGCCCATGTAGGTGGGGCGGACCTTGATACCGGTGTCCTTGCGGACCTGCTCGAGGATCGGCGCCATGTCGCTGAGCTCGCTGGAGGCGAGGACGCGCAGGGTCCCGGGCTCGGGGGCGTTGCTGTCGGAGTGCTGCTTCTGGTCCTGCGCCGTGCAGCCGGTGACCGCGGCGGTGGCCGTGACGGCGAGCAGGGACACGAGGGCACAGGCCGTACGACGTCTCACGCGGAGCCTCCTTCCAGGGCGCCCCGCGAGCGGCTGCGCTCCAAGTAGGCGCTCGCGTGCCGGAGTTCCGAGGTGAGGGAGTCGACTGTCGCGGCCATGGACTCGGTCGCCTGCACCTTGTAGGTGTCGATGGCGTCGAGCGTGCGGTAGATCTGCTGGAAGGCGGTGCGCAGGGTCTCCGCGCCGACGGCCGGGTCGGCGGCGATGCGCTGGATCTCCCCGCTCTGGGTGGCGAGCATCTCGGCGTTGCCGCGGATCAGGTCCTCGGTCGTGCCGCGCAGCGCGTTGACCTGGTCGACGACCTTGCGCTGGTTGTCCAGGGCGGAGGCCAGCATCACGGAGATGCGCAGTGCGGACACCGTGGTGGTGGCGGCGCGGTCGACGCCCTTGATGAGCTCGTCGTTGTTGCGCCGGACCACGTCCATGGCCAGATAGCCCTGCGCGCACACCGCGAGCTGGGTCAGCAGGTCCTGGTGCTTCTGCCGGACGGGGAAGAGCACGTCGGCGCGCAGGGTGTCGGCCTGCGCGGGGTCCACGGCCTCGGCGGCGGCGATGTGCCCCTCGACCGCGGTGTCCAGGGCCTGGGTGAGGACGACGTACTCCTGGAGCTTGCCCATCGTCTCCCAGAGCCGGACGCGCTCCGTCTGCAACGCGGCGTTGTCGCGGCGCAGTTCGTCCTGGCCGCCGCGCAGCGAGCCCACGATCTTGTTCAGAGTGGCCTGCGAGGAGGCGTACTTGGCGACGTGGTCACGCAGCTTGTTGCCGCCGGGCAGCTTGGACAGGAACTTCCGCCCCTTGCTCGCGGGCAGGTCCCGCGGGTCCAGGTCCTCGACCACACGGCGGAGTTCGACCAGCGAGCCCGCCACGTGCGACTGGGCGTCCCCGCCCTTGTCGGGCAGGCTGCGCAGGGTGCGCTCCAGCATGCGGTTGGACTGCGCGGCGGCGCCCCGCATCTCGCTCGCGCCCAGGCCCGCGATCTCTCCGACCTTGCCCGCGAACTCGGGCGAGCGGGCGTCGAGGGCGGTGAGCCCACCGACGTACTCGGCGGCCCGGCGGGCCATCTCGTCCCGCACGGACGGGTCGACGGGCACCAGCCCGCCCGCCTTCTCACGGGGCACGGGCGCGACGGCCTCGGGCGGTGTGAGGGTGAAGGTGTCTTCGGTCGTCACTTGCTTTCCCCCTGGTTCCCGGCCCGGCGCGCCATCTCGTGCAGCACCTTGTAGGCGGGCACGGGCGCCTGCCGGACGCCGGTCAGCTTCTGGTTGAGATAGGTGGCGTGGGCGGCGGTGGCCGCCGTGAACTCCCCGGTCGCGCCCTGCGGCCGGAACCCGTGCCTGACGGCGAGCCTGCGCAGGGTCGGGTCACTGCTGAGGAGTTCACCGAGCGCGCGGCCCTCGGGAGTGAGCGGTACGACGGTGTGGTCGCTGTTCGCCGTGGTGTCCGGGTAGAGGACGGTGAGGTCACCGACGTCCTGGCCCTGGTTGAGCAGCGCGGCGACCTGCGACTCGTACACGAGCACGAGCGGGTTCCCGGCCCCGCTGATGAAGTCACGGAACGCCGCGTCCGTGCTGGACTGCTGAGCACCCTGGACACCGACGAGCTTGTGCATGAGGGGCGCGGTGCGTCCGACGGCGGCGCTGTCGGACGCGACCCGGCCGCCGTCCGCGACGTACGAGGCGGCGGCGAGGTAGAGCGCGCCGGAGTTGGAGGTGTTCGGATCGGTGCTGGCGATGAAGAGCGTGCCGGTCAACTCGCCGTGCGCCGCGGCCCCCTTGAGCTGTTGCCAGGTCCGGTCCTGCCCGGCGGCCTTGAGGTAGGCGGCCATCTTGAGCGTGCCGGCGCCCTTGCCGACGGTCGCGAGCCCGTTCGCCGCCAGGACCTCGGCGGCGCTGCGGTGCGCGACGACCACGAGGGGCGAGTAGAACGGGCGCGGCAGCGGCTGCCGTACGTGGAACTTGGCGGCCAGCTCGTCGGCCGGGGCCTGGCTGGAGGGGAAGGCGAAGTCGTACCCCTTGAGGTCCAGGCCGTCCATGGCCCAGGACCCGGAGGTCTCCGTCTTCACGGTGAAGCCCTTGGCAGCCAGGGCCTTCACCACGTCGGGATCGGCGAAGAACTCCGCCTTCTCCGATCCGATCACTCCTTGCACGGTCTTCGTTGCCGTGCCCTTGTCCTGACCTTCGCGGCCCCCGACGACGGCTGCTACCACGCCGCCGATCAGCAGGACCGCCAGGACGATTCCCGCGATGCGTCTCACACCGAGGAGAGTGCTCCCGGAACCCAACGTTCCCGGTCGCGCCGGATGAACGGAGGGTGTCCGACCGATCCCGGTATGCAACCGGAACGGTCGCTTCGAGCCGTCCGTCGGGGGGACCGGCAGTACCAGGCTGTGGTGACGGCGGGGGAGCACCATGGAGGGGTGAGCCAACGAGACCTTCAGGACCATCGGGATCACCGTGATCACCGGGACCTTCGTGAGCACGGAGAGCTCGGTACCGCGCTGCGGTACTGGCGCGACCGGACCACACCCCAGGAGGCCGGGCTGCCGCGGGGCGGCGCACGGCGGGCGCCCGGACTGCGCAGGGAGGAGCTGGCGCAGCTCGCCGGAGTCTCGGTGGACTACGTCACCCGCCTCGAACAGGGCCGGGCCACCTCCCCTTCCGACCAGGTCGTCGGCGCGCTCGCCCGCGCCCTGCGCCTGTCGGAGCCCGAGCGCGACCACCTCTACCGGGTGGCCGGGCATGCCCCGCCCGCGGCCGGGCACATCTCGCAGCACATCCCGCCGAGCGTGCGGCGCCTCCTGGACCAGCTGGACCACTCCCCGATCGGGGTGCACGACGCGGCGTACAACCTCATCTCGTGGAACCCGCTGTGGGCCGCGCTGGCGGGGGACCCGTCCGGCCGGCGTGGGCGCGAACGCAACTACGTGTGGCGGCAGTTCACGGGTCTGCCCAGCCGGACCACGCACACCCCGGAGCAGGAGCGGCGGCTGCGCACGGCCCTGGTGTCGGATCTGCGGTCCGCCACCGTCCGCTATCCCGACGACCGGGGGCTGCGCTCGCTGATCGCGGATCTACGGCGGGAAAGCGAGCCGTTCCGTGAGCTGTGGGCCTCCCACGCGGTCGGGTTCCACACGGCCGACACCAAGACGGTCCACCATCCCGAGGTGGGGTTGATCGTCCTGGACTGCGACACGCTCGCGGTGCCGGGCGGGGACCTGCGGATCACGGTCTGCTCGGCGGCGCCGGGCACGGAGGCGGCACAGCAGCTGGCGCTGCTCGCGACGCTGGGGTTGCAGACGACGGCCACCGCCCTCGGCTGACCGGTGGGGTGTGTGGCACCCGGTCCGCACGTCGCTGCGGGTGCGCGCGGACCGGGGCCGTACAGGGGAGCCCGGGGGCTCGGACGCGGGCTCTCAGCGAGCCGCGAGTTCGCGGGGTTCGGCGGCCGGGGCGTGGGCGTCCATGCGCTCGGCGGCCAGGATCGCGGCCGCGGTGTCCGCGCGGGACGCGGCGACGACGAGGGCACGGCCGGCGAGGGCGTGGGCCCGCTGGTGGAGCGCGACGACGCGCGGCTCGCGCTCGGCGGCGGCCGACGACGCGCGGACCGGCGCCGCTCCGCCCCGCAGCCGCGCCACCTGCTCGGTGAGCCGCTCGGCCGCCGCGTCCAGGTCGGCGGACGGCCCGATCGCGCGGATCTCGTCGGTCACCGCGAGGAGCGCCGCGAGGTGTCCGGCGAGCTGGATGTCCAGCTCCTCCTCGCGCGACCGGTGGGGAAAGTCGGAGGGGGTACCGGCCGTCGTGTGGACCGACTTGGTGCGGATCGGTTCGTACATGGGGACGGCCTCCTGTGCTCTTCCAGGAAGCCATCCTAGCTTGGATTTCGTCTAAAGTTGAGCCATGTCGCACATCTTGTCGCCCCGCGTACGCAGGGTGAGCGTCACGGCTGGCTGTAACCGTCCAGGAAGTTCCCGATCCGGGTCACCGCGTCGGTCAGATCGCCCACGCTCGGCAGGGTGACCACCCGGAAGTGGTCCGGCTCGGGCCAGTTGAAGCCGGTCCCCTGGACGACCATGATCTTCTCGCGGCGGAGCAGGTCGAGGACCATCCGGCGGTCGTCCTTGATCTTGAAGACCTTCGGGTCGAGCCGCGGGAAGAGATACAGCGCGCCCTTGGGCTTCACGCAGCTCACGCCCGGGATCTGGGTCAGCAGCTCGTAGGCGACGTCCCGCTGCTCCTTCAGCCGGCCGCCGGGCAGCACCAGGTCGTTGATGGTCTGCCGCCCGCTGAGCGCCGCGACCACGCCGTGCTGACCTGGCATGTTCGCGCACAGGCGCATGTTCGCGAGGATCGTCAGGCCCTCGATGTAGGAGTCGGCGTGCGCGCGGGGGCCGGAGATCGACATCCAGCCGACCCGGTAGCCCGCCACCCGGTACGCCTTCGACATGCCGTTGAAGGTGAGGGTGAGCAGGTCGGGCGCGACCGAGGCGGTCGGGGTGTGCGTGGCGTCGTCGTAGAGGATCTTGTCGTAGATCTCGTCCGAGCAGACCAGGAGGTTGTGGCGGCGGGCGATGTCGGTGAGCCCGCGCAGCATCGCCTCGTCGTACACCGCGCCCGTCGGGTTGTTCGGGTTGATGATGACGATCGCCTTGGTGCGGTCGGTGACCTTGCGCTCCACGTCCGCGAGGTCGGGCATCCAGTCCGACTGCTCGTCGCAGTGGTAGTGCACGGCGGTGCCGCCGGACAGGGACACGGCGGCGGTCCACAGCGGGTAGTCCGGCGCCGGTACGAGGACCTCGTCGCCATCGTCCAGCAGCCCCTGCATCGCCATCACGATCAGCTCGGACACGCCGTTGCCGATGAAGACGTGCTCGACGTCGGTCTCGATGCCGAGGGTCTGGTTGTGCATCACGACGGCGCGGCGGGCGGCGAGCAGGCCCTTCGCGTCGCCGTAGCCGTGCGCCGTCGACACGTTCCGGAGGATGTCCTCGAGGATCTCGGGCGGGCACTCGAATCCGAACGCGGCCGGGTTGCCGGTGTTCAGCTTGAGGATCCGATGCCCCGCCGCTTCCAGCCGCATCGCCTCCTCGAGCACCGGGCCCCGGATCTCGTAACAGACGTTGGCGAGCTTGGTCGACTGGATCACCTGCATGACGGTGAGCTTACGGCCGCGTAACGCTCGGCGGGGGGTGTTTTCCACCACGTGAGACGTGGCGTTTTGGGTCACTTTCTTCCCCCTGTTGTGCCGTAAGCCCTTGCGGTCCTTAGAATCCGCGCCCATGTCCTGGCAGAACGGTGAGACCGAGGCCGAGCCGCGGGTGTACCTCCCGAGTGGCGACGGCGAGGCGCCTGTGGCGTACGAGGCGTACGCGGACCCGGCGGCGGCACACGGCTGGCAGGACGCGTACGACGGGCCGGGTGCGGGCACGGCCGATGACGGCGGGCCGGGTGCGGGGACGGGCGGCGACGGAGCCGTGGCGCGTGCCGGGGCCGGCCGCCGTGACGGCTCGCGGCGCCGCCGCCGGGAGCGGCTCCCGCGGCGGCGGGTGGCGGTGGCCGGCGGCGCGGTGTGCGCGGTCGTCCTCGGAGCGGTGGTCGTGGGACTGTTCGACTCCAGGTCGTCCGGGGGCTCCTCGCCCTCGGGGCGGAGCGACGGTGACGGCCGGGGTACGTCCACGTCCACGTCCCCGGAGTCGACCGCGTCCGCGGGTGGCTCGACCGCCGGTGAAGCGGAGGCGACGCCGGGCGACTCGCCCGCCGCCTCCGGCGCTAGCGCCGACCGGACCTCTCCGGGCGCGTCCGCGTCCACCTCGGCGACGCCGTCCGCGACGGCGTCGCGGTCCCCGTCGGCCGGGGCCTCCGCCACCCCCGCCATCAGCCCCACCGCGACCACGACGACCGCGACCGCGACTGCGACCGCGACTGCGACCGCGACCACGGGTCGCGGTGCCGGCAACGGCAACCCCGGCCACGGCCAAGGCGCGACCAAGCGGCCGAAGTAGCCGCCGGTCCCACGGGTTCTGTCCGGGCCACGGCAGACCCCGCGGTGGGTTTCACCCCGCCCGCTCGCCCGCGTATGCGAAACGCCCCGTCCCGTCACTCCGGCATGCCCATGGCCGGAAACCGCTCCTTGTCCCTCCCGTCCCCTCGATTGACAATGCGCATGACAAAACTGGCAGTGGCCGGAAGATCTCCGGTCGCCCAAGTCGCAAGAGGGGACCCCCACATGAGAAAGCCTCTCGTCGCCGCGCTCTTCGCCCTGGTGATCACCGGGGCGGGCGTGGCACCCGCGGTCGCGGCACCCGCACCCGCGGCGGCGTCCGCATCCACGTCAGCGTCCACGTCCGCGGCCAAGGCGGACACGAAGGGGGCGGCGCCGACCCTCCAGGCCGTCAGCCTCGCCGGGACCGTCGCGCTCAGCAACTGCTCCGGCTCCGTCATCCGCTTCCCCAACTCCGCGGACAGCGACCCGGCGCTCGTGCTCTCCAACGGCCACTGCCTGGAGACGGGCTTCCCGGAACCCGGTGAAGTGATCGTCGACCAGGCGTCCAGCCGTACCTTCGGCCTGCTCAACTCCGCCGGCACCCGGGTGGCGACCCTGCGGGCCAGCAAGGTCGCGTACTCGACGATGACCGACACGGACGTCACGATCTACCAGCTCACCAGCACCTACACGACGATCAGGAACTCGTACGGCATCAGCGCGCTGACCGTGCAGGACACGCACCCGACCGTCGGCACCGCCATCACGGTCGCCTCCGGTTACTGGAAGCGGCTCTACAACTGCAGCATCGACGGGTTCGCGTACCGCCTCAAGGAGGGCGACTGGACCTGGAAGGACTCCATCCGCTACACCTCCGCCTGCAACACCATCGGCGGCACCTCGGGCTCGCCGGTCATCGACCAGTCCACCGGCAAGGTCGTCGCCGTCAACAACACCGGTAACGAGGACGGCGAGACCTGCACGGTGAACAACCCCTGCGAGGTCGACGCGAGCGGCAACGTCACGATTCACCCGGGCATCAACTACGCCGAGGAGACCTACCAGATCCCGGCGTGCTTCACGACCGGCAACAAGCTCAGCCTGAACGCGAGCGGGTGCACCCTGCCCAAGCCGTGACCCCTGCGCGGCGGCGGGCGGTCACCGGGGAGTCCGGCGGACCGCCCGCCCCGCCAGGACGTCCGTGCGCCGTCCGTCCTCGATCACGAACCGGCCGTCGATCAGGACGTACGGGATGCCCGTGGGGAGTCTGCGCGGGTCCTCGAACGTCGAGCCGGCCGCGACCGTGGCCGGGTCGAAGAGGACCAGGTCGGCGCGGTACCCCTCGCGGACCAGGCCGCGGTCGGGCAGCCGCAGCCGGGCGGCCGGGCGGCCGGTGAGATGGGCGACGCACTCCTCCAGGGAGAGGACGCCCAACTCCCGTACGTACTTCCCCAGATACCGCGGGAACGTGCCGTACGCGCGCGGGTGCGGCTTGTCGCCGCGAAGGATGCCGTCCGAACCGCCGGTGTGCACACGGTGCCGCATGATCGCGCGGACGTTCTCCTCGTGGCCGACGTGCTGGAGGATCGTCGGGCCCAGCCGGTCGTCGAGGAGGAGGCGGCGGGCGGTCGTCCAGGGGCTCTCGCCGAGGCGGTCGGCGGACTGCCGGACCGTGCTGGCGACGTACGACGCGAGCGCCGGGTCGGTGACTCCCGAGATCTCGATCGTGTCCCACTCGATGGGCACGCCGTGGCAGCCGTCGGCCCCGGTCACCTCCATGTGGTGCCGGATGCGCTCGGCCGTCTCCTCGTCCTTCAGGCGCGTGAGGATCGCCTCCGGGCCGCCCTCGCTCGCCCAGCTCGGCAGCATCGCCACGAGCGTGGTGCAGCCGGGGGTGTAGGGGTACGTGTCGAGGCTGATGTCCGCGCCCGCGGCGAGGGCGTCGTCCAGCAGGGCCAGCAGCTCCGGGGCCCTGCCCTCGTTGACGCCGAAGTTCATGGTGGCGTGGGCGAGGTGGAGCGGGCAGCCCGCCTCGCGGGTGAGGGCCACCATCTCCTCGTACGCCGCCAGGGCGCCCGCCCCGTACGAGCGGTGGTGCGGGCAGTAGTAGCCGCCGTACTCCGCCACCACCCGGCACAGCTCGGTGAGTTCGGCGTCCTGGGCGTACATGCCGGGGGTGTAGGTGAGGCCGGAGGACATGCCGACGGCGCCCTCCCGCATCCCGTCGGCCACCAGCCGCCGCATCCGCTCCAGCTCCCGCGCCGTCGCGGGGCGGTCGTCCCAGCCGACGGCGAGCATCCGGACGGTGCCCTGCGGGATCAGATACGCGGCGTTCACCGCGATGCCCCCGCCATCGAAGCCGTGGTCGAGCCGGTCCAGGTACTCGCCCACCGAACGCCAGCCGAAGTCGATGTCGTCACCCGCTCCGTTCCAGCCGGTGATCGTGGACCTGACCTCCGCGAGGGTGCGGTCGTCGACCGGCGCGTACGACAGCCCGTCCTGGCCGATGACTTCCAGCGTCACCCCCTGGGCCGCCTTCGCGCTGTGGTCCGGGTCGCGCAGGAGGGCCAGGTCGCTGTGGGCGTGCATGTCGATGAAACCGGGGGAGAGGGCCAGGCCCTCGGCGTCCAGGACCCGCCGGGCGACCGGCCGCAGACAGCCGGCCGCCGCCCCCTCCTTGAGCACGGTGGTGATCCTGCCGCCCTCGATGCCCACGTCGGCCCGGTACGAGGGGCCCCCGGTGCCGTCGACGACCTCCGCGTCGCGGATGACGAGATCCATCACAGGGGCCTCCAGGAAACATTCGTCACAACGGACTCTCACAAGACGTCTCAGAAGAACGTCTCAGAAGAACGTACGGACGTAGTCCACGACCGTGCCGTCCGCCTCCACCAGCGGAATCAGCTGCCACTTGTCGAAGGACGTGCAGGGGTGGGAGAGCCCGAGGCCCACCCAGTCCCCGACCTCCACATCCGCCTCCTGGTCCGTGCTCAGCCACGCGTGCTGGTCGGAGAGCGCGGTCACCGTCAGACCCGTCGCCGGCCGCTCGGCACCGTCCCGCCGCACCACCTGGGCCTCGGGCAGATCGAGGTCGTACGCCGCGTCCCGCTTTCCCGCGTTGACGAAGGCCTGCTCGGGGGAGGGCCGGGAGACGACCTGGGCCCAGAGGCGGAACGCGGGGTGCAGCGCGCCCTCCTCGGGGACCCGGGTGAACGGGGTCAGCCGCCGGTAGTGGCCGTCGTCGTGCGAGACGTACGCGCCCGAGCGCAGCAGCTTCAGTATGGGCAGGGAGAGGTCGGGGAGCTCGGAGAAGACGTCCGCGACGGCGTCGAACCAGGCGCTGCCGCCCGCGCTGACGACGATCTCCGCCACTCCTTCGAACCGGCCCGCCTTGTCGAAGTCCACCGCCAGCGCGGTCAGCCGCCGCAGCCAGGCGTGCACGCGCTCGGGGTCCGCCCCCGGGACCTCGCCCTCGTAACCCGCCACGCCGACCAGCCGCAGGGTCCGCGTCGCGGCCACCGCGTCCGCGACCGCCGCGCACTCCGCCTCCGTACGCACACCGGTGCGGGCCCCGTCGCCGGCGGCGAGCTCGACGACCACGTCCACCGGACGGGTGGAGCCGTGCAGCGCCGCGTCCATCAGCTCGACCCCGCGCACCGAGTCGACGTAACAGACGAAGCGGAAGTCCGGGTCGGCCGCCAGCTCGGACGCGATCCAGCGCAGCGCCGCCGCGTCGACGAGTTCGTTCGCGAGGAAGATCCGCTCGATCCCGAACTCCCGCGCCACACGCACCTGGTGGGGCACGGCGAGGGTGATGCCCCAGGCGCCGTGCTCGATCTGCCGCCAGAACAGCTGGGGGGCCATCGAGGTCTTGCCGTGCGGGGCGAAGGCGAGGCCGTGGCGGACGGCGTACGTCTCCATCAGTTCGAGGTTGTGCGTCAGGCGCTCGGCGGACAGGGCGAGGACGGGGGTGGTGAAGCCGCCGGTGAAGAGATCGCGGCGCTGGGCGGCCAGCTCGCCGACGGTCAGACCCTCGGCGTCCGGGGGGAGGCCCTTGAAGCGGTGGTCGACGCGGGCGGCCGCGAGGCGGGCGGCGGCTTCGGAGGCGGTCATGAGCCTTCCCTTCAAGGGTGTTGCATGACGTGTTGCATCATGTGCAACGGTCATTGCGTATGTCGCTTACTGCTGTCTAACATCCCAGCCAACGCAGGGTCAACGGTGCGGCTGCGTCACCGTCGACCGCGAGAGCGAGGAGCCCCCGTCATCGTGCCCCCCACCGTTGTCGACGTCGTGGCGCTCGGCGAGTCCATGGTCACGTTTGTGCCCACCCGGCCGGGGCGCCTCGCCGATGTGCCGTCGTTCGAGCGGGGGATCGGCGGCGCCGAGTCGAACGTGGCGTGCGTGCTCGCCGCGGCCGGGCACACCGCGCGCTGGGTCGGCCGGGTCGGCACCGACGGGTTCGGCGACCACCTCGTCGAGGCGATCGCCGCGTACGGCGTCGACACCTCCGCCGTACGACGGGACCCCGCGCGCCCGACGGGCATCTACTTCCGCACGGCGGGCGACCGGGCGAGCGACGCCCACGAGGTCGCCTACTACCGGGCCGGATCCGCCGCCTCGGCGATGGCGGCGGACGCCATGGACCTGGACGCCGTCCGCGCGGGACGGGTGCTCCACCTCTCCGGCATCACCGCCGCGCTGTCCGAGGACTGCCTCGGCCTGATGCGCGAACTCACCGCGCCTCGCGCGAGGCGCCCCCTCGTCTCCTTCGACGTCAACCACCGCGCCGGGTTGTGGCGCGACGACGACGGACCGCGCGTCCTGCTCGACCTCGCGCGCGGCGCGGACATCGTGTTCGTCGGGGACGACGAGGCCCGCGCGGCCTGGGGGCTGTCCGGGGCGCGGGCGATCCGAGACGCGCTGCCGGAACCGGACGTCCTCGTCGTCAAGCAGGGCGGGGACGGGGCGACCGTGTTCGAGAGGGCCGCGGCGGGCCGCGCGGCTTCGGGGGCCGGCCCGGACGCCCCCGACACCGCGACGTTCGTACGCGCCCTGAACGTCGACGTGATCGCGGCCGTCGGCGCGGGCGACGCCTTCGCCGCCGGGTTCCTCTCCGCCACCCTGCGCGCACTGCCCGCCCGGGACCGGCTCCGGCACGGCCACCTCATGGCCGCCGCCGCCCTCACCGTCCACGGCGACCTCGCCGCGCCCCCCTCCCGCGACCACGCCGACCGGCTGGCCGCTCTGGACGACGACGCGTGGGGGACACTTCGACTCGGCCCCGGCTGGACCGAAGCCGTCACGCGGGCCCAGGAGGAGGTACCTACCCCATGAGCCAGACCGTCGACCGAGCGCTGAGCATCCTGCCGCTGCTCGCCGAGGGCCCCGCCGACCTCGGCCAGGTCGCCGACCGCCTCGGCGTCCACAAGTCCACCGCGCTCCGCCTCCTGCGCACCCTGCACGAGCACGGCCTCGTCTACCGCCAGTCCGACCAGCGCTACCGCCTCGGCGCCCGCCTCTTCGCCCTCGCCCAGGAAGCCGTCGAGAACCTCGACGTCCGCGAGATCGCCCACCCCCATCTCGTACGGCTCAACGAGACCTGTGGGCACACCGTCCACCTCGCGGTGTACGAGGAGAACGAGGTCCTCTACATCGACAAGGTGGAGAGCCGCTACCCGGTGCGCATGTACTCGCGGATCGGGAAGCCGGTCGCCATCACGGTCGCCGCCGTCGCCAAACTCCTCCTCGCCGATCTCCCCGAGCCCGAGCGCCGCGCCCTCGCGGACAAGCTCGACTACCCCATGTACACGGCCCGTTCGACCCCCAACGCGCCTGCCTTCCTCAAGGAGCTGGGCACGGTGCGCGAACAGGGCTGGGCCACCGACCTCGGTGGCCACGAGGAGTCCATCAACTGCGTCGCGGCCCCCATCCGCGGCGCCGACGGACGCGTCGTCGCCGCGATGTCGGTCTCCGCGCCGAACGTCGTCGTCACCGCCGACGAACTCCTCACCCTGCTCCCGCTGGTGCGCCGGACCGCCGACGCCATCAGCCACGAGTACTCCGGCAAGCCCCCAGCCAAGGAAGAGAGTTCCCGACGTCCATGACCGAGAAGACCGCCCTCACCCCCAAGACCCACACCACGCCGCCCGCGAAGTTCTCGCACGGCGTGAAGAAAGGGAACATCCTCCAGGTCGCCGGACAGGTCGGCTTCCTCCCGGCCGAGGAGGGAAAGCCGCCCACGCCCGCCGGTCCCACCCTGCGTGAACAGACCCTCCAGACCCTCGCCAACGTCCAGGCGATCCTCGAAGAGGGCGGCGCGAGCTGGGACGACGCGATGATGATCCGCGTCTACCTCACGGACGTCGACCACTTCGCCGAGATGAACCAGATCTACAACACCTATTTCGAGGAGCAGGGCCTCACCGCGCCCCCCGCCGCCCGCACCACGGTCTACGTCGGCCTGCCGGCCGGCCTCCTCGTCGAGATCGACGCGCTCGCCGTACTGGGCTGAGCGACCCCCTCCCACTCCCGCACCCCGTACGTCATCACGGCACGGCGTTCACCCTCATGGGACGCCGTGCCGTGATCCCCCCTGCCCGAAAGCCGCATGCCCCACTTACCCGACTGCAGAGGTCCCCCGCCCATGTCCTCGCTCATGTCCTCGCCCATGCCCCTGCTCGCCGCCACCACCGCACCACCGGTCCCACCCCACACCGGCGGCCTGATCGCCCTCATCCACGGCACCGCCGGTCTGCTGACCGTCGCCGCGCTCGGCATCGCCCTGCTCCTCGTCCTGATCATCAAGGCGAGACTCCAGCCCTTCGTGGCGCTGCTCGCGGTCTCCATAGCCGTCGGCCTCGCGGCCGGTCTCTCCGTCACCGAACTCTTCGGCACGGTCCAGCGCTCCGACGCCGTCTCCCTCATCGAGTCCGGCATGGGCGGCACCCTCGGCCACATCGCGATCATCATCGGGCTCGGCACGATGCTCGGCGCGATCCTCGAAGTCAGCGGCGGGGCCGAGGTGTTGGCGTCCCGGCTGCTGAACCTCTTCGGCGAGGAGCGAGCGCCCCTCGCCATGGGCCTCACCGGCCTCATCTTCGGCATCCCGGTCTTCTTCGACGTCGGCATCTTCGTCCTCGCGCCGATCGTGTACGCGGCAGCCAAGCGCGGCGGCAAGTCGATCCTGCTCTACTGCCTGCCCCTGCTCGCGGGCCTCTCCATGACCCACGCGTTCCTGCCGCCGCACCCGGGCCCGGTCGCCGCCGCGGGACTGCTCCACGTGCAGCTCGGCTGGGTCATCCTCATGGGCATCGTCTGCGGCATTCCCGCCGTCCTCGCAGCCTGGGCCTGGTCCGCGTGGATCGGCAGGCGGATCTTCGTCCCCGTACCGCAGGACATGGCCGAGGCCGCCGACGAGGCGAGGGCCGCGCTGGTCGAGGAGCAGCGGGCCGCCGGGGTCGCGCCGCAGGAGAAGCCGGTGCCGCTCGGCACGGTCCTGGCCATCATCGGTACGCCGCTGGTGCTGATCCTGCTCGCGACCTTCTCCTCGATCGCCTTCGACCCCTCCACGGGCCGCTCGGTCATCGAGTTCTTCGGGCACCCCTTCGTCGCGCTGACGATCGCGCTGCTGCTGGCGTACTACCTGCTCGGCATCCGCCGCGGCTGGTCCCGCAAGTCGCTGGAGACGGTGTCCACGGCCTCGCTGAAGCCGGTCGGCAACATTCTGCTCGTGGTCGGCGCGGGCGGGGTCTTCGGCGCGGTCCTCAAGGGCAGCGGGGTCGCCCAAGCCCTCTCCGACACCTTCAACGACGTCGGCCTGCCGGTGATCGTCCTCGCCTACCTCATCTCCCTGGTCCTGCGCGTCGCCCAGGGCTCGGCCACGGTCGCCATCGTCACCACGGCCGGCATCGTGGCCCCGCTGCTGACCGAGGGCGACCACTCCCAGGCCTTCGTCGCCCTGGTCATCATGGCGATCTCGGCGGGCTCCATCTTCGCCTCGCACGTCAACGACGGCGGCTTCTGGATGGTCGCGAAGTACTTCGGCATCTCCGAACGGGACACCCTCAAGACCTGGACGGTCCTGGAGTCGGTGCTGTCGGTGGCGGGCTTCGCGGTGGCGGCGGTGGTGAGCCTGTTCGTGTAGGTACGGGGCGTCTTCGTACAACAGTCGCGTTGCCAACTTGGGGGCTGGCTGTGTCCGACACAGGATCTTCGACCATACTGCCCGCTGTGGAGCAGCGCATAGGTTCGAAGAGCCAGCCCCTGGACGCCGCCGCGGTGAACCCGGCGTACATCCCCGGGCTCACGTCACCCGCGAAGGCGGGGCCGGAGGACGCGGCCGTCGAGGAGGCCGAGTCCGAGGAGACCGCCCCCAAGGCGGCCGGGTCCGAGGAGGCCGGGTCCGAGGAGGCGGTCGTCGAGGACGCCGCCCCCGAGGACGAGGTCTCCGACGAGGCGCCCGCCGAGGACGCCTCCGAGGAGGAGGCCGCCCCCGAACCCGACCCGGACGGGCCGGTGTTCGAGGCGTCCGACCGGCGCGCCTCGATCAAGGCCGACCACAGCGGCGTACACCTGCGCCTGGACGACCAGGAGGCGGAGTTCCGCTGGGACGAGATCGGCGCCGTCGAGACGGAGTCGCCCCGGTTCGGGAAGCGGTTCACCATCACGGTGCACACCCCGGACCGCCGCTGGTACCCGATCGAGATCGAGGCGACGGCCCGGGCCCGCTTCAAGGAGTGGGAGGACCAGCTGGACGCGGTCCTGGACGCCTACTTCGAAGACGGTGAGGAGAGCGCCCCGTAGGGGCGCGGGGAACTGCGCCCAGCCACATCCGGCCCGCAGTTCCCCACCCACCGGTCTGTCCCACTCCTAGCTGCAGTACTGCGTCGCCTTCCCGATCGACCGGTACATGCAGTCCGCGTTCTCCAGCAACTGCAACACCGCGTCCCGGTTCCGCGAGGTCTCCCGCTCGATGACCTCGTCGGGCGGGTAGAACCCACCACCGGAACTGGACGTCGGATACATCTCGAAGGTGTAGTCGAAGATCTTCTGGGAGCCCCAGAGATAGTCGTCGATCGACCCGTCGGTGATGTACAGGTCGCTGGACTGCTCCGGGGTGTACCCGTTGCTGGCCGCCATCTTCTGGCCGACGGCCTTGAACGCGGCGGCGTCGTCCGCGGTCATGCCGGTCGCGGTGTCGGCGGTGGTGTACCCGAAGGGCCACAGCACGAGTTCGCTGTACGTGTGGAAGTCGATGCCTGCCTTGATCTGCTGCTTCCCGCCGACGACCCGGCCGCGCACGAAGTCGGCGACGACCTTCACCTCGGGCGCGGACTCGGCGGAGGCGCCGCGGTAGGTCTCGGAGGACGTGGAGCCGGACGAGCCGCCGCAGCAGCCCCACTTGTAGTTCCAGTTGCGGTTGAGGTCCGTACCGACGTACGAGGAACCGGAGTTGGGCTGGCGGTTCTTGCGCCACGAGCGGTAGGAGCCGGTCGCGATGTCGTACTCGCCGCCGTCCGGATTGAGGTCGGGGACGATCCAGATCTCGCGGTTGTTCACCATGTTGGTGACCCGGGAGTCGCTGCCGTACCCCGCCCCGAGCTCGCGCAGCAGATACAGCGCCATCTCGACGGTCAGGTGCTCGCGGGCGTGCTGGTGGAAGGTGAGGAGGACCTCGGGCTCGTTTTCGTCGGTGGCCACGTTGTCGCTGACCTTGATGGCGACGATGTCCCGGCCCTGGTACGACTTCCCGATCACCTGCTTGCTCATGATGTTCGGGTAGGCCGCGAGCCGCTGGTCGATCTCCGTGTTCATCTCGGCGTAGTTGTGGTACTTCGCGTCGGCCGAGGGGAAGTCGAGGAGGCGGACGTCACCGGCGCCGTTGGACCGGTTCGGGGCGGACCCCAACAGGGAGACCTCGTAGCCGAGTTGGCGCAGCTTTTCGACCTGGTCGGCGCGGCCCGAGACGACGACGGTCTCCTCGTCGGCCTCGTCCACGGTGACACCGGTCCGCTGGATGGCGGTGCGGGTCACCGGGGTGGTGCGCTGGTGGATCTCGTACTGGCGGATGTCGTCGGACGAGGGCGCGGGGGCCTTCGCTCCGGTCGCCGTGGCGTGGGTGGCGGTGGCGGTGATCGGGGCGGCGAGGGCGAGCGCGAGCAGGGTCGCGAGGGTGATGGTGCGCCTGCCGCGTCTGTGAAGTCGCATGAAGTCTCCTTGGCGGAGTGTGGGGGGTGGAACCAGTGCGACGTACGGAGTGCGGGTGTGGCGCTCATGGTGAGTGTTTGGCATGGGCAGGTCAAGAGTCGATAAAGGGCCGGTGGCGGAAACCGGACATGCGGCGGGCCCCGCCGGCAGGTCTGCCCGACGGGGTCCGATCCGAGTCGTGAGAGAGGTGAGGGAACTCAGCCCAGGCCGCGCCACTTCGCGCTGAGGGCGATCGCCCGGAGCTGCTTCGTCGTGAGCGCGGGGGCGGTGCGCGTCGCGGCCGTCTCCTGGCTGCCGGAGTTGAAGGCGCTGACCACCACGCGGAACCCGTCGGTCCTGATGGTGTCGGCGGTCCACATGACGACGCCGGCGCCGCCCTTCTCGCCCGGTTCCTTGTGCGTGACGACCTTCGTGCCGTCGGCCAGCGTCTCGGCGTCCGCCCCGAAGAGCTGGTGCTCGACGTCCGACATGTTCGGCTGCACGTTGATCTGGACCAGGCTCCTGCCCTTGCCGTCGTCGAGGACGACATAGGCGTACCCGCTGTCCGGGCCGCTCTTGGCGACCACCTTGACGCCCTTGGGGAGCAGCGAGACGAGTGTGGAAGCGACCGCGCCGCCGTCGATGCCCGAGGGCTGTGCGGGCGCCGCCGTCGGGGCCTTGGGGTCCACCGGGATCGCGTCGACGACGCCCAGCCACGCGCCGGCCGTGGCGAGTGTCTTCAACCGCGCCGTGGACAGCGGGGGTTCGGCCCTGCTGACCGGCGCGCCCTTCTCGGCCGCGGCGTTCCATTCACTCACGCTTACGTGCTGGCCCTTGGGGGTGACGAGGTCCGCCGTCCACAGCTTCGTGTCCGCGCGGCGGTCCGGGTACTCGTAACCCTGGAAGAGCTTGAGCGCCGAGCCGTCGGGCAGCCTGGTCACGACGCAACTGTCGTACGGTGTCGAGACCTTGTCCGGACACCCGACGGTCTGGCGGGCCTGCTCGCTGCCCGGCAGGACCCGGTTGAAGCCGACGGCGATGGCCGCCTTGCCCTTGCCGTCGTTGTAGACGACCTGTGCGTACGGCGGCAGCTGTTCGTGAGTGCCGCGTGCTTCCGCCGATCCGAACTCGCCCCGCGGGAGCAGCTTCTCGAGGATGCCGACCAGTTCGTCGCCGGTGTACGACGTCTTGGGGGCGGCCGAAGCGGTGGGGGACTTCGCGCCGGTGGCCACGGACTGCCGCCCGTCGTCGCCCCCCGGTACGAGGAGTGCCCCGCCGAGGCCCACGAGCGCGACCGAGGCCAGGCCCCCCACGACGGCGGCTCTGCGCCTCAGCAGCAGTCGGTGGCCGCGCGTCTCGCCGGCGGCCACCAGGGCGCGCCGGTCGGTCTCGTAGGCGCCACCTGCCTGGTGCAGGGCCTCGCCGAGCCGTTCCTCGAAACGGTCCTCGTAGCCGTGGTCCTGGTCCTGGTCCTGGTCGTGTTCGTGGTCGCGGTCGTCAACGGGCATGGCGAATCACCCTCTCTGCTCTCCGTAAGGGCTGTCTGTCGGAGCTGTGGGTCGGAGCTGTGGGTCGGAAGTCTCGGTACGGTCGTCGGCGCCGGGTCGGCGTCAGGGTCTGGCGTGCTCGCCGAGGGCGTCCCCGAGAAGCAGCCGCAGCCGGGCGAGCGCGCGGGTGCAGCGGGTGCGTACGGCGGCCGAGCTGACGTTCATGGCCTCGGCGGTCTCCTCGATGCTGCGGTCCTCCCAGTAGCGCAGCACGACCACGGCCCGGTCCTTGGCGGACAGCCGGCCGAGTGCCTCGACCAGGGTCAGCCGCAGGGGCGTGTCGGTGTCGGCCGCGCGCGGGTCGGGAAGGTCGGGGAAGGCGTCCGTGGCGCGTTCCCGGCTGCTGAGGCGCCGCCGGTGGGCGAGGAAGGTACGGGTGAGGACGGTCTGGGCGTACCCGGCGGGGTTGCCGACGCGGGAGACCCGGTACCAGCGGACGTACAGGCGACCGAGGGTCTCCTGCACCAGATCCTCGGCGAGATGCGTGTCCCCGCCGGTGAGCAGACAGGCCGAACGGTAGAGATGCCCCGCTCGCGCCGCCGCGAACTCGGCGTACTCGTCCCCCCGGACCTGCCTCATCCCGCCCCCGTGTCTTTGGTACCGCCGCCTTCACTCCATTGATGCGCCGGCCCCCCGGAAATGTTTCAGCCGACGGAAAGAAGGTTCAAATGCGGCCCACAGGGGCCCTCCACGTAGGGGGTGCGCGTACGCAGGGATAGGTTGCCGGAGTGACAGACCAGCCGCCCCCTTCCACCCCGCCGGGCTTCGGCCCGCCCCCGCCGCAGTACGCCCCGCAGCCGTCCCGGCCCTCGGCGCCCGGCCCGGAGTTCCTGGCGGTCGACAAGCACAACTCGGTCGTTGTCGACGCGTCGGGTGTGGCCTTCGAGATGTACGACATCACGGTCGACTTCCCCTGGCCCGAGATCCGCAGCGTCCACTACAAGGCGAGCCCCAACGGCAAGGCCCTGATGGTCGCCGTGGTCCACCTCGACGGCAGGGTCTACGAGTGCGTGGTGAACGCGAAGCCGCGGGAGTTGTTGCGTGGGTGGTTCGCACAGCTGGCGTGGGTGCTGGGGTACTACCGGCCGATGGGGTAGCCGTCCGCCGGCTCAGAGGAGATGGTCGGCCCTGCCCGCCTTGATGTCGAGGATCATGGTGCGGAGCGCTTCGCGGGTGTCGGTGAGGTAGGTGTCTTCGGCGCCGGCTATGGCGATGTAGGCGTTGCCGTCGGGGTCGGTGCCGAGGCGGAAGCAGCTGGCTCCTTCGCCGCAGAACGCGTCCTCCCAGGTGATGTTGTCCATCGGGCGTCTCCTCACAGACTGTTGGCGATGTCGCGGATGAAGTCGCGTGATGCCTCTGGGGAGAGGGCCATGCGTTCCATCCAGTCCAAGTGCGCACGGTACTTGGCCAACTGCGCGGCCCCGCCGAGGAATTCCGGGCCGTGGGAGTTGTCGACCTGGACGGTGTCGAGCTGCGGCACGGACGCTGCCAGGTAGTTGACCGTGTTGCCGGCGCCGGGGAACGTCCCTGCGGCGAAGGGGATGACCAGGAGATGGATCGGCGGCCGCTCCGACAGACTGAGCAGGTGCTCCAGCTGGGCGCGGGCCACCTTGCGGCCACCGAACTGCATGCGCAGCACGGCCTCGTGCACCAGGCCGACGTACTCGGGCGGGTTCTCGCCTTCCAGTACTTGCTGCCGCTCCACTCGGTAGGCGAGTCGCAGGGCGACCTCGCGCTCGGGCAGCGGTGGCAGCACGGCCCTGAAGAGTTCGAGAGCGTGATCGCTGGTCTGCAGTACCCCCGGAACATGGATGGTGTGGGCCGTGCGCATCCTGACCGCGTATGACTCCAACTCCGCGATGTCCAGCAGGCTGGAGGGAAGGGAGCCCCGGTAGCGCTCCCACCAGCCACGACCGCTGGGCTGAGCCATGGCCACCAGCGCCTCCACGTACGCCGGGTCCGAGCAGTCGCAGTTGCAGGCCAGGGTGCGCAGCCGCTCTGGGCTGATGGTACGGATACCCGTCTCTACGTTGGAGATCTTCGCCCGGTCGAGTCCGAGCAGCCCGGCGGCATGGTCTGCGGTCATTCCCGCCGCCGTCCGCATCTTGCGCAGCTCGGCGCCCAGACGCTTCTGACGCTCCGTGGGTGTCGTCCTCGGTGGCATGGCCTCCCTCTCGCGCGGCTCGGCAGCAGTCTGCCGCTACTGACCGTCGATGGACCACGTATGGGTCAATTTCTCTACTGAGGTGGCAATGTAACCACCATTCCCCCTACGTTGAGTAACGCACCCGGCACCGACGGCAGTTGGAAGTGCACCGCAGGCCCCTGCCCGCGACAGGCCACCGCTGCCCTCCCCCCAGGAGGACCGATGTCCCCATGCCCCCTCGCGACCGCCTACCCCGCCGACCCCACCCGGCCCAGCCCCGAAACCCTCGCGTACAGCCTCACCCTCCCGGCGGCGCTGGCCAGCCCGACGCTCGCGCGAGCGGCCACGCGCGCGTTCCTCGCGGCGCACGATCTGCGCGACATCATGGACGCGGCGCTGCAGGCGGTCGGTGAACTGACCGCGGCCGCGTGTCAGTTCACCGAATCCCCCGACTTCTACCTGTCGCTCCGCTACCGGGGTGGCGCCTTCCGCGTGATCGTCTACGACCGTCACCCGCGCCACACCCACCCCCGCCTGGCTGCCGCCTGCGACGCCCGCCGCCGCGCGGCCCTGCGCGTCCTGGCCTGTGTATGCCGGGCCTGCGACGGCGACTGGGGCTTCGGGGAGTCGCGGGAGCCGGGCGGGGGGACGCGGATGTGGGCGACGCTGCCGCGGGCGAGCGCGGCGGCGTACGGCTCACAGTCGAGCGCCCCCCGCCCCGCGTGACGACTCGACCGAGGGTGCGGGGTGAGCGCATCCTTGGGCGACGATCGGTATCAGAGGAAGAGAAGCGGGACATCAACAGAACGAGCCCCACATCCTCCCCTCCTCCTCTTCCTCCTTGCGAGTTGGTCGCGGCCGCCGAAGAGCGGCTGTGACCAGGGAATTCAAGGCCTGCCCTCATACGGGCCGCCCCGGAAGTACATGCTCCCGTGCAGGCGGGGACGGTCACCGCGCTCATGTGCGGCGTCCGATCGGTCGGCAGGTGCTGACCGCTTGGCCAGCGCTCGCAGCGTCTCCAGGCCGGCCAGGACCTCGGAGCGATTGTCCGACCTCTTCATCCACGGTGGCAGCCGCGCGAACATCGCCATCGTCGGCCGCGCCCCGCCCCGCTCGCGCAACCGCGCACCGACGTAGGCCGAAAGTCCGTCGATGTGCTCCTCGTTGTAGGCCCACAGGACGTGGCCGACGCAGCGGGTCTGCAGCCAAAGGGGCTGCCAGAAGAACGGATCCTCACTACCGCCCAGTACCGCGCCGACCAGACCGGCGCCCCGCACCTCGGGTTCCCAGCCGACGACGGCACCGCACCCTCCGCAGGCCAGACGGCGTGGCTGGAACAAAAGCTCGCTGAAATACCTGGGTGCGGGAAGACCGGGCCGAGGCGCCACGAGCGCACGGCCGCCGCACTGCGGGCAGACCACAAGCATTCGTCCCGCGTACTGGGCCAACCAGCCCCCTGGGTCGTCATGGCGCGCCGGAGCGTCACCCGGCTCAGAATCCATGGCGAACACCCTCGCAGGTTCGGGCCGCGGCCCGCGATCTGATGGTGACGCTTTTGTCCAGCAGGCCTTCAGCAGCCCTTCAGCCGGCCGAAGGGGCCCTGCGGAATCCCTCACCGGCCAGGACTCTGCCGACCCAGGCCAGGTCGCCGGAACAACGCGGCCCGCCACCGCCGAGACCGTTCGCACCTGGCAACAAGCCGGGATGCGGTGACTGGTCCGGGTGGGGCGGGCCGTGTTCAGGGGGCGTGGTGACAGATGCGTCAGCCGAGCGCGTGCACGTGCGCCCCCACCGAGTTCGACCACGCGTTGCCCGCCGCCGCGTCCCAGTTCGTCGACCAGGTCATGGCGCCGCGCAGGTCCGGGTAGGTCTTGGAGGGCTTGAAGGAACCGCAGTTGGTGCCCTTGGCCAGGCAGTCCAAGGCGTTGTTCACCACCGTCGGAGACACATAGCCGCTGCCCGCGCCGCTCGTCGAGGCCGGGAGGCCCAGGCCCACCTGGGAGGGGGCCAGGCCGCCCTGGAGCTGGATGCAGGCGAGGGCGGTGAGGAAGTCGACCGAGCCCTGGCTGTAGACCTTGCCGTCGCAGCCCAGCATCGAACCGCTGTTGTAGTACTGCATGTTGACGACCGTCAGGATGTCCTTGATGTTCAGGGCGGTCTGGAAGTACGTGTTCGACGTGGACTGCATGTCGATCGTCTGCGGGGCCATCGTGATGATGAGAGACGAGCCCGCCTTCGAGGAGAGGGACCGCAGGGCCTGCGTCATGTACGTCGCGTTGAGGCCGTTCTCCAGGTCGATGTCGACGCCGTCGAAGCCGTACGTCTGCATGAGGGAGTAGACGGAGTTCGCGAAGTTCGTCGCGGACGTGGAGTCGCTGATCGACACCGTGCCGTTCTGGCCGCCGATGGAGATGACGACCTTCTTGCCCGCGGCCTGCTTGGCCTTGATGTCCGCCTTGAACTGGTCGACCGTGTAGCCGCCGAGCCCGGCCGAGTCGAGGTTGAAGGTCACCGCGCCCGGCGTGCCCGTCGCGTCCGCGAACGCCACCGCGATGATGTCGTACTGCGACTGCACGGCGGAGATCTTCTGGACCGTCGCGCCGTTGTTGAAGTTCTGCCAGTAGCCCGTGACGGCGTGCTTGGGCAGGGAGCCACCGCCCCCGCCGCCCGAGGACGCGGTCGTCGTGCCCGTCACCGCCGTCGACTTCGCCGACTCACCCGCCGCGTTCGTCGCCGTGACCTGGAAGGAGTACGAGGTGGAGGCCGCGAGGGACGAGACGGTCGCCGATGTTCCCGTCGTCGACTGGACCTTCGTACCGGCCTGGTAGACGTTGTAGCCCGTCGCGCCCGACACGGTGTTCCAGGAGAGGGAGACGGAGGAGGACGTGGTGGAGGAGACCGTCAGACCGGTGGGTGCCGCCGGGACCGTGGGGGCCGGGTCGCCGCCTCCGCCGCCGTCGGGCCCGAAGACCGAGAGGTCGTCGGCGTAGTACGGGGCCTGGCCGTACCACCCGTGCGTGTACACCGTCACCGAGGTCGTTGACGCGCCCGTGGTGAAGGTGGTCGAGAGCTGTTTCCAGGAGGCGGAGTCGGGGGTCCAGGTCGAGACGTCCGTGGTGCCGGTGCCCGTCACGCCCAGATAGGCGTACCCGCCCTGCAGCCACGCACTCAGCGTGTACGTCGAGTTGGGCTTGACCGCGACGGCCTGGGTGCATTGGGCGTTGTCCTGCCCGGCGGGCGTGCCCTTGAGCGCGGCCGAGCCACCGTGCACCGGCGAGGAGACGGTCGTACCGCTGCCCGCCGTACAGGTCCAGTTGCTCAGGCCCGACTCGTAGCCGCCGTTCTTGGCGTTGTTGACGTCCGCGGCCTGGGCCTGGCCGGCCAGACCGGTGAGGGAGAGGACGGAGGCGGTGACGGCGGCGGCCAGGACGCCCGCCCATCTCCGTCGGGGCGGTCGGGGCATACGTATGACGCGGTCCACTGGGACCTCCGGTGAGGGGAGGAGAGGGGGAGGGAGGAGAGGGGGAGAAGGGGGGTGCGGAACGGTGGCCACCGTCGGACGTTGCTGGCGTACAAGTTGGTCCAGACCAATTGGGTTGTCAAGACCTCTGGTGGGTGACGGGGGCGGGTGGTCGTCTCAACGAGCCCACGGGGTGGGCGACTTGTGGCATATTCGTCTCACTCTCCGTTGATCAAGGCCGTACCTTCCGTGAGTTGATCTGGAAGATTCGGTGTTGAGGCGGCCATGCCGTGGATATGGTGCTGATGCAAGAGGACGTCACAGGGGCCATCTGAGGCGGTGGTCGACCACCCCGCCACAGCGAACGGGGTGTGTGCAGCGTGCCGACCGCGATAGCCGTCACCAGTCCCGATCTGGTGCTCCCGCCGCACGACCGGCAGACCCCACCCGCCGTGGTCCAGCCCCTCGGCAGTCTCGAAAGCTCCCTCACGGGCATGCACGCCCTCATCGAGCAGCACGGGTACGTCATCTCGCTCTACCCGGCCTCGGTCGAGGACGCGGTCACCCGGCGGCTGCACACCGTCCGCTCCGTCCTGGAGAGTGACCGCATCGCCCTGCTCGGCATCGACCTGCCACCGCTCGGAGTGGCGTTGCTGGCCCAGCAGTTGCGGCAGTTGTCGGTCTGCGACTTCAGCCCGGGCGTGCTCGCCTCCGCCGCCCGGCTGCTCGCCCACTACATCTACGCCGGCGCCCTGCTCGGCTCGGTCGCCAAGCTCGACCGGGTCCCGGTGACGCTGAAGTCGCACGCCAAGTCATGGGTGCCGGGCGCCCAGTTCGCCGTCCTGTCCCATCCACGCCCGCAGCTGGCCCGGATCGGACAGGACGAGCTGACCGGGCCCGAGTTCGGCACCCGGCTGCTCGTCGCCGCGGGCCAGCCGCCCTCCGACTGGGTCACCGCGACCCTCGCGCCCGCCTGGCGTGTGCAGGGCGTCGCGACCGTGCCGCTGCCGCAGGAGTCGGCGCGCTGGTGGGGCACCACCAAGCTCGCCGAGTTCGCCGCCGGTCTGTACGACGTCTCCGTGCTCTACCAGCTCGTGTCGTCCGTCCGCCGGGAGGAGTGCCACTGGTGCGGCCTCGAACTCATCGGTGACCGCTGCGGGTTCTGTGCCGCGCCGCTGCCCCCGCCTCCCGAGCTTCCGGCGGCCACGGTGCGGGCAGCATCCTCAGTACGCGCTCTGCCCCGAGGCGCAACGTGAGCATCCGCAGTACACGTGAAGAGCACCAGGCACGACCGCTCGACCCCGCCGTCCCCGCCCCACGATCGAGGTTGTCCGCGTCATGAACTCACGCCAGCGCCGCGGCGTCATCCTGCTGGTCCTCTCGGTCCTGTGCGCCCTGGGCGCCTTCGCCGGAGTGCTCTCGGTGATCCGCGACGTGAACTCCAAGGTCGGCCCGGAGGTGGCGGCGTACCGCCTGAAGGACGACATCGCGCCCTACAAGGAGCTGTCCGCCGACCAGTTCCAGAGGGTCTCGATGCCCAAGCGCTGGCTGTCGAGCACGGCGGTCACGAACCTCGGTCAGATCCGCGGGAAGATCGCCGTCACCCAGCTCCAGAAGGGCTCCCTGCTCCAGACCGACATGATCGTGGACCGGCCGGCGCTGGCGGCGGGCCAGCAGGAGATCGCGATCATGATCGACGCGGCGACCGGTGTGGCCGGAAAGATCGACCCGGGCTCCAGGGTCAACATCTACGCCACCTTCAAGGCCGAGAACGACAAACAGAAGGACCAGTCCAAGGTCATCGTGGCGAACGCCCGCGTCATCGACGTCGGCAAACTCACCGCCCTCGACCCAGGCCAGTCCAGCAACGACCGGCGCAACAGCGCCACCCAGGCCGTCCCCATCACCTTCGCGCTCGACACCGCGGACGCCCAACGCGTCGCGTACGCCGAGTCGTTCGCCGAACACGTCCGCCTCGCCCTGGTCGCGGGCGGCTCCGACGCGACCGTCGCCCCCGGCGACCGTACGTACACCCTCGACGAGGACAAGTAGGAGGCCGCGCATGAGGTCCATCCCCACGGGGCTGCGCCGATGGCCCCGCACGAGGCAGACGACTACGGGGTCAATCACTACGAGTGCGGCGACTACGAGGCCGACGACCACGAGTGCGACGACTACGGGGCCGACGACTACGGGGCAGCGCCGATGACCATCCGTATCCTCCCGGCCGTCAGTGACGTCGACTCGGCCCGCGCGCTCGCCACCTTGCTGAGCCAGCTCGCGGACGCCGAGCCGGCCCCGCCCGTCCCCGACTCGACGGCGCTCCTCGACACCCTGGCGCGGCTCGCCGCCGAGTCCCTCGACGAACTGCCCGAAGTGGTCCTGGTCCACGAACGCATAGGTCCCGTACCGGCGTTGGACCTGATCCGAGACGTCGTCATGCGCTTCCCCGCGATCGGCGTCGTCTTCATCACCGCGGACACCAGCGCCGGTGTCCTCACCGCCGCCATGGACTCCGGCGCCCGCGGCATCATCGGCCTCCCGCTGGGCTACGACGCCCTCGCCGAACGCGTCCAGGCCGCCGCCGGGTGGTCGCTCGGCATGCGCCGCCACCTCGGCAGCGGCACGCCCGACCTGTACGCGGGCCCCGGCGGCACCGTCGTCACGGTCACCGGGGCGAAGGGCGGCGTCGGAGCGACGGTCACCGCCGTCGAACTCGCCCTCGCCGCCCAGGCGTCGGGGCGCAGCGTCGCGCTGGTGGACCTCGACCTCCAGTCCGGGGACGTGGCCTCGTACCTGGACGTCCAGTTCCGGCGGTCGATCGCCGACCTCGCCGGAATCAGCGACATCAACCCCCGCGTCCTCCAGGACGCCGTCTACACCCACGACAGCGGAGTGGGCCTGCTGCTGGCCCCGGCCGAGGGCGAACGCGGTGAGGAGGTCACCGACCGGGTGACCCGCCAGGTCCTGTCCGCCCTGCGCTCCCGCCACGACATCGTGGTCGTCGACTGCGGCGCCCAGATGAACTCCGCGACCGCCGCGGCCGTCGAGATGGCCGACCGGGCCCTCCTCCTCGTCACCCCCGACGTGGTCGCCGTGCGCGCCGCCAAACGCATGGTCCGCATGTGGGACCGCCTCCAGATCCGCAAGGCGGAGGAGACGACCACGGTCGTCAACCGTTTCGCCCGCGGTACGGAGATCCAGCCCTCCCTCGTCGAACGCGTCACCGGCACCAAGGTCGCCCGCACCCCCGTCCCCGCCGCCTTCAAGGAACTCCAGTCCGTCGTCGACGCGGGGCGCCTCCAGGACCTGGACACCCGCTCGACGGTCAAGCAGGCGCTGTGGGCGCTGGCGGGGGAACTCGGGCTCGTGGTCGCCCAGGAGACCGGCGGGGGCGGCGGAAGGCGCCGCAAGGCCTCCTCGGACCGGGGCGCACTGGCCCTGCGGCGCAAGGGCGGCGACCGGGGCGCGGTCACCCTCGAATTCGCCGGCATGTTCCCCATCCTGCTCGTCGTGATGACGATCCTGTGGCAGTGCGTGCTGTACGGCTACTCGTACTCGCTGGCCGGGAACGCGGCGGACGAGGCGGCGCGGGCGGCGACGGCGGCGTACGCCGTCAACCACGGGGACTATCAGGGCGCGTGCGCGGCCGCCGGAAGCAAACACCTGCCCGGTTCCTGGCAGGGCGCCACCATCGACTGCGGCCCGGCGGGCTCGGTCATGAAGGCCACCGTCGACGTCAAAGTGCCCCTGTTCTTCCCCGGCTTCGACGCCGGGTGGCGCGTGAAGGGGAACGCGGGCGCCGCGCTGGAGGGGAACAACGGATGAGGCCCTTACGGTGGCTGAGGCGCCGGCTCCGCGAGGACCGGGGCGTCTCCATGCTGGAGTTCGCCGGTTTCCTGCCCATCCTGCTCGTCATCGGAATGGCCGCCATCCAGCTCGGCCTCATCGGATACGGGATCAACCAGGCGGGGACGGGGGCGCGGGCGGCGGCACGGGTCGCCTCGCAGGGCGGCGACGGCTCGGCGGCCGGACATGCCGCCGTGAGCGGCTGGCTCAACCCGAACGTGCCACCGCCCGCTCAAGACACCGACGTCACCACCGCCACAGTCCAGGTCACGGTCCCCGGCGTCATCCCCCTCTTCGGCCCCTACACCGTGACCCGCCACGCCACCATGCCCACCGACAACTGACCCGGAAACGGACCACCGACGAATGACCGGGAGGAGCTGAACCCATGAGCCTGCGCAGCCGACTCTCCACCCCCGACGAGTCGGGCCCCGCCCGCGAGGACGGACACCTCGTCGCCGTCTACCGAGCCAAGCTCCTCGAGGAGATCGACCTCGCGGAGATGTCGAGCCTGGCGGCGGCCGAACGCCGGGTACGCCTGGAGCGCGTGCTCGGCCACATCATCAGCCGTGAGGGCCCGGTCCTGTCCTCCGCCGAGCGCTCCCAGCTGATCCGGCGGGTCGTCGACGAGGCCCTCGGCCTCGGCGTCCTCGAACCGCTGCTCGCCGACGCGTCGATCACCGAGATCATGGTCAACGGGCCGGAGTCCATCTTCGTGGAGCGCGCGGGACGGGTCGAACAGCTCCCGCTCCGCTTCGCCTCCCACGACCAGCTGATGCAGACCATCGAGCGCATCGTCTCCACGGTCAACCGCCGCGTCGACGAGTCCAACCCCATGGTCGACGCCCGGCTGCCCACCGGCGAGCGCGTCAACGTCATCATCCCGCCGCTCGCCCTCACCGGCCCCACCCTCACCATCCGCCGCTTCCCCCGCGCGTACACCCTGCCCGAACTCATCGACCTCGGCACGCTCGACGAGCAGATGCTGATGCTGCTCGCGGCCTTCGTGCGGGCCCGTTTCAACGTCATCGTCAGCGGCGGCACCGGCAGCGGGAAGACGACCCTGCTCAACGCCCTCTCCGGCCTGATCCCGGCCCGCGAGCGCATCATCACCATCGAGGACTCGGCCGAACTCCAGCTCCAGCAGGAACACGTCATCCGGCTGGAGTCCCGCCCCCCGAACGTCGAGGGCAAGGGCCACATCACCATCCGCGACCTCGTCCGCAACTCCCTCCGTATGCGGCCCGACCGCATCATCGTCGGCGAGGTCCGCGGCGGCGAGACCCTCGACATGCTCCAGGCGATGTCGACCGGCCACGACGGGTCCCTGGCCACCGTCCACGCGAACTCCGCCGAGGACGCCCTCATGAGGCTCCAGACCCTCGGCTCGATGTCCGAGGTCCAGATCCCCTTCGAGGCGCTGAAGGACCAGATCAACTCGGCCGTGGACGTCGTCGTCCAGCTCACCCGCCACGCCGATGGCTCCCGCAAGGTCACCGAGATAGCCCTGGTCGTCTCACACGGCCGCGAACAGTTCCGCGTCGTCCCCGTCACCCGCTTCGTCCCCCGCCCCGCAGGACCCGACCGTGTCGTACACGGCCGTTTCGAGCACCTTCCGGTGCCGCGCCAGGTCGCCGAGAGGCTGTACGTCGCAGGCGAACCGCTGCCGCCCGCGTTCGGCGTGGCCGAGGTCCTCGACGTACTCGACACGAGGCGGGCCATCGGATGACCGACTACGCCCCCGAAGGGAGGCAGCCATGAACGACCCCGCACTCCTCGCCCTCGGCGCCACCGTGCTGTGCGGCACCCTCGCCGTCGCGGGCGTCCACACGTACGCCTCGGGCCGTGCCCAGCGCCAGGCCCTCGTCGACCGCCTCTCCGGCGGTGGCCCGCTGCGCACCGCGGCCGGCCGCGTACGCCGTTTCGCCGCGATCGACCGCCGACTGCGCCGCACCCGCCTCGGCCGGACGATCCACCTGCGCCTGTCGGCGACGGGCCTGGACGTGACGGCGGGGGAGTTCGCCACGTACGTCACCGCCGTCGTCGTCGCGCTGTGGCTGATCGCCGCGTCGGTGCTGGCCCCCTTCTTCGGTCCGATCGCCGCCCTCGTGGGCGTGTGGAGCGCGGCCGTCTTCCTCAACTGGCAGCGCCAGAAACGCATCGAGGCCTTCATCGGCCAACTGCCCGACGTGGCACGCCTGCTGGCCAACGCGACCGCCGCGGGACTGGCCCTGCGTACGGCACTGGCGATGGCGGCGGAGGAGCTCGAAGCGCCCGCTGGCGAGGAACTCGCCCATGTGGCCGACCAGTTGATGCTGGGCCGCACCATCGACGACGCACTCGGCGAACTCTCCGAGCGCCTCCCGTCCCGCGAGCTGATCGTCCTCGTCACGACCCTGGTCCTCGCCAACAAGGCGGGCGGCTCGGTCGTCAGCTCCCTGCGCAACCTCACCCACACCCTGGAGGACCGCAAGGAGACCCGCCGCGAGGTGCGCACCATGCTCTCCGAGGTCAACGCCACCGCCTTCACGGTCCCGATGCTCGGTCTGGGCTCGCTGCTCCTGATCAACTCCTCGAACGAGGGCGCCCTCGCCCGCGTCACCGGCTCCGGCCTCGGCCAGACCCTCGTCCTGATCTCGCTCGGCCTCTACACCGTCGGCTTCTTCGTCATCCGCCGCCTCGGCAAGATCGAAGTCTGAGAGAGGAGGGGTCACGTTGCTCGCGCTGCTGCTCGCCCTCCTGACGGCCGGGGCCGTCGCGGGCGCCCTGCTGGGCATCCGCATGATCCGTGCCGACGCCAAACTCCCGAGCGACCTCGCGCTCGCCCTGGAGATCGGCGGAACCCGCGTCTCCACGGCCGAGTCCGCCGTCGACCGCCTCGGTATGCGCTTCGCGCCCACGGTCCTGCGCCTGATGGGCCCCCGCCGCGTCGAGGCCAAACGCCGCCGCATCGACATGGCGGGCAACCCCGGCGGCCTGACCCTCAACCGCTACGCCGCCCGCCGCGCGGTGTACGGCATCTTCGGCGTCGTACTCGGCCTCGTCTTCCTCTCCAACGGCCAGCTTCTCTTCGCCGTCCTCACCCTGGCCTTCGGGCTCGTCGCCGCCGACGCCCTGATCTGGCAGGCCGTCCGCGAACGCAAGGAGGTCATCGACCGCACCCTCCCGGATTTTCTGGACGTGTTGGCCGTCGTGGTCTCGGCGGGCCTCGGTTTCCGCCAGGCGCTGGACCGGGTCGCGGAGAAGTACGAAGGCCCCTGGGCGGACGAACTGCGCATCACGCTGCGCCAGATGGACATGGGCGTGAGCCGCCGCCAGGCCTTCGACGAACTGCGCAAGCGCAACTCCTCCGAGCAGGTCGCCCAGTTCGTCTCGGCGCTCCAGCAGGGCGAGGAGCTGGGTTCCCCCATCGCCGAGACCCTCATCCAGCTCGCCACGGACATGCGCCGCACGGACGCCCAGAACGCCCGGCGCCGCGCCGCCAAGACCATCCCCAAGGCGACGATGGTGACCCTCGTCTTCATGCTCCCGGCGACGATGATCCTGATCGCCACGGGCATGTTCCTGGGGTCGGGCACGAACTTCGGTTCGATCCTGGGCCGCTGATGACCAGCCGCCGTACACCCATGCCGCGCCCGTCGCCGCTCTCGACGCTGTCCACTCTCCCGCTGTGGCTGACGCGGCCCCCGCCGTGGCTGACCCGGCTGTGGGCGCGACGGCACCTCGCGAGCACGGAGGACGGCTACCTGGCCGACGACGCCCCGGCCCCCGGAAGCATCCGCCTCCAGCTCAACGCCCTCCAGGCGCTGTGCCGCCAGGCCTTCGGCGTCCGCCTCGCCGCGATCGCGATCGGCGCCCCCTTCGCGATGACCAACGCCGTGGACGGCCCGCCCCGCTACACGGTCCTGGCCGCCGCCGTCCTCGGTGTCATGGGCTCGTACGCCATGCTCAGGGACTGGGACCGGTTCGGCCCCCGCCTCCTCGCGCACCCCGGCCTCATGGCCGTGGACCTGACCTTCGGCGCGGTCCTGCTCCTGACGGCGTCCCCCGCGTCCCCGCTCGCGTACGCGACCGTCTGCACCCCACTCCTGGCGGGCCTGCTGTACGGCTGGCGCGGCTCGGGCATCTTCACCGGCCTCCAGCTGATCGTGCTGGTGACGGTGTACAGGGCCTGGCAGCACCACCCGGGGTCCGGCGCCAGCACCCTCCTTGTCGCGGGCTTCTGCGTCTGCGCCGGCATCATCGGTGTCACCCTGCGAAACCTCATGTTCCGCTTCGGTACGGCGAGTCAGGCGCTGTCGGAGGCGAACTCCCGGCTGGCCGTCGCCGAGGCGGTGGAGTCCGAACGGGCCCGCCTGGCCCGCGAGATGCACGACTCGGTCGCGAAGACGCTGCACGGCCTGGCCCTGGCGGCCGAGGCCCTCGCCAGCTCGGCCGCCGCCGCGGACGCGGACCCGCGCACGCTGGGGCGGCAGGCGACGATCGTCGCGGGCGCGGCCCGCCGGGCGGCCGCGGAGTCCCGCGACCTCCTCTCCGACCTGCGCCGCCACACGGACCTCGCGAGTGCGAACACGGACGTCCTGTCCGAACTCGACGCCCGGGTGCGGGCCTTCGAGTCCCGCACCCACCTCCGCACTTCCCTCCACCACCGGGGCGAGCCGCCGATCCTCCCGTACGCCACCGCCCACCACGTCCTGGCGATCGTGTCCGAGGCGCTGGAGAACGCGCACCGCCACGCGGACGCGACGCGGGTGACGGTGGAACTCGACGTGTCGGAAGCCGAGTGCGCCGTACGGGTACGGGACGACGGAGTCGGTCCGCCCCCTCCCGTCGCCCTCGACGACCTGACCAGATCCGGCCACTTCGGTCTGCTCGGCATGGCGGAGCGAGCCGCGTCGCTGGGCGGCCGTATCGACCTGAACCGTTCCCCGCAAGGAGGCGCGGAGATCCACCTGACCCTCCCGCGATCCTCCGCCGTCCCCCACCCTCCCCCCACCCCCCAAGAGGAGGCCGCACATGCCTGACCAGGCACTTCCCGGCCCGAACCTCCGTGTACTCGTGGCCGACGACAACCCGGTCGTCCGGGCCGGCCTGGCCGCGCTGCTCGACGGCCACCCGGACCTCGAGGTCGTCGCGCAGGCGGCCGACGGCGAGGAGGCCATCGCGGCCGCCACCCGGCTGCGCCCGGACGTCGTACTCCTCGACGTCCGCATGCCCGGCACGGACGGCCTGACGGCCCTTCCCGCCCTCTCCCTGCTCGCCCCCGTGATGATGCTGACCTACAGCCGCGAACCCGAGGTCGTGGCCGAGGCGTTGCTCCGCGGAGCGGTCGGTTATCTCGTCCACGGCGAGTTCACGGCCGCCGAACTGATCTCCGCCGTAAGGGAGATACGGCACGCGAGGGCGACTGTCCCGGATTCACTCGGTGTTTCGTACGAACCGAACGATTTCCCTTCGCATCTGCAACCACTTATGGGACAGTCGTCGAGGGGTCGCCCCGGCTATGCGGCGAGGCTGCGCCGTCGCGTGCCCAACCGGCTCAACTTCGGCCTGAGTTCACGAGAGGTGGAGGTCATGGATCTCATCGCGTCCGGCATGAGCAATCAGCAGATCGCCGCCGCGTGCTTCATCAGTGAGAAGACCGTCAAGAACCACATCAACCGCATCTTCGCGAAGCTGCACAGTTCTTCGCGCAGTGAAGCGATCGCCCACTGGCTGGGCACGGCACGTGAGGGGTGGAGCCGATGACTCCACCCACGCGAAGTTGGGCCCCTGGGCCCACCCGGAGTAGGCGGGGTCTCACGTACGGTGCTCGGGTCGGTAGTTGCGTCGCGCGGGAGGGCAGTGACGATGAACAGGTTCGACAGGTGGACGCGGACCGTTGTCGCCCGGATGCGGGGCGAGGGACGGGACGCGGGAGCCGGGTTCGTGGAGTACGCGGGGTTGATGATCCTCATTGCGGGGATCTTCGTAATGATCAAGGGTTTGAATCTGGCCGGCACGATCTCGGGAGCGATCGGGACCGCGATCAACAACGTCGTCGGCGGCTGACCGCCGTACACCTGCGGGGAGACCGAGGGCAGACCCTTCCTATCTACATTTGGCTGACAGGGATTCTGCTCTTTGCCGCCTTCGCCTTCTTCGCTTTCGCCCAAGCAGCGTCCGCCCGGAATGGAGCTCAATCCGCGGCGGACGCTGCCGCGTTGGCGGCGGCACGGGATGCCCGTGACGAGTTGATGACACGCTTGGGCGATGCCATCGGCCAGGACGACAACTGGTTGGACTGGCTTGACGGCGTGCAAGGGCCACAAGGTGCGGGAACCGCCGCCGCGGCTGGGCAGTTGGCCGCCGCAAACGACTCGACGTTGCAGGGCGTGCAGCCCGTCACGAGAAACGGATACCCGGGGTACCAGGCCGACATCCAGACCAACTACACGGTCGGCAAGTCGATCATTCCCGGTACGGAGGGCAGGCACGCGACGGCCCATGCCACCGCTGTCATCCAGCCGCGCTGCGACTTCGATCCGGCCACGGATCCCAAGAAGCCCGTCGAACTGAACTGCGACGGACGGATCGTCAACATCGATCCCGGAAAGTTCGATCCGGTCGACCTTCCGGACGCGTCCGTGCTGTTCTCTGTGCATCTGGCCGAGTGAGAGGAAGCCGTACCGATGGATCTCCGGCACACCATGAAGGGCCGCAGGGCGCTGAGCACGGTGGCGATCACGACTGGGCTGCTCCTCATGGTGGCCGGCTGCGGAGGGGGAGGCAGCGGAAAGTCCGACAAGGGGTCTTCGTCCTCGTCGTCCTCCGCGACGAACAGCAACGGTGGTACGACGCAATCGAAGGCCCCTGAGTCCGCCGCCGCCCCGCTCGCCGAGGTCAAGGGCGAGAGCGGTCTGGTGCTCACGGTCACGTCCGCCAAGCGTGACGGGGGAGGCTTTGTGACCGTTGAGGGGACGGTTACGAACAACACGAGCGCCCTGTGGGTCGCGGCGGAGTGGCTCGGCGACGAGAGCGAGCTGGCCAGGAACGGCGGCTCCATCGCCGGCGCCAGTCTGATCGACCAGAAGGGCAAGAAGAAGTACCTCATCCTCCGGGACACCTCCGGCCGGTGCCTGTGCACGAAGTTCACCGGCGGCGTCCGCCCGGGCGCGACCGCCGACTGGTTCGCCCAATTCCCCGCACCCCCCGCCGACACCACCAACGTCGACTTCCAGGTCGGCTCCATGCCCCCCGCCTCCATCCAGATCTCCGACGGCGAGTGACCATGGCCCTCCCACCCCGCAGCGCCGCGACCACGCTCACGGCCCTCGCCGTACTGGCCGCGCTGACCCTCACAGGCGGCCCGGCGCACGCCGACGGCACCGGCCCCAGCGCCCCGCCGGGCAGCGTCACCACCTCCCCACCCCCCACCGTCGACCCCACCAGCCCCGGCCTGAAGCTCGCCGACGGCGCCACGCTCGCGCCGGCCAAGGTGTTGGACATCAAGTCGGTCGTCGAGGACCTCGGGGGTGAGGAGCGGCGGGAGGACACGAACTCGGACGTGACGTTCGCGTTGCAGGCCGAGGTGCTGTTCCCCAAGGACAGTTCGAAGCTGAACCCCGACGCCCGTTCCCGTATCCAGGCGATCGCGGACGAGATCAAGAACCAGAAGGCGACGACGGTCAGGGTGTTCGGGTTCACCGACAACCTCGGCTCGTACGCCCACGGCCTGGTCCTCTCCAAGAAGCGCGCGGAGATCGTCCACGACGAACTGGCGGCGGCGCTCGGCTCGACGGACGTCACCTTCGAGGTGCGTGGCTACAGCGAGGACTACCCGATCGCGGACAACACCTCGGAGGAGGGCCGCCGGAAGAACCGCCGGGTGGAGGTGACGTTCCCACGCGGTGCGGCGAACAGTGGTTCCTCGGGAGCCCAGAGCTGAGAACCTGGTGTCATGAGAAGAATCGTCCTGATGATGTCGGTGTCCCTGGACGGATTCATCGAGGGACCGAACCGCGAGATCGAGTGGCACCGCGTCGACGCGGAGCTGCACCGCCACTTCAACGAGGAGATCAGGAAGCTCGGCGGCCTGCTGGACGGCCGGGTGACGCACGAGCTGATGGCAGAGTTCTGGCCGACGGCCGACCAGGATCCGGACAGTACGGCCGAGATGGTCGAGTTCGCGGGGATCTGGCGGAACATCCCCAAGTACGTGTACTCGCGGACGCTGGAGCGGGCCGACTGGAACACCACGATCGTCCGGGACGTCGTACCGGACGAGGTCAGGGCGCTCAAGGAACAGCCCGGCGGGGACCTCGGCCTCGGCGGCGCCGACCTCGCGGCCGCGTTCCTGCGGCACGACCTGGTCGACGAGTTCCGGGTGTACGTCCATCCGGTGCTGATCGGCCGCGGCAAACCCCTGTTCCCGGAGTCGCACACCCTGACCGGTCTCCGGTTCGTCGAGTCGAGGACCTTCGGCAACGGGGTCGTACTCCTGCGCTACGAGCGCGACGGCACCGCCCCCGTCACCGCCACCGACCCCGCAACCGCCGACGCGTAAAGGTGTTGTCCGCGAGCCGGGGCATCGGTAGGAAGGCTCCATGACTGTTCTCGGCGTGGTGTTCCGGCCCCAACTGCCCCCCGAGCGTCTGCGGGCCGTCGCGCGCGCGGCGGACGACGCGGGCCTGGAGGAGCTGTGGCTGTGGGAGGACTGCTTCCTCGAAGGGGGCATCTCCGCCGCGGCGGCCGCCCTCGCCTGGACCGAACGGGTCCGGGTCGGAGTGGGACTGCTGCCCGTCCCGCTACGGAACGTCGCCGTCACCGCGATGGAGGCCGCCACGCTGCACCGGATGTTCCCGGGGCGCGCGATCCTGGGCGTCGGCCACGGCGTACAGGACTGGATGGGGCAGGTCGGGGCGCGTGCGGAGTCACCCGTGACACTGCTGCGCGAGCACCTCGACGCGCTGCGCGCGCTGCTGCGGGGCGAGCGGGTCAGCACGGACGGCCGGTACGTGAAGCTGGACGGCGTCGCCCTCGACTGGCCGCCGGCGGGGGCGCCGGGGGTGCTCGCGGGTGCCACCGGGCCGCGTTCGCTCCGGCTCTCCGGGGCCGCCGCCGACGGCACCGTCCTCACCGCCGCCACCGCGCCGGAAGGGGTACGGCGGGCACGCCGACTCATCGACGAAGGGCGGGAGTCGGCGGGCCGGACCGACCACCACCGGGTGGTCGTCTACCTCCACACGGCCACCGGACCGGACGCGGCGGCGCGGCTGCGCGCCGAGATCGAGGCGAACGGTGAGGATCCGCTGCCGGAGCACGGCGTCGCCGGGGACGCGGACGCGGTCGCCAAGGCCGTACAGGGCCTCGCGGAGGCCGGCGCCGACACCGTGGTCCTCCAGCCCACCGCCGACGAACCGGACCCCGAGGCCTTCGTACGGTTCGCGGCCCGAGAGGTCCGGCCACTCATCACGTAGGCGGGTCGTTGTCAGTACGCGCTGCCACACTCGGCGGTATGAGCGATGACGACGTGCGGCTGAGGGACGTGGTCGAAGCCGACCTCGCCATGTTCCTGGCCTACGAGCACGACCCAGAGGCGGCCCGGCGGTCGAGGTTCACGCCCCGGCCGCGGGACGCGTTCATGTCCCACTTCAGGACCAGGATCCTCGGCGACGACACCGTCCTCGTGCGGACGGTGACCGTGGGCGGTGAGCCGGCAGGGAACCTCGTCTCCTGGTGGGAGGGCGAGCGGCGCTTCGTCGGCTACTGGTTCGGCCGCCCGTACTGGGGCCGGGGGATCGGTACCAGGGCTCTGGCCCGCTTCCTTGAGCTGGAGAAGGTCCGCCCCCTGTACGCCGATCCCTTCACGGGCAACACCGCGTCCGTACGCCTCCTGGAACGGCACGGCTTCCAGCACCACGGGACCGTCCGCCACGGCGACGACGAGCACACCCTGCTCGTACTCCCTGGGGAGTGAAAGCACCTGTGACAAGCGTCCTGGCTCCCGGAATCCCGTCGCCCGGTGGAAATCGCCTCGCCTCCCCACCGCCCCGTTGAGAAGATCCCCCCATGACCACCACCCGTACCTTCGAAGACCTCGTCGACGAGGCCGTGGCCGCGCCCGTCGAGGGCTGGGACTTCTCCTGGTTCGAGGGCCGCGCCACCGAGGAGCGGCCCTCGTGGGGGTACGCGCGGGCGATGGGGGAGCGGCTCGCGCACGCGTCCGCCGCGCTGGACATCCAGACCGGTGGTGGCGAGGTGCTGGCCTCCGCGCGGACGCTGCCCCCGCTCACCGCCGCCACCGAGGGCTGGCCTCCGAACGTCGCGAAGGCCACCGCCCTGCTCCACCCCCGTGGTGCCGTGGTCGTCGCCTCTCCCGAGGACGTCCCGCTGCCCTTCGCGGACGGCGCCTTCGACCTGGTCACCAGCCGGCACCCGGTCACGACGCACTGGTCCGAGATCGCGCGCGTCCTGCGCCCAGGCGGCACGTACTTCTCCCAGCAGGTCGGCCCGGCGAGCGTCTTCGAACTCGTCGAGTACTTCCTCGGCCCGCTGCCGGAGGACGTCAGGAACGGCCGGCACCCGGACCGCGCCCGCGCCGCCGCCGAGGCCGCCGGGCTCGACGTCGTCGACCTGCGCGCGGAGCGGCTGCGCATCGAGTTCCACGACATCGGTGCCGTCGTCCACTTCCTGCGCAAGGTGATCTGGATGGTCCCCGGCTTCACCGTCGACCGGTACCGGACCGAGCTGCGTGCCCTGCACGAGCGGATCGGGGCGAAGGGCCCGTTCGTCGCCCACAGCGCCCGCTTCCTGATCGAGGCGCGCAAGCCGCGTCGTTTTCAGGGATAGCCGGGCACCCCGAGGTGTCCCTGACGAAGGGCTCACGTTCGGGCTCATGCGTGCGGGCCCGTCGTCACCCTCCCCACCACCAACTCCGCCCTCGCCTCCAGGATTTCACCCACCCGTTCCACCTGCTCCGCCAACTCCCGTTCCCGCGCCGCCGTCAGCCCTGCCAGCGGCTCCACGGTGACCGTCGTACGCCGTCCCCGGCGCCGCTGGTGCCAGACCCCGGCCACCACACCGTCGACCAGCAGCACGGGGAAGTTCCCGGCCTGGCCGCCCGCGAGGGCCCGCGCGTACGCCGGCCCGGGGAAGAGCACCTCGCGGGGCCCCGCGGCGATGGCGTACGCGTCGAAGTACGGAAGCAGCCGCACCCCGCGCACCGGCGTCCCCGGAAACGCCGTGTCGCCCGCCGCGACCCATGCCGGCCCCTCGAAGTCGACCTCCTCGATGACCCCCCTACCCGCCAGCGAGGCGAACAGCTCCGTGGCCCAACCGCGCGGAGCCGCCGCCCACTTGGCGAACCGCCCCGGCGTCGCCGGTCCGTACGCGCGCAGATAGCGCCCTACGAGCAGGGCGAGCCCCTCGTCGGCGGCGAGCGGCTCGAAGTGCGGGGGCCGGGTGTACGTCGCCTTGCGGCCCCGGTCCGGGGCGAAGCACAGCGCGCCGCGCTGACCCGCCCGGTGCATGACCTGCCGCCAGCGCGGCCACATGCCCTGGAACGCGGGCATCACCAGGTCCCCGGCCCAGGACCCGGTGCGCGCCACCACCTCGTCGCTCAACTCGTCGATGGTCAGCCGCGCGCCGTCGAGGGCGTCCCCGATCGCCGCCACGATCTCGTCCGCCTGCCCCTCGGTGAGCCGGACGGCGGGCGCGAAGGGGCTCCGGCCGGACGGGATCGCCGTCAACGCGGCTGTCCAGAGGGGAAGTTCCGCGGTGGGGAGCAGGTGTACGGTGCCGCGCGGGCCGTACGTCTTCACCAGCGACCCGTCCTCCCAGAGCGCGGCGCGTACGTCTGCCCGCGTGACTCCCTCGGCGCGTACGCCCACCGACACCTCGGCCGCCGACAGGACTTGCGCGTGCGCGCCGAGCATCGCGCCGACGACATCGGCGACCGCGCTCCCGCCGCGCGCCGGAACGGCCAGGAACTGGCGTTCCATTCGGCGTGCGCTCGCCTCGTCCCATGTGATCTTCGGAGTCATGCGGCGAAGGTAGGCGGTAATGAGGTCAGATCCTGTCCGCTGGAGCGCCCGGGAACCGATTGACCGAAAACACCCTGATGCGACCTGTCATGGGTGAGATGTCCGTCCGCATGACGGACTTCTGCACAGGGTTTCCGCATCGTTATCGGGCGTGGATCGACTGGGGTGTTCGCCTCACATAAGTTCAGACCAAGGTAATTCGCGTGAGCAAAGCTGCGCGTGTGGCACCGCGCGGTGGAGGGGGCTGCGCGGTGCCGCGCCTCCTGCCCGACGTCACGTCACCGGTCGTGCACCATGACCTGAGCTCCGCGCCGTACGCCCCATCCCTCCATCGCACCGGCCTCCGCCTCCAGAATGTGGCGGGAGCGTGGACGGGGGCGCCCCATGCGCCCCGGCTTCATCGTCCGCACCGCCAGGACGCGGAACTTCCGGTCCAAATAGGCGACGTCGATCGCGAACCGCATCCCCAGGGTGTGGACCGCACCGGCCGGAGAGAGCAGCAGGGCCCCGTCGATCCCGTCGCGCCCGAGCAGTCCACGGCGCCGGGCGCGGGCCGACATGGCGACCTCCAGCGGCACCGGTGCCGGGGTCCCTGGAGTGGTGAGCGTGGCCATGGGTGCGAAGTTAGCGGCGCCGTCAAGCGGGCGACACCGACGCGCGTCACTCTCCCGGAGTACGTGGGGCGAGTCGGCAGGGAAGGCCCAGTTGGTCGCAAACCCTCTGGATCTCTCCGTTTACCTCTCCATTCCCTTTGAATCCGCTGTGATTCGGCCATGATCAAGCCCTGAATGAGAGGTTCCGAGGCCACCGTGGCGTCGCCGTCCGGTTTCGGAGAGTAGTTGTGGCACGCCGATGCACGCAGCATCACTTACGAAGGGTTATGGTGGAAACCCCCCCTCGGGCCGGTCCGTCTCCCCCCCACGGACCGGCCCGTTTTTTGTGCCCCCGCACCCCGCCCCACCGCCGCCTCGGCCTGCGCCCCCGTGCGCCCCCCTGGCCCCCGCGACCGGCCTTGGTGACGCAGCGCCCCCACCCCGTTCACCGGTATCGAGGAGGCGCCGTTGCTTTCCTCCACCATGATCGACCGGACAGGCCCTTGCCGGAGCGTTGGTTTCGCGGGGGTAGGCTTCGCCCCCGGGGACCGTCATATGGACAGGGGTTGCGCTGAGCGAGGCCGCTCTGCCGCGCCCGTCCGATCCGCACGGAGGGGCTGACAACACGTGAACCTGCGGGACAACCTGCGCCGGCTGCTGCTCAGGTTCTACACACGCAGGGTGGAGGGCCACCTCGACCACGACCAGGTGCCCAAGCACATCGGCGTCATCATGGACGGCAACCGGCGCTGGGCGAAGGCGGCGGGCAGTACGGCCGCCCAGGGGCACCGCGCCGGCGCCGACAAGATCGAGGAGTTCCTCGGCTGGTGCTCGGAGACCGATGTCGAGGTCGTCACCCTCTGGCTGCTGTCGACGGACAACTTCGACCGCCCCGAGGACGAGCTCGTCCCCCTGCTCGGCATCATCGAGGGCGTCGTACGCACCCTCGCCGCCGACGGCCGCTGGCGCGTGCACCACGTGGGCACGCCGGACATCCTGCCCTCCCAGATGCAGACCGCGCTGAAGGAGGCCGAGGAGGCCACCGCGCACGTCGACGGGATAGTGGTCAACGTCGCCATCGGCTACGGCGGCCGTCAGGAGATCGCCGACGCCGTGCGCTCCATGCTCCTCGACGCCGCCGACAAGGGCTCCTCGATCGAGGACATCGCCGAGTCGGTGGACATCGACCTCATCGGCAAGCACCTCTATACGAGTGACCAGCCCGACCCCGACCTGGTGATCCGCACCAGCGGCGAGCAGCGGCTGTCCGGATTCATGCTCTGGCAGACCGCCCACTCGGAGTACTACTTCTGCGAAGTCTTCTGGCCGGCGTTCCGCAAGGTCGACTTCCTGCGCGCCCTGCGTGACTACGCGGCGCGACACCGCCGCTACGGAGGCTGACCCAGGGGGTGCGAGGGGCGCGCGTCATCCGGAGTTAACGAACGCGTGGTCACATGGTCTTGCATGGCCGCGCATGTTCGAGGGCATAAGCCATGCAGGTCGACGCCCGAACCACGGGTGTCGTATCTCAGCGGACGGCACGGGGCCGTCCGCCCGGGAGGCCCTTTGCACCAGCCCGACCGTGCGGTCAGTACGGACGAGACGGAGGGCCGGTCTCCGGCCCGCGCAATGCGGCCAGGACCGGTCCAGCTCCTCTCCGTCGCTCCCCGACCTCATCCGAGGGGGTACGTCCTTCCGTGGTGACCAGCACAAAGCGCCACAAGCCCGACCGGCGCACCTATGTTCTCGACACCAGCGTCCTGCTGGCCGACCCGAACGCCCTGAGCCGCTTCGACGAGCACGAGGTCGTGCTTCCGATCGTCGTGGTGACGGAACTGGAGGCCAAGAGGCACCATCCGGAACTCGGCTACTTCGCCCGGCAGGCTCTTCGCCTGCTCGACGAGTTCCGGGTGCGGCACGGCCGCCTCGACTCCCCCATCCCGATCGGGGACCTCGGCGGGACCGTACGCGTCGAGCTCAACCACTCGGACCCCAGCGTCCTGCCCAGCGGGTATCGCCTGGGGGACAACGACTCCCGCATCCTCGCGGTCGCCCGCAACCTGCAGGCCGAGGGGTACGACGTCACCGTCGTCTCGAAGGACCTGCCGCTCAGGATCAAGGCCTCGTCCGTCGGCCTCCTCGCCGAGGAGTACCGCGCGGAACTGGCCATCACGGGCTCCTCCGGCTGGACCGGAATGTCCGAACTGACCCTGTCCGGCGAGCAGGTGGACATCCTCTTCGAGGAGGGACACGCGTACGTCCCCGAAGCGGCCGACCTGCCGGTGCACACCGGCCTGACGATCCAGTCGGAGCGCGGCAAGGCCCTCGGCCGTGTCACCTCCGAGGGCAACGTCCGGCTGGTGCGCGGCGATCGGGAGGCCTTCGGCATCAAGGGCCGCAGCGCCGAGCAGCGCATCGCGCTCGATCTGCTGCTCGACCCGGACATCGGGATCGTGTCGATGGGCGGCCGGGCCGGCACCGGCAAGTCCGCGCTCGCGCTCTGCGCGGGTCTGGAGGCCGTGCTCGAGCGGCGCCAGCACCAGAAGGTGATGGTCTTCCGGCCGCTGTACGCGGTGGGCGGGCAGGAGCTCGGCTATCTGCCCGGCTCCGAGTCCGAGAAGATGAGCCCCTGGGCGCAGGCGGTCTTCGACACGCTGTCGGCGGTCACCTCGCGCGAGGTCATCGAGGAGGTCACCGCGCGCGGCATGCTGGAGGTCCTGCCGCTCACCCACATCCGCGGCCGCTCCCTGCACGACGCCTTCGTGATCGTGGACGAGGCCCAGTCACTGGAACGGAACGTGCTGCTGACCGTTCTGTCCCGCATCGGCGCCAACTCGCGGGTGGTTCTCACCCATGACGTGGCACAGCGGGACAATCTGCGCGTCGGCCGCTACGACGGCGTGGTCGCCGTCGTGGAGAAGCTGAAGGGTCATCCGCTCTTCGCGCACGTGACGCTGAACCGCTCCGAGAGGTCCCAGATCGCGGCACTTGTGACCGAAATGCTGGAGGACGGACAGATCTGACCCACCTGGTTCCATCTGGCTCTGTCTGACTCCGTCTGGAGTCGCCTGAGCCCATCTGGATCCATCTGGCACCACTTGACCCGGTTGGTCAAAACGTGGTGGATGCACGGTAGTTGACGCCGCCCGGCAAAAGGCGAAGAGCCTAGCCGGGCGGCGTCTTCGTGCGCGCTTGTTTCCGCAAAACTCCTGGGGCAAACGGGGTGTGAGCTTTCACACGCAACTGGGAATTGCCTCGCGGCGCCGGGTTACGGCAGAGTCTCATTCCTGTCAGGCCCCGCATACGACACACGTGTACCCCCAGCGGTACCGCACCTCAGGAACACCAGAACTCCATAGAGCCGTCGTATGCCGCCCGCGCACCACGCGGCACTTCCGTCACGGGAGTTGCCCACCGGGCCCGTGCCTCCCGTGACCCCGCAGTTGGGAGGCCAGCGTTCAGGGGCACGATTGCGTCCGCGAGGGTCACCTAAGCGGGCGATGCTGGAAGGAAACCGTGTGAGCCGGATTTCGGTCCGGGGACTCGCAGTGGCCTCGGCCACCGCGGTCACCGCTGTCGGCGCCGTGAGTGGTGTTGCCTCGGGCAGCACTGGCCAGCCGTCGAACGACGCCGAGGCGACGGCGAGTGACTCGACTCTCCTCGCGGACATACCTGCGGGCCAGCAGGCCCAGGTGCAGACCGCGTCCCTGACGCAGCAGGCCGACGCACAGGCCATCGCCGCGGACGCGAGCGCCAAGAAGGACGCGGAGGAGGCTGCCCGCAAGCAGGCGGCCAAGGACGCGGTCGCGAAGCAGCAGGCCGCGGCGGACGCCAAGAAGCGCAAGGAAGCCGCGGAAGCGGCCAGCCGCTCCGAGACGCGTGCCGCTGTCAGCCTGGCCCCGCAGTCCTCGTACACCGTCGCCGAGGTCCAGGCCATCGCGCGCCAGATCATCCCCAGCGGTCAGTTCCAGTGCTTCAGCAACATCGTGGACCACGAGTCCACCTGGAACTACAGGGCCCAGAACCCCTCTTCCGGCGCCTACGGTCTCGTGCAGTCGCTGCCCGGCAACAAGATGGCGTCGGTCGGCGCCGACTGGCAGACCAACCCGGCCACGCAGATCAAGTGGGGCCTCAACTACATGAACGACCGCTATGGCAGCCCCTGCGGCGCCTGGTCGTACTGGCAGGCACACGGTAACTACTGAGCCGTCGTCACCTCCGGCCGCTCAACCTTTCGAAGCCCCTCCCCGTCCTAGGGTGAGGGGCTTCGGCCATGTACGGTCGGAACCGACGACTCCAGGGGGGAGTGGTGGGGAGAAGCGGGGGAAAAGGACAGATCATGTCGCGAGTGCCAGGGTTGCTCGGCCGGCTCGGCGCCAAGCTGACCGAGCTGGGTGCGCGGTTGGACGAGCGCCGCGCCGAGGTGGAGAAGGAGTCGGGGGGTTCGCTCGACCTGAGCGACGAAACCGACGACCGGTCGCCGCGCGGCTCGACGACGACGGTACGGCCGGACGCGGGGCCTGTCGCACCCCCTGCCGACGCCGCTCCCGAACGTGAACCCGGATCCGAATCCGAGTCCAGGCCCTCCGCGACCCCCGCCCCCGCCCCCGTTCCCCACTACACCCATGGGCCGGAGAAGGACACTCGGCCCGATCCCGTCCTGGCCGTGCCGTGGGGCGTACGGGTCGCGGCCGAGGCCAGTTGGCGGCTGCTCGTTCTCGCGGGCACCCTCTGGGTGTTGATGCGGGTGATCAGCGCCGTACAACTGGTCGTACTGGCCTTCGTCGCCGCGCTGCTCATCACCGCGCTGCTTCAGCCGACCGTGGCGCGCCTGAAGAGAGTGGGATTCCCCCGGGGCCTCGCCACCGCGCTCACCGCGATCCTCGGCTTCGTCATCATGGGGCTGGTCGGCTGGTTCGTGGTCTGGCAGGTCCAGGAGAACATCGACAACCTCTCGAACCAGATCCAGGACGGCATCGACGAGTTGCGCAAGTGGCTCCTCACCAGCCCGTTCCATGTGACGGACAAGCAGATCAACGAGATCGCCAAGAACCTGCGGGAGGCGATCGGGGCGAACACGGACCAGATCACGTCGGCGGGGCTGGAGGGCGTGACGGTCATAGTGGAAGCGCTGACCGGCATCCTCCTGACGATGTTCTCGACGCTCTTCCTCCTCTACGACGGCAAGCGCATCTGGGAGTGGACGCTGAAGCTGGTGCCGGCGGCGGCGCGGCCGGGGGTGGCCGGGGCGGGGCCCCGCGCGTGGCGGACCCTGACGGCCTATGTGCGCGGCACGGTGATAGTGGCTCTGATCGACGCGATCTTCATCGGCCTCGGCCTCTACTTCCTGAACGTCCCCATGGCCGTGCCCCTCGCCGTCTTCATCTTCCTCTTCGCGTTCATTCCGCTGGTGGGCGCGGTGATGTCGGGGGCGTTGGCGGTGGTGGTCGCGGTGGTGACGCAGGGTGTGTTCACCGCGCTGATGACGCTGCTCGTCGTGCTCGCGGTCCAGCAGATCGAGGGCCACATCCTCCAGCCGTTCATTCTGGGGCGGGCCGTGCGGGTGCATCCGCTGGCGGTGGTGCTGTCCGTCGCGGCGGGTGGGCTGGTCGCCGGGATCGGCGGGGCCGTGGTGGCGGTGCCGCTCGTGGCGGTCACCAACACGGTGGTCGGATACCTGCGTTCGTACTCCCGCGAGCCGGGGCTGCGCCATGCGCCGGAGCCGCGGGGCGCCACGGCGATGGATGTGGCCCCGGTACGCCCCCCATCGCCGTGACGATTCCACCCCACCCCGGGCGGCTACGGCCTGCACCCACAGTCCCCCGCGTCCCCGCCTGCCCGTTGTCTTTTGGCCGACGGCCGGTGGGGGCTGGTCGCGCAGTTCCCCGCGCCCCTGGGGCGGGGCTTCGCCCTGCATCCCCCCGCCCGCCCGTTGTCTTTTGGCCGACGGCCGGGAGGGGCTGGGCGCGCAGTTCCTCGCGATCCTGAGGGGCCTGGCCGGCGTTTGAGGACGAGGCCGTTCAGGCCGATGGGGGTCTGGGGGCGGAGCCCCCAGGTGGGGATGGGACGGGTAGGGGCGGCGGGGGCGAGAAAGCCAAGGCCCCGCCCACCCGGCAGGGGTGAACGGGGCCCGAGAGAAGCGGCGGAGGCTACTCCGCGAGAACGGCTTCGGCGTCCAGGGTCGTGGCGACCGCCTGGATCACGGAAGCGATCTTGAACGCCTCCTGGATCGTCTCCCGGTCGACGCCCGCCTTGCGGAGCACCTGCTCATGGGAGTCAAGACACTGACCGCAGCCGTTGACCGCGGACACCGCCAGCGACCACAGCTCGAAGTCGACCTTCTCGACGCCGGGGTTGCCGATGACGTTCATCCGCAGACCGGCCCGCAGGGTCCCGTACTCGGGGTCCGACAGCAGGTGCCGCGTGCGGTAGAAGACGTTGTTCATCGCCATGATCGCGGCAGCCGACTTGGCGGCGGTGTACGCCTCCGGCGACAGCTGAGCCTTCGCCTCCGGCTCCAGCTCCCGCAGCACCCGCGGCGACCGCGCCGCGATCGCACACGCCAGCACCGTCCCCCACAGCTGCTGCTGCGGAAGGTCCGAGTTGCCGATGACCGAGCCGAGGTTGAGGCGCAGGTCCTTCGCGTAGTCCGGCAGGGCGGACTTCAGTACGTCGAGGGCCATGGAGGGTTACTCACCCGCCAGGAGCGCCACCGGGTCGAGGGTGTTCTCGCCCTTGGTCCAGTTGCACGGGCAGAGCTCGTCCGTCTGGAGCGCGTCGAGGACCCGCAGGACCTCCTTGGGGTTACGGCCGACGGAACCGGCGGTCACCATGGAGAACTGGATCTCGTTGTTCTGGTCGACGATGAACACCGCACGCTTGGCGAAGCCGTCCTCGCCCTCGATGCCGAGGTCCCGCATGAGCTCGTGCTTCGAGTCGGCCATCATCGGGAAGGGCAGGTCACGCAGATCGTCGTGGTCCTTGCGCCAGGCGTGGTGCACGAACTCGGAGTCGCCGGAGAAGCCGAGCACCTGGGCGTCACGGTCGGCGAACTCGTCGTTCAGCTTGCCGAAGGCCGCGATCTCGGTCGGGCACACGAAGGTGAAGTCCTTGGGCCATGCGAAGATCACCTTCCACTGACCCTCGTAGGTCTTGTGGTTGATCTGCTGGAACTCCTCGCCCTTCTCCAGCGAGACACAGGCGGTCAGATCGAACTCGGGGAACTTGTCACCGACAGTGAGCACACGCTCTCCTTGCAGCGAGGAAAAGCCCTTTTGGGGGCGTTTCCCGGGGGTTGGACGAGCCTGATGTTGGCACACGCTGCATTGATTACGGAAATAGCTACACTCGGTCGTGTTGATCGACTGCGACTATCAGTGACTATGAGTAAGAGGTGCGGCCATGGCCAGCCCGATGGGCAAGCCGAGCTCCAAGGGGCCCACGAGCGGCAAGGGAACCATGAGTCCCAAGGGGAACGGGCGCCGTCAGCCGAGCCTCGCCCAGCTGCGCGCCTTCGCCGCCGTGGCCGAACACCTGCACTTCCGTGACGCGGCCGCCGCGATCGGCATGAGCCAGCCCGCGCTGTCGGGTGCGGTCTCCGTCCTGGAGGAGACGCTCGGCGTGACCCTCCTGGAGCGTACGACCCGCAAGGTGCTGCTCTCACCCGCTGGCGAGCGTCTCGCCGTACGCGCGAAGGCGGTACTGGACGAGGTCGGCGCGCTCATGGAGGAGGCGGAGGCGGTACGGGCACCGTTCACCGGGGCGCTGCGCCTCGGCGTCATCCCCACCGTCGCGCCCTACCTCCTGCCCACCGTCCTCAACCTGGTCCACGACCGCTACCCGGACCTCGACCTCCAGGTCCACGAGGAGCAGACCGCCAACCTCCTCGACGGGCTGACCTCCGGCCGTCTCGACCTGCTGCTGCTCGCCGTTCCTCTCGGCGTGCCCGGCATGACCGAACTCCCGCTGTTCGACGAGGACTTCGTGCTCGTCACCCCGCTCGACCACTCGCTCGGCGGCCGGGAGGGAATCCCCCGCGAAGCCCTGCGCGAGCTCAACCTGCTCCTGCTCGACGAGGGGCACTGTCTGCGCGACCAGGCCCTCGACATCTGCCGGGAGGCGGGCCGGGAGGACGCGCCGGTCACCACCACGGCGGCGGGCCTGTCCACCCTGGTCCAGCTCGTCGCCGGCGGCCTCGGCTGCACCCTGCTGCCGCGTACCGCCGTCAGGGTCGAGACGACCCGCAGCAACCAGCTCCTCACCGGCTACTTCGCGGACCCGGCGCCGACCCGGCGGATCGCACTGGCGATGCGCGCCGGGGCCGCGCGCGGCGGCGAGTACGAAGAACTGGCCGCGGCGCTCCGAGAGGCGCTGCGACCGCTGCCGGTACGGGTGTGGGACCGGGACGCCTGAGCGTCCCGGCCCACGGGCACCGTCACTCGGTGCGCAGTCCGTCCGGCCGCATCAGCCGCAGCAGCGGCGGCAGACTGAGCAGGGTGACCAGCAGGACCACGCCGGCGCCGATGCCGGCCATGGACAGCACGCTCATCCAGTCCAGGCGGACCGAAGAGCCGGTCATCTTCAGCAGCACCGAGCCCAGGGTCAGGCCCACCGTCGACGCCAGCGCCAGCCCCAGCCCGATCGGGATCGCCGTCTGCCACAGCACCGACAGGCTCAGCGTGCGCCGCCGGGTGCCGAAGGCGACCAGCGCCGACAGCAGCTTCTTGCGCTCGCGCAACTGCTCCAGCTGGGAGACCAGCAGGCTCGCGCCGATCAGCAGGAGGACACAGGTGGCGCCGACGAGCAGCCCGGTGCGGATGGACCGGAACTGCTTCGACTGCTCGCTGGCCGCCAGAGTGAACACGTTCGCCAGCGGATCGAGGCGGGCGGCGGTGTTGCGCGCGTGGTCGGTGGCGTCCGGCACCGACCGGTCGAGGGTGACGAACACCTTCTGGTTCAGGCTTTCCGCCGCCGCCGCGGGCAGCGCGCCCGAGGTGATGAGCAGCCCGCCGCGCGCATAGCCCGTCGGGTCCTCGCGCGGCCCCGCCGTCTTCATGCCGGCAGGTACCTTCCAGGCCGCCGGGTGGGTCTCCATCCCGTCGTACGACGGGCCGAAGTAGAGGGTGCTGCCCGGCTGGGCGAGTTTTTTCGTCTCGCTTCCGTAGTCGCCGCCGAGGATCGAGAAGACGTCACCGTCCTTGCACGAGGTCAGGCGTGCCACCTCGCGCAGTTCCGCGCAGCTGCCGGCGGCCACTTCCAGCTCGTTGTCCGGATTCTTCGCCCGGTTGCCGAGCGAGGACAGCGAGACGGCCGAGGCATGGCGCACGCCCTCGGTCCGTGCGAGCTCCCGCCCGGCCTCGCCCAGCTGCACGTCGCCGCGCAGGGAGACCTCCATCTGAGCCCGGTTCAAGTCGTTGGCGGTCTGCTTGGTGTAGTCGCCCTCGACCCCGGCGAACAGCATCTGCAGCGCGATCGCCCCGGCCACCGCGACCGCGATGCCGTTGACCATGCGGGCGGCCGTACCACTGCTCAACTGCAGCCTGCGCACGGCCAGTTGCCAGGCGACCGAGCCGGAGTTCAGCCGGGCCACGACGGCCTCGACGACCCACGGCAGCAGCGCGGTGACGCCGACGAGCAGCAGGACCGTGCCGCCGATCACCAACCACTGGTTGAAGTTTCCGTTGCCGTTGCCCTGGCCGATCATCGGGTAGAGCATCCCGAGGCCGCCCAGCGGCAGCAGCAGCCGCCACCACAGCCGGCGCCGCGGCGGCCTGGTCGTGCGGACCACGCCGAGCGGCTCGATGACGACCCCGCGCAGCGCGAACAGCGTCACCAGGACGGCCGCGGCCGGTACGGCGACGGCGACGAGCACGGCCAGCGCAGCCGACGGATTGAGGTCGCTGGGGAACACGCTGATGTTGCGCACCTTCAGCAGCCCCGCCAGCTGACGCCCGGCCAGGAAGAAGCCGGTGCCGAGGACGAGCCCGAGCAGCGCTCCGGCGAGTGCCTCGCCGCCCGCGATCCGGCGCACCATGCGTCCGTCCGCGCCGACCAGCCGCAGCGCCGCGAGCCGGCGGTCCCGGCGCTCGCCGCCGAAGCGCACGGCCGCCGCGATGAACACGCCGACCGGCATCAGCAGCACGATGAAGATCATCAGGACGAGCAGGAGCAGCACCGGGTCCAGCGGCTCCGACTTGTTCCCGGCGGCGGGCCCGAAGTAGGTGATGCGCTCGACGTTGCCGCCGGCCAGCTGGTTCTCCAGCCCGTCGGCGCCCGCGTAGTAGGCGAGTTCGGCGGGTCCGACGAGCCCGGACTGCCCGATGGTGCCGGTGACCCGGTAGGGCAGGCGGTCGCGCAGCAGCTTGCCGGAGCCGGACTTGAGCAGGCTGTCCAGCGCGGGGGAGACGACCATCTCGCCCTTCGCGGGGAACTTCCCGACGCCCGGCGGCAGGGGCGCCCGAGCGCCGTCGGGCTCCAGGAGCCGGCCGCGTACGTCGTCGTCGCGGAACGTCGTGTCGGTGCGGGCGATGACGAGCGTGTCGTCCGCCTTCGGCAACACCTTCCCGTTGTACGTGAAGTCGTCCCGCGAGCTGCTGCGGTCGTTGCGCACGGACAGCGCGTTCGGTATCGCCGTCGTCAGCAGCAGCAGCGCCACGCCGAGCCCCACGCCGACCGCCGTCAGCAGCGCCCGGACCCACCCTTCGCGTCCGCCGGTGAAGGCGAACCGGACCCCCATGGCAAGATCCCTGGACCACTGACCCAGTTTCATACGATGCGCTCCATGTCCCTGGACTTGCCGTCCCGTACGACGATCTCGCGGTCCGAGTAGGCGGCCACCCGTGTCTCGTGCGTGACCAGCACGACCGCCGCGTTGGTCGACCGGGCCGCCTCCGTGAGGAGTTCCATCACGCGCTCGCCGTTGAGGGAGTCGAGGGCGCCGGTGGGCTCGTCGGCGAAGAGCACGCGCGGGCTGGTGACGAGGGAGCGGGCCACGGCGACCCGCTGTCCCTGGCCGCCGGATATCTCGCCCGGCCGCTTGCCCTTGAGGTCGTCGACCTCCAGCCGTTCCATCCAGGACAGGGCGGTTCGCTCGGCCTCCTTGCGCCCGGTGCCGTTGAGCCGCAGCGGGAGGGCGACGTTCTCGACGCAGGTCAGTTCGGGAACGAGCTGCCCGAACTGGAACACGAACCCGAACTCGCTGCGCCGCAGCGCGCTGCGCTGGGCGTCGTTCATGGTCGCCATCTCCTGGCCGTTGTAGACGATGGACCCGGAGTCCGGTGTCACGATGCCGGCCAGGCAGTGCAGGAGGGTCGACTTGCCGGAGCCGGAGGGGCCCATCACGGCGACGACCTCGCCCGGGTGGATGGAGAACCCGGCGCCGTCGAGGGCGCTGGTGGGGCCGTACGCCTTGCGCAGGTCGTGGGCCGTGAGCAGGGAGCCTGCGGGGGTCATCGGGTTACCGCCTCGGCGAGTTTTTCGAGGCGCGCGGCGGTGAGCTCCAGCCACCGCAGGTCGGCCTCCAGGTGGAAGAGGGCGTGGTCGCAGATCAGCTGGTCGGCGAGGTCGCCCTTGCGCTTGCGGTCCGTCAGGATGCGCATCATCCGCAGGTGCTCGGACCGCTGGGTGTCGAGGATCTCGGACGCGTCCCGGTGAGTGAGCAGCGCGAGGACGACCTTCGTGTAGAGGGTCGACTGCAGATACGGCTCGGGCTTCTCCGGCGTCGCGAGCCACTGCTGTACGTCGGTGATCCCGGCGTCGGTGATCGCGTACCGCTTCCGCTCCGGGCCGCCGCCCGCCTCTATCCCGTCTACCTCGACGAGTCCGTGCTTGAGCAGCCGCGACATCGTCGAGTAGACCTGGCCGTAGTGCAGCGGCCGGTCGTGACCGAACTTCTCGTCGAAGGCCCGCTTCAGGTCGTAACCGTGACGGGGCCCGGACTCCAGGAGTCCTAGGAGGGTGTGACCGATGGACATGCCGAGCACTCTACACACGGCGTATACATCGCACGTATACACGCTGCGAATAGATCATGGTGAGCCCTGCGTCCGTGCAGGTCACCTCCGATTGTCACGGTTCCGTCACCACGATTTCCTCGCCCCCGCCGCCCCTACCCGTCCCATCCCAGGGGGCTCCGCCCCCGGACCCCCTTCATCGCCCTGAACGGCCTCGTCCTCAAACGCCGGACGGGCTGAAAGAAGCGGGCCGGGACGGGTGAGGCACCGGCCTTCGGCCTCCGTCCTCAAACGCCGGACGGGCCGCACGGCGCGGCCCCCTCCCGAACGTCGCACGGACCGACACTTCCAGCACCGCAAGGAACCGCGCGACGGACCCCCCGGGCCCGCAGTCAAAGAACCACCCCCGCCCCTCCAGGGGCGCGAGGAACTGCGCGACCAGCCCCCACCGGCCCGCAGTCGAAGAACCACCCCCGCCCCTCCAGGGGCGCGAGGGACTGCGCGACCAGCCCCCACCGGCCCGCAGTCGAAGAACCACCCCCGCCCCTCCAGGGGCGCGAGGAACTGCGCGATCAGCCCCCACCGGCCCGCAGTCGAAGAACCACCCCCGCCCCTCCAGGGGCGCGAGGAACTGCGCGATCAGCCCCCACCGGCCCGCGGTCAAAGAGCCACCCCCGCCCTTCAGGGGCGCGAGGAACTGCGCGATCGGCCCCCACGGGCCCGCGGTCAAAGAGCCACCCCCGCCCTTCAGGGGCGCGGGGAACTGCGCGATCAGCCCCCACCCACCCGCAGGCGGCAGACCCACCCGGGGGGCCGGGGGCGGAGCCCCCAGGGAGGGGGTGGGGTCTACTCCTCCGGTTCCCCCGTCGCGGAAGCGGGCCGCCCCCGTCGAGGAATCGGCCCCGCCCCACCCGGCAACCGCCCCGCCTCCGCGAGCGCCCGCCGCAGCAGATACTCGATCTGCGCGTTCGCCGAGCGCAGCTCATCCGCCGCCCACCGAGCCAGCGCTTCATGGACAAGCGGATCCAGCCGGAGCAGAACCTGCTTGCGCTGCTGCGGCGGTGGCCGACGCTCGGGGTCCGGCCCCCCGGAGGGATCCGTCACTGGTAGAGGGACCCCGTGTTCAGGACGGGCTGCGGAGCCCGGTCACCGCACAACACCACCAACAGGTTCGACACCATCGCCGCCTTCCGCTCGGGGTCCAGCTCCACAATGTCCCGCTCGGTGATCCGGGCGAGCGCGGCCTCGACCATCCCGACCGCCCCGTCCACGATCTCCCGCCGCGCCGCGACCACCGCCCCGGCCTGCTGGCGCTGGAGCATCGCGGAGGCGATCTCGGGAGCGTACGCGAGATGCGTGAAGCGCGACTCGATGATCGAGACCCCGGCCGCCTCCACACGCGCGTGCAGTTCGACGGCGAGCTTCTCGGTGATCTCCTCGGCGTTGCCGCGCAGCGAGAGACCGTCGGCGTCGTGGGCGTCGTAGGGGTACTCGATCGCGATGTGCCGCACCGCCGCCTCGGTCTGCGTGGCGACGAACTCCAGGAAGTCGTCGACCTCGAAGGTGGCCTGCGCGGTGTCCTCGACCCTCCAGACCACGACCGCGGCGAGCTCTATCGGATTGCCGTAGGCGTCGTTGACCTTGAGGACGGCGGTCTCGTGGTTGCGTACCCGGGTCGAGATCTTCGTGCGGGAGGTGAGGGGGTTGACCCAGCGCAGCCCGTCCTGGCGGATCGTCCCCCGGTACCGCCCGAAGAGCTGGACGACCCGCGCCTCCCCGGGCGCCACCGTGTTCAGCCCGCACATCGCGATGAACGCGGCGAGGCCGATCAGGATGCCGGGGACGATCAGCGCGGCCTTGGCCCCGCCGGCGGCGACCGTCGTGGCGGCCGCGATCAGGCCGGCGCCGAGCAGCAGCCCGACCAGTCCGAACAGCAGCGCGAGCCCGCCGCCGATGCTGTGCGCGGCGAACTCCCGTACCCGAGGATCGGGCATCCGCGGCACATCCGCGAGAGGGGTGGAGTCGCTGGGAGTCGAGTCGTGTTCCGGCATTGGTGCCCCCGTTTTCGTACGGCGGAAGCCCGTATGACCCCCACCCGTCCAAGGCCGTCCAGGCCTATCTAAGTGATATCACTTTACCCGGCATGGCAACCGTCCACCCCTCCAGCTCGTCGGTTGAGATGGGGCGGATGAGATGGGGCGGGTGAGAAGTCCTGAGTAGTACGTGCTGATTGTCACGTCCGCAAAAGACCGGATCGACAGCCCTTTGTCATAGCACGTGGTGTTAGTTTGCTGAGCTGACCTCAGCGGCGAACCTGTGTGACGCGCGAACACGAACGCGACACCCGAGCGCGTGAGTGAACGCGGCAGGACACGCGTACAAGAGAGCGCGACACGAGAGCGAGCGGAGCGGACGCAGCCATGGGACGAGCGGAAGAGAGACGAGCGCGGCAGCACGGTGGCCGCCGCGCGGCGGCCATGCCCTCGTCCGGAGGGAAGCCCCGCCGCACCGGCATACGCCGGTTCGTGAACTGGAAGACGATCCTCGGCACCTTCCTGGGCTTCTGTCTGCTCGGCATGGGCGCCTTCATCGTGCTCTACATGGTCGTCTCCATACCCAAGGGCAACGCGGACGCACAGCGTCAGAGCAACATCTACAAGTACAGCGACGGCAGCACGCTCGCCCGCACGGGCAAGGTCAACCGCGAGATCGTCGGCCTGGACAAGGTGCCCAAGGACGTCCAGAAGACCTTCGTCGCCGCGGAGAACAAGTCCTTCTACAAGGACGCCGGCGTCGACCTCAAGGGCACGGCCCGCGGTCTGATCAACACCCTGTCCGGCAAGGGCAAGCAGGGTGGTTCGACGATCACCCAGCAGTACGTCAAGAACTACTACCTCACCCAGGACCAGACCGTGACGCGCAAGCTGAAGGAACTGGTCATCGCGCTGAAGGTGGACCGTCAGCAGACCAAGGACGACATCCTCGCGGGCTACATCAACACCAGCTACTACGGCCGCAACTCCTACGGCATCCAGGCGGCGGCCCAGGCCTACTACGGCAAGGACGCGAGCCGCCTCACGGTCGAGCAGGGCGCGTACCTCGCCTCGCTGCTCCAGGCCCCGAGCCAGTACGACTGGGGTGTCGCCACGCCCACCGGCAAGCGGCTGGTCACGGCCCGCTGGAACTACACCCTCAACAACATGGTCGAGGAGGGCTGGCTGTCCGCCGCCAAGCGCGCGACCATGAAGTTCCCGTACCCGCAGGACCCCAAGGGCGTGCCCGGCATGGAGGGCCAGACCGGCTATCTGGTGGACGCGGCCAACAGCGCGCTGGCCAACCGGCTGGTGGCCAAGGGCGCCGCCGCCAACTACGAGGACGCCAAGGCGCTGGTCGACGCGGGCGGCTGGACGATCACGCTCAACATCGACAAGAAGAAGCAGACGCAGCTGGAAGTCGCCGTCAAGACCAAGCTCACCGGCAAGCTGGACGCCAAGAAGCGCAGGGTCGACGGCGATGTCGAGGCCGGTGCCGCGTCCGTCGACCCCAAGACCGGCAAGGTCGTGGCGATGTACGGCGGCGAGGACTACTTCAAGCACTACGTGAACAACGCGACCCGCCGTGACTACCAGCCCGCCTCCACCTTCAAGCCGCTGATCTTCGCGGCGGCCCTGGACGAGCAGGCCAAGACGCAGGACGGCCAGGACATCACGGCGGACACGGTCTACGACGGCACCAGCGGTCGCTCCGTCAAGGGCAGCAGCATCGGCTTCGCGCCGCCCAACGAGGACGACCAGAACTACGGCGACGTCACCGTCCAGACCGCGATGAACAAGTCCATCAACTCCGTCTTCGCGCAGATGGGCGTCGACGTCGGAATGGACGAGGTCCTCAAGGTCGCCGGCAAGCTCGGCATGGACACCAAGGGTATGCAGGCGGTGCCCGCGCAGACCCTCGGCACCATGGGCGCGAGCCCGCTGGAGATGGCGGGCATCTACGCGACCCTCGACAACCACGGCCGGAAGGTCACCCCGGCCCTCGTCGCCTCGGCCGAGCACAAGGACAGCCAGGTCGACTTCCCGAACCCGATCGGCGACCCGGCCATCAGCTCCCAGGCGGCCGACACGGTCACCTCGGTGCTCACCGGCGTGGTCAACGACGGTACGGCCCAGGTCTCGGTGGCCCAGGCGGTCGACCGCAACGGCCAGCAGGTCGCGGGCAAGACGGGTACGTCCGACAACAACAAGTCGGCCTGGTTCACCGGGTACACACCGAACCTGGTCACCTCGGTCGGTCTGTTCGGAGAGGTCCCCAAGGACCGCAAGGACAGCAGTGGCAAGGTGGTCAAGCAGGGTACGCAGGTCTCCCTGAAGGGCGCCGCGGGCGGCGGCCGTGTCAACGGCGGCGGCTTCCCGGCCCAGATATGGGCGGCGTACACCTTCAACGCGATGGGCAGCGTCAGCACGTTCGACCTGGACACCACCCAGGGCGCGGCGATGGCGCCCACCACCACGCCGACGATCAGCGAGACGCCGAGCGAGACACCGTCGCAGACCCCGACCACCGAGCCGCCGACGAGCGAGCCGCCCACCACCAGCGCGCCGCCGACCCCGACGTCCGAGCCCCCGACCACCCCGGCGACGACACTCCCGATCACTCCGACGGGGACCCCGACCGACGAGATCACACCAGAGGACCCGTTCAACCCGAACAACCAGCAGTGACCGACAAGGGCGCGAAGACCGGTACGGCCGGTCTTCGCGCCCTTGTCGTGCGTTCCGGAGTGTTCAGCCTCCGTTGACGTTGTGGGCGATCCGGTCGCCCAGTTCCTTGTCGATGTTGCGCCAGTACTGCAGGGCGCGGTCCAGGACCGGGCGGGAGACGTCGGCCTTCAGGTGGCCGCTGACGTTCGAGACCAGACGGTCGCGGGCCGCGTCGTCGAGGACCTGGCGGACCATCGTGCCCGGCTGGCCCCAGTCGTCGTCCTCGCGGTGCGGCTTGTACGCCTCGCGCACCAGCTCGCCCGTGGCCTCCCAGCTCGCCGGGTCGCCGAAGCGGGAGAAGTCGGCCGCGGGGCCGCCGTAGGAATTGGGCGCGTACGGACGGGCCGCGAGCGACGGCTCGTAGCGCATCGGGCCGTCCTTGGCGTACGAGTTCACGGGGGCGTGCGGGCGGTTCGGAGGCAGCTGGGCGTAGTTCGGGCCGATCCGGTACCGGTGTGTGTCCGGGTAGGAGAACAGCCGGCCGAGCAGCATCTTGTCCGGCGAGGGACCGATGCCCGGCACCAGGTTGGACGGTTCGAAGGCGGCCTGCTCGATGTGGATGAAGTAGTCCTCGGGATTTCTGTCGAGGGTCATCCTGCCGACGTCGATCAGCGGATAGTCCCCGTGCGGCCAGACCTTGGTCAGGTCGAAGGGGTTGAAGCGGTAGTCCGCCGCGTCCTCGAACGGCATGATCTGGACCTTCAGGCTCCAGCTCGGCGCGTTCCCGGACTCGATCGACTCGTACAGGTCCCGGCGGTGCTTGTCCGCGTCCGACCCGGCCAGCTCGTCGGCCTCCGCCTGGGTGAGGAAGTCGATGCCCTGGTCGGTCTTGAAGTGGTACTTCACCCAGAACTTCTCACCGGCGCCGTTGATCCACATGTAGGTGTGGGACCCGTAGCCGTTCATGTTGCGGTATGTCTTCGGGATGCCCCGGTCGCCCATCAGCCAGGTCACCTGGTGTGCGGACTCGGGGGAGAGGGTCCAGAAATCCCACTGCATGTCGTTGCTGCGCAGCCCGGTCGCCGGGTGGCGCTTCTGCGAGCGGATGAAGTCCTGGAACTTGATCGTGTCACGGACGAAGAAGACCGGGGTGTTGTTGCCCACCAGGTCGTAGTTGCCCTGCTCGGTGTAGAACTTGAGCGCGAAGCCGCGTGGGTCGCGCCAGGTGTCGGGCGAACCCTGCTCGCCGGCCACGGTGGAGAAACGGGCCAGCATCTCGGTGCGTTTGCCCGGCTGGAAAAGGTCGGCCTTGGTGAACTGGCTGACATCGTTGGTTACTTCGAAGAACCCGTATGCGCCACTGCCCTTGGCGTGCACCACCCGCTCGGGGACCCGCTCCCGGTTGAACTGGGCCATCTTCTCGATGAGGTAATGGTCCTGGAGCAGGATCGGGCCGTCGGAACCGACGGTCAGCGAGTGTTCGTCGCTCTCCACCGGAATACCGACGTTGTTCGTCGTGTACGGAGCCTTCTGGGGTGCCTGCGTCACGAGCGTCCTCCCGTCAAGAAGAGAGTCGTCAGATCGCCTCGCTCACCTCAGCAGTCAACTCTGCCGACAGGATGTCGGCAACCGGGCCGCCGTGGGGCGAGGTGGATCGCGTACCCCTCCGCTCCCCGTCCATTCAGCCCCGGTTCAGTTCGAACCAGACCACCTTTCCGGTGCTCAGACGCGTGGCGCCCCACCGTCTGGCCAGTTTGTTGACCAGATACAGGCCACGACCGCCCTCGTCCGTGGCGCGCGCCTGCCGCAGCCTGGGCAGCTGCGGGACGTCGTCGCCCACCTCGCAGCGCAGCACGTCCGTGCGCAGCAGACGGAGGGTGACCGGGCGTGACGCATAGCGCACGGCGTTCGTGACGACCTCGCTGACCAGCAGCTCCACGGAGTCGCTCATGTCCTCCAGGCCCCAGCGGGACAGCGCCCGGCGGGCCAGGCGCCGGGCCCGCCCGGGGGCCGCGTCCTCCGGCTCCAGGTGCCAGTACGCCACATCGCTCGGCGCGATCCCGTCGAAGCGGGCGGCGAGCAGCGCGATGTCGTCGTCCCGGTCGCCCGGACCGAGCATGTCCAGCACCTCGTCGCAGAGCGCTTCCAGCGGCGGTGGATGGTCCGGGCCGGTGAGCTGCGCGGTGGCGGCGAGCTTCTCGCGCAGCTGCTCTATGCCGGTCCACACGTCCCTGAGGCGCGACTCGACCAGGCCGTCCGTGTACAGCAGGAGCGTCGCCCCGGCGGGCGCGTCCAGCTCGACCGCCTCGAAATCCACTCCTCCTACGCCGATGGGAGCGCCCGGCGGCACCCGCAGCACCTCGGCCCGGCCGCCCAGGTGCAGCAGCACCGGCGGCGGATGGCCCGCGTTGGCGATGGTGATCCGGTGCGCGACCGGGTCGTAGACGGCGTACAGGCAGGTCGCCATGCGGTCGGTGCCCAGGCGCTGGGCCTGCTCGTCCAGGTGGTGCAGTACCTCCTGCGGGGGCAGGTCGAGCCCGGCGAGGGTCTGCGCGGTGGTGCGCAACTGGCCCATGATCGCGGCCGAGGTCATCGAGTGGCCCATGACGTCACCGACGACGAGGGCGACGCGGCTGCCCGGCAGCGGGATCGCGTCGTACCAGTCGCCGCCGACCCGGGCGGTCTCCGCGGCCGGCAGATAGCGCGAGGCAAGCCGCACTCCGGTGGGGCGCGGCAGGGTCTCGGGCAGCATGGTGCGCTGCAGCTCGTCGGCGATGTACGCCTCGCGGCCGTACAGCACCGCCTTGTCGATGCCGAGCGCGCTGTGCGTGGCGAGCTGGGCCGCGACCAGCAGATCGTCGGTCTCGAACGCCATCCGCTCGGGGCGGCGCACGAAGAGCGCCGCGCCGATCACCCGGCGCCGCCCGCGCAGCGGGGCGAGGATCGCGCGCTGGCCGGTGGGCACGATCAGTTCGTCGCCGAGCAGCTCGGGCAGCGCGGCCCGGGCGGCGGGCGCGTCCGCGAAGACCGGGCGCACGCCGCGCAGCACCTCGGCGAGGGCGCCGCCCGGGCGCACCTCGCACAGCTCGGCCGTCATCGCCGAAAGCTCGTTCGGCTCGGGCCGCAGCGCGGGCATGAAGCCGTTCTCGGTGTCCCGCTCCTCGGGGATCCGGTCGGTGCGCCGCAGCCGCAGGACGAGGGGCCCGGTGGGCCGCTCGTCGCCGACCGGCAGCGGGTCGCGCAGATAGACGAGGATCGCGTCCGAGAAGGTCGGCACGGTGGCCCGGCACAGACCCATGACGATCTCGTCCAGGTCGATACCGCGGGCGATCCGCCGGGTCGCCGCGCCCACGAAGCGCAGCCGGTCCCCGTCACGCCGCATCGGCATCGGGCCCGCGTGCGGCAGCCCCTGCCCGGTACGCCGGTCCGTGCCCGTGGAGTTCCCGGACGGCCGGTCGCCTTCCATGCCCGGCTGGGCCGGGATGCCCTCGGGAGCCGGGCGCGGGCGGTGCGCGTCGGGCTCGCTGGCCGAGGGCTGGGAGTGTTCGGGCCCGGGGGAGGCGGGCGGCGGCGTGGACGCGCCGGTGCCCGAGGGCGACGGCGTGTCGGTGCTCGCCGACGCCTGGGTGGCTGACGATCCGTGCTGGCCGCAGGGCGTGCCCGGATCGGAACCGGTGGGGGCGTCGCCGGTGCGGGCGGGTTGTGCGGGTAATGCGCCGGGCGCGCGCAACGGCTCCGGGGTACGCAGGAGCGCCCCGCGGGGGTCCGCGGGGGTGGAGGGCCGGCCGGCGCCGCTCTGGCGGCGCTCGTGCGAGGTGGGGTGCTCCGTCACGCGTGTCGAATCCATCCGTCCGGGGCTGCGCGCCGTGCGTGCAGTTCGTCCCGCAGCCCCGATACCCGGAATGTGTGTCCCGGGAACGGAATCTGCGCGTCGTCAGGACGGGGCCTGCCCGTCGCCGACGTGAACGCCGTCGTCGGGCCGAACGCCCTGTGCGGCCCGGCGGGCCGTCCGCCGACCGTACCGCCGTGGCCCTCGTACCCCTCGCTCACGTCCTGCCGCCCCTCGGTGACGTATGGTCAAGCCCAGCGCATGCTGCGGGAGTTGCTGCTGTGCGCCCTTGCGGAGGACGATCCTACGGTTGTACCACGGGGGCGCATCAAGGGTCTCATGAGGACACGTGCGCGGGCGTACGGTCCCAGTCATCCGGCAGGGAAGGAACCGGCCAGGCGGGATCCGGGCGCCAGTGCTGCCAGCCGTCCGAGAACGGCGCGCCCCAGGCACGGATCACCTCCACCGCGCAGTGCCCTGCCTCTCTTACCTGTGCGGCCAGTTGAGTATCCATCAATCCGGCCCGTTGCGCCTGTGCGAACTCGTCTTCGTCGAGCCAGTGCCAACTGCGGTCCGGGTGCACGGAGATGTCCAGGAAGTGATCCTCGGAGTCGACCCCGCCCTCCCAACGGGCGAGCGGCGCCTCCAGGTTCACGTACCAGTTCTTGAACCGCCAGCCCGGTTCCCAGAACAGCCACACCGACCAGGGCTCGCCGGGCCGCGCGAGCTTCAGCACTCCGTTGCCGAACCAGCGGCCCCGCTGCACCGTTCGTGCCTTGGTGTAGCGGGACTCCAGCGGTTCTCCGTGCACCGGTGTACCGTCGGCGAGCACGGGCTTCACACACTCCGTGCCGGGCGCCATCCACACCGCGAGCAGTTCCTCGTCGTCCCGTACGACGGTCACGGGGCGGCAGATGTGGAAGTGCTCACCGGCGTTCTCCCGGTACCGCCACAGAATGTGACTCCCGGGGGCCCAGTACACCGTCGACCCGCCCGCCGCCACTCGCCTCACCGCTCCACCCTCTGCCATGACCAGATATTAGGTGCCACAGGCATACGACGCTGCGGTGCGCGTCACGGTTCGCGCCATGGAGCGAATGACGTAACGGAGGCGTCATCCAATGGCCTCCAAGGTCATCCGGGGGGTGAACGCCGTTTACGGATGCGTCATCCTCAGGACATCCAGCGCCTCGTCCAGCTGCTCCAGGGTGAGGTCACCGCGCTCCACGTAGCCGGATTCCAGGACGACCTCGCGGATCGTCCTGCGTTCCGCCAGTGCCTTCTTGGCCACCTTGGCGGCCTCCTCGTAGCCGATGTACTTGTTGAGCGGTGTCACGACCGACGGCGAGGACTCGGCGTACTCGCGGGCCCGTTCACGGTGGGCGACGATCCCGTCGACCGTGCGGTCGGCGAGCAGGCGCGAGACGTGGGTGAGGAGCCGGATCGACTCCAGGACGTTCTTCGCGATGACCGGAAGCATGACGTTCAGCTCGAAGTTGCCGGCCGCCCCGGCGACGGCGACCGTCGCGTCGTTGCCCATCACCTGGGCCGCGACCATCAGCACCGCCTCGGGAATGACCGGATTCACCTTGCCGGGCATGATCGAGGAGCCGGGCTGGAGGTCGGGCAGGCTGATCTCGGCCAGCCCGGTGCGCGGACCGGACGCCATCCATCGCAGATCGTTGGCGATCTTCGTCAGTCCGACCGCGATGGTCCGCAGCTGCCCGCTCGTCTCGACGATCCCGTCCCGCGCGCCCTGCGCCTCGAAGTGGTCACGGGCCTCGGTGAGCGGCAGCCCGGTGGCCCGCGCCACCTCCGCGATGACGGCCGCGGAGAACCCGGGCGGCGTGTTGATCCCGGTGCCCACGGCGGTCCCGCCCAGCGGCAGTTCGGCGAGCCGGGGCAGCGAGGCCCGGAGGCGCTCGACGCCGTACCGCACCTGCGCCGCGTACCCCCCGAACTCCTGCCCGAGTGTCACCGGCGTGGCGTCCATGAGATGCGTACGCCCCGACTTCACGACGTCCGCGAACTCCTCGGCCTTCCGCTCCAGGGCGGCCGCCAGGTGCTCCAGGGCCGGAACGAGATCCCGGGTGACGGCGGCGGTGGCCGCGATGTGGATCGAGGACGGGAACACGTCGTTCGACGACTGCGAGGCGTTCACGTGGTCATTGGGGTGTACGTCCCTGCCGAGCCGCTCGGTCGCGAGCGTGGCGATGACCTCGTTGGTGTTCATGTTGGAGGACGTTCCGGAACCCGTCTGGAAGACGTCCACCGGGAAGTGCGCGTCCCAGCGCCCCTCGGCGACCTCGCCCGCCGCCTCCTGGATGGCCTCGGCCACGTCCTTGTCGACCACCCCCAGCTTCGCGTTGACCTTGGCGGCCGCGCCCTTGACCCGCGCCAGCGCCTCGATGTGCGCGCGCTCCAGGCGCTGACCCGAGATGGGGAAGTTCTCCACGGCCCGCTGGGTCTGGGCACGCCACTTCGCGTCCGCGGGCACCCTGACCTCACCCATGGAGTCGTGCTCGATCCGGTACGGGGCTGCCTGTTCGTCGGCCATCGACGATCACCTCCAGTGGGGACAGCATCGCGGACGTGCCCCGTGTTCCCGGCAAGGCGGCCCCCGTTTCTCCCGGGGAGTCAGCTCCGTGAGCCGCCGAGCGGGCCGGTGCACGCCGACGTCCCGCCGACCGTGGCGCAGGCCTCCGCCCCGCGCGGGCTCGACGCGGCCAGCATCGGGCTGCTGTAGCCGTCCGAGGGGTCGCCCCGGTAGGCGGCGGACAGCTCGTCATGGTCCGATCTGATCGAGATCTCCCGCGCCCCGCCGGTCCTGGTGCGGACCTCCGACCAGACCGTCGCGCACGAGGGCGAGAAACGCAGCAGCACGACCTGCCCGGCGCGCGTGACGGTGCTCTCCGTGCGCGCGTCACGGCCGCAGGCCTCGGAGGTCGGGAACTGCCCCTGGCAGTCGCGGCCCCGGCAGGAGGCGCTCGCGGGCGCCGCGGGCTGGTCGGGGTCGAGGACGTCGGCGGCGCCCGCGGTGACCACCACCGTGGCCGCCATCGCCGCGAGGGCGATGACGGCCCGGTTGGACCCCCGGACGCGCCGGCCCCGAACCGGCGCGTCCGGAACCGCGGCCTGTGGGACCGGGCCCCCCGGGGGCGGGGTCGCCGCCCTGGACTGGGCCCGGGACGCGGCGTCCCACAGGGAGAGAAGAGGACCCGGGTCGGTGTCCGCCAGACGGCCGAGCGACTCGACCGCCGAGCGCGGCGGAAACTGATCGCCGCTCAGATAGCGGTGCCAGGTCGACTTGCTGAACGGGGTGACGGAGGCCAGCGCGGCCAGACTCAGCCCCGTCCGCTGCTTGAGGCACCGGAGCCGCTCCATCAGCAGCTGCTCCTCGTCGATGTCCTCCGTGCCGACGCGGGCCGCATCGATGCGGTCCGTACCGATGTGCCCCGTGTCGATATGTGATGTTCTCAGGCGTTCCATGTTTTTCGGATGTTCTGCGTTGCTGTGCTCTGTCTCGTCCAACGAGTCGGGCAGCGGCTGTCTCTTGACCCTCACGTGGCTCTTCCTCTCGCTCCCTCGCCCTGCCGGGGTGACCGCCCTGATGTGTTCCCTCGCACGGCGCCCGGGCACACCCCGATCGCCCGAATGCGAACCGAATATGAAGGGGAGTTGACCTGCTGTTTCGTCAGGGGAGTGGGGTCGTCGGCTGATCGACTTGTCCTACCGGCCGGCGGGGCGGACCTCGCCCCGCCGGCCGGCGCCGGACCTCAGGGGGCGAGCGGCGAGGCGGTCGTCAGCACCAGCGGACGGCGCTGCTGTTGCGGACGTAGTGGGCGGAGACGTAGCCCCGGCCGTGGGCGAGCTTGTACCAGCGCGAGTTGCCCATGACGGAGGAACCGTTCTTCTTGCAGACGAGAGTCACCACGCGGCCGGCCGACCGCGAGCCGACGACCCGGTAGCCGGTACCCGGACCGGACCGGACGTGCAGACGCGCGTGGTGGGTCGTCACCCGGCCCAGGACGTGCCGGGTGTGGCGCGCGTGGGTGATCACGTAGTGCTTGCGGTGGTGCCTCGGGGCCAGTGGCAGGGTGTGCGGGGCGCGCTGGAGGCCGAGGATCGAGGACTGCGGGGACACCGGGTACCAGCTCGACGACGCGACCGGCGAGGACGCGGCGCCCCGGCCGGGAACGTGCGGGGCGGCCGGGGCGGCGGAGGCGACGGCTGTCACCGGGAAGACGGCGACAGCCGCGATCGCGGCCACCAGGCCGTTGCGCAAAGTGCGACCAATCATGGGATTTCCCTCCGAGATGACCTGCGGACCACAGGCTGTGGTCCGGTCATCACGGAGGGTTTCCGGCAAAGCTCACAAAAATGCTGTCCCACTCGTTCCTGGGACGAAGTGGGACAGCAGCGGGGCGTGGCGGGACGCGTCCATGCAGCGAACAGCTGCCTCTGGCGTCCCGGGACGCTACGCCAGCCCAGGTCCCCGTACCGGGATCGACGTGAACGTCGGGGCCGGGGCCGGGTCCTTGAAGAAGTCGTTGCCCTTGTCGTCGACGACGATGAAGGCCGGGAAGTCCTCGACCTCGATCTTCCAGACGGCCTCCATGCCGAGCTCCTCGTACTCGACGACCTCGACCTTCTTGATGCAGTCCTGGGCGAGCCGCGCTGCGGGGCCGCCGATGGAGCCGAGGTAGAAGCCGCCGTGCGCGTCACAGGCGCCTGTGACCTGCGCGGAACGGTTGCCCTTCGCGAGCATCACCTTGGAGCCGCCCGCGGCCTGGAACTGCTCCACATAGGAGTCCATGCGGCCCGCGGTGGTGGGGCCGAACGAACCCGACGCGTAACCCTCGGGGGTCTTGGCCGGACCGGCGTAGTACACCGGGTGGTCCTTCAGGTACTGCGGCATCTCCTCGCCCGCGTCCAGCCGCTCCTTGATCTTGGCGTGCGCGATGTCGCGCGCCACGACGAGCGGGCCGGAGAGCGAGAGCCGGGTCTTGACCGGGTACTTCGTCAGCTCGGCGAGGATGTCGTCCATCGGCTGGTTCAGGTCGATCCGCACGACGTCGTCCCCGGCGGAGTCCAGGTGCTCGTCCGTGGTCTCCGGCAGGAAGCGCGCGGGGTCGGTCTCCAGCTGCTCCAGGAACACGCCCTCGGCGGTGATCTTCGCGACGGCCTGCCGGTCGGCGGAGCAGGACACCGCGATCGCGACGGGGCAGGACGCGCCGTGCCGCGGCAGACGCACCACGCGCACGTCGTGACAGAAGTACTTGCCGCCGAACTGCGCGCCGATGCCGATCTTCTGGGTCAGCTCGAAGACCTTCTGCTCCAGGTCCTTGTCCCGGAAGCCGTGACCGAGCTCCGAGCCCTCGGCCGGGATCTCGTCCAGATAGTGCGCGGAAGCGTACTTCGCGGTCTTCAGGGCGTACTCGGCGCTCGTGCCGCCGACCACGATCGCCAGGTGGTACGGCGGGCAGGCGGCCGTGCCCAGCGAACGGATCTTCTCCTCCAGGAACTTCATCATGGAGGCCTCGTTCAGAACGGCCTTCGTCTCCTGGTACAGGAAGCTCTTGTTCGCCGAACCGCCGCCCTTGGCCATGAACAGGAACTTGTAGGCGCCGCCGTCGGTCGCGTACAGCTCGATCTGCGCCGGAAGGTTGGACCCGGTGTTCTTCTCCTCCCACATGGTGAGCGGAGCCATCTGCGAGTAGCGCAGGTTCAGCTTGGTGTAAGCGTCGTAGATGCCGCGCGAGAGGGCCTCCTCGTCGCCGCCCTCGGTGAGCACGTTCTGCCCGCGCTTGCCCATGACGATCGCGGTGCCGGTGTCCTGGCACATCGGCAGCACGCCGGCGGCCGCGATGTTCGCGTTCTTCAGCAGGTCCAAAGCGACGAACTTGTCGTTGCCCGACGCCTCGGGGTCGTCGATGATGCGCCGCAACTGCGCCAGGTGCGCGGGCCGCAGATAGTGCTGGATGTCGTGGATGGCCTCCGCGGCGAGCTTGCGCAGCGCCTCCGGCTCGACCTTGAGGAACGTGCGCCCGTCGGCCTTGAAGGTGGAGACACCCTCGGAGGTCACCAGCCGGTACGGGGTGGTGTCCTCTCCCTGGGGGAGCAGATCGGTGTACGCGAACTCAGGCACTAGCCCATTCCTCACTCGACAGACAGCGGCATGCCTCCATTGGCAGCGTCCACCAGCGTAGAACCTGGCGCGGACGGTGCGTCTGTGAGGTAAGGCTCAGTTGGCGCGAAGGGGCGGTTTTCCACAGGTCGCGAGAAGGGGTAGTCGCGATCTATCGCGTTTGGGTACGCTGCTGTCGTGGACCTTCAGAAGCGCACCGAAACCCGGGCCTCCGACGCCGAACTCCGGGCCTCCGACGCCGACCGTGACCGGATCGCCGACATTCTGCGCGATGCCCTCGCCGAGGGGCGCCTCACCGCCGACGAGCACGCCGAGCGGATCGAGGGGGTGCTGGCCACGAAGACGGTGGGAGAGCTCGACCGGTTCGTCCAGGACCTGCCCACCGCGCGCGCGGGCCGCGCGGCCCCCGCGTACACGTCCGTGCCCAACCGCCCCCAGCCGGGCGGCATCCCGGCCGAGGCCGACGAGAACGTGGTGGCGGTGTTCAGCGCCGCCGTGCGCAAGGGCCGCTGGCGCGCCGGGCGCCGCATCCACGCGTACGCCGTCTTCGGCTCCGTCGACATCGACCTCAGCGAGGCGATCTTCGAGTACCAACAGGTCGTGATCAAGGCGATCTCGGTCTTCGGCAACGTCGAGATCAAGGTCCCGGAGAACGTCTCGCTGCGTGGCAGCGGCGGCGGAGTCCTCGGCAACTTCGAGACGCACACCACGGACGGGGGCGACCCCGACGCCCCCGTGGTCTACGTCGAAGGCTTGGCGGTGCTGGGGAACATCGAGGCGCGGCCCAAGCGCGGCAAGCTCGTCGCCGACATCCTCGACCGCACGATGGACCGGGTGGACAGGACTTTGCGCAAACACCTCGACCGTTGACGCCTGTGAACGCGACGGCGCGCGGGGCGCATTGGTCCACTCACCCGCGCCCCGTTTTGAACGACCGGCTCCGCTCTTGGGAACTCAGTGCATAGGCGCGCGCACAGCGGGTAGGGCTTGCTGCATCGCCCCTTGGAGGGCGCTGTGGGGACTTCCCCCGGTGCCCGGCACGCCCGCGAAGCCGTCGTCAGGAGTAGACCGTGCTGCAACCGCCGCATCAGTCCCTGCAGGTAGCTGCCGTTCCGGCCCAGCGGGCGCCAGTGCAGGACAGGGATCAGGAAGCCCCATGGCACACGGAGGCGGTGTGCCGCAGGGACGAGGCCGGTCTGTTCTTCGCGCCCTCGAAGGAGCCCACGGCCGCCCGGCTGTCCCGCGAGGAGGCGGCGAAGCGCGTCTGCGCCCGCTGTCCCGTGATGGTCGAATGCCGCGAACACGCGCTGCTGCAACCCGAGCCGTACGGGGTCTGGGGCGGTCTCACCGCCGCCGAGCGCCGCGTGGTGCTCGCCCGGCGCCGTCGCCGCGACCTGGAACTCAAGAAGGCCGCCCGCGGCACGATAGCCGCGGCCGGCTGACCGCACGCACGCCAAAGGGGCCGCCCTCCGCACAGGGCAGGCCCCTTTGCACGTGCCCCGTTTGGGGCGCGAGGCTGTGACATCTGCGGCTCCGCCGCGTGGGCGCGACCGGCCACGACGCACCCGCGGTGACCCACAACCCGCGGTTCTCGGCACTCCCGGCGGAGCGCCCCCGTGGAGCTACTTCGCCCGGTCGAAGTCGATCGCGCTGTACGCCCGCAACTTGCTCAGCCGATGCTCCGACCGAATCTGGCGCACCGTACCCGACTTGGACCGCATCACGATCGACTCGGTCGTCGCGGTCTCCGCCCGGTACCGCACTCCACGCAACAGCTCGCCGTCGGTGATCCCGGTGGCGACGAAGAACACGTTCTCGCCGGAGACCAGGTCGTCGGTGAGCAGTACACGGTCGAGGTCGTGCCCGGCGTCCACCGCGCGCTGCCGCTCCTCGTCGTCCTTGGGCCACAGCTTGCCCTGGATGGTGCCGCCCAGGCACTTCACGGCGCAGGCGGAGATGATGCCCTCGGGCGTACCGCCGATGCCGAGGAGCAGGTCGATGCCGGTGCCCTCGCGCAGCGCGAGGATCGATCCCGCGACGTCGCCGTCGGAAATCAGCTTGATCCGGGCACCGGTCTCGCGGATCTCCTTGATGATCCCCTCGTGGCGCGGCCGGTCGAGGATCACGACGGTGACGTCCTCGGGCGAGGACTTCTTGGCCTTGGCGACCCGGCGGATGTTCACCGAGACGGGCGCGTTGATGTCGACGAAGTCGGCGGCCTCCGGCCCGGTGACCAGCTTGTCCATGTAGAAGACCGCGGACGGGTCGAACATGGTGCCGCGGTCGGCGGCGGCCAGCACCGCGATCGCGTTCTCCATGCCCTTGGCGGTGAGCGTGGTCCCGTCGATCGGGTCGACGGCGATGTCGCACTCGGGACCGGTCCCGTCGCCGACGCGCTCCCCGTTGAAGAGCATCGGGGCCTCGTCCTTCTCGCCTTCACCGATGACGACGACGCCGTTCATCGAGACGGTGGAGACGAGGGTCCGCATGGCCCGGACGGCGGCGCCGTCGGCGCCGATCTTGTCGCCGCGGCCTACCCAGCGGCCCGCGGCCATCGCGGCGGCCTCGGTGACCCGGACGAGTTCCAGGGCGAGATTTCGGTCGGGGGCCTCGGAAGGGACCTCGAGTTCGGACGGCAGATGATGCTCGGTCATCGGAGCGCACCTTTCTGATACGACGACGGCCGGATGAGGGTGTGCCCCGACTCTATCGTCAGGCTGACAAAATGAGCAGGGGGCCCCACGGATGAGCAGGCCAGGGTACCTGCGACGATAGGGGCGTGGCAGGTACGAAAGGCAAGCAGAGCGTCCGGGACATGCTCCTCTCCCTGGGTCTGATCGGACTCATGGCGGGCGTGATCTACATCTTCATCCCGCACGACGACTCCGCGCCTCCTCTCAAGCGCGTCGACTACCGCGTCGAGCTGCTCACGGCGCGCCGCGCGGCGTCGTATCCCGTGGCGGCACCCGTGGGTCTGCCGACGGCGTGGAAGGCGACCTCGGTGCGGTACGACGGCACCGAGTTCGATGCCTGGCACCTGGGCTTCCACGACCCCGAAGGTCAGTACGTGGCGATCGAGCAGTCCACTCAGCGTCCGGCCGCCTTCATCGACTCGGCCAGCCAGGGCGCCAAGGAGACGAAGGCCACCCAGCGGATCGGTGACGCGACGTGGCAGCGGTACGAGGGCGACAAGTACGACGCCCTCGTGCTCAAGGGCAAGGGCGCGACCACCGTGGTGACCGGGACGGCGTCGTTCGGGCAGCTGACGAAGATGGCGGAGGCGCTGAAGACGTCGTGACCGCGTGACGTCGTGAGGTGGTGACGGCGTGACGGCGTAGCACGTCTGCGCGATACGTCCGCGTACGCGCATGACAAGGGCCCCCGGCGCCATTGCCGGGGGCCCTTCTCATGCGCGTACGCGCCGGGGCGTACGCGGGGGGCTCAGACGGTCGTGATGACCTGGTCGAACTCCAGGCGCGGGGAGCGCGGGAACCAGGCGTCCTCGGCCGGCTTGCCGATGTTGACGACCATCAGCGGGGTGTGGTCGTCGTCCAGGAACTCCTTCTGGACACCCGCGAAGTCGAGACCGGTCATCGGGCCGGCGGCGAGGCCGGCGGCGCGGACGCCGATGATGAAGTACGCGGCCTGCAGGGCGGCGTTCAGCGCGGCGGCACCCTCACGGGCGGGGCGCTCGGCGAAGAAGAGGTCCTTGGCCTGCGGGAAGTGCGGGAACAGGGCGGGGAGCTCCTCGTGGAACTCGTTGTCCGCGGAGAGGATCGCGACCAGCGGGGCGGTGGCGGTCTTGGGCTGGTTGCCCTCGGCCATGTGCTGCACCAGGCGCTCGCGGGCCTCGGCGGAGCGGACCAGGGTGATGCGCAGCGGCGACTGGTTGAAGGCGGTCGGGCCGTACTTGACCAGGTCGTAGATCGCCTGCACCTGCTCGTCGGTCACCGACTCGTCGGTGAACGTGTTGGCGGTACGGGCCTCGCGGAACAGCAGGTCCTGGGCGGCGGGGTCAAGAACGAGAGACATCGGAAACCTTCTCGGTATGTGCGGTGGATCCGGGGGGATCGGTTGGCGATGTCGACAGTACGCGGAGGAGGTTTAAGGTTCAACCAAAACCGGGGTGAGGTGATCCGCTTCACAGGGAGTGAGGGGGGCGAGGTCGCTTCCGGGCGCCGGGCGCCAGGGTTCCGAGGGAACGGCAAGGCCGCCGTCCCCGAGCGGGACGGCGGCCGAGTGCCATGGGGGCTCGCAGGGTGCCAGGTGTCACAGGCTGTCGCAGGGTGCAGGGTGTGACCGGCTACGGAAGGGGGCGGACGTCATGACGTCACTCGGAGCCGCGGCCTTCGTCTCCGCGCCCGTCCCCGTCCCCGCTCTCCGACTCCTCCTCGGCCAGCGCCGCGTCCAGCCGGGCCCGCGCGCCCTCCAGCCAGCGGCGGCAGACCTTCGCCAGCTCCTCGCCCCGCTCCCAGAGCGCCAGGGACTCCTCGAGCGTCGTGCCGCCCGCCTCCAGTCGGCGTACGACCTCGATCAGCTCGTCCCGCGCCTGCTCGTACCCGAGCGCCTCGTCCACCTTGCTGGTCATGCGCCCACCCTATGCATCGACTCGTACCGTGAATTCACCCTCGGCGACCCGCGCCCGCAGCGCCTCGCCCTCCGCCACCTCGTCCGGATCCCGGACCACGTGACCGTCGGCCTTCTGGAGCACCGCGTACCCCCGTTGGAGGGTCGCGGCGGGGGAGAGGGCCACCACCCGCGCGTGGGTGTGCGACAGCTCCGAGTCGGCGCGGTCGAGCAGATGCCCGAGCGTGCGCCGCCCGCGGTCAAGGAGCGCGGCGACCTGGTCGGCGCGCTCGTCGACCATCCGGTGCGGATCCTCTATCGAGGGCCGGGCCAGCGCGTGCGCGAGCCCGCGCTCCTCCCGGTCGATGAAGGACTGGACGCTCCGCCGCGCCCGGTCCCGCAGGAACCGCACCCGCTCGTACTCCTCCCCGACGTCCGGTACGACCTTCTTGGCCGCGTCCGTCGGCGTGGAGGCGCGCAGGTCGGCCACGAAGTCCAGCAACGGGTTGTCGGGCTCGTGCCCGATGGCCGACACGACCGGCGTACGACAGGCCGCGACCGCCCGTACGAGCTGCTCGTCCGAGAACGGCAGCAGGTCCTCCACGCTGCCGCCGCCGCGCGCCACGATGATCACGTCCACGGCGTCGAGCGCGTCCAGCTCCTTCACGGCCTGCACGACCTGTGGCACCGCGTGCACCCCCTGCACGGGGACGTTGCGTACCTCGAAGCGGACGGCCGGCCAGCGGTGCCGCGCGTTCTCCAGCACGTCCCGCTCGGCCGCTGACGCCCGCCCGCACACCAGCCCGATGAGCTGCGGCAGGAACGGCAAAGCCTTCTTGCGATCGGCCGCGAACAGCCCCTCGCCCGCCAGGGACTTCTTCAACTGCTCGAGGCGCGCGAGGAGTTCTCCCACGCCGACCGGCTTGATCTCCGTGGCCCGCAGCGACAGCTGCCCGCGCGGCGCGTACCACTCCGGCTTCGCCAGGACGACGACGCGGGCGCCCTCGCTCACCACGTCCGCCACCGCCTCGAACACCTGCCGGAAGCAGGTGACGCTCACCGAGATGTCGTACGACGGGTCGCGCAGGGTCAGGAAGACGACGCCCGCGCCGGGGCGCCGCGACAACTGGGTGATCTGTCCCTCGACCCACACCGCGCCGAGCCGGTCGATCCACCCTCCGATGAGCCGTGACACCTCACCGACGGGCAGTGGGGCGTCCGCGGACGTGTTGAGAGCCATGCGCCCGAGAGTAACGGCCTCCACTGACAGGGGGTGGCGCACCGGTTTCTTGGCGCGGAGCACCGCGGATTCCTGGCGCGGAGCGCCAGTCAAGGGCGGGCGGGTGGGAGATCGCCGCGGAGCGGCGAGGAAGGGCCCGCGGAGCGGCAAGGCACCCGGCGCGGAGCGCCGAAGCCCCCTACCCGCGAACGCGCCCCCGCTGGGCCGGCAACACCCCCACCCCCAAGGCCAACCACACCGCACCGACCACCTGAGCGGCCCCGGACGCCGCCACGATCACGGCAACAGTGACCGCGGCCCCGACCACGGGGACCAGGACGTGCCGCCACCACACCAGGGGCCCGCCCCGACGCCGTACCGCGAACCACCCCACCACGCTCGCGTGCAGCAGCGTGAACGCGGTCAGCGCGCCGATGTCGACCACCGACACCAGACGGTCGAGCCCGTCGTCGCGTCGAGCCGCCCACACCGCCGCGACCAGCGTGATGACCGCGGCGGAAGCCGAGACTGCGCCGCAGTCCGTACCCGGCACCGGTCTCGTCGGCCGCTCCGGCGGTGGTCTGCGTGTCGGACATGGTGCCTCCCGAGGGTCGCGTCCCGCCCACCCCGTCCGGCTCCCCCCGCAGTCTCCCCAAGGAGGCGATCTTTGACGCGCCGAGTGCGGCCTTACGATGGGTGCCATGACTGCTTCGCCTGGCCGCCGTGTCCTGCTCGCCGCCCCCCGGGGCTACTGCGCGGGCGTGGACCGCGCCGTGATCGCCGTCGAGAAGGCCCTTGAGCAGTACGGGGCCCCGATCTATGTCCGCCACGAGATCGTCCACAACAAGTACGTCGTGCAGACCCTGGAGAAGAAGGGCGCGATCTTCGTCGAGCAGACGGCCGAGGTCCCCGAGGGGTCCATCGTCATGTTCTCGGCGCACGGCGTCGCCCCGGTCGTCCACGACGAGGCCGCGGCCGGCAGGCTCGCCACCATCGACGCGACCTGCCCGCTGGTCACCAAGGTCCACAAGGAAGCCGTCCGGTTCGCGAACGAGGACTTCGACATCCTGCTGATCGGCCACGAGGGCCACGAGGAGGTCATCGGCACCTCCGGCGAGGCGCCCGACCACATCACCCTCGTGGACGGCCCCGAGGACGTCGCCAAGGTCGAGGTCCGCGACCCGTCCAAGGTCGTCTGGCTCTCCCAGACCACGCTGTCGGTCGACGAGACGATGGAGACGGTCGACGCGCTGAAGGAGAAGTTCCCGCAGCTCATCTCCCCGCCCAGCGACGACATCTGCTACGCCACGCAGAACCGCCAGCTGGCCGTGAAGCGCATGGGTGAGGAAGCGGACCTGGTCATCGTGGTCGGCTCGCGCAACTCCTCCAACTCCGTACGTCTCGTCGAGGTCGCCAAGCTCGCGGGGGCGCGGGCGGCGTACCTCGTGGACTTCGCCGACGAGATCGAGGAGGGCTGGCTGGAGGGTGTGACGACGGTCGGTGTCACCTCGGGCGCCTCCGTCCCGGAGGTCCTGGTCGAGCAGGTCCTGGAGTGGCTCTCCGCCCGTGGCTTCGGGGACGTCGAGATCGTCAAGGCGGCCGAGGAGTCCATCACCTTCTCGCTGCCCAAGGAACTGCGCCGCGATCTGCGCGCGGAGGCGGCGGCGCTGGTGGAGCAGCGCACGGCTGCCGGTGCTTCCGCCCCCTCCGATAAGTAACTGCCAGTCGTACGACGTAGCGTAGGGCCATGCAGATCTTCGGCGTGGACATCGGCGGATCCGGGATCAAGGGTGCCCCTGTGGACCTGGACCGCGGCGAACTGACGGAGGAGCGCCACAAAGTGCTCACTCCCCATCCGGCGACCCCGGACGCGGTGGCCGACGGCGTGAAGGAGGTCGTCGGTCACTTCGGCTGGACGGGACCCGTCGGCATCACCTTCCCCGGGGTGGTCACCGGCGGCGCCACCATTCGTACGGCTGCCAATGTCGACAAGGCGTGGATCGACACCGACGCGCGCGCCCTGCTGGGCGACCGGCTGGGCGGCCTCCCGGTGACGGTGCTGAACGACGCGGACGCGGCGGGCGTCGCCGAGATGCAGTTCGGTGCCGGGCGCGACCGTCAGGGCACGGTCCTCCTGCTCACCTTCGGCACGGGCATCGGCAGCGCGCTCTTCGCCGACGGCGAGCTGGTCCCGAACACGGAGTTGGGACATCTCGAGCTGAACGGCCACGACGCGGAGAAGCGTGCCTCCACCAAGGCCAAGGAGGACCACGAGCTGACGTGGGAGCACTGGGCGCGCCGGGTCACGAAGTACCTCGCCCATGTGGAAATGCTGTTCTCTCCCGAGCTCTTCATCATCGGCGGTGGCGTCAGCCGCAAGGCCGACAAGTTCCTGCCGCTGATCGAGGGCATCGAGGCGGAGATCGTCCCGGCGCAGCTGCAGAACAACGCGGGGATCGTGGGGGCGGCGATGCGGGCGGCGAAGTCCGCGTAGGCCCTCCGGGCCGCGCAGGGCGGGGCCGGGAGCCCGGCGCCGGAGTGGTCGCGCCCGTCGTGTCCGGTCGTGTCCGTCGTGTCCGTCGGGTCCGTCGGGTCCCTCAGACCGGACGGCGGCGCGGCCGGATCTCCGGGCGGGGCCCCTGGGCCGCCCTGCGCCGGGCGGCCCTGCGGTACATCAGGCGGACCTTCCGTACGGTGGTGATGACCCCCGCGATCAGCGTCCCCCCGTACAGCCATCCCGCCTGGGTCGCCAGCGCGGTGACCAGCCCCATCAGTTCGCCCCCGATCCCGCCGCCCCCGTCGGCGACGGGCAGCAGCCCGAACGTGAAGGCGATGGGCACGACGACGGGCGCGATGACGAGGTCTCCCCGTCGCACCCACAGCGCGGTCAGCGCGCAGACGGGCAGGAACAGCACCCCGTAGACCACCAGCGACGCCCCGAAGAGCAGCTGGTCGAGACAGGCGAGCGCGAACATCGTCGCCCCGCAGAACAGTCCGCCGCCGAGCCCGGTGAGCCGGGGGTTCGGCATCCGCCGTCGCGTCGGAGCAGGCGCGGGCGCGGGCCGCCGCGCGGGGGGTGTACCCCTGCGTACGCCGTCGGCCGCGGCGCGCCCGGTCTGGGCAGGAAGAGGTGCGCCGCGTCGCGGTCTGTACTGAGGGGGACGCGTCCTGTGTTGCTCCACTGGACCAACTTAGGTCGGTTTATGTGCGGAATAGCCCCTCAGACACGCCGATGGGCCGACCTTGGCCATGCGTTCGATCGGTCGCCGGTAAGGGACCTCGCACCCCGTAGACTGGTGGATCGGCCCGCGCACCTTCGCGGACCTGTCGCCCACCCTCACGTACGGGAAGTCGCAACGTGTCGCTCACGATCGGAATCGTCGGTCTGCCCAATGTCGGCAAGTCGACCCTGTTCAACGCCCTGACCAAGAACGACGTGCTCGCGGCCAACTACCCGTTCGCCACGATCGAGCCCAATGTGGGCGTGGTCGGCGTCCCCGACGCCCGGCTGACCAAGTTGGCCGAGATCTTCGCCTCGCAGCGCGTGCTCCCGGCGACGGTCGACTTCGTCGACATCGCGGGCATCGTGAAGGGTGCCTCGGAGGGCGAGGGCCTGGGCAACAAGTTCCTCGCGAACATCCGTGAGTCGGACGCGATCTGCCAGGTCATCCGTGCCTTCAAGGACGAGAACGTCGTGCACGTCGACGGCAAGGTCTCGCCCAAGGACGACATCGAGACGATCAACACCGAGCTGATCCTCGCGGACCTCCAGACCATCGAGAAGGTCCTGCCGCGCCTCCAGAAGGAGTCGCGTATCAAGAAGGACATCGCTCCCAAGGTCGCGGCGGTCGAGGCGGCGAAGGAGATCCTGGAGAAGGGCGACACGCTCTTCTCGCAGGGCATCGTCCAGGGCTCCGGCAACGAGGAGCTCCTGCACGACCTCCACCTCCTGACCACCAAGCCGTTCCTCTACGTCTTCAACGTGGACGAGGACGAGCTGGTCGACGAGGACTTCAAGGCCGAGCAGCGCACCCTGGTCGCCCCCGCCGAGGCGATCTTCCTCAACGCCAAGCTGGAGGCGGACCTCGCCGAGCTCGACGAGGAGGACGCCATGGAGCTCCTGGAGTCGGTGGGCGCCGAGGAGCCGGGCCTTGCCACCCTCGCCCGCGTCGGCTTCGACACCCTCGGCCTGCAGACCTATCTGACGGCCGGCCCCAAGGAATCCCGCGCCTGGACCATCAAGAAGGGCGACACCGCCCCCGAGGCCGCCGGAGTCATCCACACCGACTTCCAGAAGGGCTTCATCAAGGCGGAGGTCATCTCCTTCGAGGACCTCGTCGCCACGGGCTCGGTCGCCGAGGCCCGCGCCAAGGGCAAGGCCCGCATGGAGGGCAAGGACTACGTCATGCAGGACGGCGACGTGGTGGAGTTCCGCTTCAACGTCTGAGCCGATGAACCGACACCACGTCGCTGACGTGGCAAACACGCAGGTCAGAAGGGGCCGACTCCTCCGGGGAGTCGGCCCCTCCGCGGACGGGGGTGCGGGTGCCGTGGCTGACTTCTAGGCGTGCCGGCGGTGACAAGGCGGCCGTGCCAGGACCCCTGGGGCCACATCAGGAAGACGAGGGCTCCGTCGATCAGCTCGGTGTGGCGGGGTGCCTGGGGGAGGCGCAGGGGCTTGCCTCCGTCGGCGCACCCGGAGCCGAACCGGGCTGTCGGTGGCGGGCAGTAGTGTCGGGCCGGTGGGGAAACGTGAGCGGAGTCTGCTCGCCGAGGGCGTCGGACTGCACGAGGCCGCGCGGGGTGTGCTCGCCGATCACGCCCACGCGCTCGAAGCGGTGCGCGCGGCGCTGGCACCGATCCACGCCGAACTCGTCGGCAAGGAGCTGGAGTCCATCCCCGTCTCCCGGCTGAAGGACGTCACCGAGGGGCGGCTGCGGCTCGGGGCACTGGAGACGGCCGGGTTCGCGTCGGTGCGGGCGGTGTACGAGGCGGGGCGGTACGAGCTGCGCCGGCTGCCGGGGGTGGGCGCGCAGACCGCCGACCGTGCCCTCGCGGCGGCGCGGCAGCTCGCGCGGGCGGTGGAGGAGACCGTCTCCGTACGGATGGACGTCGACCGGCCCGAGCCCCGCACGACCGCCCTGGTGATCGCGCTGCGCACCCTCGTCGAGGCCGGTCCGCAGCTGCGCCGGGCCGTGGACGCGGCGACGCGGCTCGACGAGCGGCTCGGGGCGCTGCTGCCCGCCGCCCGGCCCGCCGGCGGACGGCTGGGGATGGTGCTCGCGGGGCGGGAGCGCCGACGGAGCGTGCTCGACGCGGTTGCCGAACTGCGCGAGCTGACCGGCGACGCGGGCGCCCGTGACGTACGCCTGCTGCTCGCGCAGGCCTCGACCGACCTGCTGCGGACTCCCGCCTCCGAGATCGAGGCGTGGGTCGACTTCGAGTTGCGTTCCGCGGAGTATTACAGCCAGCTCGCCGAGGTCTGCGAGCACCGTTCGGACGTGGCTGCCGCCGAGGGCTTCCTGCCGTCGGAGGTCGCCGAGCGGGTGCATATCCAGGCGCTGGACGACACCCGGCGCCGGGTCTCGTTGCGCGGCTACCAGGACTTCGGCGCCCGGTTCGCGCTCGCCCAGCGCCGGGTCGTCCTCGGCGACGAGATGGGCCTCGGCAAGACCGTGCAGGCCATCGCCGTACTCGCGCATCTCGCGGCGGACGGGCACAGCCACTTCCTGGTCGTCTGTCCGGCGAGCGTACTGATCAACTGGACGCGGGAGATCGGCGCGCGCAGCACGCTGCGGGCCCTGCCGGTGCACGGCGCGGAGCGCCTGGACGCCTACGAGGAGTGGCGGGAGCGCGGGGGCGTCGCGATCACCACGTACGACATGCTGCACCGCCTGCCCGCCCCGGACAGTGAGGGCGCGAAGCCGGGGATGGTGGTCGTCGACGAGGCGCACTACGTGAAGAATCCGGACACCCGCCGCTCGAGGGCGGTCGCTGCCTGGACGGGGCACTGCGAGCGCGTCCTGTTCCTCACCGGGACGCCCATGGAGAACCGGGTGGAAGAGTTCCGCACTCTCGTCCGTTACCTCCAGCCGGCCCTGCTCCCCGCGATACGGCACACCACCGCGGCCGCCGGCCCGCACGCCTTCCGCAAGTCGGTCGCCCCCGCCTATCTGCGCCGCAACCAGCAGGACGTCCTCACCGAACTGCCCGCGCTGGTGGAGGTCGACGAGTGGGAGGAGTTCAGCGCCGCGGACCAGGAGGCGTACCTCAGGGCGGTCGAGGACGGGAACTTCATGGCGATGCGCCGGGCCGCGTACGCCGACGCGGAGAAGTCCGCGAAGCTCGGGCGACTGCGCGAACTGGTGGCCGAGGCGGCGGAGAACGGCCTGAAGGTGGTGGTGTTCTCCTACTTCCGCGATGTGCTGGCAGTGGTCCGAGAAGCTTTGGGAAAGGACGTGTTCGGGCCGGTCTCCGGTGCCGTGCCGGCCGCGCGCCGGCAGCGTCTCGTCGACGACTTCACGGCCGCTCCCGGTCACGCGGTCCTCCTCTGCCAGATCGAGGCCGCCGGTATCGGCCTCAACCTTCAGGCCGCGTCCGTGGTCGTCCTGTGCGAACCGCAGGTCAAGCCCACGATGGAGCACCAGGCCGTGGCGCGCGCCCACCGTATGGGCCAGGTCCGTCCCGTCCAGGTGCACCGCCTCCTCGCCACCGACAGCGTCGACCAGCGCCTGCTGCACATCCTCAAGAACAAGACCCGCCTCTTCGACGCCTACGCCCGCCGCAGCGACACCGCCGAACAGAGCCCGGACGCGGTCGACATCTCCGACAGCGCCCTCGCCCGCCGCATCGTGGAGGAGGAGCAAATACGACTGGCGGGCGCGGCGGGGCCGGGGCAGGGTGGTGCGCGGGAGCCGTGAGGGTCACGGCTTTCGACGAGTGAGCGCCGCCCGGGGCGTTGTGTGGTGGCCGACGGCCGGTGGGCGGCGGTCGCGCCCACGAGGCGGAGCCGCACATGTCACAGCTCCCCGCGCCCTGAAAGGCCGGCCCCGTCTACCCCCCGGCCGGTCCCGTCTTCACGCCCGCCCCGCACAACGGCACCACCGCCGTACGTCCCCCGAGCACCCCTTCCCGTACCGCCGCCCAGCACGCCACTCCCGTCGACTCGACGTACAGGCCCCGCGACGCCAAGTCCCGCTGGGCGTAGCGGATCTGCTCCTCCGTCACCGTGAGGAACGTGCCGCCAAAGGCGCGTACGGCGCGCAGGATCTGGCGGGCCCGGGGCGGGCGCGGGATGGCGATGCCCTCGGCGAAGGTGGGGGCCGAAGGGGTGACGCCGACCAGGTCGTCCGCGCCCTCGGCCCAGGCGTGCGCGAGTGGCGCCACCGAGGCGGCCTGGACGGCGTACAGCGCGGGCCGCCGGTCGATGAGCCCCGCCCCGTGCAGCTCGGCGACGGCGAGGGCGGCGCCGAGGAGCAGCGTGCCGTTGCCGACGGGGACGACGATGACGTCGGGCAGGCTCCCGCCCAGGTCTTCCCAGAGCTCGTGCACGTACGTCTTCGTACCGTGCAGGAAGTACGGGTTGAAGACGTGCGAGGCGTAGAACGTGCCCCGGAGGTCCGCGGCCTCGCGCGCCGCCCGCGCCGTCGCCTCCCGGTCCCCGTCCACGACGTGCACCCGCGCCCCGTGCGCCTCGATCTGCTCCAGCTTCTTCGGCGACGTTCCCTCGGGGACGTACACCGTGCAGGGCAGCGCGGCCCGCGCGCAGTACGCGGCGATCGCCGTCCCCGCGTTTCCGCTGCTGTCCGCGATCACCTGACGTGGCCCCAGCCGCAGTGCCAGCTCGGCCAGCAGGACGGCGCCGCGGTCCTTGAAGGACAGGGTCGGCATCAGGAAGTCCAGCTTGGCCGAGATGCCCCCGCGCAGCTCCACCAGCGGGGTGCGGCCCTCACCCAGGCTGACCGTGGGTGCGGCCAGCGGCAGGCACTCCGTGTACCGCCACAGTGAGTTCACGCGCCCGGTCAGGGACTTGAGGGGCGCGGGGGTCGGTGCGAAGTCCAGGTCGAGCGGGCCGCGGCAGACCGGGCAGCACCAGTCGAGCGAGCCGCCGGGGACGCGCGTACCGTCCGCCGGGCAGAAGCAATCCGGCAAAGGTGTCATGTGCGCAGGCTAAGCGCGCGCCTCGACCTCCTCGGGGAACGGCTCCGATGGCCAGGGGGAAGGCGCTGATCCCGGGAAAGTGCCGCCCGAGTGCGGAGTCGAGCCCACGCATCCCGGCCATTGCGGTCAGCAACTCCCTTGCCGCGGAGGCGGCGTGCTCCGCCGGCAGCCCGGTCGCGTCGGCCGGTTCCGCCCGCGCCGCCCCCGTCACCCCGTCCGCCAGGAACCCGAGCAGCGGCCACACCCCCGCCGCCGAGAACACCGTCCCGGTGGGTGCCTCGCGCGCCCATCGCGGCGTCAGCCCGTTGACCGCGTCGATCGTCGCGTTCGTGATCCGCATTCCGTCCCCGCCCCCGGCCATGCCGCCCTGCCGTGCCGCGCTTACGATGCGCCCAGCTGTGCGGCGAACACATGCCCGTCGTACGTCGGTGCCGTACTGGGTTTCCGTACGGCCGAGCCCGCCCGGACTAGGAGCAGAGCACTCGTGGCCATACCCCCGCCGCCGGGGCCCGAGCGGCCCGAGGGCCCGTACCCGCCACCCGTCCAGGGGCCGCATCAGGGGCCACACCAAGGGCCGTACCAAGGGCCGTACCAGGTCCAAGGGCCGTACCAGGTCTGGGGCCAGGGCTACTCCCCGTACAACCGTCCCGCGCCCGTCAACGGGCTCGCGATCGTCGCGCTGGTGCTCGGCATCCTCTGCTTCCTGCCCGCCGTCGGGCTGGTCCTCGGGATCGTCGCGCTCGCGCAGATCAAGAAGCGGGGCGAGCGGGGCAAGGGGCTCGCGGTGGGCGGCATGGTGATGTCCTCGCTCGGTGTCGTGCTGCTCGTCCTGGCCGTCGCCACCGGCGGCGCGAGCGAATTCTGGGACGGCTTCAAGGGCGGGATGAACGACTCGGCGGGCACAGGCACGGTCTTCTCGCTCAGGAAGGGGGACTGCTTCGACGAGCCGGGCGACTCGCCGAAGAGCGTGACCGTCCGCGTCGACAAGGTGCCGTGCGCCGGGAGGCACCATGCCGAGGTGATCGCGAACTTCGCCATGAGCGGCGCGGGTTACCCCGGCCACAGCAGTCTGCTCGACGTCGCCGACGCCAAGTGCCGCGCGTTCGAGCGCGCGTACGCGATGGACGCCTGGGCCGTCCCGGACGATGTCCGGCTGTACCACTTCATCCCGACCCGCGACAGCTGGAACCTCGGCCGTCACTCGATCATCTGCATGCTCGAGAGCGGGGACGGCAAGGGCGATCTGACGGGTTCGCTGCGCAAGGACGGCTTCACCCTGAACGGGGACCAGTTCGCGTACCTGCAGGCCGTGGACACGCTCGACGAAGCCCTGCGCGCGGCGCCCGCCGCGAACTACGTCGACGACGACCTGCGGGGTTACAAGGAGTGGGCGACCAGGGTGTCCGTCGCGCTCGACGACGAGGCGCATCTGCTGCGCGGACACGGCTGGTTCCCCGCCGCCGAGAAGCCCGTCGCCACCCTCGTCGACGACGTCGAGGCCTCGCGGAAGGAGTGGGCGAAGGCGGCCGCCGCCAAGGACGCGGACACCTTCTCCGCCCACTACAAGAAGGGCCTGAAACTCATCGACCCCGGGAGGACGGTCACCGCACGCAAGGTTCTGGGCCTCACCACCACCCCGCCGTCGCGCGACGGGGGCGGGGGCAACCGGGGCGACGGGGGAAGCGGTGGCGGCCTGGAGGTGTGACGCGGGCTACAGCGGGGAGAAAGTGCCTGGGTACAGCCCTCGTCGGGAATAAGTAATCACATCGAGTGATTCTCTGGCCTTCGCTTGCATGGCACAACCCACGGTTGCCAGGCTGTAGCTGTCTGTACAACCTGATGGGAGCGGCCAGTGACTTTCGGTGAGCAGCCGGCGTATCTGCGTGTCGCGGGTGATCTCCGCAAGAAGATCGTCGACGGTTCGCTTCCACCGCACACGCGCCTTCCCTCCCAGGCCAGGATCCGCGAGGAGTACGGCGTCTCGGACACGGTCGCCCTCGAAGCGCGCAAGGTGCTGATGGCCGAAGGCCTGGTGGAGGGCCGCTCCGGCTCGGGGACGTATGTGCGGGAGCGGCCGGTGCCGCGCCGGGTGGCCCGCTCCGGGTACCGCCCGGACAGTGGCGCGACCCCCTTCCGTCAGGAGCAGGCCGACCTGGCCGTGCGCGGCACCTGGGAGTCGCACAGCGAGCAGGCCGAGGCGAGCGGCGCGATCGCCGAGCGCCTCTCGATCCGGCCGGGCGACCGCGTGATGTGCACGAACTACGTCTTCCGGGACGCCGGCGAGGCGATGATGCTCTCCACCTCCTGGGAACCCCTCTCCGTCACGGGCCGCACCCCGGTGATGCTCCCCGAAGAGGGCCCGCTCGGGGGCATGGGCGTCGTCGAGCGGATGGCGGCCATCGACGTGATCGTGGACAACGTCACGGAGGAAGTGGGCGCCCGTCCTGGTCTCGCCGAGGAACTCCTCGCGCTGGGCGGTGTCCCCGGGCACGTGGTCGTCGTCATCCAGCGGACGTACTTCGCCTCGGGCCGTCCGGTGGAGACGGCCGACGTCGTCGTACCGGCGGACCGGTATCGCATCGCGTACCACCTGCCGGTGAAGTAGGCGCAGGAGTTCACGGGCGGTCGCCGTCCGCGAGGCGGGGCCTCCTCGTTTCCGGGCGAGCCGACCGCCAAGTGCCCAGCTCGCGACGTCGGTTGCGATCTGGCCTTTCTCAAATGCCCTGCCCTGCACGGAGTTCGCGCTGCCTGACGGGCGCACGGAGGGCGGTTCACGGCGCGTTCGTACCCATGCGCCCCCTCCGTCTTGGCTGGTTGCGTACCTCTTTGTGTAAAGCCGTATTCGCTGCGTGAAGGTTAGGCGTAGGCTCGGGCATATGCGGATTGCGGTTTCCTTAGGGTGTGGGGCACGGCGGGGGCCGGGGGCGGGAAGTGGAGGGGCTCGATGAACGACGGCACGATCACTCTTCCCTGGCTCGTCATACGGCAGGACGACAACGGCAATCGCTACCGCGTCGGGAGGTACGCGACCCGGGCCGAGGCCCAGAAGATCGCGGACAGCCTCGACGACCGCGGCCACAAGCAGCTCTACTGGGTCGAGCGGATCGCGCAGAACGGATCCAAGTGACGGTATGACGGCGTGATGGCCCTGGCCCCGGCCCCGGTCCGACGTCCTGTCCTGTCCGTGTCCGGTGTGCCCTGCCGTAGGCTCCGGCGCATGGACGAAACGATCGTGGTGGTGGGCGGCGCCCTGCTGCACGACGGACGCCTCCTCGCCGCGCGCCGCAGCGCACCCCCCGACCTGGCCGGACGCTGGGAGTTGCCCGGCGGCAAGGTGGAACCGGGTGAGGCCCCCGAAGCCGCCCTCGTACGCGAACTGCGCGAGGAGCTCGGCGTCACGGCGGAGTCCGTCGAGCGCGTCCCGGGTGAGTGGCCCCTGCGGACGCCGTACGTCCTGCGTGTGTGGACCGCGCGGCTGCTTCCTGGCTCGGCCGACCCCACGCCCCTCGAGGATCATGACGACCTGCGCTGGCTGAGCCCGGAGGAGCTCTGGGACGTGGACTGGCTGGACCAGGACGTCCCCGCCGTGAAGGCGGTACTGCGGCGCTGGGACGGCTGAGACGCCGACGGGCCGCGGGGCCGGGTGCCGCGCACCGTCTCCTCTCTTTGGGGACGCCGGTGATGTGCGAGATGCGGCGCGGACGCCGGCGCACGGCGCTGTGTGAACGGCTTTCGGGAGCGGGAGCGGGAGCGGGAGCGGGAGAGCGCGAGCCGTGTCCGCGGTTCGGAGTCCCGTACGCCGTTCGTGCCACAGTGCGCCCTCATGTGCGGTAAAGCGTCCCGGATATCGGGTATGTGCCAATTAAGCCCACGAAACCGGACATGGGTGGGTTCCTGGCCTGGGAAGTGATCGGCGTGATCGACACCGAAGGCGACTGTGCCGAGTGGAGTTTTCCCGCGGAGCCCGGTGCCGTCCGTACCGCCCGTGCCGTCGTCCGGGGCCAGCTGCGCACCTGGGGGCTGGATTCCCTCGGCGATGTGACCGCGCTGCTGGTCAGTGAGCTGGTGACCAACTCGCTGCGGCACGCCACCGGGCCCATCGGTGTCCGTCTGGTCAGACCCGGGGGACTGCCGGGTGCCCTCCTTGTGGAGGTCTCCGACCCGTTGCCCGACCCGCCCCGTGAGCGGTCCGCCGACGCGGACGACGAGAGCGGTCGAGGGCTGCAACTGGTGGCGGGGTCGTCGCGGCGTTGGGGTACCCGGCCCGGAGACACTGGAAAGACGGTGTGGTTCGAGCTGGGAGTGCCCGGCTGAGGGTGCCGGCGGTGCCCGGTTGAGGGTGCCGGCGGTGCCCGGATGAGGGTGCGGACGGTGCCTGGCTGAGGGTGTGTCGGCTGTCGTGCTGAGGGTGTGTCGGGCGGAGGGCGGGGCAAGCGATTGGTTCAGGCCACCAGAGTTGTCCGGAGTCTTTGATTCGACGGGGCGCCACCTGGTTAGAAGACTGGGAGTATGTCGCGGCCGGTCCAAAAACCATCGGGACCGTGCTGTGATCGTGAACACCGTGTTGTGCGGCGCCGTAGTGCTGGATACTGCGGGCAGCCGCCCCCGGTGACCGGTGCCGGACGCGGTGAGCTGGAGGGGACGGTTCGCGTGAGCGAGATACCAGCGAAGGCCACGGAGTCCGAGGACCCGTCGGATGGCGCGAGGGCGGGGGCCGCGGGGGATTCCGCCGTGGCCGGAGCGACGGGCGGGGCGATGGGCGACGCCGTGCCCCGACCGCGAGGCGACGCGAGAACCGAGCCGACGAACACGCCATGGGGCGGCGCACCCTCCGGACCGAGCGGCGACGCGAGGCCCCGGACGACGGGCGCCTCGACGGGCTCCCCGGCGGGCGATCCGACGGATGCGGCCACGGAAACAGGCGCGGATGCGGCCACGGATGCGGGCACGGACACCGGCGCGGACATGCACCGGGCCACGGCCATGCCGCCTGGTGGACCGCAGGGCGGAACGCCCGTCGAACCGCCCGTGGAACCGTCCGGCGAGCCCATGGGCGACGCGATGTGGCAGAGCAGCCCGCCCGGTTCGATCTACGACTACATCAAGGTCGCCTCGTTCTCCATCGGCGCCGACGGCCTCGTCGACCAGTGGAGCCTGCGCGCCGAGCAGCTCTTCGGGATATCCCCCGAGCGCGCCCTCGGCATGGACCCCATCGAGGCGTTCTTCGAACCCGATCAGCGCGAGCGCGGACAGCGCAAGATGGCGGAGATCCTGGACGGCCGCGAGTGGACCGGTGTGGTCCCCTTCCGCATGCCGGTCGCCGAGGACGGCGGGCCGGGCGACGAGGGCCTCGCCGAGGTCTATGTGATGCCCACCACGACGGAGGACGGCGAGCGGGCCGCCGTGTGCATCGTCGTGGACGTCCGGACCCTCCGCAGCATCGAGACGGACCTCGCCGCCTCGCAGTCGATTTTCGGTCAATCTCCGTTCGGCTTCCTGCTCATTGACACGGATCTGCGGGTTCGGCGCGCCAACAAGCGGTTCGCCTCGGTGTTCGGCGGAAACGTGGAGAGCCACCGTGGCCGTACGGTCCACGACTATCTGCCGCGTTCCGAGGCCGAGCGGGTCGCCGCGACGCTGCGCCGCGTCCTCGAAACCGGCGACTCCATCACGGACATGCACGTCACCGGTTTCGTACCCGGCTCCGACGAGCGCCGGCACTGGTCGATCAACCTCTACCGCGTGCACAGCGGCAGCGGCCGCCCCATCGGTATCGCCTGGCTCGGAACCGACATCACCAGCCGCCGCGCCGCCGCCCGGGAAGCGGCCTCCGCGCGGCGCAATCTCGCCCTTCTGAACGAGGCGGGCGCCCGCATCGGCAACTCCCTCGACCTGGAGACCACCGCGCGCGAACTTCTCGACGTCGTCGTGCCCGGCTTCTGCGACCTCGCCACCGTCGACCTCTACCAGGGCCTGCTGGCGGGCGACGAGACCCCGCGGGCGCTCGCCGACGGCAGCGCGGAGCTGCGCCGGGTCGCCTTCGCCAGCGCCGTGTCCGACGCGCCGTTCATCGGCGGACCGGCCCCCGTGGCCGTGGGCGCCGTCCACCACTACCCGTTCAACTCGCCCTGCGCGGACGCCCTGCGCACCGCCCGCCCCCAGCACGTCCCCGCCGAGGACGGCGGGCTCATCCAGTCCACGCTGGCGGTCCCGATGGTCGCCCACGACACGGTGGTCGGCCTCGCCCAGTTCTCCCGTACGAAGGGCAGCGAGCCGTTCGGCGACCGCGACCGGGCGCTCGCGGTGGAACTCGCGGCGCGCGCCGCGGTCTGCATCGACAACGCCCGCCTCTACCGCCGCGAGCACGAACGCGCGCTGATCCTGCAGCGCTCGCTCCTCCCGCCGGGCGACCCGGAGGCCTCCGGCCTGGACATCGCGTGTCGGTACCTGCCCGGCAACGCGGCCACCGAGGTCGGTGGCGACTGGTTCGACGTCATCGAACTACCCGGTCACCGCACGGCGTTGGTCGTCGGCGACGTCATGGGGCGCGGTCTGCGCGCGGCGGTCGCCATGGGCGAACTGCGCACCGCGGTCCGCACCCTGGCCCTCCTCGACCTCGAACCCGCCGAAGTCCTCTCGGCGTTGGACGAGATCGCCCGCGGCCTCGGCACCCCCGGCGGGGTCCAGCAGGCCACCCGCGCGGCCCGCCAGCCCCGCGACGCCGACCTCTCCGAGGTGTACCTGGCGACCTGCGTGTACGCGGTGTACGACTCCGTGACCCGGCGCTGCACCTTCGCCAACGCGGGCCATCTGCCGCCGGTGCTGGTCGAACCCGGCGAGAGCGCGCTGATGCTCGACGTGCCGCCGGGCATGCCCCTCGGGGTGGGCGGCGAGCCCTTCGAGGAGGTGGAGGTCGAACTACCCGAAGGTGCACTGTTGGCGCTCTACACGGATGGACTGGTCGAATCGCGCGATCACCCCCTCGACGAGGGCCTGCAGGCATTCGTCGGCGCGCTCACCGACCCCTCCCGCCCCCTGGAGGACGTGTGCGACCACGTCCTCAACACTCTCGACACCCACCACGGCGAGGACGACATCGCGCTGCTGATGGCGCGCGTCCAGGGGCTGCCCGCCGAGTCCGTGGGCGACTGGACGCTGCCGCGCGAGCCGCGCAGTGTGGGGCGGGCCCGTGAGTACGCGCGCACCCAGCTCACGGCCTGGGACCTGGAGCCGCTCGTCGACACCGCCGAGCTCCTGGTCAGCGAACTCGTCACCAACGCGCTGCGCTACGGCGAGGGTGAGATCAGGCTGCGCCTGCTGCTGGACCGGACCCTCGTGTGCGAGGTCTGGGACGCGGGCCTCGTCCAGCCGCGCCGGCGCCGCGCCCGTGACACGGACGAGGGGGGCCGGGGGCTGCAACTCGTCGGTCTGCTCTCCGCCGCGTGGGGCTCGCGGCGGACGCCGCGCGGCAAGACGGTCTGGTTCGAACTCCCGCTCCCGGACGGCGGCACGCCCCTCACGGACCCGGCGGAGGCGTTGCTGAGCCTGTTCTGACGGCACGGTTTCCCCGCGCCCCTTGGTCGGGGCTTCGCCCCGATTCCCCGCCCGGCCGGTGGTTCCTCGGCTGCGAGCCGGTGGGGGCCGGCCGCGCAGTGCCCCGCGCCCCCGAAGAGCCCCGCGCTCCTGAAAGCCCCGGGCCCTCAGAAGTCCCGGCGCCCGCGTGTTCTCGGTCCGCCGAAGCTCGCCGCGGGGGCGCCCGGGGTGTCGTCCAGCAGGATCCCGCCGAGCACCGCTCCGCCCACGCCCGCACCCTCGGGCCCGGCATACGGATTCCCGTACGCCCGCACGTCCCGTTCCGCGAGCTGCTGGGCCTCCAGGGCGAGCCCATCGGCGCGCCGGACGTCGACGAGGGTGCGGGGCGCGCGCGCGAGGTGCCGCTCCGCCTCCGACAGCCGGGTGCGGGCCTCGGCTCCGACCGCTCCCCGGTGTGTCGTGACGAAGTCGGAGGCGAGGGTGACGGCACTGCGGGCCGGAAGGAACGCGTGGTCGAGGAAGGCCCGGTCGAGGAAGGTCCGGTCGACGGGTACGCGGTCCTCGGCCAGGAGCGGTGCCCCGGCGTCGGCGACGCGACGGAGGGCGCCGATGGGGTCGTACGGACGGACGCCGCCCGCGATCTCCCGCCGCACGTCGGCGACGGCCGACGCGGCGTGCGTGATCCGACCGGGCAGCGCACCGACGGGCGGGAGGCCGCGCGCCGCCGCGAGCTCGGCCTGCGCGTCACGCAGTGCGCCGGGCAACAGGGTCGCCGCGGAGGCGAGTTCGGCAGCCAGCCGGTCGATACCGTCCAGGAAGAGGCCGGCCTGGTCGACGGCGGCCTCGGCGGCCCGCAGATACGCCGTCGCCCGCGCGCCCTCCCCCCGGTCCAGTGACTGCCGGGCCTGGTTCAGTCGGGTGGTGGCGAACACGAGCCGGTCCTTGGCCTGTTCGACGTGGCCCGCGACGGACAGGGACGCGGAGGGCGCGTACCGTTCGCGCAGTCCGGTGAGCGTCGCCGCCGCGGCCGGGGTGCGCGCGGAGAGCTCCCGGAAACGGGCCTCCGCCGACTCCAGCGCGGCAGGCAGGGTCCGTTCCAGGGCGCGCAGCAGGTCGAAGCCGGGCGCCTCCGCGTCCAGCCGCCGCCCCGCCTCCGTACAGCGGGCGACGATCTCCTCCAGCAGCTCCCGCCTCACGAGGCTGTCGTCCGTCCGGGAGTCGTCCAGCCGCTGCCACAGCTGGAAGGACGTCGTCAGCTCGGAGCGCGCGAACGCCAGCGCCTTTGTGTATGTCTCGACGGCATCCTCCCCGAACTGGGCCGCTGCCCTGCCGAGTTCCTCCGTGCCGGTGCGCACGCAGTCGTCGATCTCGACGAGCGACCGCTGCGCCCGCCGGTCGAGTTCGGCGAACGGCACGGGATAGGGGGTGCCGCCACCGGGTGTCGTACGGGTCCGGGCCCGCCGCGTCCGCCGTACGTACGAGTACGCCGCCAGCGCCCCCGCGGCGACCACCGCGACGAGGGGCAGCACGAGATCGCCGGGGCTTGTCCCACCCCGCCCGGGCGCGGCCCGCACCTCGTCGGCACCCGCCCGCGCGACGGGCAGCAGCAGCCACCCCACCGCCAGCAGCCCCCCGAGCACGGCATGAGCCACCCGCACGGCTATGTGGGACGTGGCTCGGCGCGACCGGCTTCGGCTCAGGGGCGACGTCACATTTGGGAGCGTATGACCGCTTGCGCCGGGGCGCGACCGGGCGTGCGCCGAGACGGGGCCGCTTAAGGTACGGGAGATACGGGGGCGTACGGAGGGGGCGCGGGGGATGGACGAGCAGCGCACGGGGACCGAGGCGGAGCCGGTGGCGCAGACGCCGGCGACACCGACCGGGGCGGGGACGGACACCGGGGCGGGGACGGACGGGGGAGCGGGCGGCCCGCAGGACGACGGGGGCCGTACCTCCCCGAGCCGTGTCCCCGCCTGGCTTCGAACGGTGGGCCGGGGCTGGCGGCACCCCCGCCTCCGCTGGCCCAAACGGGTCGTGCTCGCGCTCGTTCTGGTGTCGGTGCTCTCCCTGCTCGCCGCGGGCACCGCCCTGCGGGTCAACTACGCCGGAGACCCGGCCTCCGGTACCCGGACCAGGAATCGTGACGCCCTCTGGATGGGCCACGCCTGGGTGGACGGCCGGAAGGAGGACGCGGACGTCAAGGCGCTCGCGAAGCGGCTGCGGACGACCGGGATCCGGGACCTGTACGTGCACGCGGGACCGCTGGAGCACGACGGGACCCTGCCCGAGTCGGCGTACCCGAAAGCGCGTTGGCTGGTCGAGGCGGTGCACCGCGAACTGCCCGGCGTCCGTGTCCAGGCCTGGCTCGGCGACGTGCTCGCCACCGAGGGGGAGGTCGGGATGCGCCTGGAGCGGTCGGCCACCCGGGCCGCCGTCGTCCGCTCCGCCGGGCAGATCCTCGACGCCGGTTTCGAGGGCGCCCACTTCGACCTGGAGCCCCTGCACTCCGGCGACTCCCACTACCTTTCCCTGCTCGACGATCTGCGCCGCGTCACCCGGGCCCACGACGCCCAGCTCTCCGTCGCCGCCCATCAGATCGACCCGCTCCCGAACCTCCACTCCGTCTTCGGCGCCTTCACCGCGCACCCCAAGTGGTGGTCCCAGTCGTTCTTCGGACAGGTCGCCCGCCGGGTCGACCAGATCGCCGTGATGTCGTACGACACGGCGCTTCCGCTGGAGAGCCTGTACGGCGGTTACGTCGCCGAGCAGACCTCCCTCGCCCTCGAAGTCACCCCGAAATCGACCGACCTGCTGATGGGGCTGCCCTTCTACTACGAGGACAACATGGACCACCACGGCTCCGCCGAGACGGTCGCGGCGGCCGTCCGCGGCACCCGCCTCGGCCTCTCCCGCACCGACCGCACCCGACAACACTTCGGCGTCGCCCTGTACGTGGACTTCGCCGCCCGGGAGAAGGACTGGACGGCGTACGAGCAAGGCTGGGTCCGATGACCGTCACGCGCAGACCGCTCACGAGGGACGAGCTCGCGCCGCTGGCCCGTGCCGCCCTCGGCCCGGCCCGGACGCTCACCGCGGTCGCCCGGCTGCGCGGCGGCAGCAAGAAGGGTGTCTACCGGCTCTTCCTCGACGACGGCTCCACCGCGGTCGCCTACGTCTGGGACCCGGCCGAGGACTACTGGGACGCGGCCCCGGCCGACCCCCGCGACTCCTTCTCGCACGCCTCCGGGCTCGGCCTCTTCACCGCCGCGCACGACAGGCTCACCGCCCTCGGCATCCGCACCCCCCGCCTGCTGTTCGCCGACCGCACGCACACGCGCGTGCCCTCGGACGTGGCCGTGGTGGAGGACGTACGCGGCGGCAGTCTGGAGGACCTGCTGCGCCGCGACCCCCAGGCCGCCGCGGGCCCCCTGCGGGAACTGGCCGAGGCTCTGCGCACCCTGCACGCCCACCCCGCACCACGCCACGGCAAGGTCGCCGTCGTCGACAACGGCGGCAGCGCGCACGGCGGTTCGTGCGAGCAGGTCGTCCTCGAACGGGCCCTGGCCGACCTGGCGGAGGCCGCCGCGCGCGACCCTCGGATCGCCGCCGTACGCGAGGCCCTGCACGACCGTCTGCACGCCCTCGCCGAGGCGGTCCGTCCGCGCGGCCGCGTCGGCCTGGTCCACGGCGAACTCGGCCCGGACCACGTCCTCGTGGACGAGCACGGCCACCCCGCCCTCATCGACATCGAGGGCCTGCTCTACTTCGACGCCGAGTGGGAGCACGTCTTCCTGCGCCAGCGCTTCGGCGGCGACTACGACGCCTACACAGCACTGCGCGCCGACGGCCTCGACGAGGACCGGCTGCGCCTCTACCGCCTGGCCATGCACCTCTCGCTGGTAGCGGGCCCGCTCCGGCTCCTCGACGGCGACTTCCCGGATCCGGTGCCGATGCGGGCGATCGCGGAACACAGCATCGGGCGGACCCTCACGCTGCTGGAGCACCCCGTGCCATGATCGGAGGGCGCGCGCCGGTTCGGTGCGCTCTGGGGGAGGGGGAAGTCCGTGCACTATCTGATGGGCTTCGCCGCGCTGGTCATGACCGGCACGGCGACGATGGGGATCGCCGGGATCGTCACGGGCTGGGTGCCGCCCTGGCTGCGCCCCCGTGTCCTCCGGCCGAAGCTGTGGGGGTACGGCTCGGTGGTGGGAGCCGTCGGGATGTCCCTGTACATGTTCATCGGCCCGTTCCGGGGGCCCGACCTCGGCATGGCGCCCTTCGCGATGACCGGTATGGCCCTGTTCATCGGGGGGCTCGTGCTGCAGATGGCCTCGCGGCGGCCCGGTCGCCCCGGCATCCCGGAACGCCGATGACAGCGCACTGGCTCTTCGCGGCCGGCCTCGGCGAGGGCGTGGTCCTCGGACTCGCGGCGGCCGTCGGGATCGTCGCCGTGCGCGGCGGCCGGGTGCCGGCGGGGTGGGAGCGCCGCCCCGTGCTGCGGCGCCGGCTGTGGGGCCGGGGCGCGCTGCTGATGACGGCGGCCGTCGCGCTCCAGTCGCTGAACCTCGCGCTGACCGGTCCCGGTCTCCTCCAGTTCGCCGGCGCCCTCGTGAGCGCCGCCGGAATGATCACCGGGGGTGTCCTGGTCCACCGCTCGACCCGCGACCGCCGCCGCGGCGGCCCCACCGCCCCTACGACGACGAATCCCGCCTCCTGATCTTCGAACCCAGCCACACCAGCGGGTCGTACTTGCGGTCGACCGCCCGTTCCTTCAAGGGGATCAGGGCATTGTCCGTGATCTTGATGCCCTCGGGGCAGACCTCCGTGCAGCACTTGGTGATGTTGCAGTAGCCGAGGCCGTGCTCGTCCTGGGCGGTGCGCTTGCGGTCCAGGCCGGTGTCGGCGGCCGCGTCCAGCGGGTGCATGTCCAGTTCGGCGACGCGCATCAGGAAGCGCGGGCCCGCGAACGCCGGTTTGTTCTCCTCGTGGTCGCGTACGACATGGCAGGTGTCCTGGCACAGGAAGCACTCGATGCACTTGCGGAACTCCTGCGAGCGGTCGACGTCCTCCTGCTGCATGCGGTACTCGCCGGGGCCGAGACCGGCCGGGGGGACGAAGGCGGGGACCTGCCGCGCCTTGGCGTAGTTGAAGCCGACGTCCGTGACGAGATCCCGTACGACCGGGAATGCGCGCAGCGGTGTGACGGTGATCGTCTCCTCCCGCGTGAACACCGACATGCGCGTCATGCACATCAGCCGGGGGCGCCCGTTGATCTCCGCCGAGCACGAACCGCACTTGCCCGCCTTGCAGTTCCAGCGGACGGCCAGGTCCGGGGCCTGGGTCGCCTGGAGCCGGTGGATGATGTCCAGCACCACCTCACCGTCGTTGACCTCGACCGCGAAGTCCTCCAGGCCGCCGCCCTTGATGTCCCCCCGCCAAACCCGGAAGTGCGCCTCGTATGAGGTGGAGGCGGTTGTGCTCATCGGCTTCCATCCCGCGGCAGCTCAGTGGAATTCATGAAAAGCATCTCCCTTACATCGATGGCGGTTAGCGTGTAAACATGGCGCAGGAGGTGAAGCGGGCTTTCATATATCGCTTCTATCCCACGGACGAGCAGGCGACGGAGCTGTCGCGCACGTTCGGGTGCGTCCGCTACGTGTACAACTGGGCGCTGCAGCTGCGCTCCGAGGCGTACACCCTGCGCGGGGAGAAGATTGGCTATCCGGCAACGGACAAGGCGCTCACCGCCCTCAAATCCAGTGAGGAGGCCGCGTTTCTGCGGGAGGTGTCCTCTGTGCCGCTTCAGCAGGCGCTGCGGCACCTTCAGGGTGCGTTTCAGGCCTTCTTCGACAAGCGCGCCCGATACCCGCGGTTCAAGTCGAAGAAGAAGGCCAGACCTTCGGCGACATACACCCGTTCCGCTTTTCGCTGGCGCGGTGGAGAGCTGTTCCTGGCGAAGATGTCCGGCCCGCTGGACATCGCCTTGTCGCGTCCGCTGCCCAAAGGCGCGGAGCCGACCACGGTGACCGTGTCCCGAGATGGGGCGGGACGCTGGTTTGTGTCCCTGCTCATGGAGGACATGGTCAAGCCACTTCGCAGAACGCGTACTGCCGTGGGTGTCGATGCGGGCGTATCCAGCCTGGTGACCTTGTCGACCGGAGAGAAGATCGCCAACCCGAAGCAGGAGCAACGGGAGCGCGCCCGGCTCGCGAAGGCGCAGCGGGAACTGGCCCGTAAACAGAAGGGGTCGAGCAACAGCGCCAAGGCGTGCGTCAAGGTAGCGAGGGTCCACGGCCGGATCGCCGACCGGCGCCGGGATTTTCTGCACAAGCTGACCACTCGACTCGTCCAGGAGAACCAACTGGTCGTGATCGAGGACCTGACCGTCCGGAACATGCTCAGGAACGGCAGCCTGGCGCGTGCCATCAGCGACGCGGCGTGGACACGGCTGCGTTCCATGCTGGAGTACAAGTGTGCCTGGTACGGGCGTGAACTTGTCGTCATCGACCGCTGGCACCCCTCCTCGAAGGCGTGCTCTGCGTGTGGTCGGATCTGCGAGAGCCTTCCCTTGCACGTCCGTGAATGGACGTGCAAGGGCTGCGGTACCCGGCATGATCGGGACCACAACGCCGCGAAGAACATCTTGGCCGCCGGGCTGGCGGTTGCAGCCTGTGGAGCCGGTGTAAGACCTCAGCGGAAGTTCATTCCAGATGAGGCAGTCGGCGGTGAAGCAGGAAATGCTGCGGCGCGAGCCGCGGCACTTCCCGCCTTTCGAGGCGGGAAGAAGGTCAATCGTAGAGCTCCTCTTCGGCGAGGTACTTGACCAGCTCCTCCTTCTCGAAGAGGGCGAGCAGGTCGGGACGAATGGGTTCGGTGCTTTCGCGGCTGAGGTCGATCTGACCGTGCACCGGGTCGGTGGCCGCCAACCCGCCCGTGGGATCGGTGAGTTGGCACAGGAGGTTGACTCGACGCCAGGTCCGCTCCATCGCCGGATGGTCCTCGCGGGTATGGCCGCCGCGCGACTCCGTGCGCTCCAGGGCGGCGCGGGCCACGCACTCGCTGACCAGGAGCATGTTGCGCAGGTCGAGGGCGAGGTGCCAGCCGGGATTGAACTGCCGGTGGCCCTCGACTCCGGCCCGTCGTGCCCGTACCCGCAGCTCCGCGAGTTTCTCCAGGGCCTGTTCCATCTCGGCCTCGCGGCGGATGATGCCGACCAGGTCGTTCATGGCCTGCTGGAGTTCCTGATGGAGGGTGTACGGGTTCTCGGGCGGTCGCCCGCTCTGCGCACCGGGCTCCGGACCCTCGGCCGAGAAGGGCCGCAGGGCCTCGGCCGCCGCCGCGTCGATCTGGATGTCGTCCACGGGCGGGCGGTCCCCGGCCAGGTCGGCGGCGTACTCGGCGGCGTGCAGTCCCGCCCGCCGCCCGAAGACCAGCAGGTCGGAGAGGGAGTTGCCGCCGAGCCGGTTGGAACCGTGCATGCCGCCCGCGACCTCACCGGCGGCGAACAGCCCCGGTACGCCGCGCGCCGCCGCCGAGTCCGAGTCGACCGCGATGCCGCCCATCACGTAGTGACAGGTGGGCCCGACCTCCATCGCCTCCGCCGTGATGTCGACGTCCGCGAGTTCCTTGAACTGGTGGTACATGGAGGGAAGCCGACGCCGGATCACCTCGGCGGGCATCCGGGTCGACACATCGAGGAAGACCCCGCCGTGCGGCGACCCGCGACCCGCCTTCACCTCGGAGTTGATGGCGCGGGCGACCTCGTCGCGCGGCAGCAGCTCCGGGGGACGCCGGTTGTGGTCCGGGTCCTCGTACCAGCGGTCGCCCTCCTCCTCGGACTGCGCGTACTTCTCCTTGAAGACGTCCGGGATGTACTCGAACATGAACCGCTTGCCGTCGGAGTTCCTGAGCACCCCGCCGTCCCCGCGCACCGACTCGGTGACCAGGATCCCCTTCACCGACGGCGGCCAGACCATGCCCGTCGGATGGAACTGCACGAACTCCATGTTGAGCAGCGGCGCTCCGGCGAGCAGCGCCACGGCGTGACCGTCGCCCGTGTACTCCCACGAGTTCGACGTCACCTTGAACGACTTGCCGATACCGCCGGTGGCGATGACGACGGAGGGGGCTTCGAGAACGAAGAAGCGGCCGGACTCGCGCTCGTAGCAGAACGCCCCGGAGACGCGGTTGCCGTCCTTCAGCACGCGCGTGACGGTGCACTCCTGGTACACCTTCAGCCGGCTCTCGTAGCTCCCGGTCTCCTTCATGTCCTCCTGCTGGAGCGACACGATCTTCTGCTGGAGGGTCCGGATGAGCTCGAGCCCGGTCCGGTCGCCGACGTGTGCGAGCCGCGGATACTCGTGGCCGCCGAAGTTGCGCTGCGAGATCCGCCCGTCCTTCGTACGGTCGAAGAGGGCGCCCCAGGTCTCCAGCTCCCACACCCGCTCCGGGGCTTCCTTGGCATGCAGCTCGGCCATCCGCCACTGGTTCAGGAACTTCCCGCCCCGCATGGTGTCGCGGAAGTGGACCTGCCAGTTGTCGCCGGAGTTGACGTTGCCCATCGCCGCCGCGATGCCGCCCTCGGCCATCACCGTGTGCGCCTTGCCGAACAGCGACTTGCAGATCACGGCCGTACGGGCGCCACGTTCGCGCGCCTCGATGGCGGCGCGCAGTCCGGCGCCACCGGCGCCGACCACGACAACGTCCCACTCCTGCCTGTCAACCACGGACATCAGAGGGCCCCACTCAGCTAGAAGAAGCGCGGATCGTCGAAGGCGCCGGACGCGACGAGATACACGTAGAAGTCGGCGAGCGCCACGCTGATCAGCGACGCCCAGGCGAGCAGCATGTGGCGGGCGTTCAGCTTCCCGACCCACTGCCACATCCGGTAGCGCACGGGATGTTTGGAGAAGTGCTTGAGCTTGCCTCCGACGATGTGCCGGCAGGAGTGGCAGGACAGGGTGTACGCCCAGATCAGCGTGATGTTGAGCAGGAAGACCAGGGTGCCCAGGCCCATGTGGCCCCAGCGGTAGTGCTCGTCGCGGAAGGAGAGCACGGTGTCGTAGGTCAGGATCCCGGCGACGACGATCGCGGCGTAGAAGAAGTACCGGTGGACGTTCTGCAGGATGAGCGGGAAGCGGGTCTCGCCGGTGTACTTCTTGTGCGGCTCGGCGACCGCGCAGGCCGGCGGCGACGCCCAGAAGCCGCGGTAGTAGGCCTTGCGGTAGTAGTAGCAGGTCAGCCGGAAGCCGAGCGGGAAGATCAGGATGATGATGGCGGGGGAGATGCCCCACCAGCTCCCGAAGAGGTCCGCGTTGGGGCCCGCGTGCATCGTCCGGCACCGCTCGGCCAGACAGGGCGAGTAGAACGGCGAGACGTACGGCGCCGAGTAGTAGTTCGTGTCAGCGAAGGCGCGCCAGGTCGAGTACACGACGAAGGCCAGCAGCCCGGCCGCGGTGGCGGCGGGCGCCAGCCACCAGCGGTCGGTGCGCAGATGCCGGGCGGTGATCGCGGCGCGCGTACCGGTGTGTACGCCGCCGGGGGTCGGATGGGGTTCAGTGCCAGTGCTCAACTTTTCGCCTCCGGGGCGCTCACGGGGCGTGGCGGTCGTGGGCGCCGAGTCCCTCGTCGTCCGAGTCCGTCCACAAGGAGCTGTCGTACGGGGTGTCGGGGATCGAGACGAGATCGGGGCGCCGGGGCGGGGCGAGGCCGGGGGCGGACTCGCGCAGCAGGGCGACGCTCTCGCGCAGGTGGTCCGCGTCGGCGCGGACGCGGCGCATCTCCAGGCCGCCTCCGCCGATCTGCTGCTCCAGGCGTCCCACCGACCTCACGAGGTCGTCGATGCATCGCTGAACTGACGTCAAGTCGTCGTGTACGGACATGACTTGCCCTCGCTTCCAGGACCCTGCGGTCCAAGGCGGCAACGTTCATGCGCCTGCGAGTGTTGCGCGTCACACCGAGCCGTGGGAAGGGATCTGCACGGATTGACGGCTCACGCCCACCGGAATGCGCCCCCCGGGGCCGGTTTACCTCCACACGTGAGTGAATCCGAGCCCTGCGACGGGGCTGCGCCGCGGAACCCCGTTCGGCTGCGGGTGGGTGGGGGCCGGTCGCGCAGTTCCCCACGCCCCTGAGGCGGGGGCTTCGCCCCGCATTTCCGGACCGGGCTGTGTGTTCTGGCTGTGGGTGGGTGGGGGATGGGCGCGCAGTTCCCCGCGTCCCTTGAGGGCGCTGGCGCGCATCTTCAGCCTGTCCGGCGTTTGAGGACGAGGCCGTTCAGGCCGATGCGGGGGTCTGGGGGCGGAGCCCTCAGGGATGGGGACGGGTAGGGGCGGCGGGGGCGAGGAAACGTTGGGCCGGACGGGTGGGGTTCCGGACGCCCCACGTCGTGTCGCCGCACCCCCACGCTCCCCCTCCCCTTCAGTGGGCGCATACATCTGATCAACCGCATATACCGCCAAAAGTGATCAGATCCGGCCCCGTTCTCCCCACCGGAGGTTGCAGTGATGTCCCACGACGGCGTCGGACTGCGCGCGGTGATGCGCTCGGTCGCGTTCCTCACCGCGGGCGCACTCGCGGTACCCGCCCTCGCCGCGTGCAGCGCGGACGAGGAGGCCGCCAAGCCCGTCGCCGCGCAGGACATCGCGCCCGCGACCCGCGACCAGATCGCGGACGGCGGCACCCTCCGCTGGGCCGTGGACGCCGTACCGCAGACCCTCAACACCTTCCAGGCGGACGCCGACGCCGGCACCTCCCGGATCGCCGGCGCCGTACTGCCCTCCCTGTACCGCCTCGACTCCAACGGCAGCCCCCAGCTCAACCCCGACTACCTCGAATCGGCCAAGATCGTCGAGACCGAACCCAAGCAGGTCGTGCTCTACAAGCTCAACCAGCAGGCGGTCTGGAGCGACGGCCGCGAGATCGGCGCCGCCGACTTCGCCGCCCAGTGGCGCGCCCTGTCCGGCAAGGACAGCGCGTACTGGACGGCCCGCAACGCCGGCTACGACCGCATCGAGAAGATCGAACAGGGCAAGAGCAACCTGGAGGTCCGCGTCACCTTCAGCCGCCCCTACGCCGACTGGAAGTCGCTCTTCTCCCCGCTGTACCCCAAGGACGCGATGGGCACCGCGGATGCCTTCAACGACGGTGCGCGCACCAAGCTCCAGGCCACCGCGGGTCCGTTCACCCTCCAGAAGATCGACCACAAGGTCGGCCAGGTCCTCCTCACCCGCAACCCGCACTGGTGGGGCCGCCCCGCCAAGCTCTCCGAGATCGCGCTGGTCGCCGTCCCGCGCGACAAGCGGGCCGACGCGCTCGCCGCCGACAAGGTCGACCTGGCCGAGATCGACCCCGAAGAGGCCGGCCGGATCACGTTCGCCGCCCGCGACAAGGGGACCGCCCGGCTGCAGGGACCGGGCTCCGCGCTCACGCCCGCGAAGGCGCTGCGCTCCTGGGCGGTCGCGCACGGCTCCGACGAGGAGGCCGCGTCCGACGAGATCAAGGCCCGCAAGAAGCAGCGCACGGCGATCGCGACGTACGCCCGTCAGCAGACGGCCCTGCGTGACTTCGTGGTCCGCAAGTCCCTCGAGCCCGCCTACACCCAGCTGGCCCTGAACGGCTCCGAGGGCCCGCTCGCCGACGAGCGCGTCCGCCGCGCCGTCGCCCGCGCCATCAACCGCGACGAACTCGCCAAGACCGTCCTGGGCCCGCTGGGCCTGCCCGCCGTCCCGGTCGGCAGCCACCTCGCGCTCTCCGGTCAGCCGGCCTACGCCGACAACAGCGGCGCGCTCGGCGGTCAGGACACCAAGGAGGCGCAGGCGCTGCTGGCGGACGCCGGATGGGTGCCCGGGGGACCGGTGAACGAGCAGCAGCAGAAGAAGGACAAGGACAAGGCGGCCGGGCCCAAGGGCAAGAAGGCCGACTCCGACGCCGACTCGGACGACGGAACGTTCATCGTCGGCGAGGACGACAAGAACGGCGAGGCCGACCGGGACAAGAAGGACCCGAAGGACCACTCCGACAAGCACGGGAAGCAGCACCCGGACGACCAGGCCGGCAAGCACCTCGACGGCAGGCAGTACGCCCCCAAGGACAACCGGCAGGGCGGGGCGCCCGGCGCCTACGCGCCCAAGGGCACGGCCGCCCCGGCGGGCGCCGCGGCCGGCGCGCTCGCCAAGGACGGCAAGGCGCTGACGCTGCGCTTCGTCCTGCCCTCGGGTCCCGGTTCGGAGTCGCTGCGCACGGTCGCCGACCAGATCTCCCGGATGCTGGAGCGCATCGGCATCCGTACCGAGACGTCCAGGGTGCCGGACGACAGCTATTTCAAGGACCACATCGCCTCGGGTCAGTACGACCTGGCGCTGTACTCCTGGCCCGCCTCGGCCTTCCCCGCCACCGACGCCCGCCCGATCTACGCGAAGCCCGTCCCGGCGGCCGACGGCTCCCTCGCCGTGGAGCAGAACTACACCCGGGTCGGCACCGACCAGGTCGACCAGCTGTTCGACCAGGCCATCGCGACGCTGGACGAGGACGAGTCGCGTTCCCTGGTCCGCAAGGCCGACGCCCGGATCTGGGCCGCCGCCGGATCGATTCCCCTCTATCAGCGCCCCCAGCTCACGGCCACCCGCCCGAACCTCGCCAACGCAGGCGCCTTCGGGTTCCAGACCCCCCTCTACGAGGACATGGGCTTCCTGAAGAAGGGCGCGCAGGGGGGAACGGCACCCAAGAAGGACAGGTAGGAAGGGCAAGCAGGAAGGGCGATCAAGGCCGCCCACGGCCTCCGCGGACTGGCCCGCGGAGGCCGCGGCCGTCAAGGCCACGTACCATGGGGTAAGGCCGTGGCGTGTCCAGCCCGGCAGGGTCCGCGTAGCACTGACGTACGCGCAGGCCGTCCACTCACTCCGGGAGAAGCGCCTCAATATGGCCACGCGCCACGACATCCGCAACGTCGCCATCGTCGCCCACGTCGACCATGGCAAGACCACCCTGGTCGATGCCATGCTCAAGCAGGCCGGTGCCTTCGCCGCGCACGCCGCCGAGTCGCTTGACGACCGCATGATGGACTCGAACGACCTGGAGCGTGAGAAGGGCATCACGATCCTGGCCAAGAACACGGCCGTGAAGTACCACCCGAAGGATGGTGGTGAGGTCATCACCATCAACATCATCGACACCCCGGGCCACGCCGACTTCGGTGGCGAGGTCGAGCGCGGTCTGTCGATGGTGGACGCGGTCGTCCTCCTCGTCGACGCCTCCGAGGGCCCGCTGCCGCAGACCCGCTTCGTGCTGCGCAAGGCGCTGCAGGCCCGCCTGCCCGTCATCCTGTGCATCAACAAGACGGACCGTCCCGACTCGCGCATCGACGAGGTCGTGAACGAGGCGTACGACCTCTTCCTCGACCTGGACGCCGACGAGGACCAGATCGAGTTCCCGATCGTCTACGCGTGTGCGCGTGACGGCGTCGCCTCCCTGACCAAGCCGGAGGACGGCACGGTCCCGCAGGACAGCGACAGCCTGGAGCCGTTCTTCACCACGATCCTGGAGTCCGTCCCGGCCCCGTCCTACGACGAGTCCGCCCCGCTCCAGGCGCACGTCACCAACCTGGACGCCGACAACTTCCTCGGCCGTATCGCGCTGCTGCGCGTCGAGCAGGGCGAGCTGCGCAAGGGCCAGACCGTCACGTGGATCAAGCGCGACGGCACGATGTCCAACGTGCGCATCACCGAGCTGCTGATGACCGAGGCGCTCACCCGCAAGCCCGCCGAGATGGCGGGCCCCGGTGACATCTGCGCCGTCGCCGGTATCCCGGAGATCATGATCGGCGAGACCCTCGCCGACCCGGAGAACCCGATCGCGCTGCCGCTGATCACGGTGGACGAGCCGGCGATCTCGATGACGATCGGTACGAACACCTCGCCGCTGGTCGGCCGTGGTGGCACCGGCAAGGGCGCGGACGCCAAGGCCGCGGTCAAGGACCGCAAGGTCACCGCCCGCCAGGTCAAGGACCGTCTCGACCGCGAGCTGGTCGGTAACGTCTCCCTGCGGGTGCTCGACACCGAGCGTCCGGACGCCTGGGAGGTCCAGGGCCGTGGTGAGCTCGCGCTCGCCATCCTGGTCGAGCAGATGCGCCGCGAGGGCTTCGAGCTGACCATCGGCAAGCCGCAGGTGGTCACCCAGGTGATCGACGGCAAGGTCCACGAGCCGGTCGAGCGCATGACGATCGACGTGCCCGAGGAGCACATGGGCGCGGTCACGCAGCTCATGGGCGTCCGCAAGGGCCGCATGGACAACATGTCGAACCATGGCTCGGGCTGGGTCCGCCTGGAGTTCGTCGTTCCCTCCCGCGGCCTCATCGGCTTCCGGACCGAGTTCCTGACCGGTACGCGCGGCACGGGCATCGCCCACTCCATCCACGAGGGCCACGAGCCGTGGTTCGGCGCGCTGTCGACCCGTAACAACGGCTCGCTGGTCGCCGACCGCTCCGGCGCCGTCACCGCGTTCGCGATGACGAACCTCCAGGAGCGCGGTGTGCTGTTCACCGACCCCGGCACCGAGGTGTACGAGGGCATGATCGTCGGCGAGAACTCGCGTGCCGACGACATGGACGTGAACATCACCAAGGAGAAGAAGCTCACGAACATGCGGTCGTCCTCGGCCGACTCGTTCGAGGCGATCGTCCCGCCGCGCAAGCTCTCCCTGGAGCAGTCCCTCGAGTTCTGCCGCGACGACGAGTGCGTCGAGGTGACCCCGGAGGCCGTGCGCATCCGCAAGGTCGTCCTTGACCAGAAGGAGCGCGGTCGCACCGCCAGCCGCGCCAAGCACGGCTGACCTCGGCCGCGCCAAGCACGGCTGACCTCGGCCGTTCCGCAGTGATTTCGGGCACCTCGCATCCGCGGGGTGCCCGACGCGTTTGGGGGGCGCGATGAGCGCGACGCGCGGTTTGCGCCGACGTACGGGGCTGCGATAGGGCGGGGAGTGGGGGGGGGAGGGTAGGGAAAACCCTTCATTACGGAGGAGTAGTCCTCCAAATTGGCCGGTTCCCACTACTCTGCAAGCACGTGGGTCTCGGCCGCACGGCGCGTCTCGGTGCCGTGATCACACTGCCGGGGACATCCCGCTTGATCAGCGAACGGCCTTGTCGTGGAAGCCCGTTGACCGCGAAACGGGGCAGCTGCCTCCGCCGGTCCGGGGTGGGTGGGCACGCCGATGGAGCCCCCGCATGACGGCCACGATAGCCGCAACCCCTTTTTTCGCTCCGAGCGTCCGCAATGCGGACGCTCGAGACCGATAGATGTGTAACAAGTCCGTTTCGCAGGGATCTTTCAGCAAACCCTTTGTCCGGATTTTGGAAGAAGTAGGCGACAGGTGTGATCGAACCGAGACCTTGTGAGTGTGGTCGGGCTCTGGCCCATGGCAGATAGTTAGGCGCGTAGAGCTCGGACCAACGGGCCAAACGCCTTCAGGTGGCGTCGGCTTGCGAGCGCAGGGGGCACCAGCACTTTCTCCGTCCCAAGTGTCGGCAATGTGACTAGTGCTCCCTTTTGCGGTGAACCAATGGACTCATGAGGAGGAACCCATGCGCGGTGCCAAGAGCGCCAAGTGGGTCGCGATAGCCGCGGTTGTGGCGCTGGGAGCGACCGCCTGTGGTGGTGGCGGCGGCGACAAGGGCAGCGACAGCAAGGCCGCCGTCGACCCGGCCGGTAAGTTCTCGGTCGAGGTGGGCGAGCCGCAGAACCCGCTGCAGCCGGCCAACACCATGGAGTCCAACGGCAGCATCGTCATCAAGTCGCTCTTCTCGCAGCTCGTGAGCTACGACGACAAGGGCAACATCGTCTACGTGAACGCCCAGTCGGTGGACACGAAGGACAACAAGACCTACACGGTCAAGCTGAAGTCGGGCTGGAAGTTCCACGACGGCACCCCGGTGACCGCCACGTCCTACGTCAAGGCGTGGAACTGGGCCGCCGCCCCGGCGAACAAGCAGACCAACAGCTTCTGGTTCTCCGACATCGCGGGCTACGACGACGTCGCCCCGGCGAAGGGCAAGCCGAAGGCCACGACGATGTCCGGTCTGAAGGTCGTCGACGACAACACCTTCACGATCACGCTCTCCAAGGCGATCCCCTACTACGTCTACAAGCTCGGCTACGAGGTCTTCTCGCCGCTGCCCGAGTCCTTCTACAAGGACCCGAAGGCCGCGGGCGAGCACCCGATCGGCAACGGCCCGTACAAGTTCGTCAGCTGGGCGCACAAGAAGCAGATCGAGATCGCCAAGTTCGACGGCTACCAGGGTCCGGACAAGGCCAAGAACGGTGGTGTGATCTTCAAGAACTACACCAACCTGGAAACGGCCTACGAGGACCTGAAGTCGGGCAACGTCGACGTTCTGCGTCAGGTCGCCCCGAAGGACCTGCCGGTCTACAAGTCGGACCTCGGCAGCCGCGCGGTGGACAAGGCGTACTCGGCGATCCAGACGATCACGCCGGCCTTCTACACCAAGCAGTGGAAGAACATCAACCCGAAGGTCCTGCAGGGCCTGTCGATGGCGATCGACCGCGCCACGATCACCAAGACGGTGCTCCAGGGCACCCGCGAGCCCGCCACCGGCTGGGTCGCGAAGGGTGTGCTCGGCTACCAGCCGAACGTCGGCGGTGACGTCTTCTCGTACAACCCGACCAAGGCGAAGCAGCTCATCAAGGAGGGTGGCGGCGTTCCCAACAACGCCATCTCCATCCAGTACAACGCTGACGGCGGTCACAAGGAGTGGGTGGAGGCGGTCTGCAACTCGATCACCAACGCCACCGGTGTCAAGTGCACCGGCGACTCCAAGGCCGACTTCCAGGCCGACCTGGACGCGCGTGACGCGCACGCGGTCAAGTCCATGTACCGCAGTGGCTGGGTGCTCGACTTCCCGATGAACGCCAACTTCATCCGTGACCTGTTCGGCACCAAGTCGGACGGCAACACGAGCGGGTTCTCGAACAAGAAGATCGACGCCGACATCGCCGCGGCCGACAGCGCCAGCTCCCTCGCGGACTCGGAGAAGAAGTACCAGGACATCGAGAAGGAGCTCGTCAACTACATGCCGAGCATTCCGCTCTGGTACTACAAGGTCAACGCGGGCTACTCGGACAAGGTCACCGGCGTCGCGTACGCCCAGGACGGCGACCCGATCCTGACCGGCGTTCAGGTCAAGAAGTAACCGCAATCAGCCCGTGATCCCGGGTGCGGCGCCTCGTGCGCCGCACCCGGGGGGACGGCAGCGGCCGGGGGGCCCTTTCCGCACGCATCGTTCAGGGGTGCGCGGGGAAAGGGCCCGTCGGCTGTCGTCGTAGTAACTACATGGAGGCACGATGGGGCGCTACGTCGCACGACGACTGCTCCAGATGATCCCGGTCTTCATCGGGACAACCCTGCTGATCTTTCTCATGGTCTACGCCCTGCCCGGCGACCCCGTGCGAGGCCTGTTCGGCGACAAGGGCGGAAGCCCCGCCGTCATCGCCTCACTGAGACATCAGTACGGCCTGGACCAGCCGATCCTGGTGCAGTACTACCACTACATGAAGGACATGATCCTTCACTTCGACTTCGGCACGCAGATCGCGAGCGGCCGCCCCGTCACGGACGTCCTCAGCGAGGCGTTCCCCGTGACCCTCCGCCTCGCCTCGCTGTCCTTCGCCATCGAGGTCGTCCTGGGCATCGCCCTGGGCGTCTGGGCGGGTATGCGCGCCGGGCGGTTCGCGGACAACGCGATCCTGCTGGTCTCGCTGCTGCTGATCTCCGTTCCGGTGTTCGTTCTCGGCTTCATCCTGAAGGTCGTCTTCGCCTTCCAGCTCAACTGGCTGCCGCCGAACGTGAACGACTCCACGAACTACAACGAGTTGCTGATGCCGGCGTTCGTCCTCGCGACCGCCTCGCTGGCCTATGTGACCCGGCTCACCCGTACGTCGGTCGCCGAGAACCTGCGCGCCGACTACATCCGTACGGCCATCGCCAAGGGCCTGCCCCGGCGTCGTGTGGTGGGTGTCCACCTCATGCGCAACTCGCTGATCCCCGTGATCACCTACCTGGGCACCGACATCGGCGCGCTGATGGGCGGAGCCGTCGTCACCGAGGGCCTGTTCAACATCCAGGGCATCGGCGGCACGATCTACCAGTCCATCGTGCGGCGCGAAGGCACCACGCTCGTCGGTCTGGTGACCATCCTGGTGCTGGTCTACCTCCTCGCCAGCCTGCTCGTCGACCTGCTGTACGCGGTCCTGGACCCGAGGATTCGCTATGCCTGACGTGACCAAGACCGACGTCCAGACGGCGGTGGCGACCGACGGCGGGGCCACCCCGGTGGCGGTCCCCGCGGCCAAGCCGGAGAAGTCCCGCAGCCTGTGGGGCGACGCCTGGAACGACCTCCGGCACAGCTGGATCTTCGGTGTCTCGGCGGTGCTGATCCTGCTGCTGCTGACGATCACCTTCTTCCCCGGGCTGTTCACCGACACCGACCCCATCAAGGGCGACCTGGCCAAGCACTTCCTGCAGAAGCCGAAGCTGGGCCACGTCTTCTCCGCGGACTGGCTGGGCTACGACCAGCAGGGCCGCAGCGTCTACTCCCGCGTCATCTACGGCACCCGGGCCTCCGTGGCCGTGGGCTTCGGCACCACCCTCGCGGTGACGGTCGTGGGTGGCCTGATGGGCATGATCGCCGGATACTTCGGCGGCCTCGTCGACTCGATCCTGTCGCGTCTGACGGACGTCTTCTTCGGCATCCCGTTCCTGCTCGCCACCATGGTCGTGCTGACCTCCTTCCCGGACCGCACGACCTGGGTCGTCATCGGCGCGCTGGCCGCCTTCGGCTGGACGCAGATCACCCGCGTGATGCGTGGCGCGGTGATCACCACCAAGCAGGCCGACTACGTGCACGCCGCCAAGGCCCTGGGCGCGAGCACCCCGCGGATCATGTTCCGGCACATCCTGCCGAACACCCTCGCCCCCGTGATCGTCGTCTCCACCATCTCGCTCGGCGTCTACATCTCCGCCGAGGCGACCCTGTCCTTCCTGGGCCTCGGCCTCAACGGCGTGTCCTGGGGCAACGACATCTCGGACGGCGGCAACCAGATCCGCGTGGCGCAGTGGATCATGCTGTACCCGTCGATCATGCTCAGCATCACGGTGCTGGCGTTCATCATGCTCGGTGAGGCCGTCCGCAACGCCCTCGACCCGAAGCTGCGCTGAGGGAGGCGTACGTGACCATCATCGAAGAAGACTCCGTCCCGGTGCCCGCCCCGCGTAAGGGCGGCGCCGACGACGGGCCGCTGCTCGAAGTGCGTGACCTGCACGTCGAGTTCCACACCCGCGAGGGCGTGGCCAAGGCGGTCAACGGCGTCAACTACAGCGTCAGCGCGGGCGAGACACTCGCCGTGCTCGGCGAGTCCGGCTCCGGCAAGTCCGTGACCGCGCAGGCGATCATGGGCATCCTCGACATGCCGCCGGCGAGGATCCCACAGGGTGAGATCCTCTTCCGCGGACAGGACATGCTCAAGATGTCCGGCGAGGAGCGCCGCAAGATCCGCGGCCAGAAGATCGCCATGATCTTCCAGGACGCGCTCAGCTCGCTCAACCCGGTCCTGTCCGTCGGCTACCAGCTCGGCGAGATGTTCCGGGTGCACCAGGGCCTCTCCAAGAAGGAGGCCAAGGCCAAGGCGATCGAGCTGATGGACCGGGTGAAGATCCCGGCCGCCGCGGCCCGCGTGAACGACTACCCGCACCAGTTCTCGGGCGGTATGCGCCAGCGCATCATGATCGCGATGGCGCTGGCCCTGGAGCCGGACCTGATCATCGCGGACGAGCCCACCACGGCGCTCGACGTGACGGTCCAGGCCCAGGTCATGGACCTGCTCGCGGACCTTCAGCGCGAGTACAACATGGGCCTGATCCTGATCACCCACGACCTCGGCGTCGTCGCCGACGTCGCGGACAAGATCGCCGTGATGTACGCGGGCCGGATCGTGGAGCGCGCCCCGGTCCACGAGCTGTACAAGCGCCCCGCGCACCCGTACACGCGGGGTCTGCTGGACTCGATCCCGCGCCTGGACCAGAAGGGCCAGGAGCTGTACGCGATCAAGGGGCTGCCGCCCAACCTGCTGCGCATTCCGACCGGCTGCGCCTTCAACCCGCGCTGCCCCAAGGCCCAGGACATCTGCCGCACCGACGTGCCGGCGCTGCTCCCGGTGAGCGAGCAGGACGGCACCGAGCTGGTCGGCCGCGGTTCGGCCTGCCACTTCTGGAAGGAGACGATCCATGGCTGAGCTCAGCAAGAACGACGAGCAGGAGGCCACCCCGAACGTCTCCGACGTAGAGGTCGTCGACGCCCACTCCGAGACGGAGGCGGTCGCCGCGATCGAGGCGCCGGTGGACCGTGGTGAACCGATCCTTCAGGTGCGCAACCTGGTGAAGCACTTCCCGCTCACCCAGGGCATCCTGTTCAAGCGGCACATCGGCGCGGTGAAGGCCGTCGACGGTGTCTCCTTCGACCTGCACCAGGGTGAGACGCTGGGCATCGTGGGCGAGTCCGGCTGCGGCAAGTCCACCGTGGCCAAGCTCCTGATGAACCTGGAGCGGGCCACCGCGGGCGAGATCTTCTACAAGGGCCAGGACATCACCAAGCTGTCCGGGCGCGCCCTGAAGGCCGTGCGCCGCAACATCCAGATGGTCTTCCAGGACCCGTACACCTCGCTCAACCCCCGTATGACGGTGGGCGACATCATCGGTGAGCCCTTCGACATCCACCCCGAGGTGGCTCCGAAGGGCGACCGGCGGCGCAAGGTCCAGGAACTGCTGGACGTGGTCGGGCTCAACCCCGAGTACATCAACCGCTACCCGCACCAGTTCTCGGGCGGTCAGCGTCAGCGCATCGGTATCGCCCGCGGTCTCGCGCTCAACCCCGAGATCATCATCTGCGACGAGCCGGTGTCGGCGCTCGACGTGTCGGTGCAGGCGCAGGTCATCAACCTGATGGAGCGGCTCCAGGACGAGTTCAACCTGTCCTACCTCTTCATCGCGCACGACCTGTCGATCGTCCGGCACATCTCGGACCGGGTCGGCGTCATGTACCTCGGCAAGATGGCGGAGATCGGCAGCGACGAGCAGATCTACGACCACCCGACGCACCCCTACACCCAGGCGCTGCTGTCGGCCGTCCCGGTGCCGGACCCGGAGGCCCGTGAGCACCGCGAGCGGATCATCCTGACCGGTGACGTGCCGTCCCCGGCCAACCCGCCGTCGGGCTGCAGCTTCCGCACCCGCTGCTGGAAGGCCCAGGAGAAGTGCTCCGTGGAGACCCCGCTCCTCGCGGTGCCCGAGGTGTTCATGGGCGTGGACTCGCCGGCGGCCCATGAGTCGGCGTGCCACTTCGCCGAGGAGAAGAACATCGTGCACGCGGCCTGAGCGCCACGCGTCCCTTGATCGACCGGCCGGTTCCCGGCACCGCCACCACGGTGCCGGGAACCGGCTTTTTCGGGCGGGAGATGAGCGGGCGGGCGATCGGGCGAAGGAAACCGGGGGGGAAGATGCTGCATCACGTCGAACTGTGGGTGCCGGACCTGGAGCGCGCGGTCCGCTCCTGGGGATGGCTGCTGGAGCGCCTGGGCTGTGAGCCGTACCAGGCGTGGCCCCACGGCCGCAGCTGGCGCCGGGGCGAGACCTATGTCGTCGTCGAGCAGTCGCCCGCGCTGAGGACGGACTCCCACGACCGCCTGCGCCCCGGCCTGAACCACCTCGCCTTCCACGTGCCGGACCGCACCGAACTCGACCTGCTCGTGGCCGAGGCACCCCGCCACGGCTGGTCACCCCTCTTCCCGGACCGCTATCCGCACGCGGGCGGTCCGGAGCACTGCGCCGCGTACCTGGAGGACGCGGACGGCTTCGAGGTGGAGTTGGTGGCGCGCGCCTGACGTATGTCGGGCCTGACGCATGTTGCGCTGACACGTATGGCTGTGCGATCCCACGTACGGGTGGGCTGAATGTGCGGTATGTGCCTTACCGGTTGATATTGGCCGGTAATGGAACAGCGCCGCGGCGCTGGCGGCAGCGCACTCTGGGAGGCACTCCATGCGTGGAGCGACGCACGCCACATGGGCCGTCGGCGCGGCGGCGGTGGCCCTCGTGGCGACGGCCTGCGGTGGCGGCGGTGGCGGCAGTGGCGGCGCGTCCGGAGTGCTCAGTTCCTCCTGGGGGGACCCGCAGAACCCGCTGGAGCCGTCCAACACCAACGAGGTGCAGGGCGGCAAGGTCCTCGACATGATCTTCCGGGGTCTGAAGCGGTACGACGCCACCACCGGCGCGGCCCAGAACATGCTGGCGCAGAAGATCGACACCTCGGACTCGCAGAACTTCACGATCACCGTCAAGGACGGCTGGACGTTCAGCAACGGAGAGCCCGTCACCGCCCAGTCCTTCGTGGACGCCTGGAACTACGGGGCCAGTCTCAAGAACAACCAGAAGAACGCGTACTTCTTCGGGTACATCGAGGGATACGACAAGGTCCACCCCGAGACGGGAACGCAGAGCGCGGACACGCTGTCGGGGCTGAAGGTCACCGGCGCCCACACCTTCACCGTCAAGCTCAACCAGAAGTTCTCGACGTTCCCCGACACCCTCGGCTACGTGGCATTCGCGCCGCTGCCCAAGGCGTTCTTCAGCGACCACGCGGCCTGGCTGAAGAAGCCGGTCGGCAACGGGCCCTACACCGTCGACTCGTACACCAGGGGCTCGATGATGTCCCTGCGGAAGTGGGACGCGTACCCGGGGGCGGACAAGGCGCAGAACGGCGGGGTGGACCTGAAGGTCTACACCGACAACAACACCGCCTACACCGACCTGATGGCGGGCAACCTCGACCTTGTCGACGACGTGCCCGCCGCCCAGCTCAAGAACGTGAAGAGCGATCTCGGCGGCCGGTACATCAACACCCCGGCCGGCATCATCCAGACCATCGCCTTCCCCTTCTACGACAAGGCCTGGGACAAGGGCGGCATGGAGAAGGTCCGCACGGGCCTGTCCATGGCGATCAACCGGGACCAGATCACCAGCACGATCTTCCAGAAGACCCGCACCCCGGCCTCCGACTGGACCTCACCGGTGCTCGGCAAGGCCGGCGGTTTCCAGGACGGGCTGTGCGGCGCCTCCTGCCGGTACGACCCCGCGCAGGCGAAGAAGCTGATCCAGGACGGCGGCGGACTGCCCGGCGGCCAGATCAAGATCTCGTACAACGCGGACAGCGGCTCTCACAAGGAGTGGATCGACGCCGTCTGCAACTCCATCAACAACGCGCTGGGCAACGACAAGGCCTGCGTCGGCAACCCGATCGGCACCTTCGCCGACTTCCGCAACCAGATCGGGCAGCACAAGATGCCAGGTCCCTTCCGGGCCGGCTGGCAGATGGACTACCCGCTGATCCAGAACTTCCTTCAGCCGCTGTACTACACGAACGCCTCCTCCAACGACGGCAAGTGGTCCAACAAGGACTTCGACAAGCTCGTCGACCAGGCGAACGCCGAGACCGACAAGGCCAAGGCCATCCAGCTCTTCCAGCAGGCCGAAGGGGTCGTACGGGACAACATGGCCGCCATCCCGCTCTGGTACCAGAACGGCAGCGCGGGCTACTCGGACAGGATCTCGGGCGTGGCGCTCAACCAGTTCAGCGTGCCCGTCTACAACGAGATCAAGGTCAGCTGAGCCGTCCACGGGGCGAGCGCCGGTTTGCTGAAGCGAACCAGGGCGTGGGTCCCGTACTACCTCCGGAGCCCTCATGGGACGGTATGTGATCCGGCGTCTGCTCCAGATGATCCCGGTCTTCATCGGCGCCACGCTCTTGATCTTCCTGATGGTGAACGTGATGGGCGACCCCATCGCGGGCCTGTGCGGCGAGCGGCAGTGCGACCCCGCCACCGCCGCCCAGCTGCGCAAGGAGTTCGGCCTCGACAAGCCGCTGTGGCAGCAATACCTCACGTACATGGGCAATGTCTTCACCGGCGACTTCGGCACCGCCTTCACCGGGCAGCCGGTCACCGAGCTGATGGCCGACTCCTTCCCCGTCACCATCCGGCTGACGATCGTCGCGATCCTCTTCGAGATCGTCATCGGCATCCTGCTGGGCGTCGTCACCGGGCTGCGCCGCGGCCGGCCCGTCGACACCGGCGTCCTGCTGCTCACCCTCGTCGTCATCTCGATCCCGACCTTCGTCACCGGATTGCTGCTGCAACTGTTGTTCGGTGTCGAGTGGGGCTGGATCAGACCCTCGGTCTCCCCGGACGCCGCCTTCGGCGAACTGATCGTGCCAGGACTGGTCCTCGCCTCCGTCTCCCTCGCCTACGTCACCCGGCTCACCCGGACCTCCATCGCCGAGAACAAACGGTCCGACTACGTCCGTACGGCCGTCGCCAAGGGCCTGCCCCGGCACCGGGTGATCACCAAGCACCTGCTGCGCAACTCGCTGATCCCCGTGGTCACCTTCATCGGCACGGACATCGGCGCGCTCATGGGCGGCGCGATCGTCACCGAGCGGATCTTCAACATCCACGGCGTCGGCTACCAGCTCTACCAGGGGATCGTGCGGCAGAACACCCAGACCGTGGTCGGCTTCGTGACCGTCCTCGTGCTCGTCTTCCTGGTCGCCAACCTGCTCGTCGACCTCCTGTACGCCGTACTCGACCCGAGGATCCGCTATGCCTGAGCAGCTGCCGCCGTACCAGCGGGAGGGCGCCATCGCCGCGACCGGCGCGGGCGGCGCCATGGACCTCGCCACGAGCGAGGGCGCCACCCTGGAGCGGACGCCCGGCGGCCCTGAGGGCACGGGCCCTCAGGAGAAGCCCAGGAGCCTGTGGTCCGACGCCTGGCGCGATCTGCGGCGCAACCCCGTCTTCATCGTCTCCGGGCTCCTCATCCTCTTCCTGGTCGTCATCTCCCTGTGGCCCTCGCTGATCGCCACCCAGAACCCCCTCAAGTGCGACCTCGCCAAGGCCCAGGAGGGCTCGCAGCCGGGACACCCCTTCGGGTACGACGGGCAGGGCTGCGACGTCTACACGCGGGTGGTGTACGGAACCCGCGTCTCGATCAGCGTCGGCGTCTGCGCCACCCTCGGCGTCGCGATCCTCGGCTCGGTGCTCGGCGGCCTCGCCGGGTTCTTCGGCGGGATGGGCGACTCGGTCCTGTCCCGGATCACCGACATCTTCTTCGCGATCCCCGTCGTGCTCGGCGGTCTGGTCCTCCTGTCCGTGGTGACCAGCAACACCATCTGGCCGGTCATCGGGTTCATGGTGCTGCTCGGCTGGCCCCAGATCTCGCGCATCGCGCGCGGCTCCGTCATCACCATCAAGCAGAACGACTACGTCCAGGCCGCCCGCGCGCTCGGCGCCTCCAACTCCCGACTGATGCTCCGGCACATCACCCCCAACGCCGTCGCGCCGGTCATCGTCGTCGCCACCATCGCGCTCGGCACCTACATCGCGCTGGAGGCGACGCTCTCCTACCTCGGTGTCGGCCTGAAGCCTCCCACGGTCAGCTGGGGCATCGACATCTCCTCCGCCTCCGCCTACATCCGCACGGCCCCGCACATGCTGCTGTGGCCCGCCGGCGCCCTCGCGATCACCGTGCTCGCGTTCATCATGCTCGGCGACGCGGTGCGCGACGCCCTCGACCCGAAGCTGAGGTGACGGCCGTGCTGCTCGAAGTACGCGATCTGCACGTGGAGTTCCGCACCCGGGACGGGGTCGCCAAGGCCGTCAACGGGGTCGACTACGGCGTGGACGAGGGCGAGACGCTCGCCGTCCTCGGCGAGTCCGGCTCCGGCAAGTCCGTCACCGCGCAGGCCGTGATGGGCATCCTCGACATGCCGCCCGGGCGGATCACCGGCGGCGAGATCCTCTTCCAGGGCCGGGACCTGCTGAAGCTCAAGGAGGACGAGCGGCGCAAGGTCCGCGGCGCCGAGATGGCGATGATCTTCCAGGACGCGCTGTCCTCGCTCAACCCCGTGCTCAGCGTCGGCGACCAGCTCGGCGAGATGTTCACGGTGCACCGCGGGATGTCCCGCAAGGACGCCCGCGCCAAGGCGATCGAGCTGATGGACCGGGTGCGCATCCCGGCCGCCGCCGACCGGGTGCGCGACTATCCGCACCAGTTCTCCGGCGGTATGCGCCAGCGCATCATGATCGCCATGGCGCTGGCCCTGGAGCCCGCCCTGATCATCGCCGACGAGCCGACCACTGCCCTCGACGTCACCGTCCAGGCCCAGGTCATGGACCTGCTCGCCGAGTTGCAGCGCGAGCTCGACATGGGGCTCATCCTCATCACCCACGACCTCGGCGTCGTCGCGGACGTCGCCGACCGGATCGCCGTCATGTACGCGGGCCGGATCGTCGAGTCCGCGCCGGTCCACGCCATCTACAAGGCCCCCGCCCACCCGTACACCAAGGGCCTCCTGGAGTCGATCCCGCGCCTCGACCAGAAGGGCCAGGAGCTCTACGCGATCAAGGGCCTGCCACCCAACCTGATGCACATCCCGCCCGGCTGCGCCTTCAACCCGCGCTGCCCGATGGCCCAGGACATCTGCCGCACCGAGGTGCCGCCGCTGTTCGAGGTCGACCAGGAGGACGGGGACCGCACCAGCGCCTGCTTCTTCTGGCGGGAGTGCCTCGATGGCTGAGGCGATTCTGGAGGTCAGCGGCCTGGTCAAGCACTATCCGCTGACGCGGGGGATCCTCTTCAAGAAGCAGATCGGCGCGGTCAGGGCCGTCGACGGAGTCGACTTCGAACTCGCCGCGGGCGAGACCCTCGGCATCGTCGGCGAGTCCGGCTGCGGCAAGTCGACGGTCGCCAGGATGCTGGTCAACCTGGAGAAACCGACGGACGGGACGATCAAGTACAAGGGCGAGGACATCACCAAACTGTCCGGCAAGGCGCTCAAGGCCGTACGCCGCAACATCCAGATGGTCTTCCAGGACCCGTACACCTCGCTCAACCCGCGCATGACCGTCGGCGACATCATCGGGGAGCCCTACGAGATCCACCCCGAGGTCGCGCCCAAGGGCGACCGCAGAAGACGCGTCCAGGACCTGCTGGACGTGGTCGGCCTCAACCCCGAGTACATCAACCGCTACCCGCACCAGTTCTCCGGCGGACAGCGCCAACGCATCGGCATCGCGCGGGGGTTGGCGCTGCGCCCCGAGATCATCGTCGCCGACGAGCCCGTCTCCGCGCTCGACGTCTCGGTGCAGGCGCAGGTGATCAACCTGATGGAGCGGCTCCAGCACGAGTTCGACCTGAGCTACGTCTTCATCGCGCACGACCTCTCCATCGTGCGGCACATCTCCGACCGGGTCGGCGTGATGTACCTGGGTCGGATCGTGGAGACCGGCAGGGACGCGGAGATCTACGACCACCCGACGCACCCCTACACCCAGGCCCTGCTCTCCGCCGTGCCCGTCCCCGACCCGGAGGCCCGCGAACGCCGCGAGCGGATCATCCTCGCCGGAGACGTGCCCTCGCCGGCGAACATCCCCTCCGGCTGCCGCTTCCGCACCCGCTGCTGGAAGGCCCAGGAGCGCTGCGCGCTGGAGGTGCCGCTGCTCGCGGTGCCCGCGGAGTTCCGCTTCGTGGCGGGCCCGGCCGCGCACGACTCGGCCTGTCATTTCGCCGAGGAGAAGAGGGTCGTACCGCCGGAGGAACCGCCCGAGCAGCCGACATAACCCCGCAAATGCTGGCGAACTTCGTTAACACGCAGGCAACTTGGCCGAAGCGGCACCGATATACGGACGCGTCAAGGTAATCAGCGTACGGCCGTGCGGGTGCCGTAGATGGGCCGGGGCGCGCCATGTCGCCCCGGCCCACCTCTTTTGCGCCTAAGCCGACGCCGCTCTCGCGGACGTGGCCGGTGTTTCGCCGGGGTTCCTCAATTGATGGTTGCGGTGCTCTGTGGAGATTCGGGCTCAGCTCAGTTTGAGGGCGCGCTTCAGGAAGTCCACCTGGAGCAGCAGCAGGTTCTCCGCGACCTGTTCCTGCGGGGTCATGTGGGTGACGCCGGACAGGGGCAGCACCTCGTGCGGGCGGCCCGCGGCCAGCAGCGCCGAGGAGAGCCGCAGGGCGTGCGCGACCACCACGTTGTCGTCCGCGAGGCCGTGCACGATCATCAGCGGCCGGTGCGGCTCGGCGGGCGCGGACAGTCCGTCGTCCGTGATCAGCGAGCTCTTCGCGTACGCCTGCGCGGCCGCCGCCGGATCACCGAGGTAGCGCTCCGTGTAGTGGGTGTCGTACAGCCGCCAGTCGGTGACCGGGGCGCCCGCGATGCCCGCGTGGAAGACGTCGGGGCGGCGCAGCACGGCGAGCCCCGCGAGCCAGCCGCCGAACGACCAGCCCCGGATCGCCACCCGGGACAGATCCAGCGGGAACCTCTCCGCGAGGCCGTGCAGCGCGTCGATCTGGTCGTCGAGGGTGAGCGTGAAGTCGTCGCGGACCGCCTTCTCCCAGGCGGGGGAGCGGCCGGGGGTGCCGCGGCCGTCGGCGACGACCACCGCGAAGCCCTGGTCGGCGAACCACTGCGAGGTCAGGTGCGCGTTGTGTGCGGCCAGCACCCGGGGGCCGTGCGGACCGCCGTAGGGGTCCATGAGGACGGGGAGGGGAGTGACACCGTCGTAGTCAGTGGGCATAAGCAGGGCGCATGAGATTTTCCGTGCGCCCCCCTCGGTGAGCGTCACGCGCGGGGACAGACCAGGACTTTCCGCATACGACGTGACAGTCGCCACGCGCTTGCCGTCCCGCAGCACCCGCACCTGGGCTCCCGGCTGGTCCGGCACGGAGGAGACCAGCACGGTCACGCCCCCGCCGCGCACCGCCGAGTGCACGCCGGGTTCCTGGGAGAGGCGCTCGACACCGAGCTCGTTGACGCGGTAGACATGCACCTCGCCCGTCTCCGGGGCGGCGGCAGCCTCGCCGGCCGACGCCGAGATCAGCACGTCGTCGGCCGAGACGTCCAGCACCGCGCGCACATGCAACTGCACTCCCGTGAACGGGCGTTCGCCGAAGGCCAGGACCCGTGCACCACCCTCGTCGGCGATCCGTACGAGCTGTCCCGCGGGGCTCCAGCACGGCACGCCAGGGAAAAGATCCAGCCATTGTGGATCTTCGTCGGCGTGCACCATCCGGGTCGCCCCGGTGTCCGGGTCGACGGCCAGGAACAGCTGGCTGCGCTGGTCCCGCGCCTGCACCAGAATCAGCGGAGCGCCCGCCGCTGACCAGTGCACATGCGCCAGATACGGGTAGTGCGCCCGGTCCCAGACCACTTCTGTGCGCACCCCGTCGAGGCCGATCACGAAGAGCCTTACGTCCGCATTGTCCGTTCCGGCGGCCGGGTAGCCGACCTGCTGCGGAGCGCGTTCCGGTTGTGCGGGATCGGAAATCCACCAGCGCCGAACGGGCGCGTCGTCAACCCGGGCGACCAACAGCCGGTCCCCTTCCGGAGACCACCAGAAACCGCGCGAACGCCCCATCTCCTCGGCCGCGATGAACTCAGCCAATCCATAGGAAACCGTCCCCGGATCCGCCCCGGACTCCGGCTCCACGAGCGCCCGGTCGCCCTCCCCCTCGGCGCCGACGACCCGCAGGGCGCCCCCGCGGACGTACGCGACGAGCCGTCCGTCGGGCGAGGGGCGCGGGTCGATCACCGGTCCCGGGACCCGGAGTTCACGTGCCGTACCAGCCCGCAGCTCCGCCGTGAAAAGCCGCCCTGACAACGCGAAAGAGGCCAGCTCGACCGCCGTGTCCGTGGCGTAGCCGACGATTCCCGCGCCGCCCTCGCGGCTGCGCTCGCGGCGTGCCCGCTCCGCCGCCGACAGGCGTTCGGTGGCGCCGCCGAGCAGCGCCCGCGGGTCGGCCGCGACGCGCTCCTGCCCCTCCGCGACATCGAGGACCCACAGCTGATTCGCCCGGTCCGTACCGGAGGAGGACCTCAAGAACACCACCCGGGAACCGTCCGGGGAGACGGTGAACGCGCGGGGCGCGCCGAGGGTGAAGCGCTGCGTCCGGGCGTACCGGCGGGGGAAGGAGAGAGGCTCGGTCGTCATGCCCTGACCATATTGGCCATGCGCCCCCTTGTGCGGCCGTGCGCCGATCGATGCGCGCGTATGGATAGTTATGATCACTGGCGGTGTGTGGGTATGAACCTGCTGGCCGCTGTATGGATTTACCGACCCCCATGTCCGACCCCCCATGTCCCTGGGATCTTTGGAGGTGAGCCGCCGTGGCACTCTCGATTTCGGCGGTGGTGCTGCTGGCGATCATCGTCGTCATCCTGGTCAGGAAGTCCGGGTTGAAGGCCGGCCATGCGGTCGTGTGTGTCCTGTTCGGCTTCTATCTCGCCTCTTCGACGATGGCCCCCACGATCAGCGACCTGACGACGAACGTCGCGGACATGATCGGCAGCTTCAAGTTCTGACGGGGAGCCTCGGGACCACGACCCGTGCCCGCCTCGGCGGCGGGCCGGGCGCCTCGTAGGGTGGGTTCCATGACGGAACTGCCCGACCGGCGTCTGCTCCTGGTGCACGCGCACCCGGACGACGAGTCGATCAACAATGGCGCGACCATGGCCAGGTACACGGCCGAGGGCGCCCATGTGACGCTGGTGACCTGCACCCTCGGCGAGGAGGGCGAGGTCATCCCGCCCGAGCTGGCGCATCTCGCGCCCGACCGCGAGGGCGGGCTCGGCCCGCACCGGATCGGTGAGCTGGCCGCCGCCATGAAGGAGCTCGGGGTCACCGACCACCGCTTCCTCGGCGGCCCCGGACGCTTCGGCGACTCCGGGATGATGGGCCTGGAGCAGAACCACCACGCGGGCGCCTTCTGGTCCGCCGACGTCGACGAGGCCGCGGAGTACCTGGTCGAGGTGATCCGCGAGGTCCGCCCCCAGGTGCTCGTCACCTACGACCCCGACGGGGGCTACGGACACCCGGACCACATCCAGGCCCACCGTGTCGCCGTGCGCGCCCTGGAGCTGGCCGCGGACCCCGCCGTCCGCCCCGACCTCGGCGCGCCCTGGGAGATCACCAAGGTCTACTGGAACCGCACCCCGCGCTCCGTTGTCGAGGAGGGCTTCCGACGGCTGCGCGAGGCCCTGCCCGGACTGCCGTTCGAGCACTCCGCCGCCGTGGCCGACGTACCCGGCGTGGTCGACGACGCGGTGGTCACCACCGCGATCGACGGGACCGCGTACGCCACCGCGAAGGCCGCCGCCATGCGGGCGCACGCCACCCAGATCGAGGTGGCCGAACCCTGGTTCGCGCTGTCGAACGCACTCGCACAACCGCTGTTCACCACCGAGTACTACGAGTTGGTGCGCGGGGAGCGCGCGGGACCCGGTCGTGAGACCGACCTCTTCGCGGGGATCGATAAGGGTTCCAGGGGGACCGAGCGGGGTTCCACGGGGACCGAGCAAGGTTCCACGGGGACCGAGCAGGGAAAGGCGGACGCGTGATGAGCATGTCGGGACAGCGGGGGAGCGCGCTCGCCCGGCCGCTGCCACGGCCCTCGGCCGGGCGGATCGTGGCCCACCTGGGCCTGTTCCTGCTCGGCGCGGTGGTCGGGGCCGCCGGGACGCTGGTGCAAGCCGCCTGGTTCCCGGGCGGGTTGCTGCTCGCCCTGGCCGGCGCGGCCGGGCTCTTCCTGGGCGGATCGCGGGCGACCGGCTCCCGGGCCGGCGCCGTCGCGTCCGCCGCGGGCTGGATGATCGCGGTCGTGCTGCTCACCGCCACCCGCCCGGAAGGGGACTTCTTCTTCGGCGCGGGATTCGGTTCCTACCTCTTCCTGCTCGGCGGGATGGCCGTGGCTGTGATGTGCGCCACGCTTGGTCTGGGGCGGCAACCGGACGACTCCGTCGTCCGACTTGGGAAGTGACGTACCACTTCGCCGTACCGGACAGGTGCGGGTCCCGTGCGAGTTTCCTGGGCGGGCGAGGTTTGCGCGCCGAATGCGGCCAGTATGGTGGTGCGCGCCGCCGAGCTGCCCGAGATGAGGTCGAGTAAACGGGCGGCGGAGCCAACCGGGAGAACCTGCCTTGAGTCGTGAAACTGACAGTTCGTCCTCCGGGCCCAACGGGCGCGGTGGAGCCGCGTACCCGTCGGGGACGCCCCCCTACGGGACCCCCACGGTTTCCGAGAACGGTGCCGACGCGGGCCGTTCGGCCGGCGGCACCCCGCCGGAGGAGCGCAAGACCGAGACCACGCTGACGACACGGATCCGGATCAACATCCCCGGATCGCGGCCCATCCCGCCGGTCGTCGTGCGCACACCGGTCGGGGACGCCGAGTCGCCCGCCGAGTCCGCCGGTTCCGCGGGAGCCCCGGCGGAGGCGCAGCGTGCCGTGAGTGCGCCCGTGGCAGCGTCCACGGCCACCGAGACCTCGGCCGAGGCCGCCGCGGGCGGTTCTCCGGCCAGAGAGAAGACCAGCGACTGGTTCGCACCCCGCAAGTCCGGTGCGCCGGGCGGCGGCCCGGGCGGCGGGTCCACCAATGGGGCGGGTCTGCCCGGCGGTTCGGGACCCACGGGTCCCGCGGCGCCGCAGGGCGCGGGCACGCCGGGCGGCAACGGCACCGGCGGTACACGTCCGGGTGCCCCCGGTGGCGCGAACGGCGCGGGTCCCCTGGGCGGCGCGGGCGGTGCCCGGCCCGGCGGGGCGAACGCGCCCCGCCCCGGGAGCGGCGGTACGAACGGCGCCGGGCTGCCCGGTGCCACCGGCGCCGGACCCGTGGCCCCCGGTCACGGCGGCGGCACCGGTTCCTTCGACGTCTCCGCGGCGCTGGGGAACACGGCCTCGTTCCCGGCCATAGGAAGCGACGGCCCGGGTGGGCCCGGTGGCTCCGGCGGCCCGGGTGGCCCTGGAGGGCCGGGTGGCGAACCGCGCCGTGACGACCTCCCGTACTTCGCGGAGAACTTCTCGGAGAACGGCCGGGGCGGTCCCGCGGGCCCGACCGGCGGTCCGGTCACCGGTGACGGCCCGTTGGTGCCGCCGGCCGGCCCGGGCGTGGCTCCGGGCAGCCTGGCCGCGGGACCCGGTGGGCCTGGTGGCCCCGGTGGTCGTGGCGTCCCCGGCGGGCACGGCGCGGCCGGGCTCGGCGCGGGATACCCCGGTGGCGGCCTCAGCGACGACACCGCGATCCTCACCCCGCAGAAGCCCGCGCCCGATCCGGGCGGCCAGGGCTACGGCGGCCCCGTGGACAACGTCTCCGGGCACACCCTGACCAGCGGCATCCCCGTCGTGCCCGGCGCCCAGAACTCCCCGTTCGGGCCGGGCGCGCACACCGACGGACCGCTGCCGCACACCCCGCCGAAGGCGCCCGAGCCGGCCCCGAAGCCCGCCGCCTCCTCGAAGAAGCCGGCGAAGAAGAAGGGCCGCAGCAAGCTGACGCTCCTGGTCGTCGGCGTGGTGTTCATCGGCGGTGGCGTCTACGGCGCGGGGCTGCTGATGAACCGCTCGGACGTCCCCAAGGGCACCACCGTGCTCGGCGTCGACATCGGCGGCGGCACCCGCGACGAGGCCGTCAAGAAGCTCGACGACGCCTTCGGGGCCCGTATGAACAAGGCGCTCCAGCTGTCGGTGGACGGCACCACGGTCTCGCTCAAGCCGGACCAGGCCGGGCTCCAGTTCAACGCCCAGGACACGGTCCGCGCCGCCGCGGGCAGCGACTACAACCCGGTCTCCGTGATCGGCTCGCTGTTCGGTCAGCAGCGTGTCGTCGAGCCGGCGATGCCCGTCGACGAGGAGAAGCTCCAGGCCGCCCTGGAGCGCACCGCGGGCGGCTCCGGCTCGGTGAGCGACGGCACCATCAAGTTCGCGTCCGGCAAGGCCGTCGCCGTGTACGGCAAGGCGGGCAAGGGCATCGACGTGGCGGCCTCGACCCAGGCCGTCGAGGACGCGTACCGCGCCCAGGTCGAGAGCGGCACCACCACCCCGGTGAAGGTCGCCACCACGACCCGTCAGCCGACCATCTCGAACGCCGAGGTCGACCGGATGATGAAGGAGTTCGCGGAGCCCGCGATGTCCGGCATCGTCATCGTTCAGACCGACGCGGTGCACAGCATCAAGTTCGGTCCCGTGTCACTGCCGAAGATCCTCGGCTTCAAGGCCGTCAACGGCAAGCTCGTGGAGACGTACGACCTCCAGGCGCTCAAGGCGGCGTACGGCACCACCTTCGACGGCGTGCAGATCCAGACCGCGAGCGGGAAGCGCGCTGTCACGCCGCAGGACGTCGTCACCGCACTGGGCAAGGTCCTGCGCGGCAAGACGACGGCGGAGCGCGTCGGGGTCATCGACACCAAAGTGGGCTGACCTCTGGTCGTCCGCGTGAACGGAGCCCCTGCCCGCACCGGGCAGGGGCTCCGTCGTCGTCGCGGCACGGAGACCCCCGGACCGTGCCGCACGGCATGACATCTGTCATCCGGCACTCAGGACCGCCGACACTGCCGGGCACCGGGCTCTCGCCGCCACGATGGTTCCCATGACGACAACAGCGGCGCCCGCCACCACCCCGGTGGTCGGGTTCGATCAGGTGAGCAAGAGCTACGGGAACGTACGGGCCGTCGACGGGCTGACGCTCGACCTGCACCCGGGCGAGACCGTCGCCCTGCTGGGTCCGAACGGCGCGGGCAAGTCGACCACGCTGGACCTGCTCCTGGGCCTCAAGCACGCCGACACCGGCGCGGTCCGGGTGTTCGGCGCCAGCCCCCGCGAGGCGATCGTCGGCGGCCGGGTGGGCGCCATGCTGCAGAGCGGCGGCCTGATGGACGAGGTGACGGTCGGAGAGCTGGTGAAGCTGGCCTGCGATCTGCACCCGAAGCCGTACAAGGTCAGTGACGTGCTCGCCCGCGCGGGCATCTCGCAGATAGCCGACCGCAAGGTCAACAAGCTCTCCGGCGGCCAGGAACAGCGCGTCCGCTTCGCGCTCGCCACCGCCGGCGCCAACGACCTCATCGTCCTGGACGAGCCCACCACCGGCATGGACGTCTCCGCCCGCCAGGCCTTCTGGGCCACCATGCGCGAGCAGGCCGACCAGGGCAGGACCGTCCTGTTCGCCACGCACTACCTGGAGGAGGCCGACGCCATCGCGGACCGCGTCCTCGTACTGCACCGGGGCCGCCTGCTGGCCGACGGCACCGCCGCCGAGATCAAGGCGAAGGCCGGCGCCCGCCGTATCGCATTCGACCTGGAAGGCCCCATCGACGAGGCCCCGTTGCGCGCCCTGCCCTTCCTGACCTCGATCGACGTGTCCGGGCACACCGTCCGCATCCAGTCCTCCGACGCCGACGCGACCGTACACGCGATGTACGGGCTCGGCCTCTACCCCCGCAATCTCGAAGTCGCCGGGCTCGGGCTCGAGCAGGCCTTCGTCGCCATCACGGCCGCCGAGGAGGCGAAGTCGCAGTGAACAGCCTCATCAAGCTCGAGATCACCCGCGCCCTGCGCAACAAGAAGTTCCTGTTCTTCTCGGTGGTCTACCCCTCGGCCCTGTTCCTGCTCATCGCGGGCAGCGCCGACAGCACCACCAAGGTGGACGGCACCGGCCTCACCCTGCCGACCTTCTTCATGGTCTCCATGGCCTCCTTCGGCGCCCTGACCGCCGTCCTGATGGGCAACAGCGAACGCATCGCGAAGGAGCGCGAGAGCGGCTGGGTACGGCAGCTCAGGCTCACCACCCTGCCGGGCCGCGGCTATGTCCTGGCGAAGACCGCCAGCGCCGCCGTGATCAGCCTGCCGTCGATCGTGGTCGTCTTCGCGGTCGCCGCCGCCGTGAAGCACGTACGGCTGGACGCCTGGCAGTGGCTCGCGCTCACCGGCGCGATCTGGGCCGGCAGCCTCGTCTTCGCCGCGCTCGGCGTGGCCATCGGCTATCTCGCGAGCGGCGACGCGGTCCGCCCGATCACGATGATCCTGTACTTCGGGCTCTCGGTGCTCGGCGGCCTGTGGATGCCCACGACCACCTTCCCCGACTGGCTCCAGAAGATCGCGTCCTGGCTGCCCACGCACGCGTACGCTGCCCTCGGGCGATCCATCGAACTGGGCGACGCCCCGCACGCGAAGGACCTCGTCATCCTCGCCGTCTCCTTCCTCCTCTTCGCGGGCGGCGCGGCATGGCTGTACCGGAAGGACACGCTGAAGGCGTGAGCAGCGTCGGCATCGGGCAACGCCCGCAGAACCGCAGGCAGAAGATGGTCAAGGCCGTCTGGACCGGCATCTGGCTCGTCTATCTGAGCGCGCCCGTCAGCGACTTGGTGCACGGCGGCCACAGCACCGGTGTCGTCGTACTCGGCTGGTGCGGCCTGGTGGCCTTCGTCGGGTGGTACGGGGCGCTGGTCTTCCGCACCGGCCGCGGCGAGACGACCCCCTTCGTGTTCGTCTCGCTCGTGGCCCTCGCGGCCGAGGCCGCCCTGCTCTCCTTCACCCTGGGGCGCGAGTGGCTCGTCCTGTTCGTGTACGTCTCGATCGCGTCCGGCGCGGTGCTCCCGCTGCGGCTGGCGCGCTGGACCATCCCGGCGGCCTCCGCCGTGCTGACGGGGATCGCTCTGGCCGTACCGGGCGGCACGGCGTATCTGGCGGGGCTGCTCATCCCGGCGTTCCTCGGCGGGTTCGCCATGACCGGCGTCCGCGAACTGATCCGCACCACGATCGCGTTGCGCGAGGCCCGTGCGACAGTCGCCCAACTGGCCGCGAACGAGGAGCGCCTGCGCCTGGCCCGCGATCTGCACGACCTGCTGGGCCACTCGCTCTCCCTGATCACCCTCAAGAGCGAGCTGGCCGGCCGGATGCTCCCCGACCACCCCGAGAAGGCGGCCCAGCAGGTCGCCGACATCGAACAGGTCAGCCGGCAGGCCCTCGTCGACGTGCGCGAGGCGGTCACCGGCTACCGGCGGCCCCGGTTGTCCGGCGAACTCGCGGGCGCTCAGGTCGCGTTGACGGCGGCGGGCGTCACCGCGGACCTGCCCGACGAGCCGGACCTCACCGACGTCGCCGAGGAGAGCGAGTCCGCGCTCGCCTGGGCGCTGCGGGAAGCGATCACCAATGTCGTACGGCACAGCGGGGCCCGGCGCTGCACCGTGGAACTCGTCCGCCGCCAGACACTGGACGGCCCGGTGCTCGAACTGAGCGTGGAGGACGACGGTTCGGGCGGCTCGGGCCATGCTCCGGGCAACGGCCTGACGGGCCTGACCGAGCGGCTGGAGAAGGCGGGCGGAGCCCTGGAGGCGGGCCGGGTGCGCCGCGGCTTCCGGCTGGTCGCACGGGTACCGTCGTAGGCCCCTCCGAGGCCGCCGATCACCCCGTAGGATCCGGTGCATGAGCCGCACGATCAAGGTCCTGCTCGCCGAGGACCAGTCGATGGTCCGCGAGGCGCTGGCCGCGTTGCTGGGCCTCGAGCCCGACATCGAGGTGGTCGCCCAGGTGGCGCGCGGCGACGAGGTGCTGGCCGCGGCGCGCGCCCACGACGTGGACGTGGCGCTCCTCGACATCGAGATGCCGGGCAAGACGGGCATCGAGGCGGCGGCCGAGGTCCACAAGGAGCTCCCCGGCATCAAACTGCTCATCCTCACGACCTTCGGCCGCCCCGGCTATCTGCGCAGCGCCATGGAGTCCGGCGCCGACGCCTTCCTCGTCAAGGACGCCCCGGCCGCCCAACTGGCCGCGGCGGTCCGCAAGGTGCTCGCCGGCGAACGGGTCATCGACCCCACCCTCGCGGCCGCCGCGCTCGCCGAGGGCGCCAACCCCCTGACCGACCGCGAACGCGAGATCCTCCGCGCGGCGGCCGACGGCTCCACCAACGCCGAACTGGCCACCGCCCTCCACCTCTCCCAGGGGACGGTCCGCAACTACCTCTCGACAGCGATCCAGAAGCTGGCGGCACGCAATCGCGCGGAGGCGGTCCGGATAGCACGGGAAAAGGGCTGGCTGTAAAACCCCGGGCAGGCAAGCGCCCCGAGAGGGGCGCGGGGCTGTGAGATTATGCCGCTCCGCCGCGTGGGCGCGCCCAGCCGCGACGAGCCGTCAGTCGCCCGAAGTCAGCCCCCTTCACGGCGCCTGGGCGAACTCAGTTCAACATCGCCCGAGCCGCCCGCGCCTGCCCCCGAACCCGCTCCGCGGCCCCCTCGTCGACGGCGACAACCACCTCCGCGTACGCCTCGAGTTCCGCCGCGCCCTCAAGGAAGTCCCCACGCTGCACCAGCAGCTGAGCCCGCTCGTACCGCAACCGCGCGGGATGCGACGGCAACAGCAGCGACAACTCCACGGCCCACAGGCTGACATCCGACCGTTCCGGCCGCGCCGCCGCCCACGCCCGGACGTTGTTCAGGATCCGCACGACCACGTCGAGCGGAGGGGCGGGGACGAGCATCGAGGGATCGAGAGGCGCCCCGGTGGCGCCCTGTACGAGCAGCTCGGTGTCGGAGCCGCTCAGCACCCGCCCCCCGTCGAAGGGATCGGCGAGCACCTGCTGCTCGGCCGGCCCGAAGCCCACCACGAAATGCCCGGGCAGGGCGACCCCGTACACCGGCGCGCCGGCCCGCCTGGCCACCTCCATCCACACCACGGAGAGCAGGATGGGCAGCCCGCGCCGCCGCCGCAGCACCGCGTGCAGCAGCGACGACTCCAGCCGTTGATAGTCCCCGGGCGAGCCCCGGAACCCGCGGCGCCCGCCGAGCAGCTCGGCGAGCGCGGTCGCCCAGGACCGCGCCCCACCGGGCCGGAACGGCAGCTGTCCGGCGAGCCGGTCGAGTTCGATCTGCGCCGCGTCCGTCCCCGCGTCGTCCAGCGTGCCGTCCGCCGCCGCCCCGATCAGCAGACACAGCGCCGCCAGGTCGGGCCGCTCGGACCGTGCCTCCTCGGCGAACCTGCGCCGCACCTCGGCGGCCCGCTCCGGCTCCGGGGGATGGGGGGAACGCATGGCGGTCTCGTACCCCTTCACGCCGGTCGACGGCGGTCGTCGGCGGACACCTGAGGCGCACGGTAGTGGTGGTACGTGTGATGAGCCGCGAAGCCCATTCCGGCGTACAGCGCCCGCGCCCCCGCGTTGTCCGTCTCCACCTGGAGCCAGGCCGCCGAGGCGCCCTCGTCCAGGGCGCGGCGGGCGAGCGCGGCCATGACGGCGGTGGCGAGGCCCCGGCGGCGCTGGGCGGGGTCGACCTCGACGGCCGCGAAACCGGCCCAGCGCCCGTCGACGACACACCGCCCGATCGCGGCCGGCGGCTCCCCCTCGGTGCCGGGCACCGTCGCGAACCACACCGAGGGCCCGCTGCTCAGGACGTGCAGCGCGACCTCGCTCAGCCCCTCGCGCTGGTAGCGGCCCAGCCATGCCTCGTCGGCCGCGCGGGCGAGGACCACCCCGGAGGCCTCCGCGGCCTCGCGGTCGGCCAGCGGCGCGAGCTCGCCGATCCACAGCCCGGCACTCACCTCACGCGCCCAGCCGCGCGCCTCCAGCTCCGCGCACAGCACCTCCTGCGCGCCCTCGGCCCCGGTGGCGGTCTGGACGTAGGCGGGCAGGTCACGGGCCGCGTACCAGTCGCGTACGTACGTCAGCGCCTCGTCGAGCGGCACGCCCGGCTCGCCGAGCGGCAGCACGGAGTTCGCGCGCCGGGTGAACCCGGAGGCCGCGCGCAGCTCCCAGTCGCCGAGCCGCCCGCTCTCCACCGGCTGCCAGGCCCGCGAGGAGACCCGCGCCAGCTCCTCGTACGAGGCCGCGGGGCCCCGCCGACGCGCCGGGGCGGCCGGTACGACCTTGCCCGCGACCAGCGAGGACTCCGGAATCCGGACGACCTCGCCGTCGCGTCGTGTGATCAGCAGCACATCTTTGTCCCATGATGTGAGAACACCGACCGTGTCAGTGAACTTCTCACCTCCGGCGGCACCTTCGGTATCTACGATCATCCGCCGAACAGAGACACGTTTGCCCACGTCAGCAGCGGTGATCCGGACCTCGAGACGTCCGGCCGCAGAGATTTCCACAGGTCAGTTCACCCCTCCTGTATGGATCACGCCCCGGAACGGAGATACTAGGTGCGGGCATCGACGACGCCGCGCTCCCGCGCGCCAGGCGGCGGAGCCTATGGAGGCCCGCCAGCGCCCTATCGAGGAGGAACGACAGCGTGACCTACGTCATCGCGCAGCCTTGTGTCGACGTCAAGGACAAGGCGTGCATCGAGGAGTGCCCGGTCGACTGCATCTACGAGGGCTCCCGGTCCTTGTACATCCACCCGGACGAATGCGTCGACTGTGGAGCCTGTGAGCCGGTGTGCCCGGTCGAGGCGATCTTCTACGAGGACGACACTCCTGAAGAGTGGAAGGACTACTACAAGGCGAACGTCGAGTTCTTCGACGAGCTCGGCTCGCCCGGCGGCGCCAGCAAGCTCGGTCTGATCGAGCGCGACCACCCCTTCATCGCAGCGCTGCCGCCGCAGAACCAGTAAGCGGCCGCACCTACGCGCCGCCTCGGTCCCGTACGGCCCGATCTCCTCGATCGCCGTGCGGGGCCGAGGCGTTTGCCGTAGCAGCCCGTACCGGCCACAGGCGCGCAGGCCGTGTGTGTACGGGTCGTACGAACGAGAAAGTGAGCCCGATCCCGTGTCCGCAGTCTCCGACCGGCTTCCCGTCTTCCCCTGGGACAAGCTGGAGCCCTTCAAGGCGACGGCCGCCGCTCATCCGGGCGGCATCGTCGACCTGTCCGTCGGCACCCCGGTCGACCCGGTGCCCGAGCTGATCCAGAAAGCTCTGGTCGCGGCCGCGGACTCGCCGGGCTATCCCACGGTGTGGGGCACGCCCGAACTGCGGGACGCGCTCACCGGCTGGGTCGAGCGGAGGCTCGGCGCGCGGGACGTCACGCACCACCACGTGCTGCCGATCGTCGGCTCCAAGGAACTCGTCGCCTGGCTCCCCACCCAGCTGGGCCTGGGCCCCGGCGACAAGGTGGCGTACCCGCGCCTCGCGTACCCGACGTACGAGGTCGGCGCGCGCCTGGCCCGCGCGGACCACGTGGTCTACGACGACCCCACGGAGCTGGACCCGACCCACCTGAAGCTCCTGTGGCTGAACTCCCCGTCGAACCCGACGGGCAGGGTCCTCTCCGCCCAGGAACTCACCCGGATCGTCGCGTGGGCCCGTGAGCACGACATCCTCGTGTTCTCCGACGAGTGCTACCTCGAGCTGGGCTGGGAGGCCGACCCGGTCTCGGTCCTGCACCCGGACGTCTGCGGCGGCTCGTACGAGGGGATCGTCTCGGTCCACTCGCTCTCGAAGCGCTCGAACCTGGCCGGCTACCGCGCCGCGTTCCTCGCCGGCGACCCCGCCGTCCTCGGCGACCTCCTCCAGATCCGCAAGCACGGCGGCATGATGACGTCCGCGCCGACCCAGGCCGCGGTGGTCGCCGCCCTCGCGGACGACGTGCACGTCCGCGAACAGCGCGAGCGCTACGCGGCCCGCCGCGCCGCCCTGCGCGAGGCCCTGCTGCGCCACGGCTTCCGCATCGAGCACAGCGAGGCGAGCCTGTACCTGTGGGCCACCCGCGGCGAGTCCTGCTGGGACACCGTCGCCCATCTGGCCGAACTGGGCATCCTCGTCGCCCCTGGCGACTTCTACGGCGAGGCGGGCGAGAACTTCGTCCGGGTGGCCCTGACGGCGACGGACGAGCGAGTGGCGGCGGCGGTAGAACGCCTGGGCTGAGAAACCCCCTGGCGAGGAGCGCGCCCCTTGGGGGCGCGGGGCTGTGACAGGTGCGGCTCCGCCGCGTGGGCGCGCCCAGCCCACCACGACCCGCACTTTCCGAACCGGCACGGCGAAGGGGTCCAGGGAAACTCCCTGGACCCCTTCGCGTGCGCGACCCCGGCGGGGCTAGCCGAGCGGCAACCCCTTCAGCGGCAGCTGCCCCGTCGGCAGACCACCCTTGGTCACCGCGTCCGTCGGAAGGCCACCACCGGCGGTCTTCGCGGTGTCACCGAGCAGACCCCCGGCCTGCCCCGCCGCGTCCCCGGCCACCTTCTGCGCGGCCGGCGTCGCCGTCCTGGCGACACTGCCACCCGTCTTGCCCGCGGCCGGGACGGCCTTCTTGAGGGCGTTGCCGCCGGTCGTGCCCGCGAGCCCGGTGACGTTCTGCGTCGCACCGTCGACCGTGCTGCCGACGTGCGCGCCGTCCAGAGCGGTCAGGCCGCCGAGGTTGGGGGTGGCCGGGAGTTCGGCCGCCGCGCTGGCGGAGCCGGCCGCACCGACCACGGGCGCCGCTCCCGCTGCGATGAGCAGCGCGGCACGGGCGATCCGGCGGGTCAGGGGGAGGGACATGATGCTCCTTAGACGGAAGAGAACGGTGAAGTGTCCACCCGTGCCCGGGAGTTGACCTTCTGGCCGCCGACCGGCTGTCGGGCGGCCCGTTGATCGTTCCGGGCTCGGACGCAGTGACTACCGCTCGAGACCCGCGAAGGTTGCGGTGGCCCGATGTAAAGAGTTGGTAATGCGTCGCATTATCAGTTGTGGATAAAAACGGGCAAAGGGCATCCGGTCGGAAAGTCTGCCGAATCCTTACGGCCCTTTGTTTTCAAGGGGTCCGGCGGATTCCGGAGTGAGCACGCGAAAACCCGCTCGCGGCGGCAATGCGCCACGCCGAGCATCCCCCGTACAGGTGAGGCCACGTACTACTGCGCGGTGACGATGCGGACCTCGCCGGGGGACTGTTTCGTCGTCGAACCGCCCGTGGTGACCGCCGCCCGCCACTCGCCGTTCCGTTCCCCGGCCGTCCACTCCCGCCCCGCGTAGGAGACCCGTTGGATGTGCAGCGCCGAGGAGTTGGCCACCGCCCAGTGCGCCAGCTCCCAGCCGCGCTCGCGGACGGTGGAGTCGCCGGTGGGGTCCTTGCGCACGGGCACGGTCACGGTCCGGCCCGAGACGGCCGGGGAGGGGGCGAGCGTCGGGGAAGCCGTCGGGGAGGCGGGGGAGCCCGCGGTGCCCACATCGGCTCCCGCCTCCTGCAGCACCTCGCGCCCGAAGTCCCGGACGAGCGCCGCGCGCACCGAGTCCGGGCCGCCGACCGGGGTCGCCCCCGGACGGCCCTCACAGGTCAGCGTGGCCGCCGCGCGGCCGGTCAGGGCCGCGGCCAGCAGCGTCGCGTCCGGCTCGTGCTTCGCGTACGCCTGCGGATAGCCGCTGCGCTGCACGCGCTGCGCGGCGACGGTGAGCGGCAGCCGCGTGTAGCCCGGCACCTTGGCCAGGTGTTCGTAGAACATGCCGGCCGCGTACGTCGGGTCCATGATCTGTTTCGTCGTCCCCCAGCCCTGCGAAGGGCGCTGCTGGAACAGACCGAGCGAGTCCCGGTCGCCGTGCTGGATGTTGCGCAGCCCCGACTCCTGGAGCGCGGTCGCCAGCGCGATGGCCACGGCGCGCTCCGGCAGCCCGCGGGTGGTGCCGACCGCCGAGATCGTCGCCGCGTTCACCGCCTGCTCCGGGGTGAACTCGTACGACGCGCCGTCGCTCTTGCCCGAGACGACTCTGCAGCGCGGCGCACCCGTCCCTCCCGTGAGGTACTGCACCGCGAGGTAACCCGCGAGCGCGAGCATGACTACGACGGCCGCCCCGAAACGGAAGAAGCGGCCGCGCCGGACAGGAGTGGGGGACGTCTCTGGCACGCGTACAAGGTACTGGAGGCGACTGTTGGCGACCTATGGGGTTGTGGACAACCCGTGCGCGGGGGAGCGCCGAGCAGGGGGCGCTAGGGTCGAGGGCATGGCCGACACCACCCTTGACCTCACGCTGGACGCCGCCGAGCTCACCGCGCGGCTCGTCGACTTCCCCTCGGAGAGCGGCAACGAGAAGCCGCTCGCGGACGCCATCGAGGCCGCGCTGCGCGCCCTGCCGCATCTGACGGTCGACCGGTACGGCAACAACGTCGTGGCGCGTACGAACCTGGGGCGGTCCGAGCGCGTGATCCTCGCCGGCCACATCGACACGGTCCCCATCGCCGGCAACGTGCCCTCGCGCCTCGACGAGGACGGCGTCCTGTGGGGCTGCGGCACCTGTGACATGAAGTCCGGCGTCGCCGTACAGCTGCGCGTCGCGGCCACGGTCCCCGCACCCAACCGCGACCTCACCTTCGTGTTCTACGACAACGAAGAGGTCGCCGCCCACCTGAACGGCCTGAAGCACGTCGCCGAGGCCCACCCCGACTGGCTGGCGGGCGACTTCGCGATCCTCCTGGAGCCGACGGACGGCCAGGTGGAGGGCGGCTGCCAGGGCACCCTCAGGGTGTTCCTGAAGACCAAGGGGGAGCGTGCCCACTCCGCGCGCGCGTGGATGGGCTCCAACGCGATCCACGCGGCGGCCCCGATCCTCGCCAAGCTCGCCGCCTACGAGCCGCGCACGCCGGTCGTGGACGGCCTCCAGTTCCACGAAGGCCTCAACGCCGTCCGCGTCGAGGGGGGCGTGGCCACCAACGTCATCCCCGACGCCTGCACCGTCGTCGTCAACTTCCGCTACGCGCCCGACCGCAGCGAGGCGGAGGCCGAGGCCTTCGTCCGTGACTTCTTCGCCGACTGCGACATCGACGAGTTCATCGTCGACGACCACTCCGGCGGGGCCCGGCCCGGCCTGACCCACCCGGCCGCCGCGGCCTTCCTGGCGGCCGTCGGCGGCGAGGCCCGCCCCAAGTTCGGCTGGACGGACGTCGCCCGCTTCAGCGCGCTCGGGGTGCCCGCGGTGAACTACGGGCCCGGCGCGCCGCTCCTCGCCCACAAGGTGGACGAGCGGGTGCGGGCGTCGGAGATCCCGGAGGCGGAGGAGCGTCTGCGCTCCTGGCTGACGTCCTGAGGCCCGCCCGAACCTTTGTGGTGCGCGGCGGACATGCGCATGTCCCCCCTCCGTAACCCGCGTAGATCTACCCTGGGGCTGAACCACCTGCTAGCGGAGGGAGCGCACATGGCTACTGGCAACCCCGAGGGCAAGAAGCAGCCACCGGAGGAGCAGCGGCTGGGGCCGGTGCTGCGCAGGCGCGACCAGGTGCAGTCGAGCACCACGGACCAGCGGCTGCTGGACGCGGGCGGCCCCTCCGACTGGGTGCACACCGACCCCTGGCGAGTCCTGCGCATCCAGTCGGAGTTCATCGAAGGCTTCGGCACGCTCGCCGAACTCCCGCCCGCGATCAGCGTCTTCGGCTCCGCCCGTACGCCGGTGGACTCGCCCGAGTACGAGGCGGGGGTCGCGCTCGGCCGAGGCCTGGTCGAAGCCGGGTTCGCCGTCATCACGGGCGGCGGGCCCGGCGCGATGGAAGCCGCCAACAAGGGCGCCTGCGAGGCCAAGGGCATCTCCGTCGGCCTGGGCATCGAGCTCCCCTTCGAACAGGGCCTCAACCCCTACGTCGACATCGGCCTCAACTTCCGGTACTTCTTCGTCCGCAAGATGATGTTCGTCAAGTACGCCCAGGGCTTCGTGGTCCTGCCCGGCGGCCTCGGCACCCTCGACGAACTCTTCGAGGCCCTCACCCTCGTCCAGACCCAGAAGGTCACCCGCTTCCCGATCGTCCTCTTCGGCACGGCGTACTGGGGCGGTCTCGTCGACTGGCTCAAGGGCACCCTGATCGCCCAGGGCAAGGCCTCCGAAAAGGACCTCCTCCTGTTCCACCTCACGGACGAGGTGGACGAAGCGGTCGCCCTGGTCTCGAAGGAGGCGGGCCGCTGACGGCCCTAGGTCCCCAGTGGGTTCTTCCGCCGCGGGTGCGTGGGGGCTGGTCGCGCAGTTCCCCGCGCCCCTGGGTCGGGGCTGCGCCCCGAATCCCCGCCCGCCCGAAGTTCTTCGGCTGCCGGCCGGTGGGGGTCGTTCGCGCAGTTCCCCGCGCCCCTAAGGGGGCGCTGCGCGCATCCTCAGCCCGTCCGGTGTTTGAGGACGAGGCCGTTCAGGCCGTCGGGGGTTCGAGGGCGGAGCCCCCGAATGAGGATGGGACGGGTAGGGGCGGCGGGGGCGACGGAAACTACGCCAGCCCCCGGCGGGCCACCGTCGGAGGGCGGTGGCCCGCGATCGACGCCACCATGTCCAGGACCTGACGGGTCTCGGCGACCTCGTGGACGCGATACACCTGCGCCCCCAGCCACGCCGACACCGCCGTCGTGGCCAACGTCCCCACCACCCGCTCCTTCACCGGCTTGTCGAGGGTCTCCCCGACGAAGTCCTTGTTGGAGAGGGAGACCAGCACGGGCCACCCCGTCTCCACCATCTCGCCCAGCCGCCGAGTCGCCTCCAGGCTGTGCCGGGTGTTCTTCCCGAAGTCGTGCCCGGGGTCGATCAGCACGGACTCCCGGGGTACGCCCAGGGCCACCGCCCGCTCGGCCAGCCCCACGGTCACCCGCAGAATGTCGGCCATGACGTCGTCGTAGGCGATCCGATGCGGCCGCGTACGAGGCTCGGCGCCCCCCGCATGGGTGCACACCAGCCCCACCCCGTACCGCGCGGCCACCTCCGCGAGCCGAGGATCCACGCCGCCCCACGCGTCGTTGAGCAGATCCGCCCCCGCCTCGCACACCGCCTCCCCGACCTCGTGCCGCCAGGTGTCGACGCTGATGATCACGTCGGGGAACCGCCGTCGCACCTCGGCGACGAAACCGACCGTACGGCGGGCCTCCTCCTCGGCGGTCACCTCTTCCCCGGGGCCGGCCTTGACCCCGCCGATGTCGATGATGGCGGCGCCCTCGGCCACCGCCTGCTCCACGCGCGCGAGCGCGGGCTCGTCGCGGAAGGTGGCTCCCTGGTCGTAGAAGGAGTCCGGGGTCCGGTTCACGATGGCCATGATCACCGGCTCGTGCGGGTCGAATTCGTGCCTGCCCAGCCTGAGCATCCCCTGTGACCTCTCCTAGTAAGTCCCGCTGCTTAGCCGCCTGCGACCTTAACTGTCAGACTCGCATGGCACGATCGGACCCTGACACTTTTCAGCGCCGGACCGCTTCGGCACTCGTCAGACATTTTCAGTAGCTTCAGTACTTTCGCGCCGGCGCCCTACGCGTCGGCACCAGAGCGTGGGGACCTCAGCGATGTTCATGTTCTTGTTCCTGGTCGTCGCGCTCGCCGTCGTGGTCGCCGCGGTGACACTGTCCGTGGTGGGCGGCGGCGAGAGCGCCCCCCTTCCCGACGCCGAGCCCGATCGGCTGGTGGACCCGCTGCCCCAGGACCGGCCGGTGAACCGCGCGGACGTGGAGTCCGTGCGTTTCCCGCTCGCCGCCCGCGGCTACCGCATGGCGGACGTGGACGACGCCCTCGGCCGACTCGGCGCCGAGCTCGCCGAGCGGGACGCCAGGATCGCCGACCTGGAGGCCGCGCTGGCCGGCGCCCGCGCCACCGCGACCACCTCGCTGCGCAAGCCGGCCGAGGGGGAGCAGCAGTGAGCGACGCGCTCGCCGGGTCCGACGGCGCGCTGCGCTGCCCCTGGGCCCTGTCCACCGAGGACTACGTCTCGTACCACGACAAGGAGTGGGGCCGCCCGGTCCACGGCGACGACGCGCTGTACGAGCGACTCTGTCTGGAGGCCTTCCAGTCGGGGCTGTCCTGGATCACGATCCTGCGTCGCCGGCCGGGTTTCCGGGCCGCCTTCGCCGACTTCAAGATCGCCTCGGTGGCCGAGTTCACGGACGCCGACAAGGAGCGCCTCCTCGGCGACCCGGGCATCATCCGCAACCGCGCCAAGATCGAGGCGACCGTCGCCAACGCGCGCGTGCTGGCCGACTGGGCGCCGGGCGAGCTGGACGAGCTGATCTGGTCCTTCGCCCCCGACCCTGCCACCCGCCCGGCCCCGAAGCGGCTGGCCGACGTCCCGGCCGTCACCGACGAGTCGACGGCCCTCTCCAAGACCCTCAAGAAGCGCGGCATCCGCTTCGTGGGCCCGACCACGGCGTACGCGTTGATGCAGGCCTGCGGCCTGGTGAACGACCACTTGGAGGATTGCGCCGCCAGGAACGCCCCTTGAGGGGCGCGGGGAACTGCGCGACCAGCCACAGACGGCCCGCAGTCCCCGTACCGGCCTTCGACTGCCGAATCCAGCGAAGCGTTACCGCCCCAGGTACTTCGGCTTCTCCTTGTTGACGAACGCCTGCACCGCGATCACATGGTCCTCGGACGCCCCCGCCCGCGCCTGCAGCTCGTCCTCCTTCTCAAGGGCCTCGTCCAAGGAGTGCGTGAGCCCATAGGCCACGGCCTCCTTCAGCGCCGCATAGGCCACCGTCGGGCCCGCGGCCAGCGTCCGGGCCAGTAGCTCCGCCTCGCCGCGCAGCGACGCCGCAGGGACGAGCCGGTTGGCGATCCCCAGTTCGAAGGCCTCCTGCGCGGTGATGCTGCGCGGGAAGAGCAGCAGATCGGCGGCGCGGCCCGGCCCGATCACCCGCGGCAGGGTCCATGACATGCCCGAGTCGGCGGTCAGCGCGACCCCGGCGAAGGACGTGTTGAAGGCGGCGGTGTCGGCGACGATCCGGTAGTCCGCGCAGAGGGCGAAGCCGAAGCCGGCCCCCGCGGCGACGCCGTTCACCGCGGCCACCACGGGCTTCGGGGCCCCGGTCAGGGCGCGCACGATCGGGTTGTAGTGCTCGCGCACGGTGCTCATCGTGTGCTGCGACCCCGACTCCTTGTCGGCGGCCAGCAGCCCGATGTGCTCCTTGAGGTCCTGCCCGACGCAGAACGCCCGGTCACCTGCGGCGGTGAGCAGGATCGCCCGTACGCCGCCGTCCGCCGCGGCGGCCTGGGCCGCGTCCCGGAGGGCGACCTTGGTCTCGGTGTTCATCGCGTTCATCGCCTCGGGGCGGTTCAGCGTGATCGTCGCGAGTCCGTCGCTCACCTCATAGAGCACGGTGTCGGCCATGGTGGGTCCCCTCCGGTGTCGCGGCTCCGACGTACCGGTCGGTACGTCCTGGGTTCGAGGACAGCATGCAGGACAGCATGGCGGAGATCACGGTCCGGGGCGTGGACAGGACATGTGACCTGCGTCAAAGAATTCCGCGCCGTGGAAGTCGATGCAGCGGCGCAGTATCGCAGTCACATCGCCGAATTGAGTGGTTTTGCTCAAGCGCGTTGCGCAAGCGATGCCGACTGATGTTGGTCATCGGGTCCTGAGATGCGGGATAATGGCCTGGAAGCAATGTGTTCGATGCCGGTGACGTGTGTCCTATGAGGGGACGTGCGTGCCCTTTCAAGGGGCCGTCGGCGACGATGAGCTGGTTTCAGGAAGGGGAACGAGCATGGCGGCCATGAAGCCGCGGACGGGCGATGGCCCGCTCGAGGTGACCAAGGAGGGGCGGGGCATCGTCATGCGCGTTCCGCTCGAAGGCGGCGGTCGGCTCGTCGTCGAGCTGACCCCTGACGAGGCCGACGCGCTCGGCGACGCCCTCAAGAAGGTCGTCGGCTGACGCGGAACGCGACCATACCTTTTCAACTGCCCCGGCATCGTATTCGGTGCCGGGGCAGTGGTTCTCCTGGGGCGCGCCGACGCCGTACCGCTATGTATCGACGCAGGTCAGACATGCGTCGCCGGACGAGACCGAGCGTGCGGTCAGCGCTTGACCCCGCACAGCAACCCGTCGCCCACCGGCAGCAGCGAGGGCACCAGGTCCTGGCTCTCGCGCACCGCGCGCAGCAGTTCGCGCAGCCGGCCGACCTCGGCGGGCTGTGGGCCCGATTCGACCGTGCGGCCGTCCGCGAAGACACCCTCGAAGACGACCAGCCCGCCCGGACGCAGCAGGCGCAACGATTCAGCGAGGTAGTCCAGACACTCCAGACGGTCGCCGTCGCAGAAGACGAGGTCGTAGCCGGCGTCCGCGAGCCGGGGCAGGACGTCCAGCGCGCGGCCGGGGATGAAGCGGGCGCGGTTGCTGGCAAAGCCGGCCGCGCGGAAGGCCTGGCGGGCGAACTGCTGGCGGTCCGGTTCCGGATCGACGGTGGTCAGTACCCCGTCCGGCCGCATGCCGTGCAGCAGATGAATTCCGGAGACGCCGGTCCCGGTCCCGATCTCCGCCACCGCTTTCGCGTCCACGGTGGCGGCGAGCAACCGCAGCGCGGCGCCCGTGCCGGGCGACACCGGGCGCAGCCCTGCCTCGCGGGCCCGGTCGCGGGCCCAGCGCAGCGCTTCGTCCTCGGCGACAAAGGCGTCGGCGAACGCCCAGCTCGTCTGCCGGTTGCCGGTAATGACCCTCTCCCTGTCCCCGTGGTTGCCTGGGCGTGACTGTATCCGTTGGTGCCGGGAACCCGCAGATGGGACCAGGCGTTTAGAGGGGTGCGGAAACAGACCGGGGGGAAGCCGATGGAACAGCGCGCGGAGCGGGGTGTGGAGCGGGGTGGCGATCACATGCTGACGCAGCCATATGAGCACGTATCAAATTCTCGTAAAACCGCTTATCCGGAGCTAACGGGCGAGGTGGCTATGGTAGGGGCTCCACTGGACACCACCAGAGCCGACAGGGGAGGTGCGGCTGCGCCTGTGGATCGGGGAGGGGTGCTGCGGCGCCTTCTCAGATCGGCGGGTGAGCCGAAATCCGTGACCGACACCGCTGACAAGTTCCATGCTGCTGCCCCGGCGCAGACCGCGACGTTCACCACCGACGCGGAGTCGCAGGCGTGGACTCCGCCCACCTGGGAGGAGATCGTCAGCACGCACAGCGGCCGGGTCTACCGGCTCGCCTACCGCCTGACGGGCAACCAGCACGACGCCGAGGACCTCACGCAGGAAGTCTTCGTCCGCGTCTTCCGCTCCCTGTCGACCTACACGCCCGGCACCTTCGAGGGCTGGCTGCACCGCATCACCACGAACCTCTTCCTCGACATGGTGCGCCGCAAGCAGCGCATCCGCTTCGACGCCCTCGGTGACGACGCGGCCGAGCGCCTGCCCAGCCGCGAGCCCTCCCCGCAGCAGGTCTTCAACGACGCGCACTTCGACGCGGACGTTCAGCAGGCGCTGGACACCCTCGCGCCCGAGTTCCGCGCCGCGGTCGTCCTCTGTGACATCGAGGGACTTTCGTACGAGGAGATCGCCGCGACCCTGGGCGTCAAGCTCGGTACGGTCCGCAGCCGGATCCACCGTGGCCGTTCGCAGCTGCGCAAGGCCCTCGCACACCGGTCTCCCGAGGCCCGTGCCGAGCGCCGCGGCTTCGCGATCACGGGAGTTCCCGCGCTGGGAGGAGGGGGCGCGACCGCGTGAGTGGATCCCGGCCCAACCCTACGGAGCGGCGTGTTGCCGACCAGCATCTTGGGGACCGACTCTCCGCCCTGGTGGACGGAGAGCTCGGTCATGAGTCGCGCGATCGCGTCCTGGCCCACCTCGTCACCTGCGCGAAGTGCAAGGCCGAGGCGGACGCCCAGCGCCGACTGAAGAACGTCTTCGCGGAAGTAGCCCCTCCGCCCCCCTCCGAGAGCTTCCTGGCCCGTCTCCAGGGACTTCCGGGGGGAGGTGACTTCGACGGCGGTGATGGCTCACCGTTCGGCGGGGGCGGATTCGGCGGAAGACTCCCCTCCGGCGCCCCGGTGACCGGCGTCTTCGGAGTGCGCGGAGAGCCCTTCGGGTACGTGCCCGCCGCGCCGCACGGCGATGTGCTGCCGCCCGCCTCCGGGCGCGGCTTCCGCATCCATGACGTCAGCCGTCACGAGACCGACCGATCGGCCTCGCGCGGGCTGCGCTTCGCCTTCGCCGCCGCCGGTGCGGTGTCGCTGGCCGCGGTCGCGCTCGGCGGGGTGTCGACCGGAGTGCCGGCCGACACCACGGACGCGCGCGGCGGCTCCGGCGGCAGCAATGTGACACCGATGCGTGCGCCGGGCTCGAGTGCCGCGACGGCTCCCGAGACGCAGCGCCGCCGCTCCGACGGGCCGCTGCTGGCCCAGGGCGAGCGTTCGCTCGGTGTGGCGCCCGCCGTGCCGACCTCGGTGTCCGCGCCCCTGCTCCCCGGAGTTCCCGCTCCGGTACCCCGGGCAGACGACGTCATGCACACGCTGACGACCCCCGTGGTGGCCGGTGCCGCCGTGATGTCCCCGCTCATACATCCGCTCACCGAGGCCGAGCCGATCGCGCAGACCTCCTGGTCGACGCCGCCCGGCCTCACGCCTCCGCGCCTGCTCGCCGCCCCGGCCACCACCCCGTCCCCCTCTTCCTCCCCGTCCCCCTCCTCCCGTACCGCCCACTGACCGGCCCTCTGCGCCCCGGCCCCCGGAACCTGGTTGAATCCAGGCTGGGCCGCGTCCGCCGGAGGGATTCCCGGACGCGGAGTCGGCAATCTGCGGTGACCGTCGGCGTGTTGTGCCGCGGGCCAGGTGTGGGGAGAGCATGAACGAGGGGAAGCCCACGAAGGCGAAGTGGTGGAGCCGGCCCCGCCCGGTCACTCCGGGGGTCGGCGCGGTGGGTCCGGTCGAGGGCATCCGCGGACCCGAGGCGGACTGCGACTCCGCGGCGAACCACCACTCCGACGGGGGCCACCAGCCCGAAAGGGCCTACAAGTCCGACGGGGACTACGAACTGGACCGGCCGGCGACGGCCACGGCTCCGCCGGGTGCGACCGGTGCGGCTTCGTCGGACGCCGCCCCGTCAGGCACCGCAACGTCAGCCGCGGTCGCTCCCGGCGTCGCCCCGCCGGGGCCCGGTGCCGGGAGCGGTGTCGGCGGCGGTGACTTCGAGCTGGAGCGTCCTGCCGCGGCTCTTCAGGGAAGCGTGCCGCAGGCGGCGGAGGAGGTCGGGGGTCCCTCCGACGCCGTGCCCGCGAGCCGGGCCCTGGTCGCCGCCCTACCGGCTCAGCAGACCCCCGTCGACCGCCCCCGGCCCCTGCACGACCCCGACCCCTACAGCACCCCGCCGTACGGCGAGCCGGGCCCCTGGGCGCCCGCCCCGCCCGTCCAGCACCCGGCGGCCACCCCCGCGCACGGCACCGCGGTGGCCCCGGGCCCGCCTCCCGCCCCGTACCCGAGCAACCCCCACCCGGCCCCCACCCCGTGGCAGAACTACGACCCCTGGGCCGCCCCGGGACCGCTCCAGCAGAACGGGGCGGCTGTCGAGACGAGGACCCAGCGGCGTAAGCGGGCGAGGAAGGCGTTGGTCCTCGGGGCCGTGGTGCTCGCCGTCGTCTCCGGAGGCGTCGGGGGCGCCGTAGGGGCCTATCTGGAGCGCAACGGCGGGGTCGGTGACATCACGCTGCCGCAGGCCGCCAAGGAGGCCCCCGGGCGGGCTGCGGACAGCGTGGCCGGGATAGCGGCCCGCGCGCTGCCCAGCGTGGTCACCCTGCATGTGCGCGGCTCCAGCGAAGAGGACACCGGCACCGGGTTCGTGCTCGACACCCGGGGTCACATCCTCACCAACAACCACGTGGTCCAGCCGGCCGGCAGCGGCGGCGAGATAACCGTGACGTTCAGCGGCGGCGAGAGCGCCAAGGCCACCGTCGTCGGGCACGACAGCGGCTACGACCTCGCCGTGGTCGAGGTCTCGGGAGTCCACGGGCTGCGCCCCATGGCGCTGGGCAACTCCGACGGCGTCCAGGTGGGCGACCCCGTCGTCGCCATCGGCGCGCCCTTCGACCTCGCCAACACGGTCACCTCCGGGATCATCAGCGCCAAGGAGCGGCCCATCACGGCGGGCGGCGAGAAGGGCGACGGGAGCGACGTCTCGTACGTCGACGCGCTGCAGACCGACGCGCCCATCAACCCCGGCAACTCCGGCGGCCCCCTCCTCGACACACGGGCCCGCGTCATCGGCATCAACAGCGCCATCCGCTCCGCCGACGGCGGCACCGACCTCCAGGGTGGTCAGGCCGGTTCCATCGGGCTCGGCTTCGCCATCCCCGTCAACCAGGCCAAGCGCGTCGCCGAGGAGCTGATCAACACCGGCCGGGCGACCCACCCGGTGATCGGGGTCATGCTCGACATGGACTACACGGGCGACGGCGCCCGGGTCGGGACGAAGGGCGGCGGCGCGCCGGTCACCGCGGGCGGCCCCGGGGCCAAGGCGGGCATCAAGGCCGGCGACGTCATCACCGAGGTCGACGGACAGCGCGTCCACTCGGGCGAGGAGCTGATCGTGAAGACCCGCGCCCACCGTCCCGGCGACCGGCTCCGGCTGACCCTCCGGCGGGGCGGCTCGCAGCGGACGCTCACCCTGGTCCTCGGCTCCGCGAGCGGCGGCTGACCTCTTTCGACAGCAACTGACATGAACTTCACAGGAGAGCCCCCAGGCTCGTGCTGAGCGGCGAACATCCGGGGAAACTCGTCGTGTACACGAACCCGGAAGCCCCGGGACAGTTCCGGACGGACGGGATCGACGGGTACCGTGGACTCGGCCCGGACCACGGAAGAATCCCGAGGGCCGACGGCCGAGGACTGTGGACATCGCAAGGAGCTTCAGGTGTTCAATGACATAGGACCGCTCGAGCTGCTGACGCTCGTTGTCCTTGCCGTTCTCGTCTTCGGTCCGGAAAAGCTCCCGAAGATGATCCAGGACGTCACCCGCACCATCCGCAAGATCCGTGAGTTCTCGGAGAGCGCCAAGGCGGACATCCGCGAGGAACTCGGCCCGGAGTTCAAGGACTTCGATTTCGAGGACCTCAACCCCAAGACGTTCATCCGCAAGCAGCTGGACAACGACGAGCTGGGGCTCAAGGAGATCCGCAACGGCTTCGACCTGAAGAAGGAGATGGCCGAGGTCACGGACGCGGTCCACAGCCGCGACACGGACGCCTCCTCGTCGTCCTCTTCGTCTTCCCCGTCCTCGGCCTCCGGTTCCTCCGGCGGTTCGATCGACATGACCAAGAAGCCCGAGAAGAGCGACCCGGACGAGCGCCCGCCCTTCGACGCGGACGCCACCTGAGCCGTACCCGCAGGCGTGTGACACGGCCTGAAAGCGACGCGTGCGCGCCCCACGCGCCGGGTGCATTCCCTGCTGCTCGGAGCGGTGTGGCTATGCTGCCCAGTTGTTGTGCGGACTGCTGAGGACGCCCGAGGGGGGCGGGCCACCCGGTCCGACGAGAGCAAGGAGGCGTCCGGGCAGATGGAGACGACAAGTCGGGTAGGCGCGCAGGCGCCGGCTGCGGAAGACGGACAGCAGGTCCCCTCCGCCCGCCGCACGGTCGACGGCTACCTGCTGGCGCCCTTCCCGTGGTACGGCCTCGACGAGGCCTTCACGGGGCCGCGCTGGCTGATGCAGGTCGGTACGTCGGCGGACGGTGCCGTCGAGCACGGTTCGATCGGGCACGGGGAAGAACCCTCGGTGCGCAGCGAGTCGACGGAGGACAAGGAGCGGTTCGCGGTCGTGGTGACCGTCGCGGCCAGCCCTTCGCGCCGCAGCGCGGACGGTACGGGGCTCCTCGAGGCCACGTCGGTGTCCTCGGCGGCCTGGCTGGCCGGTGTGGGGCTGCTGTCCTTCACCTGGCCCGGCCAGATGGACCACACCCGGCGGGACGACTGGCTGGACCAGCAGACCGAGACGGCGTGGGTTCTCGCGGACGACCTCGACGGGCCCGACTGGTCCTCGCTGTCCCTCCCCGTGGACGGCGTCCCCACGCCGTTCCACTACCGCGAGTCCGAGTTCGGCTGGGTCCTCGCGGGTTCCACCCAGGAGGGGGTCCATGTGGGGGCGTACGGGCGGGGGATGAGCGCGTACGGGCTGGGCTTCGCCATGATCAAGGACATCGCGGCGTACGCGTGACGGTGCCCTGCCCTCCGGGAGGGGGAGGGGAACGCGGGCCGATGCGGGACTTGGGCTCGCTCGGCGGCTGCGGGCCGGCTCTGGCTGGTCGCGCGGTTCCCCGCGCCCCTTTGGGGCGCTCCTCAGCGGGGCGCCCCTGTCCACGTGCTGCCGGGGAATGGGCTAGAACTTGTTCCTCGGGGTGATGCCCAGGGACATGCCGGACAGGCCGCGCTGGCGGCCGCCGAGCTTGCCGGCGATGGCGCGCAGGGCGGAGCCCGCGGGGGACTCCGGGTCGGTCAGGACGACCGGCTTGCCCTCGTCGCCGCCCTCGCGGAGGCGGACGTCGATCGGGATGGAGCCGAGGACGGGGACGCTCGCGCCGGTGGTGCGGGTCAGGCCGTCGGCGACCGTCTGACCGCCGCCGGTGCCGAAGACGTCGACCATCTCGCCGCAGTGCGGGCACGGCAGGCCCGACATGTTCTCGACCACGCCCACGATCTTCTGGTGGGTCTGGACGGCGATGGAGCCCGCGCGCTCGGCGACCTCGGCCGCCGCCTGCTGCGGGGTGGTGACGACCAGGATCTCCGCGTTCGGGACGAGCTGGGCCACCGAGATCGCGATGTCGCCCGTGCCCGGCGGGAGGTCGAGGAGCAGGACGTCCAGGTCGCCCCAGAAGACGTCCGCCAGGAACTGCTGGAGGGCGCGGTGGAGCATCGGACCGCGCCAGACGACCGGTGCGTTGCCCGGGGTGAACATGCCGATGGAGATGACCTTCACGCCGTTCGCGGACGGCGGCATGATCATGTTCTCGACCTGGGTCGGACGGCCGTGCGCGCCGAGCATGCGGGGCACCGAGTGGCCGTAGATGTCCGCGTCGACCACACCGACCTTGAGGCCGTCGGCCGCCATCGCCGCCGCGAGGTTCACGGTCACCGAGGACTTGCCGACACCGCCCTTGCCGGAGGCGACCGCGTACACGCGCGTGAGCGAGCCCGGCTTGGCGAAGGGCACCTCGCGCTCGGTCTGGCCGCCGCGCAGCGCGGACGCCAGCTCCTTGCGCTGCTCGTCGCTCATCACGTCCAGGGTCACGTCGACGCGGGTGACGCCCTCGACCGCCGAGACCGCCTCCGTCACGTTCTTCGTGATGGTCTCGCGCATCGGACAGCCGGAGACGGTCAGATACACGGTGACCGCGACCGCGCCATCCGTACCGATCTCTACCGATTTGACCATCCCCAGCTCGGTGATGGGTCGCTGGATCTCGGGGTCGTTCACCGTCGCCAGTGCTTCACGCACCGCGTCTTCCGTAGCCATAAGGACGATGGTACGGCGCCCGGCCCGGGGCCCGGAAAGCCCCGTCAGCGGTCGTCTACGTCACGTCGCTGCGGCCGTTCCGCCGGGAATACGACCCGGCCGTCGGAGCGGTGTTCCTCCAGCTCCCTGATCAGGTCCTGGAATTCGGAGCGGATCCAGTCGCGGGTGGCGACCTCGCCGAGGCCCATGCGCAGGGCGGCGATCTCGCGGGTGAGGTACTCGGTGTCCGCGATCGAGCGTTCGTTCTGCTTGCGGTCCTGTTCGAGGTTGACCCGGTCGCGGTCGTCCTGGCGGTTTTGCGCGAGGAGGATCAGCGGGGCGGCGTAGGAGGCCTGGAGCGAGAGCATCAGGGTCAGGAAGATGAACGGGTACGGGTCGAAGCGCAGATGGCGCGGTGCCGAGACGTTCCACACCAGCCACGCGATGATGACGACCGTCATCCAGACGATGAACCGTCCGGTGCCGAGGAAGCGCGCGATCCGCTCCGACAGCCGTCCGAAGGCCTCCGGGTCCCACTCGGGCACCAGCCGGCGACGGGGCGGCATCGGCTGGTCGAGGCGGGTGCGGGGCCGGGTGGTGGCGGTCGCCCCGGTGGCGGCGCGTTCGCGGGTCTCGCGGTCAGGTCCCATCGCGCCTCCCTTCGTCGACGCCTTCGCGGTCGTCTTCCTGGTGGCCTTCCTCGTCGTCTCCTTGGTCGTCCCCGCGTGCACCCGGCTGCTCGTCCTGAGGTTCGTGCAGACGTCCGTCCTGCGGTTCGTCCTCGTGCAGATGGAACTCGGTCTCGCGCCAGTCCTCCGGCAGCATGTGGTCCAGCAGGTCGTCCACGGTCACCGCGCCGAGCAGTGAGCCGCTCTCGTCGACGACGGGCGCGGCGACCATGTCGTACGTGGCGAAGAACCCCGCGACGACGGGCAGCGCGGCGTCCGGCGCGAGGGGCTGGAGATCGTCGTCGAGGATCGAACTGACCAGCGTGTACGGCGGGTCGCGCAGCAGCCGCTGGAAGTGCGCCGTGCCCAGGTACTTCCCGGTCGGCGTCTCGTCCGGCGGCCGGCACACGTACACCTGGGCGGCGAGCGCGGGGGACTGGTCGGGGTCGCGGACCCGGGCGAGCGCGTCGGCGACCGTGGCGTCGGGCCGCAGCACGATGGGCTCGGTCGTCATCAGACCGCCGGCGGTCCGCTCCTCGTAGGCCATCAGCCGTCGTACGTCGGCCGCCTCGCCGGGCCGCATCAGCGTCAGCAGCCGTTCCACGTCGTCCTCGGGGAGTTCGGCGAGCAGGTCGGCCGCGTCGTCGGGGTCCATCGCCTCCAGGACATCGGCGGCGCGCTCCTCCTTGAGCTTGCCCAGGATCTCGATCTGGTCGTCCTCGGGGAGCTCCTCCAGGACGTCGGCGAGGCGGTCGTCGGCCAGGGCGGCGGCCACCTCCCCGCGCCGTTTCGGCGACAGGTGGTGCATGACGTTGGCCAGGTCGGCCGCGCGCAGCTGCTCGAAGGTGGCGAGGAGGCTCTCGGCGCCCTGTCCGTGCTCCTCCAGCGAGAACCCGGTGACGGCGGACCAGTCCACGGTCATCGTCTCGCCCTTGGTGCGCCGGAAGGTCCCGCTGCGGCCCTTGCGCACGAAGACGCGGCCGATCTCCCACTCACGGCGGGCGGGCAGCTGCTGGACGGACACGTCGAGGACGGTCACCTCCTCGTCGGTCTCGACGAGCCGGACCCGCCGGTCGAGCAGTTCGCCGAAGACGAGCCGCTCGGTGGGCCGCTGTTCGAAGCGGCGCACGTTCAGGACACCGGTGGTGATGACCTGGCCGGACTCGATGCCGGTGACACGGGTCATGGGCAGGAAGATGCGCCGCCGGGTGGAGAGTTCCACGACCAGCCCGAGCAACCGGGGCGGCCGGCGTCCGACGCGGAGCATGACGACCAGGTCCCGCACGCGGCCCACCTGGTCGCCGCTGGGGTCGAAGACGGCGACACCGGCGAGGTGCGAGACGAAGATCCGGGTGGCGCCTGCGGCCATGCCCGCGCCTCCTTCTTTCCGTGTTGCCCGTTCCGCGTTGGTCCGGACGCTTGCCGGCTTTCTCCGTACGGGCGTTTGGTCCCGGCCTGTCCGCTCAGGTGGGCTTCAGGCTAGCCCGTCCCGGTCGGATACGCCCTGGTGAGCGGTCCGGACGGACTGGCTCCGCCGGCCACGCGCGGCACCGGTACGCTGCCGTACGCCGTTGGGGACACCCGGCACGGCCACGCCGGCATGGGCACCCGCACGGACCCGCACGGACCCGCTCACGGACCCGTGCCTGGACACCCGCATGGACACCCGTATGAAAGGCAGCCCTACCTGTGACTGCGATTTCCCAGGGCCGTACCCGCAGGGCCGCACTGGTGGGCGCGATGTGCGCACTGGTCGTGACGGGGACGGGGCTGACGGGGTGCGGTAGTGAGGATCCGGACGCGGGCACGAACGGGGTGGGGAAGCTGTCCGCCACCGAGATCCAGTCGAAGACGCGCAAGGCCGCCACATCCGCCGAGGCGGTGCGACTTGCCGGGAGCGTGGTGTCGAACGGGCGCACGTACAAGCTCGACATGCGGCTGAAGTCCGACGGCGGCACCGGTTCGGTCACCTCGGAGGGGGCGAGCTTCCATCTGCTCCGGGTCGGCCGGCACCTCTTCCTCAAGGCCGACGCCGAGTTCTGGAACCACCAGGACGGCAAGAGCGGCGGCACTTCGGCGGACACCGCGGCCGCCGACAAGCTCGACGGCAAGTTCGTGAAGGTCCCGAGCGGGGACCCGGCCTACAAGCGCTTCATCAGCTTCACGGACAAGGACGTCCTGCTCGACGGTCTGCTGACCCTGCACGGCTCCCTCGCCACGGACGGCCACCACGAGCAGTCCGGCGTCCGCACCATCCGAATCAGCGGCGACAAGGGCGCGGGCGGCACCCTGGACGTCTCCCTGAAGGGAACCCCGTACCCGCTGCTCCTGGTCCGCGCGGGCGACGCGGGCACGCTCAGCCTCACTGACTGGGGCAAGAACTTCGCCCTCGCGGAACCCGCCAAGGGCGAGACCGTGGACTACGGCAAGCAGCTGCCGACGTCTTAGCCCCGGGGCCTGTACGCGACAGGACCTAGCGGCGGCGTCCCCGCTTCCCGAAGAGGAGGCGCGGCACGGCGGCCGGGATCGGCTGCCGGGTGGTCGCCGGGGACGGGATCGGCGCGGCGGCCAGCGAGCCGTCCGGCAGCGGGAGTGTGCCCGCCCGGGGCTCCAGGCGCAGCACCCGGCACTCGCGGGCCCAGCGGGCCGGCATCTCCTCGCCGTCGGGCGCGTTCAGGCGCTTGCCCTTGAGCTCGGCGACCGTCGCCTCCCACGCGGGGGAGCCGGGCGCGAGTTCGACCACCTTCGCGCTCCACGCGACCAGCCGGCCGCCCTTGTCCTTGCTGCGGACGACGACCACCGCGTCGCCCCCGTCGACGAGCCCGGGCAGCGGCTGCTCACCGGGCCCGTCGCCGACCAGGCAGGCCGCGCCGTCGTGCCACACGTGCCACAGGGCCCGGGTGGGCGCCTCGGCGCCCGGCGCCTCGTGCGCCGGCACGCCGCCGCTCCGTACCCAGATCAGCCCGGACTTCTTCGTGGCCTCCTCGACGAGGGCCCGGTCGAGCAGCTGTTCCGTCATGGACCCAGCCTATCCAGGGGCGCGCGGCGGCCACCCGGCGCGCTCAGAGCCAGCCGTTGCGCTTCAGGATCCGGTGGATCGACAGACACATTCCGACCGTGGCGCCCAGCACCAGCGGGTAGCCGAACTTCCAGTGCAGCTCCGGCATGTAGTCGAAGTTCATGCCGTACACGCCACAGACCATCGTCGGTACGGCGATGATCGCGGCCCAGGAAGTGATCTTGCGCATGTCCTCGTTCTGCGTCACGGACGCCTGCGCGAGGTTGGCCTGGAGGATGGAGTTGAGCAGCTCGTCGAAGCCGAGGACCTGCTCCTGGACGCGGGCGAGGTGGTCGGCGACGTCACGGAAGTACTTCTGGATGTCCGGGTCGATCAGCCGCATCGGGCGCTCGCTCAGCAGCTGCATGGGGCGCAGCAGCGGGGAGACGGCCCGCTTGAACTCCAGCACCTCGCGCTTGAGTTGGTAGATGCGGCCGGCGTCCGTGCCGCGCGGGGTGCCCTTGCGGCCCGGCGAGAAGACCTCGGTCTCCACCTCGTCGATGTCGTCCTGTACGGCGTCCGCGACCGCGATGTACCCGTCGACGACGTGGTCGGCGATGGCGTGCAGCACGGCGGAGGGACCCTTGGCGAGCAACTCGGGGTCGTCCTGCAGCCGGCGCCGCAGCGCCCGCAGCGAGCCCTGCCCGCCGTGCCGGACGGTGATGAAGAAGTCCCGCCCGGTGAAGCACATGACCTCGCCGGTCTCCACGATCTCGCTGGTGGCGGTGAGTTCGTCGTGCTCGACGTAGTGGATGGTCTTGAAGACGGTGAACAGGGAGTCGTCGTAGCGCTCCAGCTTGGGCCGCTGGTGGGCCTGGACGGCGTCCTCGACGGCCAGCGGGTGCAGCCCGAACTCGCCCGCGATACCGGCGAATTCGGCCTCCGTGGGCTCGTGCAGACCGATCCACACGAAACCGCCGTCGCGGTGCACCAGTCGCATCGCATCCTGGGGCGTCAGCGGCTCGGGGGTCGGGACGCGGGCGCCGTCACGGTAGACGGCGCAGTCGACCACGGCGGAGTTGGTCCCGGGGGCGCGGGTGTGGTCGTACGAGCCACTGTCCTTGCGCAGCGAGGGACGGGGGCGGACCGCGGCACGCAGGTCACGGATCATCGACATGACGGGCTCCTTCGCAACGGAGGCGACCGACGACGGTTGAAACTACCCGGAATGGGGACGTCCTGACTGCGGATGTTTGGCACGTCCACAAAGCGGGGAGCACCGCACCGTCGCGGTGGCAGCTTCGCTACTGATTCAGATCAGACAGATCGGATGGATCAGGCGGAAACGAAGCGCTCTTCCGTGGTGCACCGGGACAACGCTGACACGTATGCACACGTTTGCAGGAGGAAGCAGCCGACAGAGAGCTACGAGAGCCAGGGAACGGCTGGAACCAGCTACAGAACTTCAGCGACCGGAAGAGCGGGTGGTACTGCCAGGTCGACTTCGGTCCATTGCAGCCCCACCTCCTCCGGCCGGTCCCCCGTGAGGGACGATCCATCCCCCGTGGGGGAGCTGGCTCCCCCCGTGGGGAAGACAGTCAGTCTCAGTGCGTCGGGGCTCGGGAGCGACTCCCCCAGTGCCCTGAGGGCCTGGGTGGTACCCCTACTGCGTGCTGCCCCGACCAGCGGCCAAGACTATCAGCGCACTGAAGCGTCAAGCCGCCGCTTTGCCCGTTACTGACGAGTTCTATGCTCGGCTCATGGCTGATGTTCTTCCTTTGGTCGAGGCCCGGTTGCGCTCCGCGCTGGGCGAACCCGACGCCCGGGCCGCGGTCACCTTCCTCGGCACCGACCGCATCGAAGTGCTGCGCTTCACAGAGGGTGACGTCGTCCGCTACGCCACGCTCGGTATGTCCGCCCAGCCGATGGCGGACCCCACGGCGGTCCTCGCCGACCCGGTGAAGGGCCCGCGCGCGGAGCTGGTCCTGTCCGTCCGCCCGGGCGCCGCCGACACCGACAAGGTGCTCCGTCCGCTCGCCGTGCTCGCAGCGTCCCCGCAGGTCGAGGGGCTGATCGTGGCCCCCGGTGCCTCGCTCGACGTGGGCGGGGCGCTGTGGCCCGGCGCGCCGTTCACCTCGGTCCTGGTCGCGGAGTCCGGTGGCCTGGTCGAGGACCTGGAGCTGGACGCCCCCGCCGATCCCGTACGGTTCCTGCCGCTGCTCCCGATGACGCCGAACGAGGCCGCGTGGAAGCGCGTGCACGGCGCCGGGGCCCTTCAGGAACGCTGGCTGAACGGCGGGACGGACCTGCGCGATCCCTCGCGCAGATCCGTCCCGCTGGACTGAGTACTTCTTGCCCCGTCTTTTCCCGCCGACCTGAGACAAGGTCAGTTTCCTGGCCGAAAACAGTCAGCCGGCGAACACGGCCACACTGTCCTCGGTGGCGTGCTTCGGCTGGAGCTCCTCGGCCTCGTGGGAGAGCGCGTTGCGTCGTACGTAGACGACGACCGCGCCGACCGCGGCGGTGATCGCGGCGACCACGAACGGGATGTGGATGTCGCTCCACTCCTCGATCTTCGGCGCGAAGTAGGGCGCGGCCGCGGCGGCGAACCACCGGACGAAGTTGTAGCCGGCGCTCGCCACCGGGCGCGGCGCGTCCGACACGCCGAGCGCCAGCTCGGTGTACACGGTGTTGTTCACGCCGATGAAGGCGCCCGACAGGATCGTGCAGACCACGGCCGCGGTGTGGTTGCCGTACCCGAGCACGAGCACGTCGGCGGCGAGCAGGACCAGGGAGCCGCCCAGCACCTTGAGCGAGCCGAACCGTGCTTGCATCCGCGGCGCCACGATCACCGAGAAGACGGCGAGCAGCAGGCCCCAGCAGAAGAACACGGCGCCCGACTTGTAGGGGGTCATGTTCAGCACGAACGGAGTGAAGGCCAGCACGGTGAAGAACGTGTAGTTGTAGAAGAACGCCGACACGGCCGCCGAGGCGAGTCCGCCGTGGCCGAGTGCCTTGATCGGGTCGAGCAGTGAGGTCTTCTTCGCGGGCCTCGGCTGCTCCTTCAGGAACGCCGTGATGCACAGGAAGCCGATCGCCATCAGGAACGCGGTGCCGAAGAAGGGGTAGCGCCAGCTGGCATTGCCGAGCAGGGCGCCGAGCAGCGGCCCGCACGCCATGCCGAGGCCGAGCGCGGACTCGTAGAGCAGGATCGCCGCGGCGCTGCCGCCCGCCGCCGCGCCGACGATGACGGCGAGGGCGGTGGAGACGAACAGCGCGTTGCCCAGGCCCCAGCCGGCCCGGAAGCCGACGAGTTCGCCGACCGAGCCGGACGTGCCCGCGAGCCCCGCGAAGACCACGACGAGCGCGAGGCCGAGCAGCAGGGTCTTCTTGCCGCCGATGCGGCTGGAGACGAAGCCGGTCACCAGCATCGCGACCGCGGTGATCAGGAAGTACGAGGTGAAGAGCAGCGAGACCTGGCTCGGGGTGGCGTCCAGGCCCTTGGCGATGGAGGGCAGGATCGGGTCGACGAGCCCGATGCCCATGAAGGCGACGACGGACGCGCCGGCGGTCGCCCAGACGGCCTTCGGCTGCCGCAGGATGCTGCCCGCGCCGGCGTCGAATGTGTCCCCCTCGGCGGGACCTCCCGCGTTGTTGATCATGCTCGCTCCTCGACTGCGTAGGGAGAGATCGGTGGCCATGGATCGATGCTGGATCGTTGGCTTATACACATAATAAGTTAGAAGCGCTAATTAATGCAAGTTGCATCTAGTTCCATCGGGTGACCGGCACGCTCCGGACGGGTGATCGTCCTTGACGCGGCGAAAGACGGGGAGGACCGTGGGGCTCTATGAGGGGCGAACCCAGTTGCCCGAAGTGTGGTGGCCGGGTCAGGGCTCCCGGCCTCTTTGCCGACTCCTGGCAGTGCGATGTGCACGGGACCGTGTATCCGCTGCAGCCCGTGATCCCGCCCAGCGTCGAGGCCCTCGGTGTAGTGGTGCACCGTGCCCGGGTGCCGGTGTGGATGCCGTGGCCGCTGCCGGTCGGCTGGCTGTTCACCGGCGCGGCATTCGCCGGTGACGATCGCAGCGGAGGGCGCGCGACGGCCGTGGCCTGCTCGGGCCCCGGACCGCTCGGCGGCATAGGGGAGCTGATCCTCGTCGCCGAGGAGCTCGGCGTCGGCCTCGGCGCGCGGTACGCGGGCATCGACGGACCCGACCCGGGGCCGTACATGAACGTCGAGAAACCACCCCAGGCGAAGGTCCTCGCGGCCGGCCGCCCGACCCCGCTCTGGCATGTGACCGGCAGCCCCGACGACCGTGCCGTCTTCGCGGGCGAGGCGCTGGGGCTGTGGGTGTGGGCGGTGGTGTGGCCCGAGCAGTCGGGGTTGCTGATGTACGACGAGCTGGTGCTGACGGATCTGCGGGATGCGGGGGCGGAGGTGGATCTGTTGCCGTGCGGGGCGTTGTCGCCGCGGATCCTGGAGCCGTAGCGCTCCGCTGTGGTGCAGGGTGCCTTGGGTGGATGCGTGCGGGTGCCTTGAGCGGGTGGATGCGTGCGGGTGCCTCGGGCGGGTGGATGCGTGCGGGTCGTCGTTGGCTGAGCGCGCGGTTACCCGCGCCCCCGGAGGGCTTCGCGCAGGTTGGCTGTAGGGGGCGCCCGGCACTTGTGGGTGTGACAGGGCGCCCGGAACTCCCGTTATGCTTGAGCGTCCCCCGCCACCCCGTCACCGCCTGGAGTCCGCGTCGTGCGCATCGATCTGCACACCCACTCCACCGCGTCCGACGGTACGGACACCCCCGCCGAACTCGTGCGCAACGCCGGCGCCGCCGGTCTCGACGTCGTCGCGCTGACCGATCACGACACCAGCCGTGGATACGCGGAGGCGCTGGCCGCGCTGCCCGAGGGGCTGACCCTCGTCACGGGCGCCGAGCTCTCCTGCCGTCTCGACGGCGTCAGCATGCACATGCTGGCCTACCTCTTCGACCCCGAGGAGCCCGGACTGCTCGCCGAGCGCGAGCTGGTGCGCGACGACCGCGTGCCGCGCGCCCGGGCCATGGTCGCCAAGCTCCGGGAGTTCGGGGTGCCGGTCACCTGGGAGCAGGTCGCGCGCATCGCGGGCGACGGATCCGTCGGGCGACCGCACGTCGCCTCCGCCCTGGTCGAGCTGGGGGTCGTGGACAGCGTCTCCGACGCCTTCACGGAGGACTGGCTGGCCGACGGCGGCCGGGCCTACGTCCCCAAGCACGAGACCGACCCCTTCGAGGCGATCCGCCTCGTCAAGGCCGCGGGCGGCGTGACCGTCTTCGCGCACCCGGCCGCCGCCAAGCGCGGCCGGACCGTGCCGGAGTCCGCGATCGCCGACCTGGCCGCCGCCGGGCTCGACGGCATCGAGGTCGACCACATGGACCACGAGCCGGCCACCCGCGCCCGGCTGCGCGGCCTCGCCGCCGACCTGGGACTGCTCGCCACCGGGTCCAGCGACTACCACGGCAGCCGCAAGACCTGCGTGCTCGGGGAGTTCACCACCGACCCCGAGGTGTACGGCGAGATCACCCGGCGGGCGACCGGGGCGTTCCCCGTGCCGGGCGCCGGCGGAGCCTGACGCCCGCCTTCACGCCCCAGGTTCCTCAAAGCGCCCGACCAGGCGCCCGACAAGGCGCCCGCCCAAGCGCCGACAAGACGCCAAGCGCCCGACGCCGGCCGTCGTGTGCCTCCGTTCCGCCCGGCGGAACGCCTTTCCCCAGCGGTGGCGGCTGATCCCGCCGCGCCGCCCTTCCCACCTTCGCAAGGCCTCACTCACTCATGTTCGACGTCGCTGTCTTCGGCTCCCTCTTCCTCACCCTCTTCGTCATCATGGATCCCCCCGGGATCACCCCGATCTTCCTCGCGCTCACCGCGGGACGCCCCGCCAAGGTGCAGAAACGGATGGCCCTCCAGGCGGTCTGCGTGGCCGGCGGAGTGATCGCCGTCTTCGGCCTCCTCGGCCACCAGATCCTCGACTACCTGCATGTGTCCGTGCCCGCGCTGATGATCGCGGGCGGGCTGCTGCTCCTGCTGATCGCCCTCGACCTGCTGACCGGCAAGACCGACGAGCCCAAGCAGACCAAGGACGTCAACGTCGCCCTGGTACCGCTCGGCATGCCGCTGCTCGCGGGCCCCGGCGCGATCGTGTCGGTGATCCTCGCGGTCCAGAAGGCCGACACCGTCGCCACCCAGGTGTCCGTGTGGGCCGCGATCCTCGCCATCCACGTCGTCCTGTGGCTGGTCATGCGCTACTCGCTGCTGATCATCCGCGTCATCAAGGACGGCGGTGTCGTGCTGGTGACCCGGCTCGCGGGCATGATGCTGTCCGCGATCGCCGTGCAGCAGATCATCAACGGGATCACCCAGGTGATCCGGGCGAGCTGACCGTGAGCCCGTGAGAACGCGCAAAGCCCCGTACGGCATCGATGCCGTACGGGGCTTTGAAGTCTGAAGGCGTCCGCCCGGAGGTGAATCGCTCCGTGGCTCTTCAACTGCTCTGAACTGTTATGAAGCGGACGATTCGGCCGGGCGGATCCACAGTCGCTGCCCGATGGCGGCGGCCTGCTGAACGATCCGGTTGACGGAGGCGGCGTCTACAACGGTGGTGTCCACGGGCGTGCCGTCGACATCGTCGAGTCGCATGATTTCGAAGCGCATGGGCTTCTCCCTTCGTCTGGTCATCCTCCTGAGGAGAACTACTGGTGCGTGGTGCGCGAGACGTCGGTGCTCCCGCTTCCGTTCGTATTCAACGGCATGCGTGTTACAAACATTCCCTACGCTAAGGAAATTTTTCGAGAACCTAATTACTGTCGGGTAAGAAGTCTGAACGAGACTGAACGGGACCGGTTGTGTTCGCAGCGTGACCGCCGGGACAATGGAGGTGATGAACGACGACCACGCGGCGCTCGGCGCCCGCATCGACCGCACGAACGAGCTGCTCCAGCGCATGCTCGCCGAGGTGGCGAAGACGCCCTCGACCCATGCGATCTTCGTCGACGCCGGATACCTGTACGCGGCCGCGGGGCGGCTCGTATTCGGGACCGAGGACCGCCGCGCCTTCGACCTGGACGCCGAAGGCCTCATCGAGGCGCTCATCGACAGGGCCCGCACCATCTTCGCCGACAGCAGGCTGCTGCGCGTCTACTGGTACGACGGCGCACGCCGCCGTATCCACACCGCGGAACAGCAGTCGATCGCCGAACTCCCGGACGTGAAGGTCCGCTTGGGCAACCTCAACGCCAACAACCAGCAAAAGGGCGTCGATTCCCTCATCCGCTCCGACCTGGAGTCCCTCGCCCGGCACCGCGCCATCAGCGACGCCGCGCTGCTCGGCGGCGACGAGGACCTGGTGTCGGCGGTCGAGGCGGCGCAGGGGTACGGGGCGCGGGTCCACCTCTGGGGCATCGAGGCGCCCGAGGGCCGCAACCAGGCCGAGCCGCTGCTGTGGGAGGTCGACAGCCAGCGCACGTTCGACCTGGAATTCTTCAAGCCCTACGTGTCGCGGCGGACCTCCGCGACCTACGACCCGACGGCGGCGAACCGGCCCACCCGCGACGACGTGCGGTTCGTGGGCGCCCAGATCGCCGCGAAGTGGCTGGCCGCGCGGGGGCGCGAGGCGCTGGTGGAGCTGCTGCCCGGCCACCCCTACCTGCCCGGCTCGGTCGACCAGGATCTGCTGGTCGAGGCCGAGGGGCTGCTGCAGTACTCCCTGCGGGGCCAGGCGGACCTGCGCCGCGCGCTGCGGGACGGCTTCTGGGAGCACTTGCAGGCGCAGTACTAGCTCCTACGGCCCGCCTCCCGGTTACTGCGGCCCGCCTCCCGGTCACTGGTCCGCGTGGTCCCAGAACCGGGCGAGGGCGAGGGCCGTCTGCTCGGGCTGGTCCGTGTTCGGGGAGTGCTCGGCTCCTGCTACGACCGTGCGCCGGGCCTTGAGGCGTACGGCCATGTCGTCCAGGAGCGGCACTGGCCAGGTGTCGTCGAACGCGCCGGACAGCACATGCTTGGGCAGGCGTACGGCGGCCAGCTCGGCGACGCGGTCGGGCTCCGTGCACAGCTGACGGCCCGTCGCGATCAGCTGGGCCGGTCGGGTGCGCAGCCAGCGGCGCCGCAGGTCCTCGCGGTCGTCCAGCCCACCGTCGAGATCGGCGGTGTCGATCTCCTCCGGCGCTTCCATCGCCTGGATGGCGTCCCACACCTGGGCCATGTCCATCACGGCGAGGGCGTCCCGGAGCAGTTTGACGCGCTGCTGCTGGGAGGTGGAGATCTGGGCGGGGCCCGAGGCCATGAGGGTGAGTGAGACGAAGGGGGCCGGGTCGAGAAGGACGGCGGCGCGGGCGACCAGTCCGCCGAGGGAGTGGCCGACGAGGTGCACGGGGGTGCCGACGGCTGCCGTCTGCGCGAGCACGTCCTGCGCCAACTCGTCCTGCGCGTACGCCGATTCGTCGTGCTCGGGGCCGTCGCTCTCGTACTGCCCGCGGCCGTCCACGGCGACGGTACGGTACCCGCGCGCCGCGAGCGGCTCGTGCAGCGCGATGAAGTCTTCCTTGCTGCCGGTGAAACCCGGCAGCAGCAGCACGGTTCCCTTCAGCTGCGCCTGCGGCGCGGCGTCGAGCACGGCGAACTCGCCGCGGGTGGTGCGGAGACGGTAGGCACGGACACCGGCGGGCGGCGCGAAGGAGGGGGGCCTGCTCATGCCCCGAGGCTATCGGGCGGGGCTCCGCCCCGGATCCCCGCCCCAGGTGGGGATGGGGACGGGTAGGGGTGGCGAGAACGCCGATGGCCCGGCCCCACCGCATGGGGGACCGGGCCATCGGGCTGAGGATCAGCTCTCCGCGGGCTCCACGGCAGCCGCCGCCTTGCGCGTACGCCGACGGGGCGTTGCCGCCTCCGGCGCCGCCTCCGCGGCGACCGCGGGCTCCACGACCTTGCGCGTACGCCGACGCGGCTTGGCCGCCGGCTCGTCAACGGCGGCCGACTGGGCGGGAATCGCCGCCTCGACGGTCTCCGCGACGGCCTTGCGGGTCCGGCGGCGGACGGGCTTGGCCGCGGCTTCGGCAGTGTCCACGGCCGCTTCGGCGGGCGCCTCGGCCGTGGCCTTGGCCCGCGTACGCCGCGGCTTGGTGGCGGGAACCTCCGGCGCGGCCTCGACCACGTCCACCACGGCCACCGCCGCCTTGCGCGTACGCCGCGGCTTGGCGACCGGCGCCTCGGCAGCGCCCTCCGCCGCGTCGACCGCGACCTCCGCGGGCTCCGCGACCTTGCGGGTACGGCGCCGCGGCTTGGCTTCCGGGGCCTCGACGACGGCGGCGGTCTGCGCCGGAATCTCGGCCTCGACGGTCGCGACGGTGTCGGCGGTCTCCGCGGCGGCCTTGCGAGTGCGGCGGCGGACGGGCTTGGCCGCGGCTTCGGCAGTGTCCACGGCCGCTTCGGCGGGCGCCTCGGCCGTGGCCTTGGCCCGCGTACGCCGCGGCTTGGTGGCGGGGGCCTCCGGCGCGGCCTCGACCACGCCCTCGGCCGTGTCGGCGACGGCCTCGGCGGCCTTGCGGGTCCGGCGACGAACCGGCTTGGCCGGAGCCTCCGTGACGACCTCGGCGACGGGTTCCGCGACGGGCGCGGGCTCCGCGACGACGGTCACGGTCTCGACCGGGGCGGGAGCGGCCTCCGCCGTCTTGCGGGTCCGACGGCGACGCGGCTTCGCGACCGCCTCCTCCGGCGTGGCCTCGATGGTGGCCTCGGCCGTGGCGACGGCGGTCTCCGCGGCCTCAGGGGCCTCGTTCACCGACGGCTCGGAGACCGTGGCGGCAGCCGCCACCGGCTCCGCCGTACCCCCGACGCGCGTACGGCGACGGCGGCGCGGGGTGCGGGGCTCGGTGGCCTCCGCGGCGGCGGGCTCGGTGATCGCTTCCGGAGTCGGCGTCGTGGCCGTCTCCTCCAGCGCGGCACCGTTGCGCGTACGGCGACGGCGGCGGGGCGTGCGCGCCGGGCGCTCACGCTCGCGCTCCACGGGCGCCGGCGCCGACGAACGGCCACCGCGGCCGCGCGGACCGCCACGCCCGCCGGTCTCGCCGAGGTCCTCGACCTCTTCGGCCGCGAGGCCGGCGCGGGTGCGCTCGGCACGCGGCAGGACACCCTTGGTGCCGGCCGGGATGTTCAGTTCCTCGAAGAGGTGCGGGGACGTGGAGTACGTCTCCGGCGGGTTGCTGAAGCCGAGGTCCAGCGCCTTGTTGATGAGCTGCCAGCGCGGGATGTCGTCCCAGTCGACGAGGGTGATCGCGATGCCCTTGGCGCCCGCGCGGCCCGTACGGCCGATGCGGTGCAGGTACGTCTTCTCGTCCTCGGGGGACTGGTAGTTGATGACGTGGGTGACACCCTCGACGTCGATGCCGCGGGCGGCGACGTCGGTGCAGACGAGGACGTCGACCTTGCCGTTGCGGAACGCGCGCAGTGCCTGCTCGCGGGCTCCCTGGCCGAGGTCGCCGTGGACCGCGCCGGAGGCGAAGCCGCGCTGCTGGAGCTGGTCGGCGAGGTCCGCCGCCGTCCGCTTGGTGCGGCAGAACACCATCGCGAGCCCGCGACCGTCGGCCTGCAGTATGCGTGCGACCAGCTCGGGCTTGTCCATGTTGTGCGCGCGGTAGATGAACTGCGCGGTGTTGCGGACCGTGGCGCCCTCGTCGTCCGGCGCCGTGGCGCGGATGTGCGTGGGCTGCGACATGTAGCGGCGCGCGAGACCGATGACCGCACCCGGCATGGTCGCCGAGAACAGCATGGTCTGACGGCGGGCCGGCAGCATGTTCATGATCTTCTCGACGTCGGGCAGGAAGCCCAGGTCGAGCATCTCGTCGGCCTCGTCGAGGACGAGCGCCTTGATGTGCTTGAGGTTGAGCTTCTTCTGGCCCGCGAGGTCCAGCAGTCGGCCCGGGGTGCCGACGATGACGTCGACGCCCTTCTTGAGGGCCTCGACCTGCGGCTCGTACGCCCGGCCGCCGTAGATGGCGAGAACGCGTACGTTGCGGACCTTGCCGGCGGTCAGCAGGTCGTTGGTCACCTGGGTGCACAGCTCGCGCGTCGGGACGACGACGAGGGCCTGCGGGGCGTCGGTGAGCTGCTCGGGCTGGGCCCGGCCCGCCTCGACGTCCGCCGGGACGGTGACACGCTCGAGGAGCGGGAGGCCGAAGCCCAGCGTCTTGCCGGTGCCGGTCTTGGCCTGGCCGATGACGTCGGAGCCCGAAAGGGCTACGGGGAGCGTCATCTCCTGGATGGGGAAGGGAGTGATGATGCCGACGGCTTCAAGGGCTTCGGCCGTCTCGGGAAGGATTCCGAGCTCTCGGAAAGTCGTAGTCAGGGTGCTGCCTCTTCTGTGTGCGCGGTGCGAGGCGAGCGCGGGGGTCGTGTCGGGGACCGTGCCGGGGACGTCGGCCGCTCTTGACGGGCGGGCCGAGTGGCATGGGACCACTGCCGACGCTCGAGCTCTCGTACCGCTGAGGGTTCCCTCCGGATGTCGTACGCAATGTGCCGTACGGACGCGGAGGGCTGTCGGGTCGGAGCCGATCGGGCCACCGACCGGGCATCCTCATTCGTGCGGCCCGTCGAATACTCGCCGGGCGCATTACCACCATACCCCGGAATCGCGCATATGCGATGGCCGATTTGGTCACGTAGTCGTCGTCACACTGATTGACCAGGGACTTCCCTGTTGCGTCGAGCGGGCTATTGTGCGCTTCATGACGACGCCTGACAACGCCGCTGACCCGTCCGCCGAGGCCACCGGCAAGACCACCCCCGCGGCCACCGGAGTCGCCGCGCAGAACTGGGACACGGCCGCGGCCGACCCTCAGTACCGCGCCGCGGTCGTGGACCTGCTCGGAGCGCTCGCGTACGGCGAGTTGGCGGCGTTCGAGCGGCTCGCGGAGGACGCCAAGCTGGCCCCGACGCTCAGTGACAAGGCGGAGCTGGCGAAGATGGCGTCGGCCGAGTTCCACCACTTCGAGCGGCTGCGGGACCGCCTCGCCGCGGTCGGCGCGGAGCCGACCGCGGCGATGGAGCCGTTCGTCGCCGCGCTCGACGGCTTCCACCGGCAGACGGCTCCCTCGGACTGGCTGGAGGGCCTCGTCAAGGCGTTCGTCGGCGACTCGATCGCCAGTGACTTCTACCGGGAGGTCGCCGCACGCCTCGACGCCGACACGCGCGGGCTCGTGCTCAGCGTCCTCGACGACACCGGGCACGCGAGCTTCGCCGTCGAGAAGGTGCGCGCCGCCATCGACGCGGACCCGCGTGTGGGCGGCCGGCTCGCGCTGTGGGCGCGGCGGCTGATGGGCGAGGCGCTGTCGCAGTCGCAGCGGGTCGTCGCGGACCGTGACGCGCTGTCGACGATGCTCGTGGGCGGTGTGGCGGACGGGTTCGACCTCGCGGAGGTCGGCCGGATGTTCTCGCGGATCACCGAGGCCCACACCAAGCGGATGGCGGCACTGGGCCTGGCGGCCTAGACCCGGTTTCCCCGGTTTCCCCGGTTTCCACGGTTCCCTCGGTTCCCTCGGGGCTTGCCGGCCTCAGGGGTTTCGCCGTCGCCCGCTTCGGTCACGCCGTCGCCGAGCGGCGGCGAAATCTTTCCGCGGGGCGCAGCAGGAGCGACAGCAGCGCGGCGCAGACAATCGCGGCGCCGGCGAGGATGACCAGGAAGTGGCCGGAGCCCAGCGCCGTGTGCGTCAGGAACGCCCCGAACAGGCCCCCGGCGACACCCGTCGACAGGACCAGGCTGCGGTTCGGCAGCCGGTGCGGCAGTCGGTACGCCGCCCACCATGCCAGGCCGAGACCGAGCATCGCGGCGCCGAGCGCTTCCAAGAACATGGTGGGGGTCCCTCCCGCACGGCCGGTGCAAATCGGTCGTAGCCGGTCTTACCCCTGAGGTGCGGAACGCAATCCTCCTCTGTGGATGTTCTGTGCTCCATCCGTGGTGGTGAGACCGCCTGTACGGGCCCGAAAGGATGCGCGCGGAGGGTCCGGTTCCGTACCCGCGGAGGTTCGGTTCAACTTCGGTTCCGTACATGCGAAGGATCCGGTCCGTACATGCGAAGGGGCCCGGCGACAGTGTCACCGGGCCCCTTCCGCTCGCCTGAACTACAGCGCGCTGAATCCCACCTTGCGCTGCGTGGGCTCGCCGAGCTCCACGTACGCGAGGCGGTCGGCCGGAACCAGGACCTTGCGGCCGTGGTCGTCCACGAGGCTCAGCAGCTGCGACTTGCCGGCCAGCGCCTCGGACACCGCGCGCTCGACCTCTTCCGGGGTCTGACCGCTCTCCAGAACGATCTCGCGGGGCGCGTGCTGCACGCCGATCTTGACCTCCACGGCTTTGTCCCTCCGACGGTCAGTCATGTGCGCGTCTCTCCGCGCCGTACGCTGCACACATTAGCCCGGTGAGGGGACGTGCACGTTCCGGCCGAGAACGCCAAGAGCGAACAGCGGACGGGAACAAAGAGACGGTCGGGCGTGAGTCAGTGGTGATCGGTGCCGTGCAGCGGGAAGCCCGCGATACCCCGCCACGCCAGTGACGTCAGCAGCTGCACCGCCTGGTCGCGCGGGACGCTGCGGTCGCTGTGCAGCCAGGAGCGGGCCACCACCTGTGCGAGGCCGCCCAGGCCCGAGGCGAGGAGCATCGACTCGGCGCGCGAGAGACCGGTGTCCTCCGCGATGACCTCGCAGATCGCCTCCGCGCACTCGTGCGTGACCTTGTCGACGCGCTCGCGGACCGCGGGCTCGTTCGTCAGGTCGGACTCGAAGACGAGCCGGAACGCGCCGCCGTCGTCCTCGACGTACGCGAAGTAGGCGTCCATCGTGGCGCGGACGCGCAGCGAGTTGTCCGTGGTGGACGCGAGCGCCGTCCGTACCGCCTGCAGCAGGGACTCGCAGTGCTGGTCCAGCAGCGCGAGGTACAGGTCGAGCTTGCCCGGGAAGTGCTGGTAGAGAACCGGCTTGCTGACGCCCGCGCGCTCGGCGATGTCGTCCATGGCGGCCGAGTGATACCCCTGCGCAACGAATACTTCCTGGGCGGCGCCGAGGAGCTGGTTGCGTCGGGCACGGCGCGGCAGGCGAGTGCCCCGCGGGCGTGCCGCCTCTGTCTGCTCGATGGCTGTCACGCCGCCTCCCAAAATTGTCCACATGCGGTGTGCGCCGCGCCGCCATCGTACTTTTCGGTAACCCCGCTGTGCGCGGTGCGAGCGCAGAATTTCACGGACCGGACGCGTGCGATAACGACACAGAGGGTGACGAACAGGGTGAGAAAGGCGCGAAGTCGCACCGGATACCGCTGGTCGGCGGGGTCCGGTCACATGGGGTCATCCCCTGTAGTCGTCCTCGTTGAGCCGGACGACCCTGGCCTGCTCGGCGAGGTCGGCCTCGTTGGCGTTGAGCGGGTCACCGGGGGGCGGGTCGATGTCGTCCACCGGATCCAGTTCGCTGAGCTGCTCGGCGAGGTCCGCCTCCGGGGCTTCCGGGTCAACGATCTCCCGGAACCGGTCGTCGAAGGTCTCGGGGTCTGTCGGGTCGACTGTCATGGTTCCTCTTCCCGAGCGGTGCGAGCGCGCTCCTGATGTACGGATCCTGAGGTTCGGATCCTGATGTACCTACGAGTGCCCTCGTTCGAAGCCTAGGAGACACCCGATCGAGGCGCTAGACGATCCGCGTACGATCTGTGACAGCGAACACATGAACCACTGCGTGATCGTCTCGTAACATTGCCGCATGTCTTCGACCGAGCTGCCCGCCGCGCTGGCCACCACCGTCACGCCGAGGGTCGGGACCGTCCGGGTGGCGGAGGGGGAGCGGCTGCGATCGGTCAGTCTGCCCGGGATCACCTTGACCGTACGTTCGAGACCGCCCGCGCGCGAGGGACTGCCGCCCGCCCTGTACGTCCATGGGCTGGGCGGTTCTTCGCAGAACTGGTCGGCGCTGATGCCGCTGCTCGACGGGCTCGTGGACAGCGAGGCGCTCGATCTGCCCGGCTTCGGGGACTCGCCGCCGCCGGACGACGGCAACTACTCGGTGACCGGGCACGCGCGCGCGGTCATCCGTTATCTCGACGCGGCCGAGCGCGGCCCTGTGCACCTCTTCGGGAACTCGCTCGGCGGAGCGGTCGCGACGCGCGTCGCCGCCGTACGCCCCGACCTGGTCGAGACGCTCACCCTGATCTCGCCCGCGCTCCCGGAGATCCGCGCGCAGCGCACCGCGTGGCCGACCGCGCTGCTCTCGGTGCCGGGGGTGGCGCGGCTGTTCACCAGGCTCACCAGGGACTGGGGCGCCGAGCAGCGCGTCCGCGGGGTCATGGCGCTCTGTTACGGCGATCCCGGCATGGTGACGCCCGAGGGGTTCCGCGACGCGGTCGAGGAGATGGAGCGACGGCTCGCGCTGCCCTACTTCTGGGACGCCATGGCGCGTTCGTCGCGCGGCCTCGTGAACGCCTACACGCTGGGCGGCCAGCACGGGCTGTGGCGCCAGGCCGAGCGGGTGCTCGCGCCGACGCTGCTCGTCTACGGCGGCCGTGACCAGCTCGTCGCCTACCGCATGGCCCGGCGCGCGGCGCGCGCCTTCCGCGACTCCCGGCTGCTGTCGCTGCCGGACGCGGGGCATGTCGCGATGATGGAGTACCCGGAGACGGTGGCCTCGGCGTTCCGCGAACTCCTCGCGGAATCGGGCGAGTTGACGTCTCCGGCCGGCGCGGACGCGGGGAGCTGAGGCAGGGCGTGGGACGTCACAGTCGCCGGGGGCGGGCCGGTAAGAGCGACACGGGGGAGATGCCGAGGGTTCCGGCACCCGGTGCCGCACCGGGCACGGCTCAAGGGGTGGCGCCGGGTACGGGTCCGGTGGCGCCCTCGCCGCAGGGGGCCACGCGCGGCCCCCTGGGCCCACAGCCACCGGGGCCTCGGCGCCCCACGCCGAGCGGCACCCCGCTGCCCGGAGCTCCCCGCCCCCAGGACGGCACGCCGGCCCACGGTGTGCCTCGCTATCCGGACGGCACGCCGGCCCATGGCGTCCCGCGGATGGTGAACGGGACCCCGTCGCAGGGCGTTCCGCGACTCCAGGACGGGACTCCGGCGCATGGTGTGCCTCGGTATCCGGACGGGACGCCGGCCCACGGTGTTCCGCGGTTCGCCGATGGGACGCCCGCGCGCGGCATCCCCCGTACGACCGGCGGTACGCCCGCTCGTGATGTGCCCCGGTCGCCGGACGGCACCCCCGCGCGTGGTGTGCCCCAGGCGCGTGCGGGACATCCCGAGCAGCGTGAACCCGGCGGTGGCTGGGGCGCGTTCAGGGGCGGCCCGCGGACAGCGGGGGCCGCTGGCGGCGGGTCTCAGGTCATGCCGCAGGGGGCGCCACATGGCATGCCCCAGGGGGCACCCGGACCGCGCATCCCCCGGCAGCGGCAGGAGGCCGACGCCGGGCTCGGACCCGGCCCGGGGCTCCGGCAGGCCTACGTCGACGCCTTCGACGAGAGCGAGGGCGAGAGTGAGAACGAGAACGGGGGCAGGGCCGGGAGCGGCGGGCCGGGGACCGAGGAGGCGGAGAGGGGCAAGGGCGTCAAGGGGCGGGCGTTCACCGGAATCGCCGCGGCCGCCGTCACCACCGTGCTCGCCGTAGTGGTGGCCGGACAGGTGGCCGCCGGCCGGCACGACGCCACCGCGCAGACGCAGTCCGCCGGCGGTGGACTGGACGCCCGCGCTTCCGCCTCGCCCGGGGGCACCGGGCCGACCCCCTCCGTGGCACCGAGCGCGACACCGCTGACGTACGACCAGAAGATGGGTGTGAAGTACGCGCTCAGTGCCACCCTGAAGGCCTCGGGGAAGTTCGACGCCGTCCCCGGGTTCGACAAGGCGCCCGGAAAGGGGCAGAAGTACACATACCGGGTGGATGTGGAGCAGGGCCTCGGCCTCGACGCCGCCCTCTTCGCGCAGGCCGTCCAGAAGACGTTGAACGACAAACGGAGTTGGGCCCACAGCGGCGCCCGTACCTTCGAGCGGGTCTCCTCCGGCAAGTCCGACTTCGTGATCACGCTGGCCAGCCCCGGCACCACCGCCGAGTGGTGCGCCAAGTCCGGGCTGGACACGACCGAGGACAACGTGTCGTGCGACTCGGCCTCCACCGAGCGGGTGATGATCAACGCGTACCGCTGGGCGCAGGGCTCCAAGACCTACGGTGACGCGATTCACCCGTACCGGCAGATGCTCATCAACCACGAGGTCGGCCACCGTCTCGGATACGGCCACGTCACCTGCGACAAGGACGGCGAGCTCGCGCCCGTCATGCAACAGCAGACCAAGTTCCTCGACCATGACGGAATCCACTGCCGGGCCAACCCCTGGCCCTATCCGGGGAGTTGACGGAGGGTTCGCGGGGGGCCACTGGGGCCACGTTGACATGCTCCGAAAGTTCGTTCATATTTCTGCGCATGTGGTCTAGTCATGCTGTCCGTCGCGCCGCCATCGAGCTGGCGCTGATTGGCGTGACCGCGCTCTGCGTGGCAGACATCCACTGTCGCTGACGCCCGCCCTTGGCGTGTGCGTCGTGCTTCCGCTTCCGTCGTGACCGTAGGTGACCGTATTGGTCACTTGTTTCCGACTTCGCGACCTTTTTTGACGACCTGGCGCCGGGGCAGACGTCCGTTCACTTTCGTCTCACTCCTCGTCAATCCGTCTCATCATTCGAGAGGTCGTCTTCCGATGCGTCAACCGTCCGTCATAGCCCGCCGCGTGGCCGCGGCATCCGTCACCCTGGCCGTGGCAGCGGGCGCGGCCGCCTGCGGGCCGAAGGACAACGATGCCAAGGGCGCCGGTGGCGACTCCAAGCCCCAGAAGGGAGGCACGCTCACCGTCCTCAACGCGGGCCCGCAGGAGGACTTCGACCCGGCGCGCCTCTACACCTCCGGCGGCGGCAACGTCCCCTCCCTCGTCTTCCGTACGCTGACCACGCGCAACCGCGAGAGCGGCGCCGCCGGCGCCAAGGTCGTCCCCGACCTCGCCACCGACACCGGCCGTCCGAGCGAGAACGCGACCGTGTGGACGTACACCCTGAAGAAGGGCCTCAAGTACGAGGACGGCACGCCGATCACCTCCGCCGACATCAAGTACGGCATCGAGCGCTCCTTCGCGGCCGAGCTCTCCGGCGGCGCCCCCTACCTGCGGGACTGGCTGATCGGTGGCGCCGACTACCAGGGGCCGTACAAGGACAAGAAGGGCCTCGCCTCGATCGAGACCCCGGACGACCTGACCATCGTCTTCCACCTGAACAAGCCCGAGGGCGAGTTCCCCTACCTCGCCACGCAGACCCAGTTCACGCCCGTCCCGAAGGCCAAGGACAACGGCACGAAGTACGAGCAGCACCCGATCTCCTCCGGCCCGTACAAGGTCGTCAAGAACGAGAACGACGGCGAGCGGATCACCCTGGAGCGCAACCCGTACTGGTCCGCGGCGACCGACGCCGAGCGCAAGGCCTACCCGGACAAGATCGACGTACGGTCGGGCCTGGACTCCTCCGTGATCAACCAGCGGCTGTCCTCGTCCCAGGGCGCGGATGCCGCCGCCGTCACCACGGACACCAACCTCGGGCCGGCCGAGCTGGCCAAGGTGACGGGTGACAAGGCGCTGGCGGCACGCGTCGGCACCGGGCACTTCGGCTACACCAACTACATCGCCTTCAACCCGAAGGTGAAGCCGTTCGACGACCCGAAGGTGCGGCAGGCGATCGCGTACGCCGTCGATCGTTCGTCGGTGATCAACGCGGCGGGTGGTTCGTCGCTGGCCGAGGCCGCGACCACGTACCTGCCGAACCAGAAGTCCTTCGGCTACACGCCCTACGACCACTTCCCGGCGGGCGCGTCCGGCAACCCGGCCAAGGCCAAGGAGCTGCTGAAGGAGGCGGGTCACCCGAACGGGATCACCGTCACCCTCACGCACTCCAACGACAAGGACTTCGAGACCAGCCCGGAGATCGCGACCGCCCTCCAGGACGCCCTGAAGAAGGCCGGTATCACGGTCAAGCTCCAGGGCCTGGAGATCAACGACTACAAGGACAAGATCCACAGCGTCAAGACCGAGCCGGGCTTCTTCCTCGCCCACTGGGGTGCCGACTGGCCCTCCGGCGGCCCCTTCCTGGCCCCGATCTTCGACGGCCGCCAGATCGTCAAGGACGGCGCGAACTTCAACACCGGCTTCCTCAATGACAAGTCCGTCAATGACGAGATCGACGCGATCAACAAGTTGACGAATCTTGACGAGGCCGCCAAGCGCTGGGGCGCACTGGACAAGAAGATCGGCGAGCAGGCCCTGACCGTGCCGCTGTTCCACCCCGTCTACAAGCGCCTGTACGGCAGCGCGGTCAAGAACATCGTGATCAGCGACTGGACCGGCGTGCTGGACATCTCCCAGGTCGCGGTGAAGTAGCGCCGTGAGCGAGGCAATCGTCGCCTCTCAGGTCCCCGGGACGGACCTCGCGTCCGTCCCGGGGGTCTCGGGGGCCCGTCTGTTCTGGCGGCGGCTGCGCACGCAGCGCGCCGCCCTCGTGGCGGCGGCCGTCGTCGCGCTGCTCGTCCTGCTCGCGCTCGCCGCGCCGCTGCTCACGGCGATCGAGGGCCAGGACCCGACCACCTACCACCCGTCCCTCATCGACTCGGCGCGCGGCGGTGTGCCCGTGGGCTCGTTCGGCGGCGTCAGCGGCGACCACTGGCTCGGCGTCGAACCGCAGACCGGCCGCGACCTCTTCGCCCGGCTCGTGTACGGCGCCCGGGTCTCGCTGGGAGTCGCGCTGGGGGCGACCGTCGTACAGGTCCTCGTCGGTGTCGTGGTCGGCGTCGCGGCCGCACTCGGCAACCGATGGATCGATCAACTGCTGAGCCGGATCACCGACATCTTCGTCGCGATGCCGTTGATGATCATGTCGCTGGCCCTGCTGGCGATCGTGCCCAGCAGCTTCCCGCGGCCCTTGCTGGTCGCGCTCGTCATCGGCCTGATCGCCTGGGGCAACACCGCGAAGATCGTGCGCGCCCAGACCCTCACCCTCAAGGGGCTGGACTACGTCTCCGCCGCGCGGCTCAGCGGCTGGAACACCTGGCACATCGCCCGCCGCGAACTCCTGCCCGGACTGGCCGCCCCCGTCATCACCTATGCCGCGCTCCTCGTGCCGATGAACATCTCCACCGAGGCGGCGCTCTCCTTCCTCGGCGTCGGAGTGAAGCCCCCGACGCCGTCCTGGGGGCAGATGCTCACGGCCGCCAATGTCTGGTACCAGGCGGCTCCGCAGTACCTGCTGCTGCCCGCCGGGGCGCTCTTGGTGACCGTGCTGGCCCTGACCGTCCTCGGCGACGGCGTCCGCACGGCCCTGGACCCGCGCGCGGCCTCGCGCCTGCGCGTCGGTACGGGCCGCAAGCGGGAGGCCAAGGCGGACGCGAGCACCAAGAAGGCAGCGGCGGAAGCGGGCGCCAAGAAGGCCGCGCCGGACGCGAGCGCCAAGAAGGAGGCCAAGGCATGAGCGGCTTCGGAGGATTCGTCCTGCGCCGCGCCGTCGGCACCGTGATCACCCTGCTCGCCATCTCGGTGATCGTCTACGTCGTCTTCTACGCCACCCCCGGCAACGTCGCCCAGATCACCTGCGGCCCGCGCTGCTCTCCGGAACAAGTGCACCAGGTCGCCCAGCAGCTGAGGCTCGACGACCCCCTGTACGTGCGCTACTGGCACTTCCTGCAGGGCATCCTCGTCGGCCAGGACTTCTCCACCGGCACCTCGGTGGAACACTGCTCGGCGCCCTGTCTGGGCCTGTCGTACCAGGGCGACACCCAGGTCACCCAGCTGATCCTGGCGAAGCTGCCGGTCAGCCTGTCCCTCGTGTTCGGCGCGATGGTGCTGTGGCTGATCCTCGGCGTCGGCACCGGCATCCTCTCCGCGTGGCGGCGCGGCCGGCTCACCGAGCGCGTGCTGACCGGGATCACCCTCGCGGGCGTCGCCACGCCGGTCTTCGTGATCGGCCTGGTGCTCATGATCGTCGTCTGCGGCCAGCTGCAACTGCTGCCCTTCCCGCAGTACGTCAGCCTCACCGACGACCCCGAACAGTGGGCCTGGAACCTGCTGCTGCCCTGGCTCTCCCTCGCCCTCATCGAGGCCGCCGCGTTCGCCCGGCTGACCAGGGCCGCGATGCTGGAAACCCTCGCCGAGGATCACATCCGGACCTTCCGGGCGTACGGCGTCGGCGAGCGGTCGATCATCGGGCGGCACGCGCTGCGCGGGGCGTTCGCGCCGATCATCGCGCTGAACGCCAACAACGTCGGCTCGGCGGTCGGCGGCGCGGTGCTCACCGAGACGCTCTTCGGACTGCCCGGCATCGGACAGGAACTGGTGCACGCGGTGAACGTCGTCGACCTGCCGGTGGTCGTCGGCATGGTCCTGGTCATCGGCTTCTTCGTGGTCATCGCCAACGCCGTCGCGGACGTGCTGTACGCGGTGGCCGACCGACGGGTGGTGCTCGTATGAGCTTGGTGGACGTGACGGATCTGTCGGTCGGGTTCGGGCCACTGCGTGCTGTGGACGGCCTCTCCTTCAGCCTGGAGCAGGGCGCCGCCCTGGCGCTGGTCGGCGAGTCCGGCTCGGGCAAGTCCACAGTCGCCTCGGCCCTCCTGGGGCTGCACCGCGGCACGGGAGCCGATGTCGGCGGCTCGGTGCGCGTGGCCGGCATCGACGTACAGGAGGCGTCCGACGCCGAACTGCGGCGGCTGCGCGGCGGGAAGGCCGCCATGGTCTTCCAGGACCCCCTGTCGTCCCTCGACCCGTACTACGCGGTCGGCGACCAGATCGCCGAGGTGTACCGGGTGCACGTGAAGGCCTCCCGGCGCGCGGCACGCGCGCGGGCCGTCGAGGTGCTCGACCGCGTGGGCATCCCGGACGCCGCGCGCCGGGCGCGCTCGCGCCCGCACGAGTTCAGCGGCGGTATGCGCCAGCGCGCGCTGATCGCGATGGCACTGGCTTGCGAACCCGACCTGCTGATCGCCGACGAGCCGACCACGGCCCTCGACGTGACCGTCCAGGCCCAGATCCTCGACCTGCTGCACACCTTGCGCGAGGAGACCGGAATGGGCCTGCTCCTCGTCACGCACGATGTGGGCGTCGCCGCCGAGAGCGTCGACGAGATCCTGGTCATGCGGCATGGGCGGGCCGTCGAGCATGGGCTCGTCGGCGCCGTCCTGGGGGCGCCCGCGCAGGCGTACACCCAGGAACTCCTCGGCGCGGTGCCCCGCGTGGACGCGCCGCGCACCGGCTCCGAGGCGACGGAGGAGGTCGTTCTCGAGGCGAGCGGCCTGCGGCGCGAATTCGGGCGCGGCAAGCGGGCGTTCGCGGCCGTCGACGACGTGTCGCTGACGATCCACCGGGGCGAGACCCTCGGGATCGTGGGTGAGAGCGGCAGTGGCAAGACCACCCTGGGACGGATGCTCGTGGGGCTGCTGGAGCCCACGGCGGGGGAGATCAAGCCCGGCGGAGGCGTGCGTCCGGACGTTCAGATGGTCTTCCAGGACCCCGTCTCCTCCCTCAACCCGCGCCGCAGCGTGGGCGAGTCGATCGCCGATCCGCTGCGCGCCCGCGGGGAAGACGAGGAGGGGCGCATTCGGGGGCGCGTACGGGAACTGCTGGAGCGCGTGGGGCTCGAAGCGGCGCACTACGACCGCTACCCGCACGAGTTCAGCGGCGGACAGCGCCAGCGCGTCGGCATCGCCCGGGCGCTCGCCGCCGACCCGCGGGTCATCATCTGCGACGAACCGGTCTCCGCGCTCGACGTCACCACCCAGGCCCAGGTGGTCGCCCTGCTCGCCGAACTGCAGCGGGAACTCGGGCTCGCACTCGTGTTCGTGGCGCACGACCTCGCGGTCGTCCGCCAGGTCAGCGACCGGGTCGCGGTGATGCGACGCGGCCGGATCGTCGAGTACGGGCCCGCCGACGAGGTGTACGAGTCGCCCCAGGACCCGTACACCAAGCAGCTGCTGGCCGCCGTACCGGCACTGGATCCTGCGGTCGCGACAGAGCGACGGACGGCCCGGAGGCAGCTGACGGCGGCGTGATGCAACGTGACTGCTTGATCTCGTAGCGCGACGGAACGCGACCCGCACGGGAAAGTTACGACCGTTCACCCCTTTTGGTGGCGCGATGGACAACCGTCCGTCGCGCCACCGCCATGTGCGCATACGTTCTTCCCGCTGCGAGCCGCCGGGTCAACGGCGGCTCCCCATAGGGAGATCGGGGGTGCACTGGTGCGCATCGGACTGCTTACGGAGGGTGGCTATCCGTATGTGAGCGGTGACGCCAGACTCTGGTGCGACCGGCTCGTGCGCGGGCTCGGGCAGCACGAGTTCGACATCTACGCGCTCAGCCGCAGCGAGCGGCAGGAGGACGAGGGCTGGATCCAGCTGCCGCCGCAGGTCAGCCGGGTGCGGACGGCTCCGCTGTGGACGGCCGAGGACGACGGCGTGGTACACGGGCGACGGGCGCGCCGGCGGTTCGCCGAGTGCTTCGGGGAGTTGGCGGCGGCGGTGTGTGCCGCACCGGCGGTCCTGGACGGCTCGGAGGCCGCCGGCGGACCCACCGCGGTGGAGGCCTCTTGCGGAGTGGAGGCGGACCGTTTCGGCAGTGCGCTGTACGGGCTCGCGGAACTAGCGCGCGACGAGGGCGGGCTGGTCGGGGCGCTGCGCTCCGAGGGGGCCGTGCGCGCCCTGGAGCGCGCCTGCCGTGCGCCCGGCGCACTGCGCGCCGCGCGTACCGCGCGCGTGCCCGACCTGCTGTCCGTCGCCGCCCACGTCGAGCGCGCCCTGCGCCCCCTCTCGCTGGACTGGTACGAGGACGACGGGCTCGGCTCGGTCGACCTCTGCCACGCGGCGGCCGGCGGCGAGGCCGCCCTGCCCGGCCTGCTCGCCCTGCACTTCGCCGGGGTGCCGCTGCTGGTCACGGAGTACGGCGTACAGCTGCGGGCGCACTACCTCGCCTCCTCCGCCGCCGAGGAGTCCCCCGCGGTACGGGCGCTGCTCGCCGCCTTCCACGGCGCGCTGGCCGCCGAGGTCTACCGCCGGGCCACGCTCATCACGCCCGGCAACACCCATGCGCGCCGCTGGCAGGAGCGCTGCGGCGCCGACCGCGCCAAACTGCGCACCGTCTACCCCGGCATGGAGGCCGCCCGCTTCGCGGAGGTGGGCGAGCGGGCCGACGGCTCCGGATGCGCGGACCCGGACAGCCTGGTCTGGGTCGGCCGCATCGAACCGGCCAAGGACCTGATCTCACTGCTGCACTCCTTCGCCGAGGTGCGCAAGGAGGCGCCGAAGACCCGGCTGCGGATCGTCGGCGCGCCCGCCGACGGACCGGAGGGCGCGCTGTACCTGGCCCACTGCAAGGCGCTGGCCGCCCAGCTCTTCCCCGACGAGGCGGAGGGCGTGCACGCGGTCGGCGACAACCCGGTGTCCTTCGAGGAGATCGGCGGCCCGGAGGTCCCGAGCCTCGCGGAGGCGTACGCGTCCGGCGCCGTGGTCGTCCTCTCCAGCGTCGTCGAAGGCTTCCCGATCAGCCTCGTCGAGGCCATGTTCTGCGCCCGCGCCACCGTGTCCACGGACGTCGGCGCGGTCGTCGAAGTCATCGGCGGTACGGGGCTGGTGGTGCCGCCGCGCAATCCGCGGGCGCTCGCCGAGGCGTGCGTGGCCCTGCTGCGCGACCCCGAACGGCGTGCACGCCTGGGCGCGGCGGCCCGCGCGCGAGCCCTCGAACTCTTCACGGTCGAGCAGAACATCACGGCATTTCACGGCATTTACCTGGAGATCGTCTCGCGCTCCCCGGTCCGGCGGCTCGTCGTGGACGGCGCTGGAGACCCCCTGCCGTTCGGCGTGCCGGCCGAGGCCCACGTACCCGGCCGGTGGACCGAGGCCCGCCTCGTGGCCACGGGACGCCCGCGCTGGGCGGCGGGGGCACCGGTGCGCGCCACAGCTCCGCTGCCCGCGAGGGAGGGCGCGTGATGAGCGAACTCGTACGGGACGCATCGGGCGGTGCACGCGGCGACTCCGGGGATGACCCGGAGGCCGACTGGGGGAGCGACTCGGGGGGCGACGCGGGGCGCGACTCAGGACGCGACTCAGGACGCGACTCGGGGGGCGCGCGGAAATCCCTCGGCAGTGGTCGCCGCGGCGCCGTGGACCCCGTGAAGGCGCTGATGCACCGGCATCGTGAACTCTGCGAGCGCGCCGTCGACCCCCTGGAGATCGCGGCGGGCCTGGAGGCGCACGGGGTGACCGACCGCACCGCCGCACGGTTCCGGCACCGGGACGTGTTCTCGCTCGCCGAGGAGATGTACGCGCGCGTGGCCCGCGACGCGGACCCGGCGCCGCGGCCCGTGGCCCCCGAACACCCCGGCGCGCGCGCCGGCTGGGCCGTGCTCTCCCTGCTGCCCGGCGCCCTGTACGCGGCGACCGTGGCCGGGCTGCGGCTCACCGAAGGGCAGCCGCGCCTCGCGGTCGCCGCCGCCGGCACCCTCGCCGTGACGCTCGGCCTGCGCGCCGCGCTGCGCCGAGGCCCCCTCAGCACCACGCACCGCACGACGAGCGGCACCCGTGCCTGGACCTGCTGGCTGATCGCGTACGCCCTGCTCGGCGACGGACTGCTGAGCGTCGGCATCGAAGGCGGCCCCGACGGCCCCTGGCCCCCGGCCACCGCACCCGTGCTGGCCCTCGCCCTGGCGTGCGCCCCCGCCGCCTGGTGCGCCCACCTCTTCACCGTGGGCGCCCGCCGCAAACTGACCGCGAGCCGAGGCCTGGAGGAGTTCGCCGTCTCTGTGCGGCCCCTGCTCCTGGGGGTGTTCGCCCTGTTCCTCTGCGCCCTGGGCGCCCTGCTCGCACTGTGCCGGGAGGCGCCGAGCGAGCCCGGCGCCTACAACGGGTCCGGGGCGTACGCCGGAGCAGGCGCCCTCGGCGCGCTGCTCCTGCTCGCGCGCCTGCTCACGACACGCGGCTTCACCCACGCCCCGGCCGTCGTCCTCGGCGCCGCGGGCGCGGCCGAAGTGACCGCACTCACCACGGTCTTCGCGGCCCGCCTGCCCGGCTGCTCGTTCGTCGCCACCCCCGTCGAGACCGTCGCCGACGCCTGGGGTCCGGGTGCCGTCCCGGCACTGGCGTGCGGCGCCGCCGCGCTCGTCCTCCTGATCCACGCGACCCGCACCCTGACCCGGGCCTCGGCCCACGCCACACCGGGCGGGACGCCATGAGCCGCGACCGGCGCCCGAGGGTCCAGCCCTCGCGCCGGGCGCACCCTCCCGCGGGGCCGACACCGCGGGCGCTCCGTCCGACCCACGGCACCACCCCGAAGGAGAACGCCAGATGATCACCTCCCGAACCGGAGAATCCGCCCCGGGAGCCGCCCGATGAGGGTCCTGCTGATCGGAGCCAACGGATACCTCGGCCGTTTCGTCGCCGACAGACTGCTCGCCGATCCGGCCGTGCAGCTCACCGCGCTCGGCCGGGGCGACGACGCCGACGTACGGTTCGACCTCGCCTCGGGCAGCCCCGGCGCCCTCACCCGCTTCCTGGACGCGGTGCACCCCGGGGTCGTCATCAACTGCGCGGGCGCCACCCGCGGCGGAGCCCGCGAACTGACCCGGCACAACACCGTCGCCGTCGCCACCGTCTGCGAGGCCCTGCGGCGCAGTGGCTGCGGCGCCCGCCTGGTGCAGATCGGCTGCGGCGCCGAGTACGGGCCCAGCCAGCCAGGCTCCTCCACGGCCGAGGACGCCGTACCGCGCCCCGGCGGCCCGTACGGCGTCAGCAAGCTCGCCGCCACCGAACTGGTCCTCGGCTCCGGCCTCGACGCCGTCGTCCTGCGCGTCTTCTCGCCCGCGGGCCCCGGCACCCCCGCCGGATCTCCGCTCGGCCGCCTCGCCGAGGCTCTGCGCCGCGCCATGCAGTCCGGCGACGGCGAACTCAAACTCGGCGGACTCGGCGTCCAGCGCGACTTCATCGACGTCCGCGATGTCGCCCGCGCCGTGCACGCCGCCTCGCTCTCCGCCGCGCAGGGCGTCATCAACATCGGTTCGGGTCGCGCCGTACGTCTGCGCGACGCCGCCGCCGTCCTCGCCCGGGTAGCCGGCTACGGGGGCACGCTGCACGAACTCGACGGCCCGCCCGGACCCATGAGGTCGTCCATCGGCCACCCACGCACCGAACCGGATCACGGGGCACCGGTCGCCTACCCCTACCCGGACGGCTGCGGCAGCTGGCAGCAGGCCGATGTGCGCACCGCACGCGACCGACTCGGCTGGCGGCCCCGGATCAACCTCGAGGAATCCCTCGCCGACATCTGGATGGAGGCGGCATGCCGTATCTGACCAGCGCAGCGACGGACATCGCGAGCACGGACTTGAGGGTCGGCCTCGGCGTCCCCGGCTATGCGCACCCCCTCGTCGCTCCGGCCGAGTGGGGCGAACTCACCCGCCCCGGCACCCCCGTGCACTGGGCCGTCCTCAACGTCGCCAACGGTCCCGGCACCCGCCCCGACCCGCACTGCCTGGAGGCCGCCGGCCGACTCCGCAACGCGGGCGTGCGCGTCCTGGGACACCTGGACGTGACGTACGGCGCACGCGCCTTCGCCGAAGTGATCTCCGACGCACACCGGTATCTCGACTGGTACCGGGTCGGCGGGTTCCTCCTGCACCGCTGCCCCACCGAGCGCGCCGCGCTCCCCGAGGTCCGCCGGGCAGCCACCACGCTCCGCACGCTCCTCGACGACGCGCACCTCGTCCTCGGCCACGGCACCCACCCCTACCCCGGCTATGCCGAAAGCGCCGACCAGCTGGTGACCTTCTCCGGCACCTGGAGCGACTACCGCTGGTCGCAGGTGGCCGAGTGGACCGCCGACTATCCGCCCGAGCGCTTCTGCCACTTCGTGCACGGGATACCGCGCGGCCATCTCGACGAGGCGCTGCGCATCGCCCGCTGGCAGGGCGCCGCCACGATCTACTTCACCGACCGCACGGATCACGGCGGACGGGTCGACCCCTGGGAGACGATGCCCGGCTACTGGGACGAAATCGTCTCGCGGATCGGAACGGGTGTCTCGGAATGAAGAAGGGCGTGGCAGTGTTACGGGGAGAACAACTGTAGTGATAGACCGACCAACGGAGTCCCCGTGTCGCTGCCACCCCTGGTTGAGCCAGCTGCTGAGCTCACCGTAGACGAGGTCCGCAGGTACTCCCGCCACCTGATCATCCCCGACGTGGGCATGGACGGGCAGAAGCGGCTGAAGAACGCCAAGGTGCTGTGTGTGGGCGCCGGCGGCCTCGGATCGCCGGCGCTGATGTACCTGGCCGCCGCGGGCGTGGGCACGCTCGGCATCGTGGAGTTCGACGAGGTCGACGAGTCGAACCTGCAGCGCCAGATCATCCACAGTCAGGCGGACATCGGCCGCTCCAAGGCCGAGTCGGCCCGTGACTCCGTGCTGGGCATCAACCCGTACGTGAACGTGGTCCTTCACGAAGAGCGGCTCGAGGCCGAGAACGTGATGGACATCTTCAGCCAGTACGACCTGATCGTCGACGGCACGGACAACTTCGCGACCCGCTACCTGGTCAACGACGCGTGCGTCCTGCTCAACAAGCCGTACGTGTGGGGCTCGATCTACCGCTTCGACGGCCAGGCCTCCGTCTTCTGGTCCGAGCACGGTCCCTGCTACCGCTGCCTCTACCCGGAGCCCCCGCCGCCGGGCATGGTCCCCTCCTGCGCCGAGGGCGGCGTGCTGGGCGTGCTGTGCGCGTCCATCGGCTCCATCCAGGTCAACGAGGCGATCAAGCTTCTCGCGGGCATCGGTGAACCGCTCGTCGGCCGCCTGATGATCTACGACGCACTCGAGATGCAGTACCGCCAGGTCAAGGTCCGCAAGGACCCGGACTGCGCGGTCTGCGGCGAGAACCCCACCGTCACCGAGCTCATCGACTACGAGGCCTTCTGCGGCGTCGTGTCCGAGGAGGCCCAGGAGGCGGCGGCCGGCTCGACGATCACTCCCAAGCAGCTCAAGGAGTGGATCGACGACGGCGAGAACATCGAGATCATCGACGTCCGCGAGATCAACGAGTACGAGATCGTCTCGATCCCCGGCGCCAAGCTGATCCCGAAGAACGAGTTCCTCATGGGCACCGCCCTGGAGACCCTTCCGCAGGACAAGAAGATCGTCCTGCACTGCAAGACGGGTGTCCGCAGCGCGGAGGTCCTCGCCGTGCTGAAGTCCGCGGGCTTCTCGGACGCGGTGCACGTCGGCGGCGGCGTGATCGGCTGGGTCAACCAGATCGAGCCGGAGAAGCCGGTGTACTAGGCGCCGGTGTACCAGGCGTACGGCCTTTCGGGAGGGGCTCGGCACCGCGCGTGCCGGGCCCCTTTCCGTCGGCCGGTCCCTCGTGGGCCGGGGTTTTGCCGGCCAGTCGTCCGTGCGTCGGGTCTTCGCCGGCAGGGTAGGCGTCGAGCGGGTGCGCGTCGAGCGGGCGCTCGGCGGCCGGGTGGGCCCGGGTGCAGGACCGAGCCCGTCCACCGCAGCCGCCACTACGACGCGCAGACCTTCCCGTCCTTCGGCACCGTCCCGTCCAGCAGATAGCTGTTCACCGTGGAGTCGACACACTCGCTCCCACTCGCGTAGGCGCCATGGCCCTCGCCCTTCCAGGTGAGCTCCACTCCGACGCCCTTGCCCAGCTCGTCGGCCATTCTGCGGGCGCCCTCGTACGGAGTCGCGGGGTCCCCGGTGTTTCCGACGATCAGGATGGGCGCGGCTCCCGGCGCGCTGACCTCCGGGTTGTCGTACTGGCCGGCGACCGGCCAGTCGTGGCACCACCCCGCGGTGTCCCAGCCCATGAAGTCCCCGAAGACGGGCGAGATCTTCTCGAACTCGGGCAGCAGCTTCTTCGTCTCCGCGGGAGTCGGCCGCTGCTTGTCGTCCAAGCACGATATGACCCGTTGGGAGTGGGTCGTCGTGCCGTAGTGCCCCGAGGAATCGCGGTCGTTGTAGCCGTCGGCGAGGGCCAGCAGTCCCGAACCGTCACCGCCCTCGGCGCCCTTGAGCGCGTTGGTCAGGCGGGGCCAGCCCTCCTTGCTGTACAGGGGCAGGACGATGCCGGTGAGCGCCAGCGTCTGGGTGAGCTTGCGGCCGTCGGCCGTCGGCAGGGGGTTCGCGTCGATGCGGTTCAGCAGGTCCACGATCTTCTGGGATCCCTGCTTGGGGTCCTGGCCGGTGGACTTGAGGTAGTCGTCCAGGGCGCGCTGGAAGCCCAGGGTCTGGTTCTTGGCGTGGCCGACCGTGTCGGCACTCGGGTCGACGACGGCGTCCAGCACCAGACGGCCCACGTCCTTGGGGAACAAGTGGGCGTACACGCCGCCGAGTTCGGTCCCGTACGAAAAGCCGAGGTAGTGCATCGTCCCGTCGCCCAGGACCTGGCGCATCAGGTCCATGTCGCGGGCCGTGTCGGTCGTGGAGACGTGTGACAGCAGCTTTCCGGCGGCCTTCGCGCAGCCCTTGCCGAAGTCGGCGGCGTCCTTGAAGTACGCGGTCTCCTCGGCCGCGTCGTCCGGGGTGGCGTCCACGGACTCGGCTGTCTGGATCGCCTTGTCGCTGCGGCAGCGCACGCCCTCGCTGGCGGCGACGCCGCGCGGGTCCCAGCTCACCAGGTCGTAGCGCTCGTGGAGCGGGCCGACGACACTCTCGTACGACGGCATCGTGTCGACGCCCGAGCCGCCGGGGCCGCCGAAGTTGAACAGGAGTGATCCGATGCGCTTGCTCTGGCCGCCGGTCGCCTTCGAGCGGATCAGCGCCAGGCCGATCGTCTCGCCGTCCGGCTTCGCGTAGTCCAGGGGCACCTTGAGTGTCGCGCACTGCCAGCCGCTGCCCGGCGCGGAGGAACCCTTGCAGCGGCCCCAGTCGGGCTTCTGCGAGGTGAGTGAGGCGGGCAGCCCCGAGGTGGTGCCGGAGGAAGGCGCCCCGGCGGACGGCCGACCGCTGTTCTTCCCCTCGTCCTTGCCGCCCCCCGACGAGCCGCTGCCGCAGCCTGCCACCAGCAGCGCGGCGGCCGCCGCGGCCGTCCACCGTGCGAAACGCGTCATGAAATTCCCCCCTCGCCCGCGGCCCGCCGGATGTCGCGGATCACATGCAGGCCATGGTAGGCGCCCGCAGCCGACGCCGCGGGCGCCTGTGGATAACCCTTTGACCTGCACTTTTCTTAGCGCGGATGGCGTTGGTTCTAGGTGCAGACGGTTCCCGCGGGCGGTACGGTCCCGTCCAGCAGATAGCCGTTCACCGCGTTGTGCACGCACTTGTTCCCGCTGTCGTAGGCGCCGTGCCCCTGGCCCTTGTAGGTCACCTCGACGCCGACTCCCTTGCCGAGCGCGTCCACCATCTTCTTCGCGCCCTGGTACGGCGTGGCCGGGTCGCCGGTGTTGCCGACCACGAGGATCGGCGCCGAACCGGTGGCGCTGACGTCCGGGTGGTCGGCGGCGCCCGGGACGGCCCAGTTGGTGCAGCTGAGCATGCCCCAGGCCAGAAAGTCGCCGAACAGCGGTGAGGCGGCCCGGAACGCCGGCAGCCCGGCTTGCACGTCGGAGACCGTGTACCGCGGTTTTTCGTCGGCGCAGTTGATGGAGACGTTGGCCGCGTAGAGGTTGCTGTACTGGCCGTTCTGGTTGCGCCCGTTCATCGAGTCGGACAGCAGCATCAGTGTCTTGCCGTCACCGCTGTACGCCTGGTCCAGGCCCTCCGTCAGGTACTCCCAGAAGTCCTTGGAGTACAGCGCCTGCGCGATGCCGTTGGTGGCCTCGGTCTGGGTGAGCTGGCGTGGGAAGACGCCGGGGATGGGCTTGCTGTCCAGGTCCTTGAGGAGTTTGGCGATGCGGTTCTTGACGTCCTGCGGGGTGTCGCCGATCGGGCAGGGCTCGGTCTTCGAGGTGCAGTCGGTGGCGAAGTTGTCGAGTGCGAGCTGGAAGCCCCTGGCCTGCCCGAGCGCGCTCTGTTCCGGGTTCTGCGTCGGGTCGACGACCGCGTCGAAGACGGCGCGCCCCACGTTCTTGGGGAACAAGTGGGCGTAGACGCCGCCGAGTTCGGTGCCGTACGAGATGCCGAAGTAGTGCAGCTTGGCGTCGCCGAGCACTTGGCGCATGAGGTCGATGTCGCGGGCCGCGTCGGTGGTGCGCACATGGGGGAGGGTCCGGCCGGAGTTCTTCTCGCAGGCCGCGTTGAAGGTCTTCGTGTTGGTGAGGAGGTTCTTCTGTTCGGCGGTGTCGTCGGGGGTGGCGTCCTGCTGGAAGAACACGTCGAGCCGGCTGTCGTCCTCGCACTTCACGCCCGCGCTGCGGCCGACCCCACGCGGGTCGAAGCTCACCAGGTCGTAGCGGGTGCGCAGCTTCGCGTAGTCCTCGCCGAAGGCGGGCAGTGTGGTGACGCCGGAGCCGCCGGGGCCGCCGAAGTTGAAGATGAGGGAGCCGATGCGCTTGCTCTGCTCGCCGCTCGTCCGCGCCCGGATCAGCGCGATCCCGATGGTGTCGCCCTTGGGGTCGGCCCAGTCGAGGGGCGCCTTCATGGTGGCGCACTGCCACTGTGTGCCGCCCGGCAGGGGAGAGGGGGCGTTGCCGCCGCCCTCGGACTCGGCGGGGGCCGGGCAGTCCTTCCAGCTCAGCTTCTGGGCCGGCAGGTCCTCGCTCTTCGGGTTGTCGCTGCAGCCCGTCAGCATGGCGGACAGCACAGCGACGGAGAGGGCCAGCGCAGCGGCGCGCGGCGGAGACGGGTTCGGCATGCTCCCCATCCTGCGGTCGTGCGGGGCGGGGCGCTCGGGGCGCGGGCCGTGCGGGTGAGGGCGCGCGGGGGCTCGTACGGGAGGGTCGGTACGGGGCTCTAGAGGGCGCCCTTGCGGGTCAGGTGGTTGAAGAACAGCCAGCCCGGAAGCACCGGAAGCCACAGTGTCAGCAGCCGGTACAGCAGCACCGCGGGGGCGGCGACCTCCTTGGGGAGCCCCACGGCGATCAGACCGACCGTGAGGGTCGCCTCGACGGCGCCGACGCCGCCGGGGGTCGGCGCCGCGGAGCCGAGCGCGTTACCGGCGAGGAAGACGACGGCGACGCTGGCGAGGCTGAGCGCGGTGGGCTGCTGGTGGCCGAAGGCGCGGATCGACGCGTCCAGGCACATCACGAAGCAGGCGGTCAGCAGCAGCATGCCGCCGATGCCGGTGATCAGTTTCTGGGGCCGCTGGAGCACGTCGAGCATGCGCGGTACGACGCCCGCGAACAGCGACCTCACGCGCGTGCTGACGAATTTGCGCATGAACGGCACCGACGTCACGACGAGCACCAGTACGGCGACCGTCAGCAGACCCGCGATGACCGTGCGGGAGGGCGACAGGGACGGCGTCTTCTCGGTGCCGGTCAGATAGCCGAAGGACAGCAGCATCAGGATGTGGCAGCCGAGCCCGAACAGCTGGGACGCGCCGACACTCGCCACCGCGAGCCCCGGCCGCACCCCCGCACGCTGCAGGAAGCGCGTGTTGAGGGCGACACCGCCGACCGCGGCGGGCGCCACGATCTTCACGAACGAGCCGGCGACCTGCGCCGCGACGGCCCGCATGAACGGCACCCGCTCCGGTACGAAGCCGAGCAGTGCCATCGCCGCCGCGAAGTAGCTCAGCGCGGAGAACAGCACGGCGGCGGCGACCCAGCCCCACTGGGCGCTGTCGAAGAGGGTCCCGAACTCGATGTGGGTGAGCTGCGTCAGCAGGAAGTACCCGCCGATGGCACCGGCGATGAAACTGATCAGCGTGCGTGGCCGCACCCGCTCCAGGCGGGCCGGTTCGACCGGCGCCTGCGGGCGGATCAGCAGCACCTGGTGGCGGATCTGGGTGAGGAGATCCTCCTCGCGTGCTTCGTCCAGTGCCTCGTCGATCGCCCGCTTCTCGGCCCGCTGCTCCGCGCGTACGGCCTTCTTGCCGGGCTTTTCCACCGCGGCCTCGGTGTGCTGGGTCTGTTCCGCGCGGGTGAGCTTGTTCTGCCGGGAGGCATCCAGGACCGCGTCGCGTTCGCGCTGCGCGCGCTCCCGGGCCAGCTTGCGCAGCGTCGCGCGCGTGGAGCGGGTCAGCGCGATGGGCTGCAGCAGCGGCAGGCAGTCGGCGATCGGGTCCGGGCCGAGCACACCCACGGCTGATGCCACCGTGCGCTTGGCGCCGACGCGCAGCCCCAGCGTGGTCAGCAACTGGGCGATGTCCATGCGCAGCAGCAGATCGCCGGCCGCGATCTCACCGCCGCGCAGATCGGTGAGGATCACCGTGCCGGAACGATCCACCAAAATCGCGTCACCCGCGAGTCTGCGGTGCGCGATGCGTCGCGACTGCAAGGCCTGCACCTGGTGCCACGTGTCGCGCAGGAGATCGTCGGTGATGAGCTCGTCAGGAAGCGAGTCCAGTGTGCGCCCGCCGGTGTGCTCGTAGACGAGTATCACGGCGTCCGGGCCGAGCTCGGAGGTCGCGATCAGCTTCGGGGCGTTGGCCCCGGCCGCGATGGCCGCGTACGCGAGGAGCGCCTCCTGCTCCAGGGCCTGGCGCAGCGACTGGAGACTGCGACGGGTGGCGAGGCCGCGCAGCGTCAGGTTGCGCCACACACGGTAGAAGAAGCCCTGTGCCTGCTGCTCACGGTCGACCACCGTGACGTCCAGCGGCGGACCGTCCTCCAGAGTGACGAAGTAGCGCCGACCGCGGTCGCCGTTCTCCGTGGTGTCCGGCGTGTCCTCGCGGGCCGCGCTGACGGGGTGGAAGCCGACGTGCCGCAGGCCCGCCATGAGCGTCCGCCCGGTCGGACGCACATTCGGCGAGCCGACCGCGTACAGCGTCCCGTACGCGACGCTCCAGCCGATCAGCACCGTCAGGATGATCGAGAACGGTGTGGTGTAGCCGGTGACCAGCATGGAGAAGGCGTCGAGGAGCAGCACCACCCACAGCACCGCGCGCCAGCGCGGTCTGCGGGACATCCCGACGGCTGTCATGTATGCGATGACCGGCGCCAGATAGCCGTGCACCGGGTCGGTCAGGGCATGGATGTCACCCGGCGAGGGCTGGGTGAGCGCCTCCTGGATGGAGCTCGGGGCGCCCTTGGCGACCCACAGGTCCGTGGCGAGTGTCACTCCGTGCGCGAGGACCGCGGCCAGCACGCCGTCGGCGATGCGCAGCCCGTCCCGCTTGATCAGCCGCTCGATCGCGAAGGCGACCGGCACCAGGAGGATCGCGATGCTCGACGCCAGACCCGCGATCTTGATCAGCAGATCGGGTGCCTGGCCGGTGCCCTTGTTGATGTCCTGTTCGAGCCCAGAGGTGGTGCCGTGCGCGAACGCGGCGACGGCCAGCAGCACGGCGATGGCGAGGACGCCGACCAGGAGCCGCATCAGATCGGACGGACGGTGCACGCGCGCGGGCAGCAGCGGTTCGTCGCCCTCGACCTCGTCGTTGTGGACCTCGTCGCCGCAGTCGTCCTGCGCACCGAGCCGCTTCAGGGCTCTTCCGTGGGTGTCAGGAACGGGCTCTTCGTCCACCGTCGTGGTGGGCTCGTCCGCCGCCTCGCCCGGGTCCTTCGGGGTGGTGTCGCCGGTGTCCGGACGCGACGAGACCGCGGAGGTGCTCTCCGCGTCTTCGGGATGCACGCCCTGCTGCCTCATCGTCTCTTCTTGATCTCGTATCACCAGTCACCGCCCGCACGATGGTGGCATGCCCCACCGACACACGGGGGCATCAGGGTGCAAATACGGGGGCGCACAGTCTGCCCGAAGTGCGCCTCCATGGCGAGGGATACGCACAGTCACCGAATCGTGGCACTGTCGGTGGGATGGGGCAGGATGGGGCGGATGAGCGAGGAGAGCCTTCCGACGGATGCCCTGCCGGAGTACGCGGAGCGGGTCCTTGAGGTCGCCGAGTCGATCCCGCCCGGGCACGTGATGACGTACGGGGACGTCGCCGAGTGGCTCGAGGAGGGCGGACCGCGCCAGGCGGGCCGGGTGATGGCCCTCTACGGAGGAGCGGTCCCGTGGTGGCGGGTCGTCCGCGCGGACGGCGCGCTGCTCCCGGGCCACGAACTCGAGGCGCTGGGCCACTACCGCGACGAGGGCACGCCCCTGAAGGAGGCGAGCAGGGCCTCCGAGGGGCATCTGCCGCGCATCGACATGAGACGGGCACGATGGGACGGCGGCGAACGCGCGCAGGGTCACACCTGACAGCTTCCGGCATCGGACGGGGCGATGGGGAACCTGTGGCCCGTACGGGGGAAACGCGGCACGTCCGTGACATGCCGTACGTTCGAGAACCGGGGGACGCACGTGGTGTGAGGGAAGAAGGGGAAGCCCTCCTTCCACGGTGCTCACCGGCGTAGCGTCGACGGCACGCATCCCCCTCACCCCGCGGCCACCGCCCTGAACGCGCGGTGCTCTGCCCACCAGCACAACCTCCAGGACCGGCGAACCACGTGAGCTCCTCTTCTTCCACCAGGCGCCTGTCGCACCCCCAGGTGCGGCAGGGGACCCGCGGCGCGTACCGACTGGTGCGTACCGCGCCGGTCCGAGTGGGGCCCCCTCGTCTGGACGCAGAGCAGCGCGCGGTGGTTGACCATGACACGGGCCCACTGCTCGTGCTGGCCGGCCCCGGCACCGGCAAGACGACCACGCTCGTCGAATCCGTCGCGGCCCGGATCGCGCGGGGCGGCGACCCGGAACGCATCCTGGTGCTGACGTTCAGCCGCAAGGCGGCCGTCGAGCTGCGCGACCGCATGGCGCTGCGCATAGGGGCCGCCCGCGCCCCCCGGGCGACCACCTTCCACTCGTTCTGCTACGCCCTGGTCCGCGCCCACCAGGACAGCGACCTGTTCGTGGAGCCCCTGCGGCTGCTGTCCGGACCCGAACAGGACGTGGCGGTGCGCGAACTGCTCGCGGGCCAGCCCGACCTGGAGCGGCTCGGCCTCGCCCATGTCCGCTGGCCGGACGAGCTGCGCGCCTGCCTGACCACGCGTGGCTTCGCCGACGAGGTCCGCGCGGTACTGGCACGCAGCCGTGAACTGGGCCTGAGCCCCGACGCCCTGACCGCCTTCGCCCGGCGCATCGGCCGCCCCGACTGGGGCGCCGCCGCCGCCTTCCTCGCCGAGTACCTGGACGTTCTCGACCTCCAAGGAGTGCTCGACTACGCGGAACTCGTCCACCGCGCGGTGCTGCTCGCCGGGCGTCCGGGCGTCGCCGAACGCCTCGCAGCGCAGTACGACGCCGTCTACGTGGACGAGTACCAGGACACCGATCCCGCGCAGGTCCGGCTGCTGCACGCCCTCGCCGGCGGCGGCCGCAACCTGGTCGCCTTCGGTGACCCCGACCAGTCGATCTACGCCTTCCGGGGCGCGGACGTGAACGGCATCCTGGACTTCCCCGACGCCTTCCCGCGCGCGGACGGCCGCCCCGCGCCGGTCGAGGTGCTGCGCACCTCCCGCCGCTCCGGCGCCACCCTGCTGACCGCCACCCGTCTGATCACCCAGCGCATGCCGCTGACCCGCCTTCCGGCGGAGAAGGTACGCGCCCACCGCCAGCTGTCTCCGGTACGGGACGGCGGCACCGTCGAGGTCTACACGTACCCGACGGCGGGCACGGAGCTGGACAACATCGCGGACATCCTGCGCCGCGCCCATCTGGAGGACGGCGTCCCCTGGGGCGACATGGCCGTCCTGGTGCGCGCCGGCGCCCGCACGATCCCGACGATCAGGCGGGCGCTCACCGCGGCGGGCGTGCCGCTCGACATCGACGGTGACGACCTGCCGCTGCGGCACGAACCGGCGGTGACGCCTTTGCTGACGGCACTGCGGGCGGTGGCACGCGCGGAGTCGGGTACGGCCGCGCCCTCCGGCGGCGACAGTGCCGTACCTGAAGACGCCGATGCGCCTGAGGACGCCGACGTACCTGAAGACGCCGATGCGCCCGAGGATGCCGATGTACCTGAAGGCATCGACGTACCTGAGGATGCCGACGCGCAAGCAGCGCCCTGGCTCGACACCGAAACCGCGCTCACCCTGCTCGCCTCGCCCCTCGCGAGCATGGACGCGGCCGATCTGCGGCGCCTGGGGCGCGCGCTGCGCGAGGAGGAGCGCGCCGCCGGCAACCACGTACCGCCGCCCTCCGACGAACTGCTCACCCGCGCGCTGGCCGAGCCGGAGCGGCTCGTCGCGCACGACCCGGCGTACGCCCGGGGAGCCCAGCGCCTCGGCGCGCTGCTGCGCAAGGCACGGGAGCGCCTGGCGGGCGGCGGGACGGCCGAGGAGGCGCTGTGGGACCTCTGGGAGGGAACACCGTGGCCGCGGCGCCTGGAGCGGGCCGCCCGGCGCGGTGGCGCGGCCGGACGCAACGCCGACCGCGACCTCGACGCCGTCTGCGCGCTGTTCGCGACCGCGGCCCGCGCCGAGGAACGCACCGGTGGGCGCGGTGCCCTTAACTTCCTGGAGGAGATCGAGGCCCAGGACATCGCCGCCGACACGCTCACCCGCAGGGCGGTGCGCCCCGCCGCCGTACGCCTGATGACCGCGCACCGCTCCAAGGGCCTGGAGTGGCGCCTCGTCGTCGTCGCGGGCGTCCAGGAGGGCCTGTGGCCGGACCTGCGCCGCCGCGGCTCCCTGCTGGAGGCCGACCGCATCGGACGCGACGGCCTCGCCGAACCCCTCACACCCGGAGCGCTCCTCTCCGAAGAGCGCCGTCTGTTCTACGTGGCCGCCACTCGCGCGCGTGAACGCCTGATCGTCACCGCCGTGAAGGCCCCCGCCGACGACGGCGACCAGCCCTCCCGCTTCCTCACCGAACTCGGCGCCGAACCCAGGGACGTCACCGGCCGCCCCCGCCGCCCGCTGTCCGTCGCCGCCCTGGTCGCCGAACTGCGCGCCACCACGGTCGACCCGCGGGTCTCGGACGCCCTCCGGCAGGCCGCGGCCCATCGCCTGGCCAAGCTCGCCGCCCTCGGCGACGAGGACGGCCGCCCCCTCGTGCCGTCCGCGCACCCCTACCGCTGGTGGGGCATGTACGAGCCGACCGAGAGCAAGGTGCCGCTGCGCGACCGCGACCAGCCCGTCGTGCTCTCCGGAAGCGCCCTCGACCAGCTCGCCAACACCTGCGCCCTGCAGTGGTTCCTGGGCCGCGAGGTCAAGGCCGACGCGCCCGCCACCGCCGCCCAGGGCTTCGGCAATGTGGTGCACGTCCTCGCCGACGAGGTCGCCTCCGGACGCACCCCCGCCGACCTCGCCGTCCTCATGGAGCGTCTGGACTCCGTGTGGAACGCGCTCGCCTTCGACGCGCCCTGGAAGTCCGCGCAGGAGAAGGAGCACGCGCGCGTGGCGCTCGAACGCTTCCTGAAGTGGCACGTCGACTCCAACGGCGTCCGTGCGGGACGTGTGCCGGTGGCCAGTGAGCACGACTTCGACGTGACCCTGGAGGCGGGCGACTACGAGGTGCGCATCCGGGGCTCCATGGACCGCGTCGAGACGGACACCGAGGGCCGCGCCTACGTCGTGGACTTCAAGACCGGCAAACACGCGCCCAGCGCCGCGGAGGTGGCGCACCACCCGCAGCTCGCCGTCTACCAGCTCGCCGTCCGCGAGGGGGCCGTCGACGACACCTTCGACGGCGTACGCCCCGAGCCGGGCGGCGCGGAACTCGTCCAGCTGCGCCAGGGTGCCGCCAAGAAGAACGGCGGCGAGACCCTCCCCAAGGTGCAGGCCCAGGAGCCCCTGGAGGGTGAGTGGGTCGGCGACCTGCTGGCCACCGCGGCCGGGAAGGTCCTCGACGAACGGTTCTCACCGACCACGGGACAACACTGCACGCACTGCGCTTTCCGGGCATCGTGCAGCGCTCGGCCCGAGGGACGTCACGTGGTCGAGTGAGGAGCCCAAGGACGTCACGTCAGCGAGTGACGTACGGCACCACACGTGTTGACCAGCACTTCTTTCGTCCCGGCGGCCGATGTGGCCTCCGCTGTCAGTGGGCGCCGCTAGCCTCTCCGACATGCCCGCCCGTATCACCGACCCCGAGCAGCTCAAAGAGCTCCTCGGCATCCCGTTCACCCCGGAGCAGACGGTCTGCATCACCGCACCGCCCGCCCCGCAGGTGATCGTGGCCGGAGCCGGATCGGGCAAGACCACGGTGATGGCGGCACGCGTGGTGTGGCTCGTCGGCACCGGACAGGTCGCCCCCGAGCAGGTCCTCGGTCTCACGTTCACCAACAAGGCGGCGGGCGAACTCGCCGAGCGCGTCCGCAAGGCCCTGATCAAGGCCGGAGTCACCGACCCGGACGTGATCGACCCCGACAACCCGCCGGGCGAGCCGGTGATCTCCACCTACCACGCCTTCGCGGGCCGTCTGCTGACCGACCACGGCCTGCGCATCGGACTCGAACCGACCTCCCGCCTGCTCGCCGACGCCACCCGCTACCAGCTCGCCGCCCGCGTACTGCGCGAGGCCCCGGGACCGTACCCGGCGCTGACCCGCTCCTTCCCGGACCTCGTCGGCGACCTCCTCACACTCGACTCCGAGCTCGCCGAACACCTCGTGCGGCCCGAGGACCTGCGCGCCTACGACGCCGAGCTGCTGCGCTCCCTGGAGGGCGCCAAACTCACCAACGCCGACCTGCGGAAGGTCCCCGAGGCGGCCGCGGCCCGGCGTGAACTGGCCGAACTGGTGGGCCGCTACCGGTCGGCCAAGCGCGAGCGCGATCTCCTCGACTTCGGTGACCAGATCGCCCTCTCGGCCACCCTGGCCCGCACTCGCCCCGAGGTCGGGGAAATCCTCCGCGACGAGTTCCGGGTCGTGCTGCTGGACGAGTACCAGGACACCTCGGTGGCCCAGCGCATCCTGCTCGCCGGACTCTTCGGCGGCGGCACCGGCCATCCCGTGACCGCGGTCGGCGACCCCTGCCAGGCCATCTACGGCTGGCGCGGCGCCTCCGTCGCCAACCTCGACGACTTCCCCGAACACTTCGCACACGCCGACGGCCGGCCCGCGGCCCGCCAGGCGCTCAGCGAGAACCGCCGCAGCGGCGGCCGCCTCCTCGACCTCGCCAACGGGCTCGCGGAGCCCCTGCGCGCCATGCACGAGGGCGTGGAGGCCCTTCGCCCGGCCCCAGGGGCCGAGCACGACGGCCAGGTCCGCTGCGCGCTGCTGTGCACCCACGCCGAGGAGATCGAGTGGCTCGCCGATTCGATCGCCCACCTCGTACGCACCGGAAAGGCACCCGGCGAGATCGCCGTGCTGTGCCGTACGGCGGGCGACTTCGCCGAGATCCAGGGCGCGCTCGTCGCCCGGGACATCCCGGTCGAGGTGGTGGGCCTCTCCGGGCTGCTGCACCTGCCCGAGGTCGCCGACCTCGTCGCCGTCTGCGAAGTCCTCCAGGACCCCGGGGCGAACGCCTCCCTGGTCCGCCTGCTCACCGGCCCCCGCTGGCGGATCGGCCCGCGCGACCTCGCCCTCCTGGGCAGGCGCGCCCGCCTGCTCGTGTCCCACGCGCGCGTGGGCGCCGACGAGGACACGGACCGCCGGCTCGCCGCGGCCGTCGAGGGGGTCGACCCGGCCGAGGTGATATCGCTCGCCGACGCCCTCGACACGTTCCTGGAGATGCCCATCGAGGCCGAAGGGGACGACGACGGGCTGCCCTTCTCGTCGGACGCGCGGGTGCGGTTCGCGCGGCTCGCGGCCGAGCTGCGCGACCTGCGCCGCTCGCTCGCCGACCCCCTGATGGACGTCCTGCACCGGGTGCTCGCCGTCACCGGCCTCGAGGTCGAGCTCTCCGCGTCCCCGCACGCGCTGGCGGCCCGCCGCCGAGAGACCCTGTCGAACTTCCTCGACGTCGCCGCGTCCTTCGCCGCGGGCGACGGCGAGGCCACCCTGCTGGCCTTCCTCGGCTTCCTGCGCACCGCCGCCCAGTACGAGAAGGGCCTCGACAACGCCCTGCCCGGCGGCGAGAACACCGTCAAGGTGCTCACCGCGCACAAGTCCAAGGGCCTGGAGTGGGACGTCGTCGCGGTCCCCGGGCTCGTCACCGGCACCTTCCCCAGCGGCCAGGGCCGCGAGAAGTGGACCGCCCAGGGCAAGGTGCTGCCGCACGAGCTGCGTGGTGACGCCGACACGCTCCCCGAGATCGCCACCTGGGACGCCAAGGGCATCAAGGCCTTCCACGAGGCCATGAAGGACCACCAGCACACCGAAGAGCTGCGCCTCGGCTACGTCACCTTCACCCGCCCCCGCTCGCTCCTGCTCGGTTCCGGCCACTGGTGGGGTCCCTCCCAGAAGAAGCCGCGCGGCCCCTCGGACTTCCTGCACGCCCTCTACGAACACTGTGCCGCCGGACACGGCGAGATCGAGGTCTGGGCCGAGGAGCCCGCCGAGGACGAGGAGAACCCCGCCCTGCGCGAGGCGGCCGCCGACCACGCGTGGCCGCTCCCGCTCGACGACGCGGCACTGGCCCGCCGTCGCGCCGCCGCCGAGACCGTACTCGCCCACCTGGAGCGTGTGGCGTCCCACGAAGAGCCCCACCCCGGGGCGGAGGGAGACCGGCACGCGGCCGAACACGACCCCACCTCGTACGACGATCCGGACTGGCCGACCCCGCCCGAGGACGACGACCCCGCGTACGACGACGTGCCCTACGGGGACGACGACTTCCCCGGAGACGGCTTCCCCGACGGGGACGACTCCGACTGGGACTCCTGGTCGACCGACCGCCCCGAGGACCGGCCGACGCGACACCCGCAGGACCGTCCGACGGTCCCGCACCAGGCACCGGCTCCGGAGGCTCGCCCGCACTCTGCGAAACCGCACCCTGCGAAACTGCACCCTGCGAAACCGCACCCTGAGGAACCCGCGCGCCTCACCCCGGAGGAGGCCCGCACCCTCGTCTCCTGGGACCGCGACCTCGACGCCCTGACCGGAGAGCTCCTGCGCGCCCGCGCGAGCGTCACCGACGTCCCCCTGCCGGCCTCGCTCACCGTGACGCAGCTCATGCGCCTGGCCGCCGACCCGGACGGCTTCGCACAGGAACTCGCGCGCCCCATGCCACGCCCCCCACAGCCCGCAGCGCGCCGCGGCACACGCTTCCACGCCTGGCTGGAGTCCCGCTTCGAAGAGCTGCGGCTGCCGATGCTGGAACCGGAGGAGTTGCCCGGCAGCGACGCCGAGATCGCCGACGAACGCGACCTGGAGGAACTCAAGGACGCCTTCGAACGCACCCCCTACGCGCACCGCACCCCCCACCGCGTCGAGGCACCGTTCCAGCTCACCATCGCGGGACGCGTCGTACGGGGCCGGATCGACGCCGTCTACCGGGCTCAGGACGGCGCCGGGGCGACGTACGAGATCGTCGACTGGAAGACCAGCCGCACCGGCACGGCCGACCCCCTCCAGCTCGCCCTGTACCGCCTCGCCTGGGCCGAGCAGCAAGGCGTGCCCCTGGAGTCCGTCAAGGCCGCGTTCCTGTACGTCCGCAGCGGTGAGGTGGTCCACCCGGACGGGCTCCCGGACCGCGCGGCGCTGGAACGACTGCTCACACATGACCCGGCGGACCCACAGGAAGCGTCTGCCGGAGATCCGCCGGACGAACACGCCTCCGTGGGCGGATAGGCTCGTGAGCATGAGCAAGCCCGTTGACAACGCCGTCAGCACCGTCCGCACGTACATCCAGAACCACCGCACGGCCTTCCTCGACGACCTCGCGGAGTGGCTGCGCATCCCCTCGGTGTCGGCCCAGCCCGACCACGCCGCGGACGTGGCGCGCAGCGCCGACTGGCTTGCCGCCAAGCTGCTGGAGACCGGCTTCCCGACCGCCGAGGTCTGGGCGACCGAGGGCGCCCCCGCCGTCTTCGCCGAATGGCCCGCAGAGGACCCCGGGGCCCCCACGGTTCTCGTCTACGGACACCACGACGTGCAGCCCGCAGCCCGCGAGGACGGCTGGGACACCGACCCCTTCGAACCGGTGATCCGCGGAAACCGCCTCCACGCGCGCGGTGCCGCCGACGACAAGGGCCAAGTGTTCTTCCACACACTCGGCGTCCGTGCCCACCTCGCCGCCACCGGACGCAGCGCACCGGCCGTGAACCTCAAGCTCCTGATCGAGGGCGAGGAGGAGTCCGGCTCCCCGCACTTCCGCGGCCTCGTCGAAAGCCACGCCGACCGGCTCACCGCCGACGCGGTGATCGTCTCCGACACCGGCATGTGGTCCGAGGACACCCCCACCGTGTGCACCGGCATGCGCGGCCTCGCCGAGTGCGAGATCGAGCTGTACGGGCCGCAGCAGGACATCCACTCCGGCTCCTTCGGCGGCGCCGTGCCCAACCCGGCCACCGCCGCCGCCCGCCTCGTCGCGGCCCTCCACGACGAGCACGCGCGCGTGGCCGTCCCCGGCTTCTACGAAGGCATCACCGAACTCAGCGAACGCGAGCGTGAGCTCTTCGCCGAACTGCCCTTCGACGAAGAGCGCTGGCTGAGCACGGCCAAGTCGACGGCCACCTACGGAGAGGCCGGACACACCACCCTGGAGCGCATCTGGGCCCGCCCCACCGCCGAGGTCAACGGCATCGGCGGCGGCTACCAAGGCCCCGGCAGCAAGACGATCATCCCGTCCTCGGCCACCGTGAAACTCTCGTTCCGGCTGGTGGCGGGCCAGGACCCGGACCACATCGAGAAGGCGGTCCGCGCCTGGGCCGCCGACCGGCTGCCCGCCGGCATCCGGCACGAGATCACGTTCGGCGCCGCCACGCGTCCCTGCCTCACACCGCTGGACCACCCCGCCCTGCAGTCCGTCGTACGCGCCATGGGCCGCGCCTTCGAACAGCCGATCCGCTTCACCCGCGAGGGTGGCTCGGGCCCCGCGGCCGACCTCCAGGAAGTCCTCGGCGCCCCCGTGCTCTTCCTGGGCATCTCCGTCCCCTCCGACGGCTGGCACGCCCCCAACGAGAAGGTCGAACTCGACCTCCTCATGAAGGGCGTCGAAACCAGCGCCTACCTGTGGGGCGACCTGGCCGAGAACTGGCACGAGGCACACTGAAGAAGCCCGTCTCCACCCTTCCTGAAAAGTCCGTCCCCACCCCGATCAGCGCCCTTCGCACCCGCCCTGCTGAACCGCCCGCCGAAATAACCGTTCCACCGGGGGAGTTGGAAGCACCCGTGACCACCTGGACCGACCGAACCGCCGACCGTCCCATCTCGCTCACCGCCCCGAGCGGCATCGACCGGGCCGCCCACCACCGGCTCGACGAGGCCTGGCTCGCGGCGGCCTGGAGCCACCCCACCACCCGCGTCTTCGTGGTCTCCGGCGGTCAGGTGCTCATCGACGAGACGGCGGACGGCACCACCGAACTCGTCATGACCCCCTCCTTCGAGGCCCCGCTCACCGAGGCACACCGCTACTTCCTCGGCACGGACGACGACGGTGTGAGCTATTTCGCACTCCAGAAGGACGCACTGCCCGGCCGCATCGACCAGTCGGCCCGCCCGGCGGGACTGCGCGAAGCGGGACTTTTGCTCTCACCCCGCGACGCGGGCCTGATGGTGCACGCCGTCGCTCTGGAGAACTGGCAGCGGCTGCACCGCTTCTGCTCACGCTGCGGCGAGCGCACCGTGATCGCGGCGGCCGGACACATCCGCCGCTGCCCCGCCTGCGGCGCCGAGCACTACCCGCGCACCGACCCGGCCGTGATCATGGCGGTGACGGACGACGAGGACCGCATTCTGCTCGGCCGCCAGGTGCACTGGCCCGAGGGCCGCTTCTCCACGCTCGCCGGCTTCGTCGAACCCGGCGAGTCCATCGAGCAGTCCGTGCGCCGCGAGGTCTTCGAGGAGGCGGGCGTCACGGTCGGCGAGGTCGAGTACGTCGCCAGCCAGCCCTGGCCGTTCCCCTCCAGCCTCATGCTCGGCTTCATGGCCCGCGCCACCTCGTCCGAGATCAACGTCGACGGCGAGGAGATCCACGAGGCCCGCTGGTTCTCCCGCGAGGACCTGCGCACCGCCTTCGAGTCCGGCGAGGTGCTGCCTCCGTTCGGCATCTCCATCGCCGCCCGCCTGATCGAACTCTGGTACGGCAAGCCCCTGCCGCGCCCGGGAGCGGCAGCCGCCTGACCGACACACACCACACCACTCGCATGAGTGACGCAAGTCACACAGCAGGGGCGGTCCTTGAGTCAGATTCAAGGACCGCCCCTGTCACTGCCCGCGGCAACCGCCGGGGGCGCACCAACGGTGAACCGCTTACGCGCCGATCTTCTGCTTGACCTGCGCCAGCGAAGGGTTGGTGAGCGTCGAGCCGTCCGCGAACAGAACGGTCGGAACCGTTTGGTTCCCGCCGTTCGCCTTCTCCACGAAGGCCGCGGACTCCGGGTCCTGCTCGATGTTGATCTCGTTGTACGCGATGCCCGCGCGGTCCATCTGGCCCTTCAGTCGCGTGCAGTAACCGCACCACGTGGTGCTGTACATCGTCACAGTGCCCGGCATGTCTCTCGCGCTCCTTTGCTGCTGGGGGTGCGTCGTCGCAGAGGTGGAACGTACGCGAGCGGGCCACCATTCCCGTGCCCGGGTACCCCGGCCCGGTACACGAGGGCACCTGACGGCAGACGGGTGAGCAACAGCACGCCCAGCGCCTGCCGCATTAGTACGACTGCAAGGGCCTCCCTGTGGACAACCGGCTCATGCGTCTCCGCCGACCTGGCAGCATGGCGGGGTGACAGCAGCAACGCACTCCACCCTCTTCCCGCAGGCACCGGACACGGCCGACGCGGTGCTCGACGGGCTCGACCCCGAGCAGCGCGAGGTCGCCACCGCCCTGCACGGTCCGGTGTGCGTGCTGGCAGGCGCCGGCACGGGCAAGACACGAGCGATCACCCACCGCATCGCCTACGGGGTGCGTGCCGGGATCCTCCAGCCCTCCAGCGTGCTCGCCGTCACCTTCACCAACAGGGCCGCAGGCGAGATGCGCGGCCGGCTCCGCCAGCTCGGCGCCGGTGGCGTCCAGGCCCGCACCTTTCACTCCGCCGCGCTGCGCCAACTCCAGTACTTCTGGCCGAAAGCGGTCGGTGGCGGCCTGCCCCGGCTCATCGACCGCAAGATCCAGCTCGTCGCCGACGCGGCAGCCGCCTGCCGCATCCGCCTCGACCGGGGCGAGCTGCGCGACGTCACGGCCGAGATCGAATGGTCCAAGGTCACCCAGACCATCCCCGCCGACTACGCGGCCGCCGCGGCCAAGACCGGCCGTCAGTCGCCCCGCGACCCGGCCGAGATCGCGCAGCTCTACGCCACGTACGAGGACCTCAAGCGCGACCGCGCCGTCATCGACTTCGAGGACGTCCTGCTGCTGACCGTCGCGATCCTCCAGGACCGGCACGACATCGCAGAACAGGTCCGCTCCCAGTACCAGCACTTCGTGGTCGACGAGTACCAGGACGTCAGTCCCCTCCAGCAGCGCCTCCTGGAACTGTGGCTCGGCGAGCGCGACAGCCTCTGCGTCGTCGGCGACGCCAGCCAGACGATCTATTCGTTCACCGGTGCAACTCCCGACCACCTGCTCGACTTCCGCACCCGCCACCCCGGGGCCACCGTCGTCAAGCTCGTCCGCGACTACCGCTCCTCACCCCAAGTGGTGCAGCTCGCCAACGGCCTGCTCTCCCAGGCCCGCGGCCGGGCCGCCGACCACCGCCTGGAACTGATCTCCCAGCGTGCCCCGGGCCCCGAGCCCGTCTACGCCGAATACACGGACGAACCCACCGAGGCCGAGGGTGCCGCCCGCCGCATCCGTGACCTCATCGCCTCCGGCATCCCCGCGGGTGAGATCGCCATCCTCTTCCGCACGAACTCCCAGTCCGAGATCTACGAACAGGCCCTCGCCGACGCCGCAGTGCCCTACCAGCTGCGCGGCGCCGAGCGGTTCTTCGACCGCCCTGAGGTGCGCAAAGCAGGCGCCGCCCTGCGCGCGGCCGCCCGCTTCGGCGCCAACGACTCCCTCCTCGACGACGCCGTCGACCTGCCCTCCCAGGTCCGCGCGGTGCTCTCCGGCGAGGGCTGGACCAGCCAACCCCCGGCCGGATCCGGCGCCGTCAGAGAGCGCTGGGAGTCACTGGCCGCCCTCGTCCATCTGGCCCAGGACTTCGCCGCCGCCAAACAGGGCGCCACCCTCGGCGACCTGGTGGCCGAGCTCGACGAGCGCGCGAGTGCCCAGCACGCCCCGACCGTCCAGGGCGTCACCCTCGCCTCCCTGCACTCCGCCAAGGGACTGGAGTGGGACGTCGTCTTCCTGGTCGGCGTCGCGGAGGGCATGATGCCGATCACCTACGCAAAGACCGACGAGCAGATCGAGGAAGAACGCCGTCTCCTCTACGTCGGAGTCACCCGCGCCAGAGAGCACCTCCTCGTCTCCTGGGCCCTGTCCCGCTCACCCGGCGGCAGGCCCAACCGCCGGCCCAGCCGCTTCCTCGACGGGCTGCGCCCCGGCTCCGTCGCCACCGCGGGCCGCAGCGCCGGCGGCGGTCCAGGAGGCATCGAGCGCGGTATCGGGAGCAGCGGAGGCACGGTCGTACGGCGGACGAGCCGGACCCCGGCCCGCTGCCGGGTCTGTGGGCGCACGCTGACCGACGCCGGCGAGATGAAACTGATGCGCTGTGAGGACTGCCCCTCCGACATGGACGAAGGCCTCTACGAGCGGCTGCGGGAGTGGCGGGCGGTACAGGCGCAGCGCAGTGGGCAGCCCGCGTTCTGCGTCTTCACCGACAAGACACTCATGGCGATCGCCGAGGCCGCGCCGGACGACGAGGGCGAGTTGGCGCGGATCCCCGGGGTCGGCGTCCGCAAGTTCAACCGGTTCGGGGCCGATGTTCTGGCCATCTGTGCTGGTCAAGAACCTGCGGGGGGCGCCGAGGGTGACTGATGCAAACTCGTCGAAAAAATAGTTTGCGCATGCCCCAGCAATCCCCATAGGTTCTTAACCACGGCAGCAGCGGCCTTCTCCGAGGCCCTGGTTCCGTGCTGTACTTAATAGCCGTCGGACTGGCTCACCCCAGTCCCCCAAGACGCCGAGAGGAGGCGATTCCAGTGATCAGCATCGACACCAGCTTCATCAGCACCGCCAAAATGACCGATCGCTCGGTCGTCTCCACGTGCCCGCTCGGCGTCTCGAACCTGGGCACCGGTCTGTCCGGCATCGCTGCCGTCCGGCCGGCGTCCCCTCTGTCTCTCGCGGTTCTTCCCATCCGTGAGCGCAATGAGCGACCGATGAAGGCACTGGAAGCGGCAGTAGTGGCAGAGGCCCAGGCCTATGCCTTTGCGGCAGCCGGTGCCGGATCCCTGAAGCAGACGAAGCAGCACCACACGATGTGGGCCTTCCGTGGGCCTGAACCCTGGAGTGATCCAGCCTGATCTTCGATCAGGCCGGCGCCTTCAGGGCCGCGGAACCCCACCCGGGATCCGCGGCCCTTCTGTTTGTCCCCGACCGGGGACGGCAGAGCGAAGGGGCCTCGGGACAAGACAAGAACCCGGTACCAGCCGCCAACCGGCCAACCCGGCCGGCACGACCAGACGAGGAAGACCAACCGTGCAACTCGAAGCGCACGCCCCGTCCGTACCGCCTTCCGAAACGATCCCCCCGCCCGGCCTCACGGAGGACTCCACCTTGATCCCGCTCACTGCGCTCACCGCGCTCGACGACGCCATCGAGAACCTCGGCGTACCCGTCCCCTGCCGCTCCTACGACCCGGAGGTCTTCTTCGCCGAGTCGCCGGCCGACGTCGAGTACGCCAAGTCCCTCTGCCGCACCTGCCCGCTGATCGAGGCCTGCCTCGCCGGCGCCAAGGAGCGGCGCGAGCCCTGGGGTGTCTGGGGCGGCGAGCTCTTCGTCCAGGGTGTTGTCGTGGCCCGCAAGCGGCCGCGTGGCCGCCCGCGCAAGAACCCGGTTGCGGCATGAACACCGTAGGAACGATCGATCGCCCCCTGACGCACGACCCCAAGAAACAGGCCCCGATGAAGCCGTCCGCCAGCGAGCCCGCAGGCTCCGCCATCCCAGACTTCACCACCACCGGCGCGAACGACTCGCGTCAGAACAGGACCCGCGAGATGCAACTCATCCCAGAAGCCCTGGCTCGTGCGCATATGCACGAGCGACTGCACGAGGCCGAGCGGGAACGCCTGGCCGTGCGCCTGGCCTCCGCCCGTCGGATGCAGCGTCGGGCCGAGCGCGCCTCCATGCGCGCCCGGCGCGCGCTGGCCATGGCGGTCATGCACTAGCCGAAAGCAGTCGCTGCATTACCAGTAAGCAGCTCCTCGCGGGGGTCGGTCCGAACGGACCGGCCCCCGCGGTGCGTTGTGCCGGGCGTTACGCCGACCACGGCGCTATCGTCGCCGAGTGACGAGTCTTCCCGGGGACAGTGACAGCACCGGCTCCATGCCGCGGCCCGACACGGCCGAAGCCCGGCACATCGCGTGCGCCCGCTGCGGCGCCCCGGCCGACGGTCCTCCGCTGACGTGGACCTGCTCCATGGAGAACGGCACCCGCCACTACTTCTGCGACAACTGTGCCCGCAGCAACCTCAGGGCGATCGAGGGACGGCTGGACTCGGCCTGGTGGTAGGCCCGCCCGGGCCGGCCCGCTGGTCGAAGGCGGTCCGAGTCATGCTCCGGCCGCCGATCCCTCCTCGTCCAGCAGCTCCTCCGTCGGGTCCTCTCCCGGTACGAAACCCGGCAGCCACTCCTCCAGTTCGTCGCGCAGCCGGACCGTCGCGCCCAGTTGGCACAGGACTCCGATGGTGCTCAAGGTCACACGGTGTATCAGGAGATACGACGGTGGCAGGTTGAGAAGCCTGCCCAACTGGTGTGCGGGGGAGCGGGGGTCGGCGATGCGGGCGGCCTGACTGCGCATCCAGCCGCGGGTGAACGTGAACTCGTCGGCCTGGGCCGGTTCGATGATCGGCAGGAGATAGTCCAGAACCGCGTCGGGTTCGAGCTCTATGGACTCCTTGACGAAGCCCTCCTCGCACAGCAGCTCGTAGACCGCTTCGGCCTCGCCCTCGAGAGTCATCCGGAGGGAGTAGCCGATCGTGGCGGGCAGACCGCCGGGAAGACGGTCGACCGTGCCGAAGTCCAGGACGCCCAGCCGCCAGCCGCTCTTCTCGTCCGGCAGGAGGCGGAAGTTGCCCGGGTGCGGATCGGCGTGCAGCAGTCCGGTGCGGGCGGGACCCGAGAAGAGGAACCGGGCCAGCAGCTGGCCCGCACGGTCCCGCTGCTCCTGGGTGCCCTCGGCGATCACCTCCGACAGCGGTATCCCGTCGATCCACTCGGTCACCAGGACCTGGTCGCACTGGTGGACCACCGCCGGGACGAGCACGTCCGGATCGCCCGCGAACTCCGTGGCATGCGTCTCCTGGGCCTCTGCCTCCAGCGCGTAGTCGAGCTCCTCGGACACCCGGTCGCGCAGCTCCGCGATGAGCGGCTTGATGTCCATGCCGGGGATCAGGGGACCCAGGAGCCTGGCGAATCGGCTGAGCTGGGTCAGATCGGACAGCAGGGCCTCGCCCGCTCCCGGGTACTGCACCTTGACGGCGACCTCGCGTCCGTCGTGCCACACCGCCCGGTGCACCTGGCCGATCGAGGCCGCCGCGGACGGCTTGTCCTCGAACTTCTGGAACAGCTCGGACCAGTCCTCGCCGAGACGCTCCCGCAGAACGGAGTGCACCGTGCGCGTCGGCATCGGCGGCGCCGCCTCCTGGAGCTTCGTCAGCGCCGCGCGATAGGGTCCCGCGACCTCCTCGGGCAGCGCCGACTCGAAGACGGACAGCGCCTGTCCGAACTTCATGGCACCCCCCTTCAACTCGCCGAGGACCTTGAAGAGCTGCTCCGCCGTGCGCTGCTGCAGCTCGCGGCCGACGATCTCCGCGGACTTCCCGCCGATCCTCTTGCCCAGCCCCCAGGTCGCTCGCCCGGCGAAGCCGAGCGGTAGAGCGGCGAGTTTGGCAGTACGGGTGACCGCCTTCCGGGGAAGATCAGACATGCGCCCTCCAAGTCCCAGACAGCCGTGCCGCGTGCGGCTGTTGCCCCGCCATTGTCTCGTGCGGCTGCCCGTCCTCGGCGGCGCGCTCCCCCTTCTTACTTTTCTCCGCTGCGCCGCACGGGCATGCGGGATGCGAGGACACCGGCTTCGCATGCCAGTCGAAGCCCGGCACGGAGGTCTCCCAGCGTGCCCCGGCGCTGGAAGGCAGCCTTCCGTCGAGGAAGGCGAGGGCGTGTCCTGCCGCGAGTCCGGCGACGCCGGTCGCCAGCGCGAGGTCGCACGCCGGGACCTGGTGCGAGGTGCCGGAGCGCCACTGGGCGATCAGGCGTGGCCAGGTCGGGTCCCGGTCGACGCGCTGCTGGTCCAGGCAGCCCGCGCAGCCGGTGTCGCCGGGCAGCACCAGGGGGCCGACGACACCCGTTCCCTCCACGACTCCCGCGTACAGATGGGGTGTGCCGGAGGTGATGAGGGGCTCGGCGACGGCGGGATCGGGGGCGTGCACCGCCAGGCCGTCCCGGGGCGCGAGGATCACCAGGGAAAGACCGAGTTCCTCTCCTTCGCCGGCGGGCCGTGGTGGTCTATCCGGTGCCGCTCGGCGCACCGCGCGCCGGGCGGCTTCCTCCCGGCGCTCGCCGATGGACGCCGGGGGCAGTCCGCCCGGTGCCACGTCCCAGGGTTCGACGCTGCCGATGTCGCGCACCTCGACCTGGCCGACACCCGCGCCGGCCAGGAGGGAGGCCAGGACGACTCCCACCCGGCCGGCGCCCCGCACCTGCACGCGCAGGGAGCCGCGGGCGGCCAGATGCTTCATGGCGTCGCCCGGCGCGCGGGCGACGAGGGACAGGGCCGCGAGGTCGGGGCGGAGCCGGTCCAGGACCGCCTTCTTCTCGCGCAGGGCGTCCGCGGCCCGGCCGCCGCCCGTCGCGTCGTCCAGCAGACCGGAGCGGGCCAGCCGCTCCACGAGTGCGTCGACATGACCGTCGGGCAGGCCCATCGCGCGTCCCAGGTCGCGAAGGAGCGGCAGCCCGCGTGTTCCGTTCAGCAGGTCGAGAAAGCTGCCTGTCGCCGTGTCCACCGGGCCCAGCACCATCGCGTGCGCGGGCGCCATTCCGAACTGCACGGTGTTGAGATCCCGCCAGCCGCGCCGCAGCGCGGGCTTCACCATCGGATGCATGACCGACCCCCGTACCCGTAGAGCATCCCCGTGTGTCGGCGGGGTCCGTCCCGGGCCCGCCGATCGAATGCCAGCATGCCCGGCCCGGCCGAACCGTGCCGAAAGTTGTCCACAGGCGGTGGTGTTCGTCGTATAAATTAAGCGCACGGGGTGCGGATCGGCATCGAACCGTCCAGGGGACGGGACTTCCCCCATGTGCAGCGGGTAACGTCGGGGCGTGCCCGCCGACCCACTGCACCGCGCCGGAAAGCCACAGCGCAGCACGACGAGCCTGCCGCCAAGCGGCTCGGGGGCGAGCGCGATCGAGGTTCGCAGGAGCGCGCGCCGGCGCAGAACGGTCTCCGCGTACCGCGAGGGCGATCGCACCGTCGTGCTCATCCCCGCCCGTATGTCCGAGGCGGAGGAACAGCGCTGGGTCACCGTCATGCTCGACAAGCTGGCCGCCCAGGAAAGCAAACGGGTGCTCGGCGACGCCGAGCTGACCGAGCGCGCCGCGCGGCTGTCGGAGCAGTACTTCGACGGCCGGGCCCGCCCCGCCTCAGTCCGCTGGGTCACCAATCAGAACACGCGCTGGGGTTCCTGCACCCCGGCCGAGGGCAGTATCCGTCTTTCGCACCGCCTGCAGGGCATGCCCGAGTACGTCGTCGACTACGTCCTCGTCCACGAACTCGCGCACCTTCTGGTGCCCGGTCACGGGCCCCGCTTCTGGCGGCTGCTGGAGGCGTATCCGCGTACCGAGCGTGCCCGCGGCTATCTCGAAGGGGTGGTCGCGGCCGAACGGCTGCCCCATCTGCCCGTGGCGAGCGACGAGTAGCGGGCGGGCGGCGGCGGACCGTCCCCGCCGGGGAGTGATTGTGTACCGGGTCTGTACCGGCGGCGTTCACTCCGAGAGTTTCCCGTTAGCCTGACGCGACGCAATCGCACTCGGGATGGGGGACGGTCGTTACGCATGGCCAGGGAATTCCAACGCGGCCACAAGGCCAGGATCAGTGACCTCACCGCGGGCACGGATCTGTACGTAGGTGTGCAGATCACCGGTCCCGGACTGACCTTCGACATCAGCTGCTTCGGTCTGGACGCCGACGAGAGGCTTTCGGACGACCGGTACTTCGTCTTCTTCAACCAGCCGAAGACCCCCGAAGAATCCATCCAGCTCCTCGGCACCCAGTCGGGTGACACGGAGTCCTTCCGCGTCACGCTCGACCGGATCCCGGCGCAGATCCAGAAGCTGTCGTTCACGGCGACGATCGACGGCGCCGGGCAGATGTCGCAGATCGCCCCCGGATACCTCCGTGTCGTCGCGGGCGGCGAGGAAGTGGCCCGGTACTCGTTCAGTGGCGCGGAGTTCTCCACCGAGCGTGCTGTGATGCTGGGCGACTTCTACCTGAAGGACGTCTGGCGGTTCGCCGCCGTGGGGCAGGGCTTCGACGGCGGCCTCGAGGCGCTGCTCAAGAACTTCGGTGGTGAGGTCGCCGACGAGCAGCCCGCCGCGCAGGAGCCGCAGGCCACTGCCGCACCGTCCTTCGCTCCGCCCGCCCAGGCCACCGCACCCCCCGCGTTCGGCGCCCCGGCTCCGGCTCCCGCGCCGGGGCCCGCCGCACAGGGGTTCACGCCGCAGCCCGCCGTGCCCTCGGTGCACGCCGCGCCGACCATCATCGCCCCGCTGCACACCCCGCCGGGCGGCACCGTGCCGCCGCCGGGCCCGGCTCCGTACATCCAGCCGCCCGGTCCGCCCGGTCCGCCGCCGGGCTACGGCCAGCAGCCACCCGGTCAGACGGCTCCCATGCCGCCCGGTTACGGCCAGCAGGCACCGCCCGCGCCCCCCGGCTACGGGCAGCAGGCCCCGACGGCGCCTGCGGGCTACGGCCAGCAGCCGCCGTACGGCCAGGTTCCGGGCCAGGTGCCGGGTCAGCCCGGCGCGCCGTCCCCCTATGGTGTTCCCCAGGGCGCCCCGCAGGGCGGTGCCGGTGTGGCCGCCGCGCTGGGGGCCTACAAGGAGACGCCCACCGGTCAGCGGTGGACCCAGCAGAACACGAAGCTCATCCGCGTGGACCTCGGTATCGGCGGCCAGCCCGTGCTGGCCCGCCAGGGCAGCATGGTGCTCTACCAGGGCAAGGTCGACTTCAGCTACAAGGGCGCCGGCTTCGCCGGGCGGATCGTGGGCAACGCGACCGGCCAGGAGATGCAGCTCATGCGCTGTACCGGCCAGGGGCAGGTGTTCCTCGCCGAGAACGCCACCCACGTGCATCCCATCGAACTCCAGGGCGACGCGATCTGTGTCTCCGCGGAGAGTGTGCTCGCCTTCGACGAGTCCCTCCAGTACGAGGTCCGGCGTATCGAGGGGCACGGCATCCCCGGAGGCGCGCTGTTCACCATGCAGTTCCAGGGGACCGGAACGATCGTCGTGAAGACGCACGGCGCTCCCGTCGTGCTGCCCGTGACGCCGACGACCTTCGCCGACTGCAACGCCGTCGTGGCCTGGTCCGCGGCCTCCCAGGTGATCGTCTCCAGCCAGGTGCGGATGCGCCGCAACGCCTACCCCGGCGACACCGGGGAGAGCGTGAACCTCCAGTTCCGCGGCGCGCCCGGCAATTTCATCGTCGTCCAGCCGTACGAGGTCTGAGGGAGCCCGTCATGAACCAGCCACTCTCGGGCTTCGCCCCGGCACCTGTCACCGCCCGCATGGAGAACCACGGCAACCACATGCTGAAGGTCGCCATGCAGACCGGAAACGACCTCTTCGCACGCGTGGGCTCGATGGTCGCCTACGAAGGGTTCGTCCAGTACGAGCCCAACCCGCCCGCCGTACGCCAGATCGCGCGGGACTGGATGACCGGTGAGGGCGCGCCCCTCATGAAGTGCACCGGCGACGGCCTGCTCTACCTGGCCGACTACGGGGCGAACGTCGTCGTCATCAACCTCAACGGGGACGCGATCTCCGTCAACGCCACCAACCTGCTCGCTTTCGACGCCCACCTCCAGTGGGGCGTCGAGCGGGTGAAGGGGCTCGCCAAGTTCGCCGGACAGGGCCTGTGGAACACCAAGATCTCCGGTCAGGGCTGGGTCGCGCTGACCTCGCGCGGCAAGCCGATCGTGGTCGACTGCGGCGGCGGTGAGGACGAGACGTACGTCGACCCGGACGCGCTCGTCGCTTGGTCCCCGAACCTCAAGGTCAAGGGCAAGCGCAGCTTCAAGGCCCAGTCGCTGATCGGACGCGGCAGCGGCGAGGCGTACCAGATGGCGTTCTCCGGACAGGGCATCGTCGTCGTCCAGCCCAGCGAGGACAGCACCGACCGCCTCCGGATCCGGGGCTGAGGGGGAGCACCACATCATGCAGAGCCCGCTTTTCGGCTACAACGAGCAGCAGACCCAGGAGCGCTACAGCCTCCAGAACTCGCAGATGCTGCGAGTCGTCATGGAGGGGCACGACGACATCCTGGCCCGCAAGGGCACGATGGTCGCGTACCAGGGGCTCGTGGAGTTCGACGCCGAGTACCAGAACAACAGCCAGCACCGCGCGCGTGCGTACACCGGTGAGGGTCTCGACCTGATGCGGTGCCACGGGCAGGGGACGGTCTATCTGGCCAATCTCGCCCAGCACGTGCACGTGGTCGATGTGGAGCAGGACGGGCTGACCGTCGACAGCAGCTATGTCCTGGCGATGGACTCCTCGCTGCACCACGAGGTCATCGCCGTGGACAGCCAGTACGGCATCTCCGGCTCCGGCAAGTACCAGCTCAACATCACCGGCCGTGGCAAGGTCGCCCTGATGACCTCGGGCATGCCGCTGATGATGCAGGTCACGCCGGACAAGTACGTCAACTGTGACGCCGACGCGATCGTCGCCTGGTCCACCGGCCTGCGTGTCCAGATGCAGGCCCAGACGCACTCCTCCGGGGTGTGGCGGCGGCGGGGCAACACCGGTGAGGGCTGGGAGCTCAGCTTCCTGGGCCAGGGCTTCGCGCTCGTCCAGCCCAGCGAACTGCTGCCGCCGCAGAACGCGGTGATCGGCCAGGGGCTGCGCGCCCAGTACGGGATGGGGCAGCAGGGGGCCCGGGCGCAGAACCAGGGCAACGTCTGGAGCTGACCGGCCGACGGTCGGTTGATCGGCCGGAACCATGGTCGGTTGATCGGCCGGCGGTCAGTTGACCGGGTGACGGTCCGGGAAACAAACGTAAGGGGCGACCGCCAGGGCGGACGCCCCTTACACGTGCCTCAGGCCGAGAGGCGGGCGCGGGTTGCTTCCAGGAGCCGTACGACCGAGGCGTCCGCCACGTCCGTGACCTCCTCGTAGGGGAACCAGCGCAGGTCCAGGGACTCGTCGCTGATCGCCGCCACGGCGTCGGCCGGGGCGAGCGCGGCGTACTGGACGTCCAGGTGCCAGTTGCACGGTGCCGGGATGGCGTGCCGGTCCAGGGTCACGGGGCCGCCCGGCAGCAGGATCAGACCCTCGATGCCCGACTCCTCGGTCGCCTCGCGCAGTGCGGCCCCCGCCAGCGTCGGATCGCCCGGCTCGCAGTGGCCGCCCATCTGCAGCCACATCTGTAGCTTGCGGTGCAGCGTCAGCAGGACACGGCCGCCGTCCGGGTCGATGACCAGCGCGCTCGCCGTGACATGCCCCGCCGTGCAGGCCTTCCACAGGCCGTCGGGGTGCTCGGACAGATGGTCCAGATAGACCTGGCGCAGCTCTTCCTGGTCCTCGTACCGCTTCAGTACGAGGACGGCGTCGTCGTGAAGGGTCACTCGGTGCCGTCGCCCTTGTCGTCGTCCTTTTCGTCGCCCTTGTCGTCGTTCTTGGGAGCGTCGTCCTTCTTCAGGTTCGGCTTCTCGGCGGAGCCGCTCGCCGCCTCGCCGAGCATCTTGTCGAGCTCGGAGAAGTCCAGCTGCTCACGGTGCACGAAACCGTCCGGGTCGTCGAGGTCGGACGCGGTCGGCAGCATGTCCGGGTGGGCCCACAGGCCGTCGCGGCCATCGACACCGCGCGCGTCGGTGAGCGAGGCCCACAGGCGCGAGGCGTCCCGCAGCCGACGCGGGCGCAGCTCCAGACCGATCAGAGTGGCGAACGTCTGCTCGGCGGGACCGCCCGTGGCGCGGCGCCGGCGCAGCGTCTCGCGCAGCGCGTCCGCGGAGGAGAGACGCGGCTTCGCGGCCGCGTGCACGACCGCGTCCACCCAGCCCTCTACGAGGGCGAGCGCCGTCTCCAGACGGGCCAGCGCGGCCTTCTGCTCCGGCGTGTCCTCCGGCTGGAACATGCCCTGCTGGAGAGCGTCCTGCAGCTGCTCGGGGTTCTGCGGGTCGAGCTGGCCGACCACGTCCTCCAGCTTGGCCGTGTCGACCTTGATCCCCCGCGCGTAGCCCTCGACCGCGCCGAACAGGTGCGAGCGCAGCCACGGCACGTGCGAGAAGAGACGCTGGTGGGCGGCCTCGCGCAGGGCGAGGTAGAGCCGCACCTCCTCCAGGGGGATGCCCAGGTCCTTGCCGAACGACGCGATGTTCAGCGGCAGCAGCGCGGCCTTGCCGGCCGGGCCGAGCGGCAGGCCGATGTCGGAGGAGCCGACGACCTCGCCCGCGAGCACGCCGACGGCCTGCCCGATCTGCGTACCGAACATGGCGCCGCCCATGGAGCGCATCATGCCGATGAGCGGGCCCGCCATGGCCTGCATCTCCTCCGGCAGGACATCGCCCATCGCCGCGCCGACCCGCTCGGCGACCGGGTCGACGAGCTCCTTCCACACCGGCAGGGTCGCCTCGACCCACTCCGCGCGGCTCCAGGCCACGGCGGAAGCGGCGCCGGACGGCAGGGACGTCGCATCATCCAGCCACAGGTCGGCCAGGCGCACGGCATCCTGAACCGCGGTGCGCTCGGCGGGACCGACGCTCGCGTCCTTGGTGCCGTCAGAAGTGCCCTGGGAGACCGTCTGGCGGGCGATCTGCTTGGCCATGTCCCAATTCACCGGACCGCCCTCGTACGAGAGCATCTGGCCCAGCTGCTGGAACGCGGCCCCCAGATCGTTGGGGTTCATGGAACCGAACATCGCTGCGAGCGGATTGTCGGCGCCGGGGCCCCCGGCTCCGGGCGGCCCGAAACCGAACGGTCCCTGTCCACCGCCGCTCTGCTGGTCCTTCTTCTTGCCCTCGTCGCCGTTCTCCGGCTCCTCCGGCGGAAGGCCGAATCCGAATGGGGTGTCACTCACGGGATTCCTCGGCTGGTAAGGCCGCCGGTTCGTTCCGACGGCGACTGCCCGACAACACCACCCAGCGTAGACACCCGAACCCGATCGGGCCTCGGTGCTTCGCCGACTCTTGGCCTGCGGCAGGATGGATGCCACCTGGTAGGGACGCGTCACGCGCGTCCGTTACTGAAGACAACCGCTGGAGACGCCCGGTGAGTTCCCCAGATCCACAGGTTCGCGCAGCGCGAAACCACTCAACCAGCCCGCCCTTGCGCGGGCCCGTCGTCGCGGTCACCGGCGCCGCGTCCGGCGTGGGCGCGATGCTGACCGAGCGGCTTGCCGCCAGCGAGGAGATCAAGCAGGTCATCGCCATCGACGAGCGTCGCGGCGAGTGCGAGGGCGCCCAGTGGCAGATCCTCGACGTCCGGGACCCGGCGATCGCCGAGAAGCTGCGCGGCGCGGACGTCGTGGTGCATCTCGCGCTCGACCTCGACCTGGAGACGGACGCGGCGGCGCGCACGGCGTACAACGTCCGGGGGACGCAGACCGTGCTGACGGCCGCCGCCGCGGCCGGGGTGCACCGGGTGGTGCTGTGCACCTCCGCGATGGTCTACGGGGCGCTGCCCGACAACGAACTGCCCCTCTCCGAAGACGCCGAACTGCGGGCGACCGCCGAGGCCACGGGGGTCGGGGACCTGCTGGAGATCGAGCGGCTCGCCCGGCGGGCGCCGCGCGCGCATCCGGGGCTCAATGTCACCGTCGTACGGCCGGGGGTCCTGGTCGGTGGTGGTACCGACACCGCGCTGACCAGGTACTTCGAGTCTCCTCGGCTCCTTGTGGTGGCGGGGTCACGGCCTGCCTGGCAGTTCTGCCACATCGAGGATCTGTGCAGTGCTCTGGAGTACGCCGTCCTGGAGAAGGTGGAGGGGGAACTGGCCGTCGGGTGCGACGGGTGGCTGGAGCAGGAGGAGGTCGAGGAGCTCAGCGGGATCCGGCGGATGGAGTTGCCGTCGGCCGTCGCGCTGGGGGCCGCCGCGCGACTTCACCGGATTGGGCTCACTCCTTCGCCCGCCGGGGATCTGGCGTACACGATGTACCCCTGGGTGGTGAGTGGGAGTCGGATGCATGACGCCGGGTGGCGGCCGCAGTGGACCAACGAGGAGGTTCTCGCGGAGCTGCTGGAGGAGGTTGCCGGGCGGCACACCGTGGCTGGGCGGCGGCTGGGGCGGAAGGATGCGACGGCGGCGGGGGCTGCGGGGGCGACGGTTGCTCTTCTGGGTACGGCCGCGTTGGTTCGGCGGGCTCGGAAGGCTCGGCGGCGGATCTGAGTCTTGGGGGGCGTTCGGGTGCGGGTGCGTCGTGGCTGGCGACCGGTGTGCCGCCCCCGCCGCCCCTACCCGTCCCATCCCCGGAGGCTCCGCCCCCGGACCCCCGGCGTGGCTGCGCCCCTGCACCCCGGCGTGGCTGCGCCCCCTGGACTTCGGCGGGGCTGTGCCCCCGGCCCTCTGGCGGGGCTCTGCCCCGGACCCCGGCGGGGCTCTGCCCCCCGCGCCGCCCCCCGTGGGGGTGTGCGTCTGGACTCTGGCGTGGCTGCGCCCCTGCACCCTGGAGGAGTTCTGCCTCTGCACCCTGGCGGGGCTGCGGCCCCTGGACTTCGGCGGGGCTGTGCCCCCGGCCCTGTGGCGGGGCTCTGCCCCGGACCCCGGCAGGGCTCCGCCCTGGACCCCGGCGGGGCTTCGCCCCTGCATCCCGGCGGGGCTGCACCTCTGGCCCCGGCGGGGCCGTGCCTCCCGCTCCCTCACGGGGCTTGGCGTCCCGGTGGCGGGCTGAGCGGGCTTGTTCTCGATGTGGGCTCGTTGTCTGTAGGAGGCTCCAAAAGGTCACGCGTGTGTGCGGGGTGAAAGGCGTATTTCGTGGGTGCCGTGGGGTGCGGCACGATGGGGCTATGGCACCTACCTTTGAGCATCCGGGTGAGTTGGGCGCGCAGGATCCGATTCGGCTGTTGGCGATTCGGGACGAGCCGCTCTCCTTGGACGAGGTCTTCCGGGCCGTCGGGGACGACGCCGCCGGGGGGACCGCGCTCTTCGTGGGGACCGTGCGCAATCACGACGGGGGTGCCGACGTCGAGGGGCTCGGGTATTCGTGTCATCCCAGCGCGGAGGCCGAGATGCGGCGGATCGCCGAGAAGGTGGTCGCCGAGTATCCGGTGCGGGCGCTGGCCGCCGTGCACCGGGTCGGTGACCTGGCCGTCGGTGATCTCGCGGTGATCGTCGCCGTGTCGTGTCCGCACCGCGGGGAGGCCTTCGAGGCGTGTCGCAAGCTGATCGACGACCTCAAGCACGAGGTGCCCATCTGGAAGCACCAGAAGTTCTCCGACGGCACGGAGGAGTGGGTCGGAGCCTGTTGAGGGAGTCGGCCGGACGTGTGAGTCCGGCCTCACCGAGTTCTCACCCTTGCTCCGGTTGCGTAACCGACCCCCTGGTATGAGCGTTAGCAAGGCAGATGGTTAATCTGCTGATCAGTCAGTTGCGGTCGCTCGTGGGGTTGGGAGGTCGGCATGGCGTCGCTCGCCTGGTTGCTGATTCCGCTTTTGGCTGCGATCGGTGCTGGACTGTGGGGCAGTTGGGCCGGCCGGAACCGCAAGACGGCGGGAGACGGGGTCGAGCTCGAGGGGTACGCGCGCTTCCGCGCGGCCATGGAGCGCTCCGAGGCCGTCATGGTGCGGCCCGGTGGCGGAGAGAAGCCGCACTCGGACGGGGTCTGAGGCCGGGGCCCCGCTGAGGCCGCCCGGGCCCCGTACGGACGGCCCCGACAGTGCGCTGACAGCACCGTCCCGTACTGTCGTGGCATGCCACGCCGCACCGCGACGATGCTCGCCTCCACCCTGATCCTGATCGCGCTCCTGTGCGCGGGAGTGTTCATCAAAGTGCCGTACTCGGAGATGTCACCGGGGCCGACGGTGAACACGCTGGGCGAGCACGACGGCGAGCCGGTGCTGCAGATCTCCGGGCGCAAGACGTACCCGGCCACCGGGCACCTGAACATGACCACTGTCCGGGTCACCAGCGCCGACTACAACATGAACCTTGTAGAGGCCGTCTACGGGTGGCTCGCGCATGACAACAAGGTCGTGCCGCATGACACGCTCTACCCGGACGGCAAGACCGAGCAGCAGTCGACGCAGGAGAACGCCGAGGAGTTCAGCCAGTCCCAGGAGAGCGCCAAGGTGGCGGCTCTGAAGGAGCTGGGCATCCCGGTGAGGTCCTGGGTGATCGTGTCGACCGTCGTCAAGGGCTCCCCGGCCGAGGGGCGGCTGCACGCCGGTGACGTGATCAAGAACGTCGACGGTACGGCCGTCAAGGCGCCCGACGACGTCGCCAAGCTGGTCACCAAGCACAAGCCAGGCGAGAAGGTCGTCTTCACGGTGGTGCCCGCCAAGGAGCAGGCCGCCGCCGAGAAGGCGGGCAAGACGGCCACCGCGACCACGGACGTGACCATCACCACGGCGAGGTCCAGCGACAGCGGCGCGTCCCGCGCCATCGTCGGCATCTCGGCCGGGACCGATCACACCTTCCCGTTCAGCATCGACATCAAGCTCGCCGACGTCGGCGGTCCGAGCGCCGGGCTGATGTTCGCGCTGGGCATCGTGGACAAATTGACGCCGGGTGACCTCACCGGCGGCAAGTTCGTGGCCGGCACCGGCACCATCGACGACAGCGGAACCGTCGGTCCGATCGGCGGCATCGAGCTGAAGACGATCGGAGCACGCGAGAAGGGCGCCCAGTACTTCCTGACGCCCAAGGACAACTGCGCGGCCGCCGCCAAGGACACCCCCGAGGGGCTCACCCTCGTCAAGGTCAACACCATCGACGACGCGATGAACGCCCTGAAGGACATCAGCTCCGGCAAGACCGCCGACCTGCCGAAGTGCACCACCAAGGGCTGACGGACCGACCGGCGGCGGCACACATGGGCCGTACGGCGTGATGGGGGCGCCCCCGGAAGTCCGGGGGCGCCCCCATCCACGTACACCGGGACGTCAGTCCGCGAACGTCGCGGACAGCGCCTCCGCCAGGCCCGGCACCAGGCCCGCGCCCGTGAGGACCTCGGTCGGCGCGTCCTTCTCGCGCAGACGCAGTGCCGAGTCGCGGGTGCCGTCGCGCAGGACGCCGACCGTCATACGGACCTCCTGGCGGTCCGGGTGCTCGGCGACCCACTTCGCGAGCTTCTTGTCGCTCAGGCCCTCCGGGACGGAGGCCTCCGCGGACGGCGGCAGCATCAGCCGCTCCACGGTGAGCGCGCAGCCGACCACGGCGTCGGGCCAGGCGATGGTGCCGAGGAACTCGTCCAGCGGCTTGTCGGCAGGGATCTCGTCCTGCTCGATGGGGGTGAGACCGGTGGTCTCGGGCTCGTCCTGCAGGCCGAGCTGGGCCGCGAGGCCGGGCTCCTGGGTCCGTAGTCGCGCGGTGTCTACGAGGGCGAAGAGGCGAGCGGGCTGGTCCCAGCCGAGGCCGGAGGCGTACTCGTCGATCTCGAGTACGGCCCGGGTGAGCGGGCTCGCTGCCATGGGAGTGTTGGACATGGTCACAATCCTGCCTCGTTCGTACCCGGATCCGGGAACCGAGTAAAGCGTGAGTAAGTTGCATAGATGAGGCTCCACGATCACGGAGCCTGACGGATGGTCCGCTTCTCGGGGACCTGACGGATCAACAGCGAACTTCGAGGTGCGCACCTTGGCTTTCCAGATGCCGGACCGCGGCGGAGGCCCGACGGGGCCACGGATCAGAGTGGGCCGACCGTCCCGGCGTGTCCGGACCCTGCTCATGACACTGGGCGTGCTGGCCGTGCTGGCCATGGCGTTCGTCATGTTCGCGGGGTTCTGGACGGACTGGCTCTGGTACCGGTCGGTTCACTACTCGTCCGTCTTCACGACCACCCTGTGGACCAAGATCGGGCTCTTCTTCGTCTTCGGCCTGATCATGGCGGCCTCGGTCGGCGTGAACATCTGGCTGGCGCACCGGCTGCGACCGCCGCTGAGCGCGATGTCGATGGAGCAGCAGAGCCTCGACCGGTACCGGATGGGGATCGCACCCTACAAGAGGTGGCTGCTGCTCGGCATCACCTCCCTGGTGGGGCTGATCGCCGGCGCGTCGGCGTCGGGCCAGTGGCGTACGTGGCTGATGTGGGTGAACGGGGTCCCCTTCCACCAGAAGGACCCCCAGTTCCACCTCGACGTCTCCTTCTATGCCTTCGACCTGCCCTGGTACCGCTTCCTGCTGGGCTTCGGCTTCGCCGCCGCCGTGCTCTCGCTGATCGCCGCCGCGCTCACGCACTACCTCTACGGAGGGCTCAGGATCACCTCCCCGGGCGCGCGCGCGACGGCCGCGGCGACCGGGCACCTGTCGGTGCTGCTGGGCATCTTCGTCGCCCTGAAGGCGGTCGCCTACTGGCTCGACCGCTACGGACTCGCCGTGAAGTCCAGCGACTTCAAGGCGACCGGCAACTGGACGGGTCTCAGGTACGTCGACGCCAACGCGTATCTGCCCGCCAAGACGATCCTGTTCTGCATCGCCGTCATCTGCGCCCTGCTGTTCTTCGCCACTCTGTGGCGACGCACCTGGCAGCTGCCCGTCATCGGCTTCGGCCTGATGGTCCTCTCGGCGATCCTCATCGGCGGCCTCTACCCGGCGATCGTGCAGAAGTTCCAGGTCCAGCCGAACGAGCAGGCCAAGGAAGCGCCGTACGTCGAGAAGAACCTGAAGGCGACCCGCGAGGCCTACGGCATCGACGGCACCCAGGTCTCGGAGTACGCGGGCAAGAGCGACACCAAGGACAAGACCAAGCAGCGCGCCGACGCCGACACCACGGCGAGCATCCGTCTGCTGGACCCGAACATCGTCTCGCCGACGTTCCAGCAGTTGCAGCAGATGAAGAACTACTACGCGTTCCCGACCAATCTGGACGTCGACCGGTACAGCAAGGACGGCAAGGACCAGGACACGGTCATCGGACTGCGCGAGCTGAACCTGAACGGCATTCCGAAGAACAACTGGATCAACGACCACTTCCGCTACACGCACGGATACGGCGTGGTGGCCGCCAAGGGCACCACGGCGACCTCCGGTGGCCGGCCCGTCTTCACCGAGTCCGACCTGCCGTCCAAGGGCGACCTGGGGACGTACGAGCAGCGGGTCTACTACGGCGAGAAGACCACGCAGTACTCGATCGTCGGCGGTCCCCAGAAGGAGATCGACTACTCCGACGACAGTGGTGAGAAGACCAACAGTTACAAGGGCAAGAGCGGGGTCAGCCTCTCCAGCCCGGTCAACCGTGCCGCGTACGCCGTGGCGTTCGGCGAGCCGCAGATCCTCTACTCGGGCGCGATCGGCGAGGGTTCCCGGATCCTCTACAACCGCACCCCCAAGGACCGCGTCGAGGCGGTGGCCCCCTGGCTGACCATCGACGGCGACGCCTACCCGGCCGTGGTCGACGGCAAGATCCAGTGGATCGTCGACGCCTACACCACGACCAACGGCTACCCGTACGCCTCCCGCACCACCCTCGGTGACACGACGGCGGACTCACTCACCGCGACCAACAACCAGCGCGCGGTGGTGGCCCAGCAGAACCAGGTCAACTACATCCGCAACTCGGTGAAGGCGACCGTCGACGCGTACACCGGCGAGGTCAAGCTCTACCAGTGGGACACCAAGGACCCGGTCCTCAAGACCTGGATGAAGGCGTTCCCGAACACGGTGAAGCCGAAGACGGCCATCTCGCAGTCGCTCATGGACCATCTGCGGTACCCGCAGGACCTGTTCAAGGTCCAGCGCGAACTGCTCACCCGCTACCACGTGAAGGACGCCCAGACGTTCCTCAGCGGCAGCGAGGTGTGGCAGGTCCCGGACGATCCGACCAACAAGTCGGGCAACGCGGTGCCGCCGTACTACCTGAGCATGCAGATGCCCGACCAGAAGGCGCAGACGTTCTCGCTGACGACGACGTTCACTCCGAACGGCCGGGACAACCTGAGCGCCTTCATGTCGGTCGACTCCGAGGCGGGCACCAGTGACTACGGCAAGATCAGAATCCTGAAACTGCCGACCAGCGAACCCGTCGACGGGCCCAAACAGGTCCAGAGCCAGTTCAACTCCCAACAGGACATCGCCGAGTCGATCAGACTTCTGAAGGGTGGGGACTCGGAAGTCGAGTACGGCAATCTGCTGACGGTTCCGCTCGACGGAGGACTGCTCTACGTGGAGCCCGTCTACGTACGTGGTGGCGACCTCAAGTACCCCTTGTTGCGCAAGGTGTTGGTGACCTATGGAGGCAACACCGCCTTCGAGGACACGCTCGACCAGGCGCTCAACAAGATCTTCGGGACGGACAGTACGACCAGTCCACCGGCAGACACGGGGAACACCCCACCGCCGACCTCGAGCAACCCGACGGTCCAACAGGCGCTCACCGACGCCCAGAAGGCCTTCGAACAGGGCCAGGACGCCCTCAAGAAGGGCGACTGGACGGCGTACGGGCAGGCGCAGAAGGACCTTCAGGACGCGCTGAAGCGGGCCGAGGACGCTCAGACCAAGGCCGACAAGAGCGCCACTGGTGGCAGCGGCGGCAGCAAGAGCAACGACAAGGGCGGCAGCCCGAGCAGTAGTCCGAGCGGTAGTCCGAGCCCGAGCGGCAGTCCGAGCCCCAGTGGCAGCAGTAGCCCCAGCGGCGGTACGGGTTAGGGCCTGTCCGGCGGCTGGTCCGGTTTACGGATCAGCCGCTGGTCAGAGGCCACCTCGGCGCCGTGGTACGGTTGCAACACAACGGCGCGGGGTGGAGCAGCTCGGTAGCTCGCTGGGCTCATAACCCAGAGGTCGCAGGTTCAAATCCTGTCCCCGCTACTGAAAAGCGAAGGCCCGGATCCTCACAGGATCCGGGCCTTCGCTGTGTGCGCACACGTGTACCGCACCCGTATGACGACCTGAGCGGGACGCGCGCGCGGGGTGCGTGCGGCCACCATGGGCGACGCGCCGAAGGCTGCGCCATCCGTGGGGAGTTGGGAGATCTGTGTTTGACTTGTCTCTCTGTGGGCATGTCGACAAAACGCTGTAGTGACCTCACTGACTGCGGTATACCAGGTGTACCCAGGTTGCAGGTGGTGCGACGATGGACGTTATGGGGGACAAGGCAACTCTGTTGGAGACAGGGCGTTTTGTGCAGCCTTCAGACCGGGACGAAACCGGCGAGGCTGCCGAGGAAGCACGTCAGCGGCTCGCCGCCGAGGCCGGCGACGTCGAGGCGATGAGTGTCCTCGGAGCGATGCTGCTGCGCCGTGGTGATCTCGACGGAGCCGAGCCTCAGTTGCGCGCTGCCACCGCCGCCGGTGACCGCGCCGCCGCCAACAACCTTGGCGTCCTCCTGCACCAGCGCGGGTATGCGGACGAGGCCGCCGGGTGGTGGCGCATCGCCGCCGTCGCCGGGTCCGCGGCCGCCGCGCACGCGCTCGGGCGCTATCACCGGGAGCGGGGGGACGAGCCTGCCGCCGAGTACTGGCTGCGCCAGTCCGCCGAGCAGGGGCATGCCCTCGGGGCGTACGCGCTCGCCGATCTGCTGGAGCACCGCAGTGACGTCGGCGCCGAGCAGTGGATGCGGGCGGCGGCCGAGCGGGGGCACCGCGAGGCCGCGTACCGGCTCGCGCGCACGCTCGACCGCAAGGCCGCGGACGCGGGCGAGGGCAGGAGCGACAACGGTGTCATCGGGGTCATAGGAGCCGCCGGTGAAGAGGCCGAGCAGTGGTACCGGCAGGCCGCCGCGCGGGGGCACCGGAGGGCCGCGCTGCACCTCGGGGCGATCCTGGAGAAGCGGGGGCACCTCAAGGAGGCGGGGCGCTGGTACCTGACGTCCGCCAAGGACGGAGAGGCGCGGGCCGCCTGCGCGCTCGGGTTCCTGCTGCGGGACGCGGGGGACACGGAGAGCGCCGCCGTGTGGTGGCTGCGGGCCGCGCAGGACGGGGACGGGAACGCCGCGAACGCGCTCGGGGCGCTGCACGCCGAGCGCGGCGAGACGCAGACCGCGGAGCGGTGGTACCGGGCCGCCATGGACGCCGGTGATGTGAACGGCGCGTACAACCTCGGTCTGCTCTGCGCCGAGCAGGGGCGGACCGCGCAGGCCGAGCAGTGGTACCGGCGGGCCGCGTACGCCGGGCACCGTGAGGCCGCGAACGCGCTGGCGATCCTGTTGCTTCAGGTCGGGGACTCGGCCGGGGCCGAGCCGTGGTTCTCCAAGGCCGCGGAGGCCGGGAGTGTGGATGCCGCGTTCAACCTCGGGATCCTGCATGCCGGGCGAGGGGGCGAGGACGACGAGGAGGCGGCGCTGCGGTGGTACGAGCGGGCTGCTTCCGCCGGGCACACCGAGGCGGCGCTGCAGGTCGGTATCGCGCGGCTGCGGGACGGGGACGAGCTGGAGGCGGAGCGGCATCTGAGGTCCGCGGCGGGGGGCGGTAGCGCGGAGGCCGCGTACCGGCTGGCCGCCGTGCTCGACGCTCGGCGGCCGCCGGCACCCGCGCATGAGCTCGGGGAGCCGGCGCAGGAGAAGAGTGAGTGCGAGGAGTGGTACGAGCGGGCTGCCTCCCTGGGGCATCGGCGGGCGCAGGTGCGGGTCGGGATGCTCGCCGCGGCTCGGGGTGATGTGGTGGAGGCGGCTCGGTGGTACCGGTCGGCCGCGGAGGCCGGGTCTCGGAACGGGGCCTTCAACCTGGGGCTGCTGTTGGCTCGGGAGGGGAGTGAGCCGGAGGCCGCGTTGTGGTGGACCCGGGCGGCGGATGCGGGGCATGGGCGGGCGGCGCTTCGGCTTGCGCTCGTGTATGCGCGGCGGGGGGAGTTGGCGGAGGGGCAGCGGTGGGCTGATCGGGCGGTTGCGCTGGGGCCTGCGGAGGTGGCTGAGCGGGCGGCGCGGTTGCGGGATGCATTGCGGCAGGAGTTGTCTGCGTGAGGGTGTGTGGCGGTGGGTGGGGGCTGGCGTTGCGTTTTCCTCGCCCCCGCCGCCCCTACCCGACCCATCCCCGGGGCTCCGCCCCGACCCCCACCAGGGGCTGCGCCCCTGCGCCCCAGCGGGGCTGCGCCCCTGCGCCCCAGCGGGGCTGCGCCCCTGCGCCCCAGCGGGGCTGCGCCCCTGCGCCCCAGCGGGGCTGCGCCG